>CAWAJP010000010.1:0-110369 GCA_963782455.1 uncultured Methanosarcinales archaeon
ACTATCCATTTCTGAAAAGAAGTGGCCCAATTGAAACGGCATCTATGCTGTTTATGAATCGTATCTAATCTAGCAACTATCCATTTCTGAAAAGAAGTGGCCCAATTGAAACTCGAAACACCGTTCATGGTTTCAATACTACTGCCATATGCCACTATCCATTTCTGAAAAGAAGTGGCCCAATTGAAACGCCCATGAGCCCCGGCAGGGGGCTCATACGGGTGAATGGAAAACAGGATCTATTGACGTCAAAATTCAGCTTTCCATGGGAAACGTTTAGACAGTTCTCAGATCATATACCTTTCCGCCAAGGAATTATTGAGCTGAATGGGCCGACAGGCAACATGCGAGAGGCACACACAGGCTGGCTCGCTCGATCCGGAAGACGGAGCGAAAGCAGTCTTTGAATCAACAGAGCCCGATCTGTAATTATCCCGCAAATCCATAGAGTGCCGCCCTAGCTGAAATGAACACATGTCCGAATTCGTCGGGCCCGATTGAAGAATATCTGACCGTTAATAATAATCATATTAGCAATTATAGTTAAAATACCTCATCCCCCATTATCCCCGTGATCCGCTGCCCTTACTGCCTGAAAATCCCATGCGGCTCACCTGTTCATCGTCGAAGGTCGGGCCCCATCTGGCGTTATGGTATGGCGTTGCACCGGAGCGTGCACGGGCTCATCTGCGGGAGCGTTCCTCTTCTACAATCCGGCCCCGGCGTTGTCGTGTTGGCCTAAGTAGTGGGTGTTACCCTCTTTCCGCCGCGAAAATGAATTAGGTTAATCGATAGTATTCTTATTATTTATACTTATAATTATTGGATACATATTAAGATACATGGGAGGAAAACTTCGCTCAGCATATCGTTTTATGATTTTAAATCCATTCTTTTCATAAAACTGAACGGATTCCCTCTTTGCGTCTACGGTAATATACCTGCATCCTACTACCCTGGATACACGATAAACAGTACCCACTGCCCACAAGAGCAAGAACCTTCCTATGCCTTTTCCTGCATAGTCACTATCTACTGCTATCCTGGCGATCTTTATGCATGGATATTTTGAATACTGATATCCATCTACTCCATCAGGCGCTTCTACAAGTTTGACTTCTATCGTATCTGTAACCAATGTCAGGAAACCGACCAAGGTTTCGTCATAGTAGCATAAGTACGTCCTGCTTATTAAGAAATTCTGTGAAGCCAGGGCATCATTTATCAAAAAATCGTTCAATTCATTGTTATTTGAGTGGAATGAAGAGAGAACTGCCTCCTTAATCAAAGGAATAACACGAAGGCTCTCTTGAGGAACCGTTCTCATCACAATTCAACAGGATGTTCTTTAGCAATCTTGATGGCCTCTTTGAACATCTCAATCTGCTCCTTTGTGGCTTTGGGATTTCTGAGATCTTCTAAGAACTCCTTAGCATCTTCTCCTTCTAGGACCAATCCTAGCTCAATTGGATGTGCCACGTTAATCCTCTCTGGATTTATGAAGGGATGGGTACTATTTAAGTCTTGAGTGTACCTCCTTCTTTAGGGACAGACTCGTTTTCCGATCATAGGCTGAAATCTGCTACCCAATGTCCACGTTGGACCCGAAACGATTGCAGCGAGTTAATAGGAGAATGAAAGGCTTTGGTGCGCCCCTTCATTATTCCGTTTTTCGCTGCGATCTTACACCCAAGGGTCGCGTGGAGATGATAGCTGAGCTCACAGATCTGATAAAGCAGGATGAAGATCGGATTATGATCATCGATCTCGGTCTGGCTGAGGGAAGCGTTAAGAATAGAATTGAGTTCATGGGAGTGCAACCTGCTGAAATGGAACGAAAGGCAATTATAGTATGAGTTCATTGCGAGAGGTTATGTGGTTCCGGGAGGTCCGGTAGGCGCTCGAAATGCCTCTGCCATACGAAAACTCCTGTGAAGACGCTGGCACTTTGTGTTAGTTTATACAAGGTTAACAAACCTCTCGCAAAACGGCTTTTTTTCGATAGCCGTAAAGGCCGAAAAATGGCCGCCCTATCCATTTCTGAAAAGAAGTGGCCCAATTGAAACTTTGGTAATAGTTGCCGTCATCGTCTTCTGTGAAAGCTATCCATTTCTGAAAAGAAGTGGCCCAATTGAAACCGGGGCGGAAATGGGCCACGCGACCCCCGTCCTTATCTATCCATTTCTGAAAAGAAGTGGCCCAATTGAAACAGATATGGTTATTTTATTGTCATTAGCTAGAATGTACTATCCATTTCTGAAAAGAAGTGGCCCAATTGAAACAAGCCTATTTATGCCATGCACAAATGCTAACATGTCCCTATCCATTTCTGAAAAGAAGTGGCCCAATTGAAACCATGATAGCGGGCCTACGGTCGGGCGACTCTGGGGTCTATCCATTTCTGAAAAGAAGTGGCCCAATTGAAACCTGGTAACTACACAGCGTTTTATAACATCGACTGGAATGCTATCCATTTCTGAAAAGAAGTGGCCCAATTGAAACTGTTCCATTTACTGCATCAATATAGACATGTCTGAACTATCCATTTCTGAAAAGAAGTGGCCCAATTGAAACCCCTTTCAACGCTCAGTAGCTGGCTGAGTGGTTCGTACTATCCATTTCTGAAAAGAAGTGGCCCAATTGAATCCGTGGATTTGCTTTGCTTCTGTCGGTTCAATCGCCTTGAGCTATCTACGTCTGAAAGGACGTGGACGTTGTCCAGACGCTCAACACAAAGCGAAAACCACTTGCGTATAGTGACAGTCTACTGGCCGGAGGATGGAGAATGGACAAACAATATGACGAAAAGAATGAGTTGATCCCTGACACCTGCAACTGCGGTCGAGGCAGATTGCGACGTGGAATCACAGAGTATGTCACCAAAGTCAACGGGGGCGTAGTGGTGATTAAGAATGTCCCGGCTTTAATGTGCGACCTTTGTGATGAAAAATATCTCACACCGGAAGTGTCCAGAGAGATTGACAAGGTTGTGAAGGATTTCCGTGAGGGAAGGCTTCTAGCAAAACCCATTGCCGCCGGTGAGGTCGAACTTAAGATAAAGGAAGCAGCTTGATTGGATAGATATGCGAGATCCGGTTTTAGATCAGATATAACTATCCTTATCCTGAGCCCAAAACTGCCAATCTTCAGGAGGATTGATGCACGCAATTGAGATCTTCTACAGTGAAGAGGATACGGGATTCATTGCCAATCGTTCCGGAGCTTGCAGGCTGTTCAGCCTTTGGCGAGACGGAAGAGAGGGCATTGCAGGAAGTCAAAATTGCAATGCAGCTTTGGCTTCAGACTGCAAGAGAGATTGGCAGGGCTATTCCTGTTCCACAGAAGCGCGTCTCATGGGTGGACTCGCACGCGATTTTATAGGTTCAGTGGCCTAATTGAAACTCTTCATGAATGGGACTCATCCATTCTTGATGAACAGCGCAAGATATTTCCCCTAATGGCTCTAAATGGTTCTTTATCATGTTCGCCGAATATATCTTGGCAGCTTTGGAAAGGGCAGAGTACAAGGTTATTGATGATCCAGAGCCCATATTTGGGGAGGTCCCTGAGCTTGAAGGCGTTTGGGCAACCGGAAAGACGATAGAAGAGTGCCGAAGAGAGCTCATTTCTGTCATCGAGGGTTGGATTGCTTTGAGGCTCAAGATGGGGGACAACATTCCACCGATCGGCAATGTGGGCATAAATGTTTCCACGGAGCCATTGGCAGTTTTCTGAACTCGTTCCGGTCTCAAGGCGTGAGCTTGTTCGTCGATTGAATAAGCTGGGATTCAAAGGACCTTATCCCGGATCTGGCCATTCCTATATGGTTCGAGAGCACCTTTATGCGAAAATCCCTAATCCCCATCATGGTGAAGAAATAGGGGCAAGCCTCCTTGCAGAGATTTTGAGGAAGGCAAAAATCAGCCGTGAAGAATGGCTTTCATCTGCATAGCTAAAAACCTAAAAAATTTCATCAAGTCCTGATTAAATCGACTGCCTTTCCCAATATCACTATTCCTTTAATCGTATCTATGGCCGAAAAGACGCGTCTCCATTGAAAACATTGCACTTCCAATTGGTCTGCAACTTAACCGCCATCGTCGTCGCTTGGCCGGCCTCGGTCTTGTGAGGCGCACGCCCCCAGGCGCGCGGAATCCGTAAGTATAAGCCATTATAGCTGTGGTTAAACGAGCACGAGTGGAAGAAACGGTTTTGTGTTGATGGCGTTATCTTTTTCTATTCATACCCAACAATGGATACTATCATGTTCGCAGAATACATCCAGGCCGCTCTTGAAAAGGCTGAGTACGAGGTAATAGATAACCCGGAGCCATTCTATGCCCACGTCCCTGGTCTAGTTGGTGTCTGGGCTACAGGCAAGACAGTTGAGGACTGTCGCAAGGAGCTAATTGAAGTTATAGAAGAATGGATATTCGCCAAGCTCCAATGGGGACAACCTATACCGCCTATGGGTGGCTTAACCATACTCGCCTCCTCCAAGGAGCCGATATCTGTTGCATAAGCTTTCGCCAGTGTCAAGACGTGAGCTGGTAAAGCGACTGAATAGGCTGGGAGCCTCAGGTCCCTTTCAAGGCAAGAGACATCAGTACATGATTAGGGGAATGGATACCATCATAATCCCAGATCCGCATCATGGGGAGGAGATCGGTGTGGAACTATTGGCCAAGATTTTGCGGGACGGATGCATCAGCCGTGAAGAGTGGTTCTCTTTAGATTGATAAATTTCTGGACCCGAAGCGATTGCAGCGAGTTCACAGAACAATGAAAGGTTTTGGGGAGCCCATCCATTATTCCGTTTTTCGCTGCGATCTGACTCCCAAAGGCCGAGTAGAGTTGATAGCGGCTCTTACTGACCTCATCAAGCACGATCAGGATCTGATTATGATCGTCGATCTGGGACCTGCAGATGGCGGGGCAATGGAGCGGATCGAATTCCTAGGCCTTCGATCTGAAGATTCCCGGAGATTGGCCGTCATAGTTTGAGAATATGCATTTCGCGACAATCGCGATCTATCGAGCTGATGGCTGCATAAAGGAGTAAGACGTGAGTCCGCAGCTGGCCTTTTTATAGCTATTTTTAGCGAAGCACAATCGATATATATATCTAGGGAGAAACCAGCCAGCATTAGTATCTGGCAAACAGGCACCCTCCTCTTACAGGGCCATTCGATCCAGACGGATGGGTTAAAATATAACTGTTTTGACCAAAATTTCATGCAAATTTCGCACGTCGATGTGGTGTCCAAAACCCTGGGAGACGCGCGAAAGGCCGAAGCATATCGAAAATGCCTCTAAGCAGAGGTCAACTTTCTGAAAGTATTGATAGAAGTTAACGGTATGTGCGAAAATGGCCATTTTTTCGAGATCAGTAAAGGCCCTAAAATGGACCCTCTATCCATTTCTGAAAAGAAGTGGCCCAATTGAAACGCATCCAAGTGGGCCAAACAGAAAAATGGGTAAAATATGAGCCTATCCATTTCTGAAAAGAAGTGGCCCAATTGAAACCTGAAGAAATGCCACGCGCTCACACTTCTTTCTGACATCTCTATCCATTTCTGAAAAGAAGTGGCCCAATTGAAACGCCCATGAGCCCAGGAAGGGGGCTCACACGGACGGATGGAAAACAACATCTATCGACACTAAAAATCAGTTTTCCATGGCAAACCATTGTTGTTATTCCTGATCGCATCAACGAGTTTGGTTAGCCTATCCATATCTGAAAGGAGCTGCCTCTTTGAAAATGAGAATATATCTATTCAGCATCCAGGCTCTTATCTTTATGACCGGAGAAGTTGCTAGGAACAGGTTTATGTGATACGCTGTCTGGAAATGGATCATGAAGATTGTGATGGACTCTGATGTCTTGATCAAGCTCACAAAAACAGGTTCCAAAGAGATCATTGTGAGTTTACTGGAGGTCATCATACCAAAGAGAGTCCATGAAGAGACAGTCATTGAATCAGAGGATAGTCCTGATGCCAGAACAATCCAGGAAAACATAAATGAAGGAAAGATTCACGTATCTGGATCGTCAGGTCACGACAAAGGTGAGATTGAGGTTCTCCGGCTCTATAGATCCGGAGGATTCGCGTTAATAGTAAGTGACGATAAGAAATTCCTGAACCACCTCGAAAGATCAAATATTCCCTATCTAACGTCTTCGTCACTTATCGTTTACCTTTTCTATAAAAAGATGCTAACAAAAGAGGATACCATTAGATATATTGATAACTTAAAAGTGCATATATCCAAAGATCAATATCGCGTTGCTGTATCGGAGGTCTTGTGATGGGAGAAGTAATGGTAGTCAGGGATCAATCCATTAATAGGGTCCTTGATCTTATGAAGAAAAACGGCCTCAATGAAGAGTCGGCGATGAAAAAGATAATCAATATGGGTATCCGGGATTATGTTGCTGAACTCTATAAGGATGGCGAGATCACCATAAGAGAGGCCGCCGAGATCCTTCAACTTAACTTCCGCCAGACGCTGGAAATCCTTGAAAAAAAAGTCGGGGGAAATGTGGGAGATGAGGAAGAGAAGAGGGCGCTTGACCTGGCCAGAAGGCTGGCTGAGATATAGGTAGAGTTATAAAGAAAGAGGAATAAAAGAACAGAGAGGTTAAAATGGCTGCTCAAGTTGCCAGAGAAGTCCTTACCAAAGAGGAAGAGTATGCCGATGCTGAATACAGGCGGTTCCTCAAAGAGAAGGACAAGTACATGGATTTTGATGAGTTTTGCCGTCAAGAAGGGATTTAGAAGGCAGATTAACTATTCTCATAAAATTTCAGAGAACTATTTCTGTAATGCCCTATGCCATCTGGTAGCGGCAGACGAGAAAAAGTCTTAACCGCCGCCGTCGTCGCTCGGCCGGCCGCGGCCCGGGAAAGGCGCCCCTTTTGGCCGTGGCCTGCAGGCCGACTCGCGGAACCACGGAAGAAAGAGTAAAAGTGTGGTAAAAGCTTTTCCTCGCTGCATCCAACTCGAAAATGAGCTCTTTTTCTACAGGTTTCTTCAGCCCACGAAAACCTTCTTAACCCATTCCCGCCTACATCGAGGCCCAACAGGCAGGGTTTAGGATGAGAGAGGTATTGCTGGAATCTCGGGATGATAAGTCGCAGGTCTATCTGCCGGAAAAGTGCATCGGCTGCGGGACCTGCGTCCAGGTCTGCCCCAAAGGGGAGCTGATCATCGGTTCCGTGGGACCTGTGGTCCGCGGGCTGATCGACAAAGACTTCATTGAGAAGAGAAAGAGCGGGGCTTGCGTCTTCTGTTCGCTATGCGCTCGGGTCTGTCCCACAGGTGCTCTGGAGGTCAGGAAAGCCGGCAAGGCTGAGAAAGACGACTCATACCTGAGCGTCGCCCTCAAGCCCACCGTCGTCGATGAAAGCTGCGTGCACTGCGGCCTTTGCAGCGAAGTATGTCCCCAGGGCTGCATTGAGCTGAAGGACAGGCACCTGGCAGAGGACGGCAGCCTCAAGCTGGGTGGCCAGACACTGATCAATTTGAACCGCTGCGTGCACTGCGGTTGGTGCGCTTCCGTCTGTCCGGTGGGCGCCATCACCTTCGAAAAGCCCTTTGCAGGCGTATACAGCCGTGATGAAAAAATCTGCCAGGTCTGCAAAACCTGCGTGCACACCTGTCCTGCCAATGCTCTCTTCAACCGGGAATGGAAGGCAGGAGAGAGGGGCGAGAACGTTACTCACCGCCCTGATGCCTGCATCTACTGCGGTGCCTGCGCCCAATCCTGCCCGGTGCGTGCCATAACCGTTCGCAAGACTGCCATTGTGCCGGAGATGAAGGGCAAACAGGCCTTCGAGAAGAAGCTCGTCCTTCCCGCCCCCTGGCCAACTCTTACCTCACGTCTCGAGACGGACGAAAATACGTGTCTGGGCTGTGGAAACTGCGTCATCGCCTGTCCGGTAAACGCGCTCTTTGATCCTTACCTTGCCGCAGGCCACCTGAACGAGATGGATGAGAAGCCTCTCCTGGAGGTCAAGAACGGCACAGTCAAGGTGGTGAATCAGGAGGTCTGCGGCTCCTGCGCTACCTGTAGCATGATCTGCCCGGTGGATGCAATCTGGCTGATGCCAAGAGAGGTGGTCTGATGGCTGCGAATTCTATCCAGACGAATCCAAGTAAGACGACAATTATCAAGAACGGCTACGTCTTCGACCCTCTGAATGCCATAAATGGCGAGGTCAAGGACATCTTCATAAAAGACGGCAAAGTTGTGTCAGGTCTCTCCGGCCCTGAGGCGAGAGACGCCACAGTGATCGATGCCAGAGGAAAGACGGTCATGCCCGGCGGCGTGGACTCCCATTCCCACGTGGCCGGAACCAAGGTGAACACCGGCCGGCTCATGCGTCCCGAAGACCACTACCGATCAGTCCGCAAAAAAACGCTCCTTACCCATTCCGGCAGCGGCTACACTGTTCCTTCTGTCTACAAGCAGGGATACGACTACGCTGCCATGGGCTACACCACCGTATTCGAAGCCGCCATGCCTCCCATGGAAGCCCGCCACACTCATGAGGAGATGCGCTCGACTCCCATCCTTGATATGGGAGCCTACATGGTCTTCGGTAACAACTGGTTTATCATGCGCTACCTGAAGGAGGGTGACATTGAGAAGGCAGCCGCTTATGTCGCCTGGATGATGAGGACTCACAAGGCCTACGGCATAAAATGCGTCAATCCGGCCGGTGTGGAGAACTGGGGCTGGGCCAAGAACGTGCGCAGCCTGGATGAGCCCAACATCCACTTCGAGGTAACCTCCAGAGAGATCATCCGGGGCCTGGCAGAGGTCAATGAAATGCTCGGCCTTCCCATGTCCCTTCATCTGCACGCCAATAACCTCGGCCATCCCGGCAACTGGGAAGTCGCCAGAGACTCGCTCATGATAACCTCGGCTCTGGATCCGAAGAGCAAGACGGATCTGGAATGGGCTGAGACGAAGGAGAGCGCCAGGAGAAGACAGACCGTTTATCTCGCTCACGCTCAGTTCAGTGCTTTTGGTGGATCTTCCTGGAGGGACTTTTGCTCAGGCGCTCCGGAACTGGCGAAATACATCAATCAGACTGAGAATGTTGTCATAGACAGCGGCTCGATTCCCTTTGGTCCAGCCACCGCCATGACCGGCGACGGTCCGGCTCAGCACGACCTCTACATGCTCACCGGCCAAAAGTGGTCCAACTGCGATGTGGAACTGGAATGCGGCTCAGGTGTTCTCTCGCTGGCGTACCTGAAGAGCAGCCCGGCTCACAGCGTCATGTGGGCCATAGGGTTAGAGGTCTTGCTCCTGGTTGATGACCCCTGGAAGACCATCATGACCACGGATCATCCCAACGGAGGGATCTTCACCCAGTACCCGCAGGTGATCGCATGGCTCATGTCCAAGAAAGCCAGAGACGATACCGCCAAAGAGTGCCACAAATGGGCTTATGAAAAGTCGAGCCTGGGTGGCGTGGACAGAGAGATGAGCCTCTACGATATTGCCATCCTCACCAGGGCCAATTCTGCCCGGACCATAGGCATGGCCTACCGCAAAGGCCACCTGGGCCTGGGAGCGGACGGGGATGTGACAGTCTACGATATCGATCCCACAAAGCTGAATGTAAATGATTCTAAAAATCTCATCTCACGGCTGTCCAGACCGGACTATACGATAAAGGACGGCCAGATAGTGGCCCGGCAGGGAGAGATTGTGGCGGTGCCCGAAGGCCGCAGATATTATTGCCAGCCATACGTCGACGAGACGGTGGAGAAAGAGATGATGGCGGACGTAAAGGACTGGTTCAAGTACTACACCGTGGGATTTGCCAACTATCCCGTACCGGAAAAGTATCTGAAAAATCCGGTGGCGATACCGGTCAACATGCCTCTTGAGGCAGTAGCAAGGAGGTGAGGCTGATGGCAGAAATCAAACTCGTACCCAAAGGCAAAATTGGAATCACAGTCGAGGCCGAGGTTATCCGGCCCGATACGCTTGCTGTTTTGTCGAAAGAGGAGATAGAGAAGCTTCAGGTCTGGCAAGGGCCAAGGGAGCTTCCTCTGAGTGAGTTCTTTGATGTGGATGTCCGGGCTGGCGAGGCGCCTGAGGATACCAGGATCGTCATCGATGGCGATGTATCCCGAATAAAGCGCATCGGCCAGGGCATGAAATCCGGGAAGATCGAGATCCTGGGGTCTGTTGGAATGCATCTGGGCGCAGAGATGGCTGGCGGCAGCATCATCGTTCAGGGAAATGCAGATTCCTGGGCCGGCATGGAGATGAAAGGCGGCCTTTTGCAGATAGCAGGCAACGCTGGAGATCATGTGGGCTCTGCCTACCGGGGGAGCTGGCGGGGTATGACCGGCGGCCAGATCCAGATTGAGGGTAATGCCCGCAGCCAGCTGGGCGGCGGCCTGGTTGGAGGGTCGATCACCGTAGGGGGCAGCGTGGAAAACTTTTGCGGCATTCGCCAGAGTGGAGGCCTGATACTCGTCAAGGGCAATGCAGTTAGAGGATTGGGCGCAGAGATGAATGGTGGCACCATCGCCATCCTCGGCGAGATCAAACAGTTCTGTCCGGGTTTTGTTGATGCAGGCCGGGAAGACAATCCCAAAGTCGGGGAGCTGCAGTTAGAGGGAACGTTCAATAAGTTCACCGGCGACTTTGCCATAAGCAAAAACCCC
Organism: uncultured Methanosarcinales archaeon; assembly: GCA_963782455.1. Lineage (GTDB taxonomy): Archaea > Halobacteriota > Methanosarcinia > Methanotrichales > Methanotrichaceae > Methanothrix. The sequence goes on from CAWAJP010000010.1 coordinate 10,698, forward strand.
AAAGGAATTCTTTATTGCAGGGAGGTCTAAATGACGGAAGAGTTTCTGCTGAATACCGGCAGCACCATTGAGGAGGGCAGGCTGGCCAAGGGCGGAAGCAAGCTCACCGACGACTACACGCAGGAATGCGCCGTCTGCGAGATGAATCTGGAGGACTATCAGGCGATGGGGTCGCCCGATAAGGTCATGGTCACAAGCCATGATGGACATAACGTCGTTGTCTATGCCTATGCTGATCAGAAAGTTCTATCGCACCAGGTTTTCATGCCCAGGGCCATATGGGCGAATGTAGTGGTTGACCCTGAGACTTTCTCTACAGGCTCCCCTCTCTACAAGGGATCACCCGTCAAGATAGAGCCAACTATTGAGAAGGTCCTCTCGGCAGAAGAACTGGTTATGAAGTTTTACATGAGGGGTTAGACGATGGCATCAAAGAATATAATCTGTCCCGTCTGCGGAGCCTCCTGTGACGATATTCAGGTGGAGATGGAGGGAAAGGGCTTAACGGTCAAAAATGCCTGCAAGATGGGCAATGCCAAGTTCCAGGAGATCGTAAGCTCTCACAGAATCAGGGAGCCGCTCCTAAGGGATAAGAAAACGGAAGCTTGCGACAGGCTTCATGGAACGAGGCGATCGAGAAGACCGCCCAAATCCTAGCCCGCTCCAAGCGTCCCCTCCTTTTCATGGGTAGCGAGACCTCCTGCGAAGCCATGGAGGTAGGAATTCATATGGCGGAGTTTTTGGGGGGAATCGCCGACTCGAACTCCACCGTCTGCCACGGGCCGACTGCCATGGGCATTCAAGAAGCAGGCCGGGTGGGTGCGACTGCCGGCCAGAGCAAGTCGAGGGCGGACCTGACCGTGTACTGGGGCTCCAATCCACTGGAGTCCATGCCCAGGCATATGTCACGCTATGCCGTCTATCCGCGAGGTTACTGGACCCGGCGAGGAAGGTTTGACCGGACTATCATCACCGTTGACCCGAGAAGGAGCGTCACCGCAGAGAACTCGGATCTGCATATTCAGCTCAAACCGAATTCCGATTACGAGCTGCTCTCGGCTCTTCTCAGTCTGCTGCACGGCAAGAGGCCGCACCCTTCCGTAGAAGAAGTTACCGGCGTCTTAATCTCAGATATGGAGGAGATGCTTTCCATGATGAAGAGCTGCAAGTTCGGGGCCATTTATGTGGGTCTCGGAATCGCCTCCTCCTATGGAAAACACCGCAACGCGGAACTCGCTTTCAACCTGGTCAAGGAGCTGAACGGTTACACTAAGTTCGTGATCGGGGCTTTGAGGGGGCACTGCAACGTGGCCGGCTTCAACCAGATTGCTTCGTACCTCTATGGTTTTCCCTTCGGCCTGGATTTCGCTCGCGGATACCCCCGCTACAATCCCGGCGAGTATACGGCGGTGGATGTCTTGAGGGAGCATGATGTGGACGCTGCGTTTATCCTTTCAGCGGATCTGGTCAGTCACTTTCCTGCCGCCTGCGCCGAGTATCTGGCTAGGATTCCCGTAGCCTGCATCGACATTGCGCCCTGTCCCACAACCATGATCTCGGACGTTGTCTTGCCGGGCGTAATCGATGCTATGGAGAGCGACGGCACGTTCTACCGTCTGGACGATGTGCCGATCTACTTCCAGCCCTTCACGAATTCGCCATTCTCATTCACGGAGAGCAATGTTGATACCATGAACCAGATCTTCGAGCGGGTGAAAGAGATACGAAAATAGGTTTTAAATATGCAGATGTACTAAATAGAAAAAATCGGAGGTGAAGGCGACATGTGTACTGTTGGTGGCGGGCCGGACATAGGGGAAGTTGAAACTCTGGCTGCCAAAGATTACGAATGCCAGGACTGCAAAAATAAGTTCCAGGGCATGGGAAGAAGGCCCATGTGTCCTTCCTGCAAATCCAGGAATGTCAAGGCAGTCTAAGGTCAGTATATAATAAAGATCGAATACAAGGTCTAATATAAGGTCTGCAAGGGCATGCACATACTTTTGAAGGATGACGAGATCGCTTATCTCGTGGGCCTGAGCGGCACCATAGCCATTGCCAAGACCCGAGGTATCTCTTTTTATCTGGAGACAGAGACGGCAGAGATCATCCTCTTCACCGAGCCAGAAGACCTGATAGTAGCCTCATCCTTTGGCGTAGGGGAGAAGGTCAGGCGCGGTCTCGCGTGCACTCTCTATCAGCTCCGGGAGCTTGAGGCGCCACTGATAGTGCTTCCCAAGGGCCATCCTGCGTCACCGCGGCTGAAGACTGTGGTCTCCATCGGCCCGCGTACTTGCTTGAGCTGCAAGATCCAGCCGGGAACGCATCCTGAACAAAACGTGCTCTGCGGATCAGAGGAATTTCACGAGCTGGAAGTGCTGGCGGAATCTGGGGGCGCAGAGATAAGAGGCAAGGCACAAGGTATTGCTTTGGATTCTGACCAGATAATTATAGAGAAACTATAGATCCTATAGACATAGATCATGTGTAATATCATGATATGCTGGTGAAGATCGAAGATATGAAGAGATCCTTCCTAAATTCAAAATCGGGTGATTGCTTATGGCGGAGATAAGAGAAGACAGCCTGGTCAGGTACAAGGGCACGGGCACCATAGGAACTGTCAAGGTTCTGAAAGTAGAGGATGACGGAGTGACATGGGCCTTTCTGGACAGCACCGGGCTCTACTACCGGCTGGATTCCCTGGAGCTGATCGAGAAGGCTCCGGAGCGAAAAGAGCTGGAGGGTATGACCCTGGAGCAGATTCAGGAGAGGTTCAAGCAGACGCAAGATATGATGGACGCGGCCAAGATGCAGGATGAGAACCTGGAGACGGGCGGGTAAGAGCCGCATCTTTCAATGCGTGACTCTGCGAACTCTGCGGCTCTGCGGTTCTATTCGAAACCATCAGTCATAACCAGTGTCTAACGACCATTTTTTAACCGCAGAGGCGCAGAGCGCACAGAGGATTTGCGAAAAATTGTTGGATTCCTGCATCAAGCGCATGAGCACAAAGAGAACCGCGATGAAGCCATCGATGTCAAAGATAAACGAAGCCATCCAGAAGCTGGAGGCAGTTCTGGACAAGCACATCTGCTTTTCTCGAAGAAAGGAGCTGGAGGAGGTGCTGAAACTTCTTAAAGGAGAGCAGGCGTCGATGAAGACTGGAAGGGCTGCCAGGATCGGTGTAGTGGTGCACGGCCCGGAGATTGTGGACTCCGGCAACGTCCTGCGCCTGATCGATTACCTGAAAAAATTCGGAAGCGTAAAGGCCGTTTTGGGCGGGACCATGGGTCGGGTGGCGGTCATGGATGCAGACCTCGAGAGCGTCATCTCCTTCAGCCCGAGAAGACGGCCCAGCCTCTCCATCCGGGATCTGGCTCCAGATTCGGATGTCATCTTTCTCCTCAACCTGGCCAAGAGCCGGGAGACGGGCCTTGCCTTCGGGGCTATGGTGGCCAGGGCAGCCGGGACTGAAATGCAGCTGATTCAGATCGACTGCGGCGGGAGATTCGTGGCCGATCTCTCCACAGCTACCAAGGATGCTGAGGGCTCGGGTGAGAGCGGGCTCGCAGCTCAAGTCGCCTCTGACCTCAGCCTGGACCTCTTGAAGCCGCCTGAGATTCGCAGAGCATCCCGTCTGGAGGATGCTGTCACTATCAGGCGCACTCTGACCGGAGTTCAGCCTGGAGAGGTGATCTCCGTGAACGGGAGGGTCGTGGCCAGGGCAACAGGAGAGCTGGTGGAGATCGAGGCCAGAGACGGCAGGATCGTTGACATAAGAGGCGCCATTCCCAAGGGGCATGGCCTGGAGAAGCTGCATGAGGTGGACCTGGAGAAGGCCATCATCCGCAGCGGCTCTATCCGGCGCAGCCTGGCCAGGGCGAAGAAGGGAGTGAATCGGGGCGAGGGAGCGGTCTTCATCGACCACTGTGCGGAAGATGCCTTTGAGGCGGCAAAAGGCGCAGCCGTGGCTCTCACTGTGGGAGACGACACCACCGCTATTGCAGGAGATGTCCTCGCCCGCCTCGGAATTCCGGTTGTCGGCATCGTGGACGGAGACCTCGACCGGATGGCAGAGGGTATGACTGTGATGCCTGGGAGCACGATCATCCGGGTCGAGCCGGGATACGATGACCTGGTGGGGAGGCAGGTGCTGGACGATGTATTCGGGGGAAAGGAGAGGATCGCTATCAATATCTCTGATCTGGCGGAGAGAGTGAGAGAATTGGCAGGCGGGCATCTCATTCGAGAGGAGCATACGTGAGCGCCATGATGTTGATTTTGCGTCAATCCGTTAACTACCTGTCCACTATCATGGGTGCAGTCTACTTGGAGTGGACCCCCTCTGAGTGGACAAGCAGTTAAGCAAAGGCACTTCAATGGAGGTAATCGCATGAAAAAGACCAGTCGACGCTACGACCGGGAATTCAAGATATCAGTAGTAGCCCGAGCTAGATGCTGGAAAACTTCTGGCTCAGATCGCCTGCGAACATGGCATCCATCCCACTCTTCCTGTCGGTGGCGGGATGAGATGGCCGAGAATCCAGAAAGAGCATTCAGCGGCAACAGCAACCGGCGCAGGTACGAGGCTGGGATCGCCGAGCCCCGAGAGGCTGCCGGGCCTGGCTCATGCTGAAAATGAAATAGTCTGCAGAGCAGACATTCACCGGGATTTAAGAACGGTCATCTAGGCTCTCAGTGCTTGCCAAAAAAACAAAGCGGTCAACTCCGCTCTCCCTTGATCGCCTTCAGTTCCTCCAAGAATATGGTCGCCGTGGCGGTATCGCCCAGGCCGACGGTGATGCGCGGCTCCCTTGCCAGGAGGGACGGCATGAGGGATACGATCTCGCCTCCTGAATCGAGGAATGCCCCTCTGCCTGCTGCCTCAGCTCCGCTTCTGCAAAACTCCTCTCTTGCCAGGAGCCCTGCGGAGTTGACCTCCTCCGGAGGCTCTCCTGCCACATAGCCCGTGGCAGCCAGAGCAGCAGCGGCATCGGCTCCGCTTTGCAAAGCAGTGATCTCCTCTTCCGCGGTGATCTTCGCGTCCAGAATGACGCTCAGGATGTAGTCCCTGGTGTGAACTGCAACTCTGAAAAGACCCAGGCGCTCGCGCAACTCTTGAGCCGCCTGAACCGTCTCCTGCCAGCAGCCTGGGGTCTTTCCTTCTGCTGCTGCGACCTCATCCTCGTTCATGCCCAGGCTGTCTATGGGCAGGCGCGAGAGAAGGTAGCGGGCGATCAGGGGGCTCTGGAATGAGCCCATCTCGGCATGGATGAAGACCTCAGGATTCTTCTCCTTCCAGGACCTGATCTGCGCAATCCTCTCGGAGAAGATATCCTGGTAGCTCTCAAGAGATGCCAGGTGGAACCCGGAGAGAATAGCGCCGTCAAAGCTCTGGATGTTCTCCTGGCAGTATGAATCGAAATGGCGGCTGGAGACGAGCCTCGTATTTATCGGGTCGAAGGTGGCAATAAAGCGGTTGTCCCTTGGCGCAGCTATCCTGCCTTCCGCGCTCGCGGCAGTGTCTCCCTCTTTGAACTGGAAGACGAAATGCACCATCTCCGGACCCGTTCCTGCCATCTCTGCCGCCTGGACCGGATTTTTGAGCTCTCCCGAGACCGGGATACTCACCTGGGGGTGAAGCATGCCCGCCAGCCTCGGCCCGAGCCCGGGGGCGTTCAGGACCGGCCTTGCGCCCAGAGCTGCCAGGACGTTGGCCGTGATTCCTGCGTTTCCTCCCAGGCGGAACTGCCAGGGAAAGGCGGCCTCGATCTGGCGGGCGAGCTCCTGGCCCTCTATCAGGATCTCGGCTCCGGATCCGTTACGCATGCAGAACAGGAGAGAGGAGATGAGGTCTCCAGGAGTGCCTATCGACTCTCTCAGCTCGATTTCGGTCGCCGGTGCACTGGCTGATAGAGCAAACTCTGCTATCTTTTCTTCCATTACATTGAACACCGCATCGATGTTGACCGTGTAGGCGCAAATAACATTCATGGCAGTATCGACAGCCGGTGTCTTCTCCGGTCTGCTAAACTCTACTTGAGACGATCATAGATTTATCTTCCGCCCCAGATCGATGGGCAGCATTTCCGGAAGTAGGCGAAAAATTTATATTCGACTTGTGTCGTACTACGTTGAATGCCGTAAGATTAACGGCGGCAGAGGTAGAGGAGTGGGGGCTTCTCTCTCCCTTGTTACCCTTTTGTTGAAATCTGAGAACAGGGCACGGTTCCATTTCCCGACGATCAGTCACGTAAGCAATTATTTGTTGTTTTTCAGTTCTCCATAAAAGCGTGTCAAACTATATCATGGCACATATTTCTTATACATCTTGTATCATCTCTTGATCATGATTGCGTCAGTCGAGCGCTCTGCTGTATCCGGTGAGGTGTACGCCCCGCCTTCGAAGAGCTACACCCACCGCGCTATTCTGATAACTGCTTTGGGTCCCGGCGGCACAGTGAAGCGGCCCCTTATATCTGCGGACACGAGGGCAACAGTTGCCGCCAGCGAGGCCTTTGGGGCCAGGGTCACACTGAACGGCGATGTGAAGATCGAGGGCGTTTCGGACCGGCCCCAGACTCCAGAGGATGTTATAAACGTCCTGAACTCGGGAACCACGCTGCGCTTCTGCTCGGCGGTCGCCTCCCTGACCGACGGTGCAGTGCTGACTGGCGACTCCTCCATTCGCACCCGGCCCAACGGACCGCTCCTGAGCACTCTCTCGGAGCTTGGCGCCACCGCATTTTCTATTCGCAACAACGGCAAGGCCCCGCTGGTGGTCAGAGGAAAGATGAAAGGTGGCACGGCGCACCTGCAGGGCGGGGTAAGCAGTCAGTTTCTTTCGGCACTGCTGATAGCCGCTCCTCTGGCGGAGAAGGAGACAACGATTGTGATCGAGGGCGATCTGAAGTCGCGGCCCTACGCCGAGATCACCCTGGACATGCTTAAAGATGCAGGCGTGCGCGTGCAAGCGAAGCCGCAGGAGTTCTTCGTGCCGGGCGGGCAAAGCTTTGGCCTGAAGAGCTACACCATCCCTGGAGACTTCTCATCCGCCTCGTACCCGCTGGCGGCGGCAGCCGTCACTGGATCCGAGGTTACCGTCAAAGGTATTTTGCCGTCCCGGCAGGGGGACTCGGCAATTATCGATATCTTGAATCGCATGGGCGCCAGGGTCTCCTGGGATAAGGAAAAAGGAGACCTGAAGATCAAGGGCGGCGACCTCGTGGGCGTGGAAGTAGACGCCAGCCGGACTCCTGATCTCGTGCCCACCATCGCCGTCCTGGGTGCTGTGGCGAGCGGCAAGACAACCGTCATGAACGCCGAGCACGTACGGCATAAAGAGACCGACAGGCTGCATGCCATGGCTGTGGAGCTGGCCCGGATGGGAGCCGACATCCGGGAACGGCCGGATGGCCTCGAGATCACGGGCGGAAAGCTGCATGGCGCAAATTTGCACGGCTACCACGACCACAGGATCGTCATGGCGCTGACGGTGGCGGGCTTCGTTGCGGGCGGGACGAAGATCGATACTGCCGAGGCGGTGGATGTGAGCTATCCCGGATTCTTCCAGGAGATGGCAAAGCTGGGTGCGAAGGTGCGGGTGGAGTGAACGATGCATCAATTTAACCCACTTTTTTGATAATGCTCCCTTATGGGAACTCACCAATCTCTAAGAAGAGTACCTAAAGCTATTAATAGAAAGGGTAACAATTAATTTCTAGGTACTCTTCCGATTGGCTTCTAACAGGTCCAATGATCAGTTGAAGACCAAAATCCGCAATGGAAGATCAACTGCTAATGAATCTCCTGGGAAACTTGATCAGACTAGTGGAACAATCTACAGTACTTTATATTGCACTTCATATTCTTGTTGGAGTTGAGAAGGACGTGATCAGCAAGATCTGCAGAAGAGGCTGATCGGTCCCGGCATTGACCTGCCTCTTCTGCTGAAGTGTTTCGGAAAGGAGTGCAGCTCAGCGGCAGAAGAAATAGAGGCTCGTCGGCTGTGAGAGTCATTATGGAGGATTTGTATGAGCATACAGCTATTCGGACGTTGGAATCTTATGGTTGTCAAATCGATTCATAACTGGGAGAACCGATTCAGAATCGAGGGCGCTACATCTGGAAGCGGCACCTATCCGCCCACAGTCGGTCTTGATGTAGTCGCCGACGGCCCGGCGTGGCAGCTTGTGGCCGAGTACAGAGAGTCGGCAGCCTCCGCCTGGAAGCCCTCGGAGATGATTATCGAGACGGGATTGGAACGGGTGAATATTCACGCCCTGATAGGTTCGGAAGATCCACTGCCTACCAGGGACTTCGAAGACATTCAATGGGATGCAGATTACCTGGACGGCAGCATGCTGGAGATTCCATATCGCCCTTACGCTGTGCGGACGTTCGATCTATTCCAGATGCCAGACGGCATCTTCGAGACCATATTGGGCACATACTATATGGCAGTCCGCGTGGTGAACCGCTGGGGCTTGCCCTTTACCGATGATCACGTGCTGGACATCACAGCCGCCAATAGAGCCGATCTGGCTATGCGGGGCATTCAGATCATCGACCTCTGGTCGCAGGCCGAGCTGGCCTCTCTGGGGCAGAGCCAGAAAGGGACGGGAATGGTCCTGGGACCGCTGGCACCAAATGCGGCTCGCACCGTGTATTTCAAGGTCAATGTCGCCAATGCCGCTCCACGCAAACATGAGATAGAATTCATCTGCCGCAATACGGCGGGCATGGCCGACCCGAATCATCCGGCCCGGCGCCTTCGTAAACAGATTTTTGTTAGCCGCACCGCCATTGACAGCAGCACCGGCGAGATTGTTGCCGAGTGCCAGGAAGGCTCATTGCGGTTCAAGCTGAAAGAGATCGCCATCGACCAAAAGAATGGACGCAAGGGACGCCATCGTTGCTCTCGACCGCAGCGCAATGCCGCTAGCGACAGGCACACGCTGGAAACGCTTCGTCGTACTCTTCAAGAGCTGCTCGACGGCAAGCAGGTTGACCCCTGCATAATTCAAAAGATCCTGGCATGTTACTGCTCATCCGGACCCGGTGGGGATCAGGCGGGAGGATTCGATCCACGCCATCCGTCGGATGGACGATTTTGCTACGATCCTTTTTACGCCTTCCCGACCAAATTTTCCTATACCGTCGTTCCGAATAATCCTTTCGAAGGGCAATACGGCCCAATTCCCTTCCAGGATCCGTGGTGGAAGATATTGCTGCTCATTATCGCACTTATCCTGCTTCTGGCTGCCGCGCTTTCGGAAGCATCGGATGTTGCCTATCATGACGAAGACCTGGTCATCGGCACCCTGGGACAGGTGCAGCGTGACGACATAGACTCTGCCCTGTGCGTTCTCACCACGAGTCGAGCGCTGGCGTTCCTGCAAACCCTGGATGCCCAATCCAACGAAGACTACCAGAATGCTGTGGTCTCTCTGGATGGCAACATCGCATTGAACGGACCGGTCATGACCCGCGCTGAGCTGGATGCATTGATGCTGCTGCCCGCTACCGATCCCGGCCGGAAGCTTCACAAGTCAGGAGCGCGGACGGGGCTGACCCACGGGATAATTACCGGCTTTGCGCCCCTGGGGCACGACCTTGCCACATGGAGTATCGACCAGGTGACGATTGAGACCGATCCAGATTTCAATGAACCTGTCAGCGACCACGGAGATTCGGGCTCGATCTGGGTTCATACTGCAACGCTTCGGCCCGTAGCGCTCAATCACAGTGGCAACGACGCCAACACTCTTGCGCGCGCCTCACTGTTAGCGGATGTGCAGAGCCGTTTGAACATCACGATTTAGGAGGAGGAAACTGCTATGACAGCACAAGAAGAAATCATTCAACAGATCAAGGACATTGTGCAGCGGCTCCGTCATGAGTATGAGGGAGATCCCAACATCCAGACGATTGGCTGGGGTTTAGCGCGGCGCAGCGGCGAGCTGAAAGACGGCATCAGTATCATCTTCTACGTCAAAAACAAGCTGCCCTCGGAACGAAGCATCCTGGCCGCCGGGTCCAAGCCTATTCCCATTGAGGTGGAAGGTTTCAAGACTGATGTGCAGCTTGCCCAGATGCACCCAACGCAGGCAGGAGACCGGGATGAAATCAAGTATGATCCCCTGCGAGGTGGTGTGGCATCCAGCAACTCCGAAGGGCACATCTACTGGTTCAATAGCTACGGAACGCTCGGCGTCCTCGCTCGAGATAATGTCAGTGGGCAAGCCGTGGCCCTGTCCAACTGGCATGTCTGGGGCGATGGGGGAGATGTTGGGGATAAAATCATTCAGCCTGGCCATCCGACAGCCGGCGATCACGTCGAAGCAATCGGCAAGGTCCTTGCCTGCGGACCGTTGCTCACGTCCCTGATAGAATGGGAAGTGCCCTCGCCACTCACTGTGGGACTGTATGGAGGTGCGGCTGCTGCAGCGATCGCCGCTGCCGCTAGCGACTATCGAGATCCTACAAGACGTGGTCAGGACAACACCCTGCCGGACTCGGGTGAGCACACTCAAAGGGAGATGGTGGACATGGGGATTGAGTATCCAGATCTGCCCCTCCCGGGTGTTGCTTTCCAGACAAAGACGAAATGGACCTACCAGCGCGAGACTGAGAATCGTGTGCTGTCCTACCAGGTGGAAGAGACCAATTTCAATACTCAGTTCCTGCTCGGTAAATTGGTCGTGACCGACAAGGCGCAGTACAAGCCCGGCGAAATGGTAAGGCTTACCGCCGCCATATGGGATTATCAACCGCGCCAGTGCGACGGCTATCACGTTGTTGCTCACCTCATTCCGCATGCTCGCCCGGCGACCGCGCTCCGGCTTGTGCTCCATCCCACAGCCTGTCCGAGAACTTTCCCGCAGCAACCGCCGGATCAGGAGACTGTCTGCTTGAACTATGAAGAGTTCCCGGTGGGCGAGTACCCGTACAAGGGCAGGTTTGCGTGGCTGGGGTATCTCGACACCGGGCTGCAACCGGTGCACGTCGTGGATTGGTTCGAGACCGCTCAGGCACTGCAGATCTCGCAGCGTCCCCTGCTGCTCACGCACATGCCTGCTTCCAGGGTGACGGCGAAAGTGGCGCAGTTTACCAGTACACCGCTGACGCTGATTGCCTCTAACGCTGCCGGGCAGATGCTGGACCAGAAGACGGCACCTGCAGAGCAGGGAATCGTTCACGAAATCGTATTGCATGGCGAGGGGATTGTGCAGGTCGTCATCCGGGGCGGTGGAGGCGAGGGGCTGCTGATCAGCTACTGCATCGACCCCATTCGATCTCTGGAGTTCACGACTACGGTCAGCAAGTCAGTCGCTGCCAGCGTGCATACTGAGCTTCCTCAACTTAGCACTGTTGGAAGCAGCAGAAGACTGCGGTCCAGGCGGTGCTGCTTCACAGGCAGCATCCAGCTCCCGCCAGACGAGGTACCAGGAAAGTGGGACGTGCATCTTACAGTGCAGAATATCAACACCGTGCCCGAAGCCACCCCGGCCGATCAGGCCGCGACCACCATCGGTGGGCACCTGTTGAGCTCGCATACCTCTGCGCAGGTGCTCGGCTGCACGGCCATCATGCTGCTGGATCACGTATTTGATGTGATCTGACGATCCCAAAAACAGGCAATAAAAGAAGACGCACAATATGAGGATGAAGATATGAAATTCGTAACAAGGTTTCATAACAAGAGATCAGAAGAGGATATAAGCTACTATGTCTCAGAGCTCGGAACTCCCACTATGTTTGAGCAAGCAATTGAGCGGCTGTACTTCGTCGTGATCCGGCTGCAGCTCACAAGAGTCGGACCGACCATGCGGGGAGAAGTTCTGGGAGAGGACCCGGCTAAAGCCCAGATCGAGGACCTTGGCAAAGGGGTTGATTGGGAGGAGATCAAAACGCCGTTTGAGTAGGTGAGAAATGTCTGAGTGAACCGGGAAGCGGGACTGCGGGCTCTGCACATGTCCAATGGCCGCTCCCTGCTCTCGCCCTCAGGATCCTGGATCTGAAAGCACGGCATCTGCTTATGAAGGATGTCTCCTATAACGCTTTTTTTTTACACCCTGGATAGCTCTTGATTGCTGGAAGGCTGCCTGTGGACTTGGGTTTGCTTCCGTTAGAGTTTTGAACTATTATGAATGATGTGATCGAACCGCGCCAGGAATGATTCACATGCCAAGAAATAATTCCTCTCAAAGAACCGCTGGAATTTCGAAGTGTATAGAAATACTTCGCTCAAAGAGCCTGAGCGATCCCAAATAAAGCAGCTGAGATACATCTGGACGGTCTGAACCGCATCAGGTCTGCCTTGGATGGCTACAGGCTTCTCAGGAGTAAGATAATGAAAAAGATTGTTGCAGGAATAGTGGTCATAGCTATTATAGCGTTGGTGGGATTCGGCGCATGGTACCTCTCGAATACCCAGATAACCGATCCAGGAATGCTTGAGCCGATAGCTATCAAAACTACAGTCCAGGGGTTGGCAGGACTCATCTTTATCGCCGAAGATGAAGGCATCTTTTCCCGGAACGGCCTGAATGCGACCATCTTTTATTGCGATACGGGGCTGGCATGTGTGAAGGGCATGACGGAGGGGGATGCAGAAATAGCGGCTTCGTCAGAGTACCCGGTAGTGGGACTGGTATTAGAGCAAGAAGATATCAGTGCGATCTGCAGCATCGATAAATACCAGGGGCAGTATATTGTAGGAAGGAAAGATCGCGGCATTGAACAAGTCTCTGATCTGCGGGGGAAAGAGATCGGCGTAGCCCGCGGGACAATAACGGAATTTTATCTGGGCAGGTTTCTCTATCTGAATAATATCAGTCTGCAAGACGTAACCCTTCAGAATGTCAGGCCGTCCCAATTTGTCGATTCAATCGGAAATGGCATTGTGGATGCGATATTAGTCCCGCAGGTCTATCTCATTCCTGTGGAAGAACGACTGGGCAGCAATGCCATAGTCTGGAAGGCACAGAGCAATCAGAACGCCTTCGGGGTTCTGACCTGCAGAGATGACTGGATTGCGAGTCACCCCGGGACGATAAACAAACTCCTGAAGTCGCTTGTCCTGGCTGAGAATTACGCTATCAGCCATCCGGCTGAATCAAAGGCCATCCTCCAAAGAAGGTTGAACTACACTGAGGAATACATGGCTACAACCTGGCTTTTGCATCGGTATTCAGTCACTCTCGATCAGTCGCTCATCACTGCCATGGAAGACGAGGGACGGTGGATGATTGAAAACAACCTTACCCGCGAAAAGCAGCTGCCAAATTTCCTGGACAGCGTGCATGAAGACGGCCTCAAGGCGATCAAGCCGGAAGCTGTGAACATCATACGTTGAAGAAGCGAGAACTATAAAGATCTAATCAAATATTGATGCTCTAAAAGTTCGCGGGAAATTAGAGAAGATCTTCTAGTTCTTCTCTGCTAATTCCGGCATTCTTTAGAATCTGGATAAGGGTTCCTCTAGCAATGTCTTGGCTGCTATGAACAGGAACTGTGACCCGCCTCTTAGACTGGACTTCATAGATGCAAACAAGTAACAGCATCAGCGCATTCTTCCGGGGTGCCGCGAGTCGGCCCTGCGGGCCTCCCGCGCGTTGCCTGTTGCGCCGCTCAAGGCCGCGGCCGGCCAAGCGACGACGATTAAGCCGCAGACTAATCGAGCGTTCCAATGCCTGGATGTGGCCATGAGAAGCTGGGCGAGGGTGAAAGTGGCATGAAGAGAAATCTCGAAATCAAAATATTGATCTTCTAAAAATACATGGAAAATTAGAGAAGATCCTGCAGTTCTTCTCTACTGATTCCGGCATCCTTTAGAATCTGGAGAAGTGTGCCTCTGGCCACATCCTGGCTGTGAAAAGGAACTGTCACTCGCCTCTTAGTATCAGCATGCGTGAAGATATAATGGCTCCCTGTGACTTTCTTCAGTACGAAGCCTTTCTTTTCCAGTATGGCTATTTACTTTTTGAGGAGAAAGAGGTGGCAGCTTAGGCATGAGCCTCTACTATCACTCTGCACTCTATGAGGTCATCTTCTATGGGTACCGCTTCGCCATCCTCAATGAGGCTCTCCACATAGCCCGTGATTGCGTCCTTAGCCATCTCTATGGCCTCTTCCACAGTCTTTCCGTAGGTGACACATCCGGGAAGTGACGGAACGAGCACGGTATAACCTCCTTCCGGCTCTTTTCTAAGAGTGATTCGATAACTAAGAGTCCTCATAGTAGCATAAATTGCAGATAAAGAAATATAACTTGCGGCTATGATTATGGTACGGATGTATAGAAGTGGCCAGATAGTGGATGGGCATGAGGAAGACGATGAAGAGCAATGACATCATTCGCTATCGGCTCTACAACCAGCAGATCGCTGGCACGAAGTTTCGCAAGCCCGAGGAGATAGTCGAGTGCCTGGGTGCTGTGCAGGCGCAGGACTATTCCGGCGGCCTGTGGGGCATTGGGCTTCGCCTGGCAGGCTCGACGCTCGTCGATATCGAAAAGGCACTGGACGAGCGAAAGATAATCCGCACCTGGCCGATGCGAGGCACCCTGCATTTTGTGCCGGCACGGGATGCCAGATGGATGCTGGAGCTGCTGGCTCCACGAGTTATCAGACGAAGTGCGAGGCGGTACAAAGAATTGGGCCTGAACGACGAGATATTTGAACGAAGTGAAAAGCTGATCTCGCAGGCACTTGAAGGCGGAAGGCATCTGACACTCGAGGCACTTTATGATGTGCTTGCCAAAGGAGGCATCAATCCGGAAGGTCAGCGCAGTTATCATATTCTTGGACACCTGGCTCAAAAAGGAGTCATCTGTCTTGGAGCCAGGGAAGGAAAGCATCAGACATTTGTGCTGTTTGATGAGTGGGTAGCCGAAAGCCGGAGGCTAGAGCGGGATGAAGCACTGGCGGAAGTGGCCAGACGCTACTTCACCGGTCATGGTCCGGCAACACTGCAGGATTTCACCTGGTGGACGGGGTTGGCAGCTGCTGAAGCGAAAGCGGGTCTGGAGATGGTCCAGGCGGAGCTTATGCAGGAGGTGGTTGATGGTAAGCACTATTGGTTCTCGCCTTTGTCTGTTCCTATCGGGGAAGACGGGCCGCCGACCGCCCGTTTGCTGCCCAATTTTGACGAATACATGATCGGCTATAAGGATCGCAGTGCCATGTTCCCGGCAGCATATTCCGAAAAGTTGAGCCCTCGGGGAAACATCGCTTTCAATTACACGATTATCATCAATGGCATCGCTGCCGGTGGCTGGAGAAAAGAGAGAAAGAACGATGGGGTGGTTATCAGGACGAAGCTGTTCAGACCGCTCGATAGAGATGAAAGAGAGGCTTTATCCTTGGCTGCAGATCGCTATGGTGGATTTCATGGGATGCCGGTGACACTCTCTTAAAGGAAAGAAATAGGTGGAGACCATGAAGTGCGATAACAGGTCATCCCAAAATGTTGTGATACATATTGAATTATAGTTTTCTGGGGGGCAAAGCCTTTGGAGTCACCCCTCAAGAGACGCTCGGCAGCGCAGAGGATTTGCTGGTTGTGCTGGACACCGAATCGACTGTCAGAGAAGTGCAACCCGATTTCCTTGCTCTGGCCAGGATAGCGTATCGAGGCGTCATCATTACAGCCAGCGGGGACCGGAGTGACTTCGTATCACGCTTCTTCGCTCCGAGAATCGGCATGCCAGAAGACCCTGTGACGGGCTCCAGCCACTCTGTTCTGGCTCCTTACTGGGCAGGAAAGCTGGGCAAGAACGATCTGCATGCCCTCCAGGTCTCGAAAAGGGGCGGCGAGCTGTTCTGCATCCATGCGGGCGAGCGCGTGAAGATAGCGGGCCAGGCGGCTCTATATATGGAAGGCACGATAACAATATGAAGCCTTGAAAATAGGCTGATGCAAGCGCATTGACATCGATCCGATCTACCCTAATCAGTACCAGCCTTCGGCTTTAGCATGGCCAAATCTTTCGAGTTTTCCGGTTCGCCGTAACTCAAATAACCTCGCAGATAATTCTTTAAGGAAGAAAGCGTGAGTATAGCATGATGCCAGTGAAAGTAAGATATGAAAACAATGTTCTAAAACCTCTGGAAAAGCTGGATTTGATAGAAGGAGACGAGGTTGAAATTGAGATAATTAAGTCAAATGCAGATAGAATCGTCGGCCTTCTAAAAGACATTGATATAGACTCCGTTGATCTGCAACATGCTGCAAGAGACATCTGGGTGAGAAAGATTGTATCTGATTGATACGAACATCTTTCTGAACAAGCGGCACCAGACACCATAGATGATTGCACCCTCTCAGAAGTATCCAAACGAGATGTCAGGGCTTTTGTAACGACTTGTTCGATTCACCGCTCGTCTTTTTCGCGCGCGGTTCCCGCCAACCGAAAAAGCAGGATAATGAAAGAATGCAAATTATCTGGGTACCTGATTCCATAAACTGGAAAAATCGAAACTCGAACATACTTCGATGGCATGGTTTCATACAGTATATCCCATTTAGTCAGTTCGTGGCTCGGAAATCACATGAAAAATGTCTTGAGTTAGACTGTGGATCTAATACAGACAGAATCGCAGGCATTTTAAGAGACATCAATCCTCTATCCAGTCGTTCTTGACGAACACTAGCTCACCAAGCCACGACCACCCAGAACCATCAGCTGCTTTCGGCCCAGAGTATCCAAGCCTGCCCGGCGTTGAGGGCGCCCAGATCCCCTCCGCGCGTTTTTTCGCGCGCGGTTCCCCCAACCGAAAAAGCAGGATAATGAAAGAATGCAAATTATCTGGGTACCTGATTCCATAAACTGGAAAAATCGAAACTCGAACATACTGTATGGTTTCACCAAGCCTGCTCGGCGTTGAGGGCACCCCTTTTCCCCCGCGAGCAACACCCGCGCGCGGTCTGCCAGCAGAACGAGCAACAGGAGCAGATACAATCGATACGATGCTGCAAGAGATATTAGGATGAGGGAGATTGTACCCAATTCACTATACATTGGATCACCGCTATCTCAATATACAATCCAGCACCGAAAAGTGCAGCATGAACAGCGCATATGTCCACGGCTATGATCCCAGAGAAAGCAGACGCCTGCAAGATCAGGCCTCTACCCTGGTCGAGCTGCTGCACTCCGACACCTCATATCCTGCAGGAAGCCGCGTCCTTGAAGCCGGATGCGGCGTGGGAGCGCAAACGATCACTCTTGCCCAAAACAGCCCGCATGCCCGGATCACATCCGTGGATGTATCCCATGCCTCAGTGGCCGAGGCAGAAAAGAAAGTGGAGGCATCGGGTCTTGCCAATGTCCGGGTTATGCAGGCAGACATATTCAGTCTTCCCTTCGAGCCCGGCTCCTTCGACCATGTCTTTGTCTGCTTTGTCCTGGAACACCTCCCCAGACCGATCGAGGCGCTGCACGCACTGAAGGAATTCATCCGGCCCGGAGGCACAATCACAGTGATTGAAGGAGACCACGGCTCAGCCTACTTCCATCCCGATAGCGAAGCGGCCCGTAAAGCCATCTCAGCCCTGGTCGAACTGCAGCAGATGGCAGGCGGCAATGCATTGATCGGAAGAGAACTCTACCCGCTGCTTTGCGGCGCAGGCTACAGCCAGGTTCGTGTCTCTCCCCGCATGGTCTACGTCGACTCCAGCAGGCCGGAGCTGGTAGAGGGCTTCACAAGAAACACGTTCACGGCAATGATTGAGGGCGTCCGTGAGCCGGCCATAAAGGCGGGGATAATCGAGCCCGAGGTCTTCGAAGCAGGTGTAAGGGACCTCTACAGAACAACCGCAGAGGACGGCGTATTTTGCTACACTTTCTTCAAAGCATTTGCAGAGAAGAGATGATGTGAAAAGGGAAAGGAGCTTTAACCGGAAAAGGCGCAATTCGATCTGAATCTAAAGCAATCAAAGGAGATATCCATTGTCCGATACGATCAACCCCGATACAATCCATTCTGATACCGTCATAGTTGGAGGAGGCGTCGCAGGTCTTTACGCCTGCTACAAGCTGAAACAGTCGAAAGGAGCTGACCACACCATCTCTCTTTTTGAAAGTTCCAACCGTTTTGGAGGTCGGATTGAGACCGTGGAGATGGGCGGATTCCTGGCAGAGTACGGTCCGATGCGCTTTGAGAAGCTGGCTCAGCCCCTTCTCATGGACCTCATCGCAGAACTCGGCCTGGAGACGAAGTTCTTCGTCCCGTACACAGCAGCAAACGATCCTGATTCGCTCTTTGATCTGACCTTTGATGAATCAGGTGGCAAGCGCCATGGAACCGGGAATAAGCTGACCACCCTCGAGCTTCTAGCGCTGGGCATCCTGCGCCTCTTGAATGCCAGCGGTGGAGATATGAACGATCCCAGAGACCCAAGGCACCGGGTGTGGTGGTCCACCCTCGATGAGGATTACTACAGCCAGGTGCGCAGCGAGGCAGCATACAACGGCAGGCTTCTCTGCCAGATGGGATTCTGGAATGCCCTCAGTCTCGTCCTAAGCCACAAGGCAGTGAGCAAGATCATACAATACGGGACCTTTTATCACGTCGTTCACTTCAATCCCAATGCCGCAGAGTGGATTGTCTTCTGGCTGCGAGGACTGCACCCACATGAGGAGCTTGTCGGCGTAAAACAGGGTGCGGAATCCCTTATACGAGAGCTGGTTCGAAGATCGGACTCCACAGATTCTACATCAGATCCTTCGGTCGCGCTGCATCTGGGTCACAGGCTGACAGCCCTTTCCCCTCAACCTGATGGGCGGGTGTTGCTGGAGTTTGAGACTGACGGGACTGGCGAGACTGATAAGATTGATAAAACAGATAGTACAGGCCATGCTACTGATGTGAACAATACCGCAACCGCAATCAAAATACTGGCAAAGCACGTTGTGCTGGCATTGCCCCGCTCTCCTCTGATGCAGCTAGGCCCCATGCTGCCATCGCATATTCGGGAGCTGGTGGATTCGGTAATCCCCATTCCACTGGTGAAGTGCTTCTTTGTGAACGAGAACCCCTGGTGGGATGAGTCCACGCCGACGCAGACGAGAGCCTCATCCACTCCGGCAAGGGAGATCCATTACTATTTCAAAGAGGAATGCGGCAGAAGACGCGGACTTGTCATGGTTTATGGCGAGCCGCCCAGCATGCACTACTGGACGCCGTTTGTGAAGCAGCAAAAGCACCTGAAAGCGGAGCTGAATCAGGATGAACGTCTGGTTGGAGGCTATCTTCGGTTCTTGCGATCGAATCCAGATAGCACGGATACTAAAGATATGAAGGCGGAGGCGGAATTGATCAGCTCTTTCGGCATCCGGGATTGGAGCCGGGAGCCATTTGAGGCCGGCTGCCACATCTGGAAGGCGGGCATGCGTGTTGAAGAGGCGATCGAGGAGCTGACGGCATTCTCCTTGTGTGATGAGCCTTTATCAAATAAGAATGTCCATATCTGCGGGGAGGCTTATTCAGACTTCCAGGGCTTTATCGAAGGCGGTTTGCGCACAGCCCTGATGGTTATAAAGCACATTTAACCGCAACTATGAAGATACAAAGATAAAGATAAAGATACGCAGAGGCCTGAAGGCCATGCTCAATGCTACGCCTGTTGTGAACACTTTCTATGATTGGGAGCAGAGCCTTCAACTATACTTTGGTGCTCTCAAAGATAGCCCGCTATTGGACGAGATTGAAGCTGATTACAGGAGGATAAGGGAGCTGGCGAATCCCAGAACCTGCTCTTTTGGACTTGAATCCTAATCAGATGAAAAAGATGCCGTGAGTTAAGCAGTGCATCTAATACGGACAGAATTGCAGGCATCTTAAGAGACATCAATCCTCTACCCCTGTCGTACTTGACGAATCTTGCTTCACAAGGCCAGGCAGAACCATCAGCTGTTTTCAGCCCATAGTATCAAAGCCAGCCCGGCGTTGAGGGCGCCCAGGTCCGCTCCGCGCGTTTTTTTTTCGCGCGCGGTCTGCTAGCAGAGCAAGCAACAGGAGCAGATACAACCGATTCGATGCTGCAAGAGATATCAGGATGAGGAAGATTGTACCTAATTCACCATAATCTGTTTCATTTCTTTAATTTCTTTATTATTGCCAACCGTGCTCCGCATTTGGCACAGTCACCACGCTTTATGTTGCTCTCCATCCTGATGTTCCTCATTCCGGCTTTGGTATCCTTGCAGACAGGGCAATGTGGTTTACCATGTGCTCTTACCCATTCATCAAGCTCATCTTGATAGATCACCCATTCACCATCAATCTCAGCCCAGTTAAGATCAATTAATTCTGCCGTATCGATCACCAATCCCAGCCGTCTCCACCACTATCCCCTCCGAAGTCAGATCCGGAATCATAACCGGAATCATAACCAGAATCATAACCAGAATCATAACCAGAATCATAACCGGAATCATAGCCGGAGTCGTAGTCGGAGCCTGAATCGAAGAAGTCTCCATAACTCGATTCGCCACCAGAGCTGGATTCGTAGAAGTCTCCGTAACTCGATTCGCCACTAGAACTGGATTCGTAGAAGTCCCCGTAACTCGATTCGCCACCAGAGTCTGTTCCAAAAAAGTCTTGATAGGATGTTGTTCCTACTTGTGAAGATTCTCCCTGCTCATAGGATGATGGCGAATACGTACCATCCGAAGAGCCAAAATCCTGACCGTAATCTCCCTGTAAATCAGTAGGGCTCCTGAAGGTATCGTGTGAAATTATAATATAAAATGAGAAAGCAATTATCAACAGGATTGCCACAATCAGGAGGGTTTTATTTAATTTAATCATATAACCACCTTCATATCCTAATTATTGCCTCTGGTTAAGCTCTCCGTACTCAATCGACAGATGGGTCGTTGGTATATAATAGTACTATGAGTACATAAACCTTTTTTTTCGATAATTATAATGCTATTGACTTTACCTGCTGCGACCTCGACGCTTTAGTCCTCTCTTGATTATGGCAAAAGAATAGACAGCTTGATTCACAGGGATCGATATTGGCCGGAGGTAGAGAACGCATCTTGAAACGGCTCGACGATGCCATATCAATATTCGTCAGCACGCCAATTAGCATCTTGCTCTTGATGGCACTCAATGGCACATTGGATAGCGAGTCGCGCCATGCTCCAGAAGCAAAATGAAGCTTTGGAACCGTCTGAAGAGAGGGCGGGAGGTAGATGATCGACCAGATACCCGATCGGCTTCACGGACTCGGGCTTCAATCATATTCATTCGATACAAATACTAATATTTTCCAGATCCTCCAATAGACTATAAATAGTTTAAAAACCTTTTCGGTACTTAACTTGCATCTTACCAACGGAAGTCGACTATTGACCACAAGACAAAGGAGAGTGTAATATGGGATTCTTAGATCGTATGAGCACAGTCGTGCAGGCAAAGATGAATAAGATCATGGATAAGATCGAGGACCCCAGGGAGGTTCTGGATGTGTCCTACGAAAAACAGCTCCAGCTCTTGCAGAACGTCAAGAGGGGCGTCGCTGAGGTCACCACCTCCAAGAAGAGAATCGAGCTGCAAAAGGCCAAGCTGCAGATGAGCATCGACAAGCTCGACTCCCAGGCCAAAGAGGCGATCCAGGTGAATCGCGAGGACCTGGCGAGAAAAGCTTTGGAGAACAAAGCCGCATTGCAGGCCCAATCAAACACACTGGACCAGCAGATCTCCGACCTGAACGACCAGCAGCAGAAGCTGATGGCCGCGGAGAGCCGCCTTGCTACGAAAGTGGAGTCCTTCCGCACTAAGAAGGAGACCATCAAGGCCCAGTACTCAGCAGCCGATGCTCAGGTCAAGATCACCGAGTCTGTAACTGGCATCAGCGAAGAGATGGCGGACGTGGGCATGGCTGTGCAGAGGGCGGAAGAGAAGACGGAGAACATGAAAGCCCGCTCTGCGGCTCTGGACGAGCTCCTGGAGTCGGGAACTCTGACTGACCTCTCAGGAGGCGACGAGATTGAAAGTGAGCTGGCCAAAGTTAAGGCTAAGAGCACGGTTGAGGATGAGCTGGCTAAAATGAAGGCGGAGATGAAGAAATGATCGTCAGGATTTTGGGCGAGGGCCAGTTCCGGCTGGATGACGATCAGGTCAACAAGGTTAACAAGATAGATAATCAAATAGTAGATCACGTGCAAAAGGGCAATAAGGTCGAGTTTCTTCAGGATCTGGCCAATTTGATCTCCACAATCAAAGGGCTGGGCGAGCCCGTCGACCCGGTCGAGATCATTCCATCGGACATAATCATCCCTCCGGGAGATCTCTCCCTTGAAGAGGCCAGAAAGGTCTTTTGCGGGGATGGCCTGATCAAAGGCTAGATAGACAGAGAGATGGGACAGGCCATATTGGGCCACATAATTTTTTATTCTCTTTTTTAAACGATTCCGAATTCCGGTCTTCTTGCTTTTCATTAAAGAGACGATTTGCAGGGACAATTGTCAACCGATTTCTTAATTTTGTAAACTTCCCGAATTTCATACGTACTCTCTTTTTCCCTTCATCTGTCCCATAAAGGATCGCCATTTTTTGGTGTCTTCAACCTTTTTCCTGATCATCTCTTCCTGAGCGTCTGATTTATTTCTATTTTTTAGGAGATCCTTCAGGTCCAGGATCGCCCGGATTATGCCTGTGGTTTCTTCATGAATCCGCTTTGCCTCACCATGGGTCAACTTCATTTCCTTCAACAGGTTCTCGTCGTATCTCTCTCTTGACCCAATTACATGGATCAACTCCTCGATCTCTGCTCTCTCTTTCTCTGTAAGCTCTTTCTTATGTATCAGAGTCCAAATGAGCTCATTAAGGTCCAATGTTCCGTTTTTTAAATGCACCTCAGGTGGCTGATCCTTTTCCGTGAGACCGTGCTCCTCCATCTCCTTGTTGAATACATCTCTGTCTATCTTGATGTTCTCGGGAATCTTCACGCCCACCCACACACAGGCCATATGTAGATCCGATAGCAGGCACTTCCGCTCCTCTTCGGTGAGATAGGCGCTGATATCTTTTGAGATATCCTCTTCAATATTTCTTCTGCCAGTCATATCATATTCCATCCGCCATCTTTTCAGATAATTTCAATTTTTAGCCATAGACATAACTTAGAAAGTATAAATTCGGCTGCCCTCTGAGACAATATCTCCTGCCAGGAGCTCATAAAAGTTTTCCGGCGCAATGGCCCTCTCCCCTAACGGCACTCCTCTGGCCTCCAGGTCTTCCTTGCAGGCCAGAATCCTCCATTGTGGCAGAGCTCCCAGAGTTGCCTCTTCAAGCAGATTGTAGACCCCGTCTCCAGTGAGGTATAGAACGCCATTTTCGGAAAGCTCCATAAGATGGAGGCATAGCCTGGTGCGGTCACTATGAGGCGGCTTGGTCAGAAGGAAGATCTCTTTTTTGTCCATACCGTTCTCCTGCATTTATAGCATGATGACGCAATCTGCAGCCTTAATCCGCTCCATGAATGCGCCCTCATCCATCAGCTCCACGCTCTCCACAAGACACTGGCTTAAGAGACCTCTTTCTGCCAGAGAGGGCTCATGGGCGATGACCTTTATCTCAGGGTAAGCATAAATGATATCCGAATCATTGGGAACTCCAAGATGCCTGCTGTCCTGGCCGGCCAGGGCCAGGTACACGCCGTCGGCATAGAGTCCCACAGTCACATCCATCTTTAGGCTTACGGCAGCCAAATTTTGCACGCCGTATGCCTTCTCGCTGCCATATGGTGCGTTGTTAAGCAGATAGAAGACGGATCTCATGGGGAGATTGACCTTATTGATTTTATTGATTTCATCGATCCCATTGATTTCATTGATCTCATATCAGCTCGATAAGGCAATTACCCTGTCGCTATTCTTCAGCATATCAGCCAGATCATAAAGGCTTGTGATCTTTATCCCCTGGTGATAATCCGGGCAGATGCCGGCTTCATCGCCCTGGTATCCCCGGGCTGCTGCACACCTGGCGCAGGCCCTGACTCTTGCTCCTCTTTCTGCCAGCTCCTGGAATAGCCGACCTGCATTTCCAAAAAGAGCGGGCTTCTGCCCGGCTTTTGCTATATGCACCGCATCCAGGTAGAGAAATATATTCACCTGAGAGACTTTGAGCACTTCTGACGCGATCTTGCAGGCCATCTCTGCATACTCCGAGATGTAAGGCCCGTCCGTGAGGATGATGGTCAGCGTCTTCATGGCAGTTCAGAGTCCTTCAAGATCTTCTCCGTTAGAGGTATTCAAGCAACGTCCTGATGTGTTCCAGATTGGTCGTGTACCTGGCCTCCAATAGCGGCGTGCATTTGTCGAGCACAGTCTCTCCCCCCACCAGTTTGATGGCGAAAGCGTAGCAGCTCTGCTCTCCACAGATCTGGCAATCAGTCTTGGGAAGGTATTGAAAGATTTCAGCGTGGTCTACCTTGATCTGCTCTCGAGCCGTTGGCGTCACACCTTTGACTATGGCCTCGTTGATCGTATTTTTCAGATCATCCAGAGTCTCTCGGGCTTCCGCCTCGCTCTTGATCATGGTCATGGTGACATTGCCAGTGGAATAGATGGTGATGAGGATATTGCCCTTCTGGATGATGAGGGCCCCAATCTTCTCCGAGTATCTTGCTCGCGGAAATAAAGGTTCCAGGAGTTTGAGAGCTCCTCCCAGAGCTGGCTCAAACCGGGCTATTATTCTGAACTTGGTGCTGTCTGCAATGCAGGGCAAAAGCTGGCGCAGCTCTACGACCTCCAGGGGCTTTGTGCCTGCGAGGTCCTTTTTGGCCCCCACTGGCTCGGTCTTGGCCACCATGAAGTTCTTTCCAAAATCAGTCAGAACTACGGCATCTTCCTTGATCTCGATCAAGCCTGCCTGCTGGAGCATTTGCAGGTGGTAGTCGAGCATGGATGGCACGAATGCTGAAATATCCTCCACCGTCCTGTTGCCTTCGACCAGCATGGCCATTATCTTTCTTCTCGTGGCATTGGCCATGGCGTTGCTCACGAGCTTAACATCTGCCTGTCCACCAACCATATTTTTCCTCCCGATTCCGTAACCGTTTTGAAATGTGCTCTTATTCGCATAATCAGACAATGGCTTTTCGAGACAATAATAGATAAGCTGGATGAGTTTGAATAGTTTGGCCAGAGTTTAATTCGGTCATTTTCTCTTCATCAGGCTTGCCAGGTTGATCATATCCAGTACAGCCCCATCCGAGATGCTGTAGCGACACCATTTTCCCTCTTTTCTCTCTTTCACCAGGCCCGCGTCCTCAAGTATGGATAGGTTATGCGATATTGAGGACTGCGGTTTCTTGAGTGCCAGCATTATCTCACAGATGCAAAGCTCCCCTCCTGCCAGAAGTTTGAGGATCCTGAGACGGGTTGCATCTGCCGCCGCCTTAAAGACCTTTATCTCGCTGGCTAGATCCTCTTCATCGATCCTTTTTACTTGAGTGCATACCAACAGACATCGCTCTCTAGCTATGCTGCGATCTCCATAAAGCCGGACAAGGGTATTTTCCGCTTCACAGCAAGCGCATTCGTCCCGGCAGGATTCTCTCTTTTCTCCGGGCAATATTTTGCCGGAGATCATCGGCAGTTTCCTATCCAGCATCGGCACAGTCTACCACATGATCTGATCTCTTGGTTCTCCTGAACAAATCAACAGCATGATTCAACAAAGCAGTAAATCCATTTATTCATATATAAGGATTTGCAGAGCGCATGTTCAAAAAAGAAGAAATGCATATGTGCTAAAGATGAAGCTGATAGTAACCAGTATCCTCATCCCCCAAAAGTATATGGCTTATAATGTGAGATGAAATTTCTTTCAATTCAATATCTAAGAGTATCCAAACTTGAGTTCAATTCGTTTGCTAAGTATCTTCCGACAGATGTATTAATCAGAACTGTCAATTATTGACAATTATGGGCAATGGCATCCTTGATCGCATGCGATTTAATGAAGAGCTGAGCCAACCCGATAAAATTGTAGAATACAGCAAAACCTGGTACGAGCAGTCAGTCTCGATGATATCCGATATCATCTGGCGCTACGATGTTAATGCCAGAGGAGAGTTCAGCTTCTATATATCATCCGCTGTGGACAGGATTCTTGGGTTGCCGGATGGCACCATCGGAAACAGCTTTGACAAATATTTTTCTTATGTTCATCCCGATGACTTGCCAGCTGTGCAGGAGCTACTTTTCGAAGAGATGCTAGCACTTGGTAAGGACATAACAGCAGAATACCGCCTGCAAAAGACCGATGGCACGACTATTTGGGTTTGTTCCAGAGGTTCGGCATATTCCCACCCGGACGGGGTTACCGTCCTTGGCACGACACGCGATATCACCGATCACAAGCAGTCAAGAATCCGCGAGAAGCTCGCACGTAATACACTGGATATTTTGAACCTCCCGGATAGTTTCATGGATATTATCAGCAGCATCCTGCAGCTGATCATAGAGAGTACAGGAATAGAAGCTGCGGGCATACGTCTTCGCCAGGGCGACGACTTCCCATACTACCATACTAGGGGCTTTCCTGACGACTTCGTGCAAACTGAACGTTTCCTGTGCGCTCATGATGAATCTGGACATATCATGTCAGACGAAAGAGGGAACCCCATTCTGGAGTGCATGTGCGGAAATGTTATTTGTGGCCGGACCGACGATAGACTTCCATTCTTCACTGCAGGTGGCAGTTTCTGGACCAACAGCACCACTGATCTGCTGGCTTCGACTTCGGAGCAGGAGCGCCAGACACGCACTCGCAACCGCTGCCATGGGGAAGGTTACGAATCTGTTGCGCTGATTCCTCTCCGGTCTCTTGGAGTGATTATCGGGCTGCTTCAATGAAATGACCGCCGAAGCAACCGGTTCACCCCGGAGATGATTGTGTTCTTTGAAGGTCTGGGCAACAGCATCGGCATTGCGCTCTCTCGCAAGCAAACAGAAGAAGCGCTGAGAGTGAGCGAAGAGAAATACCGCTTACTCTATAATAATATGCAGGAGGGCATGGCATTACATGAGCTTGTCTATGATGATATGGGACAGGCAGTTGAATATAGAATTTTGGACGTAAATCCCAAGTTTGAGGCTATTCTCGACATAAAAAAAGATATGATTATCAACAAGTTATCCAAGGAGGCCTATAGCACATCTCTTCCTCCTTACTTATCCGAATATTCTGAAGTTGTTCGAAGGGGTATTCCCATTCACTTTGAAACATTCTTTTCGCCTTTGAATAGGCATTTTGAGATTTCAGTATCTCCCTGGGGCAAGAGTGGATTTGCCACCATATTCATCGACATCACAGAGCGCAAGCGGTCCGAGGAGGCGCTAAAGGAGAGCGAGGCGTTATACAGTGCCATTGTTGGGCAAGCTTTCGATATGATCTTTCTAGTTGATGTAAACACCAAATTCATAGTTGATGGCAATATCGCCTTTCAAGAGATGCTTGGTTATGGCTCGAATGACGCCTCCGGCTTAACTCTTTATGATATAGTTGCTCATGATAAAGAGAGTATTGATCGCAATATTGACCGCATCAAGACATTGCGAAACTACTTAGCATAGCCCGCGGCAATACCGGCATAAAGATGGCTCCATCATTGATGTAGAGGCTAGTTCTACTCTAATTCATTATGGAGAAAAAGAGGCCCTGTGCGTTATTGCCCGTGACATAACAGATCGCAAACGTGCGGAGGAAGCGCTTTGTGCATCGCATCAAATCCTCGATGAGATAATCAACGCGATACCCGTGAGGGTATTCTGGAAGAATAAAGATCTCATTTACCTTGGCTGTAACGCGATATTCGCGCACGATGCGGGTTTTGCCGATTCGAAAGACATCGTAGGCAAAGATGATTACCAGATGGTGTGGCGTGACCAGGCAGAATTATATCGTGCCGACGACCGCCAGGTTATCGAGAGTGGCCGCTCCAAATTGCTTATCGAAGAATTCCAGACGACTCCCGAAGGGGACACCATTGCTCTTCTTACGAGCAAGATACCTCTGCGCAGTTTTGGGGGAGAGATAATCGGCGTGCTTGGAACGTATATCGATATCACTGAACGCAAACGTGTGGAGGAGGAGCTGCAGGAGAGTGAGGCGCGATATAAGCAAATTGTTGAGACTGCCAACGAGGGCATCATGATCATGGATGATCAATTCCGCTATACTTTCGTGAACCAGAAGCTGGCGGACATGCTGGGTTATCGAGCGGAAGAGATGCTCGGTCTGCCAATAACCTCCTTCCTTTTCGAAGAGGACATCCCGGGTCACCGAGCCATGATGGAAATACATGCATCCGGCACAGGGGCACAATATGAGAGCAGGCACCGGCGCAAGGACGGAAGCTGCTGCTGGACTATAGTATCGGCAACGTCGCTAAAAGATGAAGCAGGCCGGTTCGCCGGATCTTTTGCCATGCTCACCGATATCACCAAGCGAAAGCAGGTTGAGAAGGATCTAAAAACATCAGAAGAGAGGTACCGACTACTGGTTGACAATATCCGCGAGATCATTTTTGTGACACAGGATAACAAAATCAAATATGTCAATCCTCAAGCCTTAGAGATGACAGGCTATTCGGAGAAGGAGTTTATGTCCAGGCCCTTTACGGAGTTCATTTATCCGGATGACAGAGAGCTGGTACTCAGAAATTATTATAAAAGGCTAAACGGCGAGTCTACACCACAGGGATATTCGTTTAGAACTCTTAACAGATATGGAGAAATCAGATGGGCAGAGCTTAAGGCATTGAAGATATTCTGGGAAGATAGACCTGCTACTCTGAATTTCATTAACGATATCACTGAGAGGAAGCACGCTGAACAAGAGCTGCAACAAATCAATCAGGATCTGAAAATGGCTGTTGAACAGGCCAATGAATCGGCCAAACATGCCCAGCAGATGGCTGAAAAGGCAGCGCTGGCCAATGCCGCCAAGAGCGAATTCCTGGCCAACATGAGCCACGAGATCCGGACGCCCATGAATGCAGTCATAGGCATGACAAACCTTCTCCTCTGCGAGGACCTAAAAACCGAGCAGAAGGAGTATGTTGAAACCATCCGCAACAGTGGCGAAGCGCTTCTCACTATAATCAACAACATCCTCGACCTGTCCAAGATCGAAGGCAGGATGATGAAGCTTGAGCTTCAGCCATTTGCCCTCCAAAACACTATTAAAGAGTCGCTGGATCTCATTGAAGCTATTGCACCAGAGAAAAGCCTGAAGACTGTATACGATACCGACAAGAATACTCCTGCGGTAATTTTGGGCGACCCTACCAGGCTCCGTCAGATCTTGGTCAATCTGCTCAGCAATGCTGTGAAATTCACAGAGAAAGGCGGAGTAGTAATTTCCGTCTCCAGCCGGAAGCTCGAAGAAGATAACTATGAGATCCATTTCGCAGTGAAAGATACCGGGATTGGGATTCCTGAAGACAAGCTGGGCCGCTTATTCCAGCAATTCAGCCAGGTTGATGCTTCGACCACACGCAAGTACGGCGGCACCGGCCTTGGCCTGGTTATAAGCAAGAAACTCGTCGAGATGATGAATGGAAAAATATGGGTCGAGAGTGAGGTAGGCAAGGGTTCCACATTCCATTTTACAATTCAGGCCAAATCGACAGATAAAAAGCCCATTGATGCTCATATGCTTGTTTATCACTTGGAAGCGGATAATCACGAGAACTCAAACAAGGACTTACGTATACTACTTGCTGAAGATAACACAGTTAATCAGATGGTAACTCAGAGAATGCTCAATAAGCTTGGGTACCGGGCAGATGTGGTAGCCTCTGGCATCGAGGTCCTGAAATCCCTGGAACGCCAGACTTACGATGTTGTCCTGATGGACATATTGATGCCTGAGATGGATGGGCTGGAGGCTAGCAGAGCCATTCGCCGTAGATGGCCGGGTGGACCTAAGATCATTGCGATGACAGCTTCTGCTCTTGAAGGAGATCGAGAGAAATGCATGGCAGCAGGAATGGACGGTTATCTCAGTAAGCCCACAAAGATTGAGGATCTGAAGTCAGCTCTAATGTTTGTAACAAAAAACAGCGAACATTCGTACCGTAACTCTATATAAATCACAATAAAATGTCAAAGTAGGTGTGGTAGATACCAAGACTAAGTGCATCATAATAGCGAGGGAAATTGTAGAAGGATAATTCCAGCAAATCTCATTTTGGATGTTAGAGAGTCAGATGCCGCACCTCTCCATCTTGAGCTATGCGACGTGTTCTATAGCCTCAACACTTACTCCATCCCATGCCTCCAGAAAGCCCATCTCTTCAGCTATCCTGAAGATCCTTTGCCTGATAGACGATGCGCGGGTACGGCTCATGCGCCCAGCGATCCAGTTCCATTATCCGTGCACAGTCCACAAGCTCCTCCTCCAGGGCCGCAGCCAGCAGTGCGGTGACGGCCCCTCCATTCTGGAAGTATGCGCTGCCAGCCATTAGGGCAAAATTCCTGAAGATTCAGTATTAATTTCTAGCATAAGCAACTTCTGTTATTGACCAGGAGAATCCAGGCTCCATATGTTTCTATTTAATATTATCCTTAGTTTTTTTGGTTGATTCTTGATTCAAGTCGAACAGGGGCACCATCTCTCCAGTCCCAGCAGGAATGCAGCTCCCGAAATGGTAGAACCGTAGAAGACCACCCTTGTCCCATGCTTTTGGGCGTCCTCCATCAGGCTGTCAATAGTGCCGTTCACAAGAGTCGATCCGGTAATAAAGACAACAGGACATTTTTCGAATATCATTTCAGAATTCATGCCGTCCTGAATCTTTACCCCATAGCGCTCTCCTCCCGCTTCTGCCAGATCCGAGACCATCACCCTCTTCGGTCCGAGCGATTTTACCATCGCTTCGAGAATTGCAGGCTGAAGGCCAACCAATCCCTTGCACTCCACTCTCTGCTCCTGAAGGTAATGATCCAGTAGCAAAGAGCACTCCTTCGGGCCGACGTTCTTGCAGTGCACCGTCCCACCGATCAGATTGAGATAGCGGAGCACGGCGTTCATGCTTGCTACAATCACTGCCCTCTCAAAACTGCTCTGCAAAGGAAGTGCCAGCACCTCTTCCAGGCTTCCGTGAAAATCGCCAGCGTCGCTGGAATATGCCTGTCCGAGGGCTCCCTTGAATGAAGCTTGCATGAGATGCTCTTTTCCCCTCTGGAGAGGGAAATCGTCTCGCTTTGGCTCACCGAGCGCCTCCTTAGGATTGAGGGGTCTTGTAACCACCACCTCGCTCTTCAAGTCCAGGTCGCCTTCGGCCTGCCTTGCCTTTAGTTCAGCGACAAAGCGCCTTTTTGCCTCTTGCAGCAAATCCATTTTCCTCATCTCAGCTACTTGTGAATATCAGGTTGCTTTTGCCCCGACAAAGCCGCCAGGAGCATCCTGGCTCTTCCTCTCGACTGGTGGCAAACCTGCTCCCCAGCTCATGACATCCTGCGCTCCACCCGTGAGTGCAATCTTTCCCTTCTCCAGAAGACAGGCCCGGTCTCCTATGCAGGCCACGTCTCTCAGGTCATGGGTAACGATGATGCAGGGAACATGGCAGGCATGAATCGTCTCTCGCAGCTCTTTTCTCATCTGGGCCTGCCTGCGGACATCCAATGCCGACAGAGGCTCGTCCAGCAAAAGGAGATCTGGCTCGATGATGAGCGCGCGCGCTAGCGCAACGCGCTGCTTCTGGCCGCCAGATACGTCGTTGGCTTTGGCTTTCCTGATCTCCCAGAGTCCGGCAGCCTCAAGATGATCCTTCACCCGGAGACCAATCTCGTTCTTGGAGAGAGAGCGGGTGCATAGGCCAAAGGCCACGTTATCGTAGACGCTCATATGAGGAAATAGAGCGTAGCTCTGAAAGACATATCCGATATTTCGGGCTTCCGCAGGGACGTTCATCTTCAGAGCCGAATCATAGATTGGTCTGCCATTCAGAGCGATCCTTCCGGCATCGGGATCATGAAGACCGGCCACTATATTGAGCAGAGTGGTCTTTCCGCAGCCATTATCCCCCACGAGCATGAGGGTCTCGCCCCTGGCCACATCCAGCTTCACGTCCAGGCTGAAGTCCCTCAGCCTTTTTTTGACGTCAATTTCGAGCATTCTTGTACACCCTTCTTCGAGTCAGTGTCTTTACCAGGAATATGACCATGAATGAGAACGCAACCAGGATTATCGCCAGGCATAGCGATACATCCAGATCTCCCTGCATGGCGGTATAAATGGCCAGGGGCATGGTTTGAGTCCTGCCTTGAAAGTTTCCGGCAAACATGATGGTCGCTCCGAACTCGCCCAGGGAACGCGCAAAGGCCATTATAGCCCCGGAGACAAGGCCGTTCATGGCTATGGGTATGATGACGTGAAAGAAGGTGTAGACCCGGGAAGCTCCCAAGGTGCGAGCGGCATTCTCAAAGGCCAGGTCCACATCCTCGATGCTGGTTCTGGCCTGGCGGATGTAGAAGGGAGAGGAGACGAAGACCTGAGCGATTATCACCGCCAGGGTGGTAAAAGCTATGCTGATTCCAAATCCATTCAGATATTGACCCACAATCCCCATCCTGCCGAAGGCCATCAGCAGAGCGATGCCAGCCACGGCCGGAGGCATGATTACAGGCAGATCGATCAGGGAGTCGGCCAGCTCTTTGCCAAAATATTGAAAGCGAGCGCTGACATAGGCTATGGGCGTTCCCATTATCACAACCGTGATGGTGGTTATGGTGGAGGTCATGAGACTGAGCCTGAGCGCATCCATCACCATAGGATCGTGCAGAGATCTGAGAGTGGTGTCCAGAGGGCTCTTGAGGAAAAGAGCGACCACAGGCAGAGCTATAAAGGCCATGGCCAGTATCAGCATGAGGGCCAGACCCGCCTTCAGAGCTACTTCTCGGATCCTGGAAGGAATGCCGATGGCATCATGCTCTTGATGATTCGCCAGCTCTGTGAGACTTATTTCTCCGTAGGGGCCGATATCAGCCTGATTGGAAGCCATGGATCACTCAATCTCTTTCCTATCTTTTGTTACATTCGTTTTCATTGCTGAGCAACGTGCTGAGCAAATATGCGGAGCAAATTGTGCAGGCATTTTGCCTTTTAATTGCGCTCTAGCATTGTGCGGGGCAATATATCTTCAAGGGTCTCATCCTCTATCCTCCCTCTGGCATTTCTTCAGGCCGGGGTTTTGGTGCCGGGTTACTTTCATTTCCCGGCCCAAAAGAAAGATCTTCCGGTTAAACTGCAGATTTTGCAGCCGGGGCTGTCACCCTGGAAGATGCAGGCTTGCTTTCAACGGGAGCAAAGCCATACTTTTCCATGACCGCCTTGCCCTCATCCGACATCACCAGATTCAGGAACTCCTGGCTCTCTAGAGGATACTTTGACTCCAGCAGTATTCCCATGGGGTACTCGGCTATGATATTGTATTCATCCGGAATGTCTATCTTTTCCACCTTGCTTGACAGATCCTCGGTTATATCGGAGATGTATGCAAATCCGACATCCGCCTCGCCTAAGGCAACTTTGGTCACTACGTAATTGACAGTGGTCTCCTGAGATATGACATTGGCCAGAACCCTGGTCTTATAGTCCGGACCGTAGGCTGAGTCGTTGCCGAGCCTGGCTATGATCTGCAGGGCGTAGTCGCCCACCGGCACATCTTTCGTTCCCATGACGATCTTGAGTCCAGGTCTTGCAAGATCCGAGAGATTGGTGATCTTTGCGGGGTTACCCTTGGGGACGATGAGCGAGAGCTTATTTTCTGTGAATATGGCAATGCTGCTGTTGGTCATCAGCCCCTCATCCAATACGGCATTCATTTGCTTCATGTTGGCAGAGGCGAAGACATCGGCGTAAGCACCGTTTTCCAGCTGGGTGCGGAGCGCCTGAGAGCCATCAAAGTTGAATGCCACACTGATGCCCGTTTCATTCTCGAACATCTGTCCTATCTCGCCAAAAGCCCCAGTCAGCGAAGCTGCTGTAAAGACCGTGAGCTCTTCCGATTCCTGAGCATAGCCTGCAGATGCCGCTAAAAGCAGAGCCGCAAGAACAACTCCTGATATTTTCCTCTCTATCAAAGACAATCACCTTTTTCGCTGCATTGGTTTGAGATAATAATCATTTCAACATCACATCAGGCCGCTTCAAAGCCATACCTTCCCAGGATATCCGGGCCCTGTGGGGATTTCACAAGCTCAATGAATCCCACGGGGCAAGATCCGGGAATTTTGATTGGTCCAGCACGCCGATGGTGTAATCCGATTTTGACATTGTAGCGTTCCGGGATATCTATCAGCGTGACCTTTTCCTCATACTTGGAGCTTATCTCGGACTTGTGAGCGAAGGCGGCATCGGCTTCACCCAGTGCCACCTTGGAGACTATGAAATTGATATTGGTCTCTTCAGAGATCTTATTGGCCAGCACCGAATCTTTATACTGAGGGCCATAGGCCGGATCCTTGGCTATTTTATCCAGAATCTGCATGGTTATATCCGTGATGGGCAAGCCCTTAGTTCCCATGACGGTCTTGATGCCAGACCTCGCCAGATCGGATGGATTCGTTATGTTGGCGGGATTATCTTTGGGGACTATGATTGCCTGCCAGTTTCGGGCAAAAGTGGAGACGCTGCTGTTGTTCATGAAGCCCTCCGCCATCAATGCATCCATGTGCTTATTGCTTCCTGAGACAAAGACATCAGCATAAGCTCCATTCTCAATCTGAGCGCGCAGCACCTGAGCCCCGTCGAAGTTGAATACAACGCTCACATTTGATTCATTTTCGTAGATCTGGCCAAGATCATTGAAGGCACCTGTGAGGCCCGCTGCGCAAAAGACGTCGATCTCCTGTGCAGAGGGCTCACACAGCCCGGAAGCAGTGGTGGCCAAAATCACAGCCATGAGCAATGCGACGAACGCATATTTATTCATCAAGCTTTCCTCCGGAATCGCCATGATTGTTTCAATATATCTTAATATATTTCTACTTTTAGATATATTTTGATATATTTTGATATATTTTGATATATTTTGATATATTTTGATATATTTGATATGTTCTTGTTAACCATAGGCACTTACTTCTTTCTAAATAGTGAGCCATTATGTTAACTTATTTAAGCCTTGCCCAGATAGACGGTATTCTGCCTGGAGTCCAAAGTGGTCCAATGTAGTGAAACTGCGGCAGAGCACTGGCCAAGAAGATATGCCAGATGGAACGGAATCTGACCGGAGTTCCGGAGTGTTCTAGACCTTGATGGCAAAGACCGCCCAATCCTGCTGCTTGATAGCGCCCCAAAGGTCAAAGGACATCTTCATCAGGCCATACTTGCGGTAGAGCAGCTGGCTGATTTTGATCTCCAGATCTGCATTAACCCGCAGGGCAGTTCCTTCGATAGTCACGCCATGTGCCTTTCCCAGGGCGTCCGAGGGAGTGACTCGAACCTGGGAGTTGCTACGCATCCTTTTGACCTTGCCGCTATTGGCATAGGAACGAACGTACAGCATTTCGTCATCGACTACGAACCAAACAGGAGTAGGCACCGCCTTTCCATTCTTCTTGAATGTCTCAAGCCGGATGTACTCCTTGTTCTGGAACTGCTCCAGCTTGCCGTTGTCGTTCATGAAATCACTCTTGAGCCGGCATCCAGCAGAGCATTGGTTATGGCATCCATAAGCAGGGCCGCTCCCTCGTACCCAACCAGGAGTTGGCGAGTCGCTCCTACTCGATCGTGGTTGGGAAGCCCCACCCGTACCAGAGGTATTCCCTCTTTTCTCGATATCTGGCGGCCACTGGAGGTGCCCAGCATCAGATCAATTCTCCCCGTTTTTATCTCCTCGTGAATCTGGCTGAAGTCAGCGCCCAGGAGAACTCTGGAATCCTCAGACGCCGCCCTTACCTCCGCCTCAAAGCGTGGGCTGCACGAGCCTGTGGCCACAATGGCCGGAATGGCTCCAGCTTCACACAGTAACCTTGTCAATCCCAAAGCCATGTCGGAATCCCCATAGAGCGCCACCCTCACACCAGCCAGGTATTTGTGAACATCCGCCAGGGTATCGAGCAGCCTTCCCCTCTGTGCCTCATACTTCCTGGGAAGACCGGTGCCCGTCAGCTCCTCCAGCATGGATACAAAGAGGTCGGTATCCACAAGGCCAATGGGAAGAGGCAGCAGCGTGTGCGGCACTTTGAAGTCCTTCTCCAGAAGCTCTCCCGCCGAGGTGCTCTGGAACCGCCCGCCTATGGTCAGTGTACGGCGAGAGTTGGCAGTGTCAACCACATCCTGCAAAGGCGTGCCTCCTTCTGCGATCTTGGGTGCGTTTTCCACTCGCGGAGCATCCAGGGTCTCAGATATATCTGGAAGTAGAATGAACTCGTCTGCAAATCCCCAATCCACCAGCATATCCTTGAGGTAGCGAACATCAGCTGGAGATATCACCGAGCCGATCACCAGGTTTGTCCTGCTGCCCTGCTCAGTCCTCCTGGCCAAAGCCTGGACCAGTGCCTGAAGCGCTCTGGCGTATCCCTCCTCGTGGGAAGAGGAATAACTGGGCGTGGATACAGGAATGATGGGAAGGCTCGAGCTTGATGCCTCCTCGATCCGGAATTCCTTGATGATCTGCACTATGTCATCCCCAATGGTCTCGGCGAGACAGGTCGTGGCCACACCGATGGCCTTGGGGCTGTAGCCGGTGATGAGGTTCTTCAGACCCATCTTCAGGTTGGCAGATCCTCCGTAAACCGTCCCTTTCTCGCTCAGGGCCGAGGAGGCGATATCGACGGGCTCCCGGAAATGATGGGCCAGGTACAGGCGCATGTAGGTGGCACAGCCCTGAGATCCGTGAAATAGAGGCATGCAGCCTTCGATGCCCCGGAATGCCAGGACTGATCCCATAGGCATGCACATGTTGCAGGGGTTTATTGTGGAATAACTGTCAGACATTGGCCTGTTCTCCTCCGTTTGCAACACTCTTTGTGGAGTTATCGAATTGCTGAACCTTTGGAACTTCCAGAGGACTTGATCTATGCAAGGGCAACCTCCAGACAGGGCTGTTCAGGCTCACATCCAGCTCTCTCGCAAAGTTGACCAGACCGTCGTAGCCCTCAAAGCTCGTCGTTCGGTCGTGATTGAAGTCGCAGAAGGCGATTCCTAGCTTGTAGGCCAGGAACCTCTCTTTGACCCCTGCTACCAGAATATCTGCCTTCTGCACTGCCAATAGCTCCCTCAGCTCGAGAGGATTGGCATCGTCCACAATCACAGTTCCATCCTTGACCATGCAGCTTATCTTCTTATAGTCGTCCCGATCTCCGGTTTGGGTGCCTATGATCACCACCTCCATTCCCAGCTCTTGGAAAGCCCTGACCAGGGATACTGCTTTAGCGGCACCTCCCATGTAGATGGCAGCCTTCTTTCCCTGAACGCGAGCACGGTGGCAGGCGATCCTGGGCATGACTCTGGCGGTCTCGCGCTCTATTATCTCCTCTGCCTTCGCCATCATCTTTTGATCCCCGAAGAACCCCGCAGCGCAACGCAAGGCTGCGGCCAGGTCTCCCAGGCCGAAGAAGCTGATGCGTTGGTAGGGGATGCCGTACCTCTCTTCCATCTTCTTTGCGAGGTAGGTCATGGAGCCGCTGCACTGGACCAGATTCAGCCGGGCGGTATGGGACCTCTGGATCTCTGCTACCCTGCCATCTCCGGTAAATGTGGCTACCACAACGATTCCCATCTCTTCAAAGAGGGGCTTTATGGCCCAGAGGTCCCCGGCAACATTGTACTCCCCGAGCAGGTTTATGGTAAAGGGGCTGGCGGGCTCGTATTCCTTCATGCCGATCAGCTCAACGAGAGCATTGCAGGCGGCCTTGTAGCCCTCATTCTTGCTCCCGCGAAAGCCTTCCGACCGCACCGGTATGACGGGCAGGCCCAGCTCCAATGCCGCGCTGCTGCAGACGGCCTTAAGGTCGTCTCCGATGATGCCAACGATGCAGGTGGAGTAGACAAAGATGGCAGGCGGGTGAAACCTCATAGCCAGCTCCCGGATGGCTTTTGCCAGCTTCTTCTCGCCCCCAAAGACGATGTCCAGCTCCGACATGTCTGTGGAGAAGCTATTCTTGTAAAGGTCCGGGCCGGAGGTCGAGCTGCCTCTGATGTCCCAGGTGTAGCTGGCGCAGCCTATGGGCCCGTGCACCAGATGAAGAGCATCAGTGAGGGGATTCAGCACCACCCGGGCTCCTGAGTAGACGCATGCTCTCTGGCTGACGGCTCCGGCCAGACTCTCGTTGCTGCACGAAAGGGGCATGGTTTCAGAGCCCGCTTTCCGGGCGATATGCCCCTCCCGTCCTTCAAAGGTCTTGATCACGCTCATAGTAGCTGTTTCCTACAGGATCATCTCGAAATGAGTGTCGTCCGAGTCTCTGTCGCGTCTTTCCAGGAAGGAGTTGCCAATCATCTCCACCAGGCGGGCAGTTCCGGCATAGCCGATGATGGGGAAGTAATGCAAGTTGGCCCGGTCGGTGATGGGGAAGCCTACCCTCACCAGAGGGATATCCTCGGCTCTTGCTATCAGTTTGCCATAGGTATTGCCGATGAGCATATCCACTGGATTGTTCTTGATCTTCTGGTGCAGGAGGAAGGTGTCTCCAATTATCGCTTCGCAGTCGGGTGCGACATTATGAATCTCCTCGGCAAATTTCTTGTCAGGCGTACCGGTCAGGGCATAGACAGGATTCATGCCCATCTCCACCGCCAGGCTGACCAGGCCGATGACCGTGTCCGGGTCTCCGAAGATGGCCACTCTCTTGCCGTGGAAGTGAGGATGGGCATCGGTCATCATGTCCACCAGTCTGCCTCTCTCATATTCCAGCTCCTGAGGAATGGGCACGTTCATGAGGCTGGAGACGTTCATCACAAAGGCATCTGTATTGCCAATGCCTATGGGCATGGGGCCGATGACGGCAGGGATCTGGAACTTGCCTTTCAAGACCACAGCACCCGAGGCTCCGGCGGTCCTCCCGAGAGCTATGGTGGCTCGGGAGTTGCCGGCGTCCACCAGATCCGTGATTGTAGTTCCGCCAGGCGGATAGACGCCGCCGGACTCGGGTGTCAGGGGCGCGTCGAAGACGTCCGTGGTGTCCGGGAATATGATGTAGCCTACGCCCATGATGGACAGGATCCTCTTGATCTCACGAATGTCTCCCGGGTCAACGAATCCGGGTATTACATTCAGTTTGCCGTTGGGCTTCCCCTTGCGGGCAAAGCTCTGGGCAATGGCCTTGACGGCATTGTCATAGCCGGTGATATGCGAGCCCACGTAGCTCGGGGTGCTGGCAATAACGACCCGCACATTGGGGTCGAAGAACTCCTCTTCTTTGATCTCTTCCATGAATGAAGAGACGTCATCGCCTATGGTCTCAGAGGAGCAGGTCGTATTGATGGCCAGAACATCGGGATGATAGATGTTCACCACGTTGTTGACCGCCTCCTTGAGGTTGTTTCTGCCTCCGAAGACCACTGAGTCCTCAGTGAAGGAGGAGGTGGCAGCGAGTGTTGGCTCGCGGTAGTGGCGGGCCAGCACCATGCGCAGGTACGAGCTGCACCCCTGCGAGCCGTGGGTGATGGGCATGCAGTTGTGGATGCCTTTGTAGGCCAGGATGGCGCCGATGGGCTGGCAGATCTTGGCCGGGTTTATGACCAGGGTCTCCCTTTGGGCCATCTCTTTTGGTGTGTAGTCAAGCATTGCTAATCTGCCTCCAGGGCGGATTTATGAACTTCCAGGTGGGGCTGTTCACGGACATGTCTATGTCTTTGGCAAACTGTACAAACCCTTCGAAGCCAGTGTAAGGGCCGCTGTAGTCGTAAGAGTGCATCTGGCGGGAGGGAATGTGCATCTTCTGGAAGACGTACTTGTCTTTTATTCCCGAGCAGAAGAGATCTATTCCCAGATCCTTTACCAGCCGCTCGCACTCGTGATGGCTGTAGTCATCAATCATGACCTGACCGTCTTTCATATGAGGCAGCAGGCCCTCGTAATCCATTAACCTTGGAATCTTCTCTTTCTTCTTCTGCAGCTCGGCATTGTCGTAAGGCGAGACGACGTTCGGGTCCCGCTCGTAGTGGATATCCTCCAGGACTTTGGATCGTCCAGTGTGGACGATGCTGGAGAGAACTTTTCTTCCTTCGAAGTCGTCTCTGTGGGCGAACTCGTAGCCGGCCACGACCACGTCCATTCCAAGCGTCTCGAACATGTTCCTGACGTGGTGAGCGCGTGAGCCGCCGACCAGGATCATGACCCTCTTTCCGGCCAGTCTCTTTTTGTACATATCGATTGTTGGCTGGACCTTGGCCATCTCCTCGGCGATTACAGCTTCCGTTCTTTTGGTCAGATCCGGATTATCGAAGAACGCCGCCATATCCCTTAATGTTTTGACCGTATCCTCCACGCCCAGGTAGTTTACCTTCAGCCAGGGAATGCCGTACTTCTCTTCCATCATGCGATTGGTGTAGTTGATGGAGCGATGGCAGAGCAGGATATTCAGCTTGGCCCGGTGGGCTTTGGCGATGTCGTGGAAGGAGGCGTCGCCTGTGAAGGGGCTGACGACGCGGTAGCCTACTCTCTCCAGCAGATCCTTGACCACCCAGTAGTCTCCGCCGATGTTGTACTCTCCGAAGACGTTGACGTCGAAGGGTCCGGGGTTCTCCAGCTCCTCTGTGCCCACCAGATGCTCCATCAGCGCGTTGGAGGCGATGTGGTGGCCCGCTGATTGGGAGACGCCTCTGTATCCTTCGCAGCGCACAGGGATGACCTTGATTCGAAGGTCCTCCTCAGCTTTGCGGCAGACTGATTCTATATCGTCACCGATGAGGCCGATAGGGCAGGTGCAGAAGACCGAGATGCATTCGGGTTTGAATATGGCGTAAGCTTCCCGGATGGCCTGGGCCAGCTTCTTCTCTGCACCAAAGACGATGTCGGTCTCCTTGACGTCCGTGCTCAGACAGTAGCCTGAGAAGCAGTCCCTGCCCTCTTCCTGGCTCATCAGGTTGCGGCGCGTTCCCCAGGTGAAGTAGGCGCAGCCGATGGGGCCGTGGGTGATGTGCAGTATATCTTTGATCGGCCCCATGACCACTCCTTTTGAGCCGGCATAGGCGCAGCCGCGGTTAGTCAGGATGCCGGGGATGCTGCGGTCATTGGCCTCGATCTTCTGTTCGATCTCGCAGGAGTCCTTGACGACCACATGCTTCTTTCTGATTTCGCTCGTCTTTTTAGGAATGCCTTCTACCATTCCCTCGACCGTCTGGCGGCTCCTGGCAATGGTTACCGGCTCTCTTTCGACTCCGCTCATGATATGGCCACGCTCCCTCTCTCTCCAGTCCTTATTCTGACAGCTTCTTCTATTGGACAGACGAAGATCCTGCCGTCGCCAAAGTTTCCGGTGCGGTTCACCTTGGTGATCACAGCTACCACTGCCGGCACGAACTCGTCTTCCACCATGACCGAGACCATCCTTTTGGGAATGTACTTCATGCTCTTTTCATTTGATCCGGCCAGCTCTGAGGGGTGAGGGATCACGAGGCCCTTCTGCTTTCCCCGGCCGGTGACCTTGTAGGCGGTGATGGAGGGAACGCCGATGACATCGAGAGCGTTTTTCGTGGCCTCCATCTTGTTCATCTGGATGATGGCCAGAACTTCTTTCATTCTACAGCCCTCGCTGGCCGGTCCTTATGGTGTAGGCCTCCTCGACCGGTGACACGAATATTTTGCCGTCACCTATGTTTCCGGTTCGGGCGCTGTCCTCGATGATCTTGATTGCAGGCTCCAGCATTTCGTCGTTCACCACCATCATGACCATGGTCTTGGGCAGATTATCATAGACCACATTGCCCACCTTGATGCCTTTTTGCTTGCCTCTGCCGAAGACCTCGATGCGGGTCAGGGCTGTGAAGCCGCCAGCCTCCAGGGAATCGGCGACCTTATCCACGGCCTCAGGCCTGATAACGGCCCGGATCATCTTCATTCTATAACACCCCATTCCATCATGACTTCCTCAAGCTCTTCGTACTCCATCGGCTTTGGGATAACGAACATCTGGTTCTCGTCGACCGCTTTCGCCAGCGCCAGGTAGGCCTTGGCCTGGTCGGAGTCCGGAGCGTACTGGATCACTGTCTGTTTATGAATCTCGGACTGGTGGACGATGTTGTCTCTGGGCACGTACTGGATCATCTGGCTGCCGATCTTCTTGGCAAAGCCCTCTACGAGCTCCTTTTCCCGGTCAACGTTGCGGGAGTTGCAGATGATGCCGCCCAGGCGCGTTCCGCCGGACTCGGCGAACTTCTGGATGCCCTTGCAGATGTTGTTGGCAGCATACAGAGCCATCATCTCGCCAGAGGCCACGATGTAGATCTCCTGGGCCTTCCCTTCCCGGATGGGCATGGCGAAGCCTCCGCAGACCACGTCGCCCAGGACGTCGTAGAAGACGTAGTCCAGGTCGTCCGTGTAGGCTCCCAGGTTCTCCAGCAGTCCGATGGAGGTTATTATTCCCCGGCCAGCACAGCCCACGCCCGGTTCCGGTCCACCGGATTCGACGCATTTGATGCCGCCAAAGCCTGTCTTCAATACATCGTCCAGTTCCACTTCACCCTCTTTGCGGAGCGTGTCGAGAACGGAAGGCTGCCTTTTGCCGTTCATGAGCATCTTCACAGAGTCTGCTTTGGGGTCGCATCCTATCTGCATGATCTTCTTGCCCATGGTTGACAGAGCTGCAGTGAGATTTTGGGTGGTAGTCGACTTGCCGATTCCGCCTTTGCCGTAGATGGCTATCTGCCTCATATTACACCTGAATTCATTTTGGTTAATTCTGATTTTTTTGATCTATTCCGGAGACGCCCGGATTTGCCTCCGGACTTCAACCATGCCCGCCAGAAAGTTGGGGGAGGCCCCAACTTTGAAGGATATATGCTTTGAAATGAAGTGCTTGTTTTCTGTGATCGTGTCTGGTCGCCTCACCTCCAAGATAGCAGTGGGGCGGTGGATATAAGGAACTATTTGAGAAAGATGGCAGAGGATATCGGAATTGTGCGGGGAATGTGTGAAAAGGTATGAACGGGGAATTTGATACAGGAAGGACCGGACGGGCGACAGAGATCTGGGCGAAAGTGAAAACAGGTCCTGCTATCAATGATAAAACCGGACGAAATCATAACCACATATTTGGTCCTGCATTTTTAATCTTGGATTTTAAACAAATCAGGAAAATCCGAAAGTTGTTTTATGCCTGCCCTCCTTTTATATTCCGTTAAGGCTTTTTCTTTTCCCATTTCATTCGATTTCTCTTCGACCCAATTTTTGAAGAATTTATCTTTAATATTCTTAGAAACTAAATCGATCCTATTTCCCACGCAAATTAGCCTGATTTCATTATCGTTAAGCTTTTCAATTAGCTTATATCTCTCGCCATATTTTATTATATACTCCACCTTTTCGTTTATTTAATTCCTTTTTTCTTTCAGGAAGCATGCCGAGAGAAAGATTTCGATCCAAAGTTGCTATATATCCTCCAAGTTAATTATTTTTGGATCGTCCATAAATTGATCAAGCAAATTCTTTCTGTAGCAATCGCCAATAATCGCCAACTGTAAAATTGTATAATGGTGTGATGAATAGCTATATGGTAATTCAAACCTACTTTTTGAGCTTTTTTCATCGAAACCGGCTAATAACATCTGAGTTAGTTCTGGATTATTATGGATGTGATTAATATGCAATTGCATGATTTTTGATATAGGCCGATAGATCCATAACTTGACCTGTTCAGGATTGTAGCTAAATTCGCTTCCTCTTTTGGATTGGCCTTTCAGCGATTCTATTACTTTGTTTGAATCCTTATCATATACACACAAAACGTATTCAATCTTCTCTGAATCTATTTGAATGCCTATTATATCAGATAAGTAATCCAATTTGCCTTGGACATGTTTAATTGATTTTTCTACACTTCTCATTGTGCTTTTAGTGCTGGAAGGTATCGACGTCTTGCATTCTATTATGATAGCACTTCTTGATGATTCATTAAATAATAAAATGTCAAAACAGCTACTACTTTCGTGAGACGAACAAAATTCGATTAGAGGTTCTGTAAAATAGAACTCGTAACCAGATCTAAGTGCCAAGTCTGTTTTGGCAAAGGCTTTTGCACAAAACTTGATTAAATTTTGATGCCTTCTATCGTTATCCAGTTCGTTATTTATTCTCTCCAAGACAACGGGCTTGAAGTAATCCACAAATCCCTTTGTTAGTTTGTGAAGCCGCGATTTCTCTTCATTAGATAAGCAACTATAGAACTCCTCGTAGCTCTGTGGATTATTTCGATCTCCGATATATTCACCCCACAACAGCCTGAGAATCTACGTTTTCTACAAGAAACTCATAAAATTTTATATATGATCCAATATCTGCTTGTTCCACCGGATATATATCGATTGAATCGCCTGAGGTTTCAATATCAA
The DNA here is from genome assembly GCA_963782455.1 of uncultured Methanosarcinales archaeon. Taxonomy (GTDB): domain Archaea; phylum Halobacteriota; class Methanosarcinia; order Methanotrichales; family Methanotrichaceae; genus Methanothrix. The sequence continues at coordinate 55,235 of CAWAJP010000010.1, forward strand.
ATACGGAACTATTATTATTATCTATTAATCTAGCTGAAAACATAGATTCCTTAAGAAGCATATCCTCTAATATTGTAAAATCCCATTCTTCTTCGCTTAATGCTTTGCAGAAGCCTGGAATATCATCTAACCGCATTCTTGTAGGTAGAATTACTGACCAAGGCGTTTGAATCATATGTGTAAATTGGTTATTAATCCCAACTTTATAAATAGTATAATTAGATTCTCCTATTGCATTTCTAAGGGCGATTAATTTATCAATTACACTTTCTATAATCTTAAATACATTTCCAAAATTGCCTTTAAGCAAAGTTATTATTCCTTTATTGTCTATCCTAAATGCCACTCCATTTGGAAGCCATATTTCTAGGATTTTTGGCAGCACTCCATAATAGAACTCCATTTCATCTAGCGCTTGCCTACCATCAATTCCCCGATATTGTATGCCTCTGCTTACCTCTGGTCTATATTCTGCTCTGATATTCGAGTCAGGTGTTCTTTTTGCTGAAAAATATGTTATAATTAGATCGCTATGTTCCTCGATTAATCTATCTTTTAATTCTCTCATGATTCTTGGAGTAATCCAGAGGTTTGATATATCCCTTGCTCTTTTTATATAATCTAGAAGAGTTTCGGGTATATCATCTGTCTTCCTTGCGCTGGTTAAAAATAGAGGAACGTTATTCCTATCATCGAAAAAGGCGTAATAATAAATCTTTCGATTATTAATGGATTTGGATATTAGCAGCAATTTTCCATATCTTTTTTCAATTATGAACCCGAAATTTACTAAATTATCAATAAATTCATTTATCGTCTCAAACGTAGAAATAGTTACCACTATTTGGAGGTTGCTTGGCAAGCGTGAACCTTTTTTATCATATTCGAGAAATGATATAAACTCTTGAATATCTTCGAATATAGAATCACCTATGCTTAGAAAGGTCATCTTGGCACCTCCATTACATTGCTTTCGTTCTTCCATTTGTATAAATAACCTTCGGAGTTGCATAGATCTAAAGAATTTGATACCATTTCGGTTACCGTCTGAGAATCTTTCATCATGTACTTATCGCTTTCCTCCCAGTTCGATCCTTCCTCGCCCCACTTAACCCGAAGGATGGTCCAGATTCCCCAGAATCCAGCAATGCGGCCTGGACAGCCCAGCCCGCGGGTGGCGGACCCAGGAGCGCAAGCTGTAGACCCCGGCAAGGATGCAGCACGATCGATGGGCTGCCGGGCGAGACTAGCCCACAGCTCGCAAGGACCGTCAAGCCGGAGACTATTCCGTCCTCCGCCGTCAAGTCTCTGTGCGCTCTGCGCCTCTGTGGTGTTATTCGTAGCTGTTCGGTTATAATTTTCTGCTAATAATAACGAATTGCCACAACTTCCAAAAAATCCAGCCTTTCCAAAAGCTGCCAATCCCAGAGACAAGCGCCCCCCTGACACCATGCCCGACCGGCCTCCCGGCCCCCAGGCGGCAAGCCCCAAGCGGGCACGCATGAGCCCTGCAAGGAACAACAAATTCCAGGTGGGGAAATGTAAGATGACATCATCGGTAGCTCTAAATATTGATCCGGTTCATATATCATTTCACTCTGCTCAGATGACAGGTGCCGAATATGAAGATAAAAGCAATTTATGAGAACAATGTGCTCAAGCCTATCGGAGAGCTGGATCTGCCCAATAAAGCTCGGGTCAGCATCACCATCCAAGAGAGCTTTAGCGATCTTCTGGACGAGCTCGGTGAACCTGAAGCCAGGGAAGATGTCGATGCCGTCCTGAAAGAGACGCGATCGAGAAGATATTATGATTAGGGTGGTTTTAGATTCTTCGGTCCTAATTAAGAGCATCTTCAAACCGTTACGTTCGCTCTCCTCCGATGCCTATTCCAGAGAATTGGAGACCCATGAGAAATGCAAAGTCTTAATCAAGTTTATTGAAGAGCGAGATGTGGAAGTTCATGTCCCCAAGGTTTGCATAGTGGAGACTGCTGCCGTTGCCAAACGGCTTGCCGGCAGAGCTCTGGCTGCAAAAGCATCAAAGGGCATTATGAAATCATATAACATAGCCGAGGAACAGGCCATTTTCGACATCGCCTGGGATGTGGCATTAGAGACCGGTTGTTCCGGGTTTGATTCCTATTTCATAGCGTTGGCCAAGAGAGAGGATGCCATTCTATTCACTGACGATTCCGGAATGCATCATCATGCCGAAGATATCGATGCGAACTCAATCTTGGTGAGGTGCACCGATCTCAAAACATTGGGAAACATGCTGGAATGATGCTATTCGTAAGGGTTGCCTGCAATTCGAGAAAGTGAAGAGATTGCTGCATGGCGGCTCTGCCCGAAACCGCTCCGACATCTGCAGGGCAAGCCCCCCTGACGCCAGGCCCAACCGGCCTCCCGGCCCCCAGGCGGCAAGCCCACGCGGATACGCGCGCCCATGCGATAGCACGCGCGAGCTACACGCACGTTCTCTCCTGGGCGGCTCAAGCAAAGGATGCCTGCCTCCTATGACAATTTATTCCACGCCAGAAGTGGGAGGTACTACTGCAGATCCAACTCTCAAAGATCCCCAATCGCAGCACTTGCCGCAGTCTGACAGGCGTCCAATGCCAGCAGATCAACCTCTCCTGCAGCAAGCGGCTTGGCGAGCAGCTTTCCTTCATGAAAAGCCTTCATGATGCGATCGATTTTTCTTTGCGTATCTATGGAGTAATAAGCCTCACTGCAATTCGGACAAACAAATGCAGGAATATTCTTGATTACCACTACCTGCTCACCAACTCTGGCGACAAATTCTGTTGTTCCTTCTCGCATTTTGCTTTTGCACAAGAGGCATTCACCAAGACCCATTTTATTTCCTCCGCCTATTATCGATCCATTCATCTTCATTTGGCAGATACACGGTAACTATTATCAGTTGATCTTTGCAGATTGCCGCAACTATATGATGCGGTATTCCTCTTACCTACCCCAGTATCAGCACGGCTGGGCAGCGGTACTCATCATGATATTCCTCTATTATCTCTCCGTTCGTTATTAAGCTTATCAGATCATCGGCTGATACTCCTCTCTCGAACATCCTTGCACCTGCATGATTTGAGATGATGATACTATTTGAAGAAATGAATGATTGCATCTTGTTATGCAGGATATCACCATCACCCTTATCGATCGTAGCAGCACCGCCTTATACCATTATGCAGAAATCGCTGATTTAAATATCGAAACGCCTTCATCTACAGACTTGTTTAGTTTAGACATTAATTAGGTTGCCGGACTGAGCTCAAATTGCCCTCGAAATGCAATCACATCCTCCTGCTTCGATCCATTCCCAGCCTATTACGGTCACAAAAATGCTGTCCTCAGAGTTTAGCGAGCCTTCTTGCCCAACACCTATCGGTTTCATAGGCGGCAGGCCCGACCGGCCTCCCGGCCCCCCAAGGCACAAGCCCACGCGGGCGCCCTGTTATCTTAGCGCGTTTCAGAGCGCGGGACTCCACAATAATAGGAAGAATGATTCTGCATCTTAATAGAAAGATATGCTAATTATCATTAGATTGCAGACAGGATAGCGCAGATGCTTGCAAGGACTGCACTCTCTTTTTCTTCAGGATTCTGCGAGTCGGCCTGCGGGCCTCCCGCGAGGTGCACGGGGGCGCCGCTCCAGGCCGCAGCCGGCCAAGCGACGGCGGCAAGTGCAAGAATCAAAGGACCGACTGTGGATGGTCAAGAACGCCTGCCGCACCTGCACGCAGAGAAAGGATATGGCTTAACGCGGCAAAACGGTTTTGGGGAGAATAGGTAATAATTTCAAAGATACAATAATTTTTCTGAATGTTAAAGGATGGTTAGAGATCAATCTTATATGCAGATTGCTGCATCAAGCAACTAAACTGAAAGCCACTCCTGGCGGCTGATCTCTCCTTCTTTTAAGATCTGCGCTAGAAGCCCAACACTGAAATCCTGGCCATGATGAGGATTGGGAATGGTCACATATATGCGCTCCTTGGCCAGTTCCTTAATCATATAGGAATGGCCTGATCCCGGATAAGGTTCCTCGAATCCCAATTTTCCGAGCCGTCGGATAAGCTCTTGCCTGGAGACAGGAAGGAGTCTAGACAACTGCTATAGGCTCCGCAGAGACATCAATGGTAACGCCATCTATGGAAGGAATTGTATCTCCCATTCTAAGCCGTAGTGCTATCCATCCTTCGATAACTTCAATAAGATCTTGGCGGCACTCTTCAATGCTATCACCGATGGCAATCACGCCCTGCAGGCCCTCTACGGTGGACATGTATGTACCATCTTCGAGAATCTCGTACTTCGCATGTCTCAAACTGGCCTGAATGTACTCAGCAAACATACCAATCTCCTATTCACGCCTGTTTAGATTTAACACTTTCTTGCCCTAACCTTATGTGCCATAAGTTTGACCCGTCACCCAGGCGCGTAACACCCGCGCGGAACCCGGAATAAGAGGCAGGATAGTTTTTGCTCCTGGCAATTTCTCTTGAATCCAAAGCCCAAGAGGTTCGCAAGAGTTGCGTCCGGTGTCTTGGGTGCAGAGATATAAGGACGCCTGCCAATCACTGCGCGTTATGCAGTTACGCCATTATTTCGGATCACAAATTCTGCGGCCGAATCCAACATAGTATGCCGAATTTTCAATCCGCTAATTCGAAGTAGACCCGCCGGTTGGACTTTCCCTTGTTCTCGGCCTTGACAAGTTTAATTCCTCTTATCTCGCCAGTGTTACGGACATGGGTTCCTCCGCATGCCTGCCGATCCACACCCTCGACTTCCACCACTCTTATTTGCTCTCTATCCGGGACATTCATGGCGAGACGTACCAGATCAGGTATCGCCATGGCCTCGGCTTTCGGCAACAGGCTGGTCTTGACGGCGTGATTTTCAGAAATTATGCGGTTAGCTTCGTCAACATACGTGGCGATTTTCGATTTGTCAAACGTCTCCAGGCTGAAGTCCACTCTGGACCTGGCCAGATCTATTTGGTTTCCGGTTATCTTGGCGCCGGTTGCATTGAATATGATCGAACTCAGTATGTGGCAGGCAGTATGGCTGCGCATGAATCTGTAGCGCCTATCCCAATCTATTCTTCCGGAGACCTTATCTCCAACCGCAAGACCGGGCTTATCCAGGATGTGGAGAGGCCCTGTAGGCTCAACTCTTAAGACCTTGAACTCCTCCCCGTCTCGAAATAATGATCCTAAATCTGATGGCTGTCCCCCAGACTGAGGATAGAATGCAGTTGTTTCTAGAACGACACCATCACCCTCAACGGCACTGACCAATGTGTCAAAAGATTTTATATAACTATCTTCGATATATATTGACTTCATCGCCAATATGTTTGCCTCATGTTTCATCAGCTTACCGATGCCCATATACTGCATAAAAGAGGTGCTGGTATTCCCCGATCTTCAAGTCTTGCCTGATCGTTAGATATTGCCGCAATATCCTGATGCATTCATCTTTAAGAAGACCACGCCCATCTTGCCGATCTTCCCCTCTCTTAATGCGAATTGTTTGGCAGTCGAACTTGAGTTGAATGCCCTATCGCGCAGGCGTTCGCGGGTTCGAATCCCATCTCTCGCACTATATTTTTCGGGGCATACGAATTCTAACGGCATCGATCACATGCCAGATAAAATTTTAAAGCTTTTAGTCAAGAGGGTTGACCAAAGAAGCTGTAAGAGATTTAACGCCTCAGTTGTCTGATTCTTTTGTGAGCGTGCAAATACACTCTCAATATCTCCGTAACCGCATAAATCATTCGCACCATGGCGATTTTCAGAATTAACTTCCTAAATTGATTACCAGTAAATTGGGTCGAGATTTTTCGTTCTCACCTAGCTCTTTCTACTACTTCGGCCAGAGAATATCATAGCTTCACGATCGTGGAGCACGATTAGTTCCTCTACGAGAATGCTGGGTAGGTGATGGAGTACGTGGCTCAGACACGTAAGCAGACCTCTTGGGAGGCCACCATCCTGCTTCATTCGCCTGCCTTGAACCCTCGTCTGCAGAAGATCAGTGTTGCTAGGAGCACGTATATGCGTACTGACTAAGATGATAGGCAAAATGATTTCGGGGACTCACACTTTTCTAGAAAAAAAGAATATATAATATAAGGAATGATTCTTACATAACTCACATAACATTGATTCATCTATAGTGTTGTCCATGATCATATCGATTGATCAGGCCTGCCCGTTAGATATTACATGAAATATGGTGCAATAGTATCATGTTTTAGCTGGATAAACGTTATGGGGCTTTATCTGCTTTTTTTATTTCTCTGGGGAATCTACAAGGCGAGTAATACCATGATCATTCAAGAATTTGAAAACTACACAGAGGATCAATCTGATTCAGTCAAAGGGTTGAGCACGATGCTCTATGTTGAGCTGAATCGCTTAATTGCACTCTATTCAGAGGTGAATTCGGTAAATGAGATGCGGCTATACCTACCTCCATGCCGCAGGCTTCAGAGAGCGGCCACATTGCATCGGCGACAATCACCTCAGGAGACTTTTCTGAACTTCATGAGAGCATGGTCAGTTCGGGCTCCAGCATGGATCTCTGGGGCGTGAAGATTCCTATAGGTTCAATTATGGATTTGCTGGGAAGCATCGCCCGTGGCCCCAGAATAACGGGCAGCCTTCATGATGATGGTGGAGTTCTCATTCTGACAGCACAAATCACAGGGATTGCTGTTCCTAAGACCGTTCCTAAGACCTGGAAGGTCTACGATACCAAACCGATCATGGAGCAAGCGGCAGAAGGCAAGCTCAGCCTTGATGATATGGTTATTGAGCTGACTTATAGGATGTTTACAGATATATGTTTCAAGGGATCGGCGCGCTGGCGATCTATCAAAAGCTTTAGCGAAGGTTTAGCTGCATATAGGGAATGTCTGCGTACGCCGAGGATCCGCAATGCAAAACTTCTGGAGGCAGAACAAAAGTTTATTGAAGCCTTGATCGATGACGATAAGTTGGATCTAGCATATCACAATCTGGGCGTAGTGTATACTGAACGAGGACAGTTGGAATTTGGGTCTAGAAAACATGATAAATATAAGGATCCGAATGCAACACCTCCCAACTATGAGGATGCCGCTAGAAGTGCCTTCGAAAAAGCTGTTGATGAAAAACCCGAGGGATGTGAATCTCATTTTGCCCTAGCTTTAAGCAGTTTTGAGAGAAGAGACTGGAGTAATGTTATCAATCGGTGCAAGCATATAATAAACCTAAGGCCTAAAGATTTTAATTTAGCTAAAGCGCATGATCTACTAGCTTTGGCTCAAAAAAAAGAAAATTCGTATGTGTTTAGATGGGATAAAATTACCGGAAATGATAACGAGAGACTCATTGAATTTCTAACACATGAATTTGGTATTTATTGGGTAAAAACTGCAAAAATTGAGAAATACAATAATGGTAAAATTATCAAAGCAAAAACAGAAGATAATTCTCTTTTACTAAAACTTGACGATAAAAAAAAGGAAATGATTTTAGAAATCACTTGTGATGGAACTAACAAATTTACAGCAAAAAGGAAAAGTAATGAGCTAAACATATATGAAAATTCGGATAATCTGTTAAAGTCGATAGCAAATAGCAAGTCAGCAGTCTACATCCAATGCAACGAGATTATAAAATCTGCATTCAGAGGCACCGATCGTGAAGATAAAGAGCGCTACGGGTGTAAGTTCTTATCAAACTTGTCTTTTGCTTACATGACCTTGGGCGAGGCATTGTGCAAAAAAGACAAGAGATCCATCATGAGACGATGGCTTCTATTTTTTGCTGCAAAGCGCATGGCAAAGAAGGCTTTATCTCTTTCAAAATCCTCCCAATCCATGCATGCGTACACCCATCAACTACTCGGGAGGATATATGAGGATCAAGAGGAATTCGATGATGCAGTGAAAGAGTACAAATATGCTACGAATATCAAATCCTCAAAATATATGTATCTTCTAGCAGGAGCGTGTTCAATTGCCTATCTGAAACACAAGAAAAAGGGTGGAAATCGTGCAAATGATTATAAAAAAGAGGCACAAAAGGCATGCGAAAAGGCACTCGAATCTCTTCCATTTGAGAATGGTAATATCTCTAGCGTAAGAACGCTACTTGAAAGCTCTCTAGATATAATCTCCACGGAAGATAAGAAGATTCTTGAAAAAATTGGAATTATTTATTCCACGATAGGAGATTGTTGTGACATGAATCATGTTCTCTCTAGAATACGCCATCTAGAGGAATTAGACAAAATAACTGAACAAGCAATAAATGCGTATAGAATGAAAGAAAAGAAACAGCTTAAAGGCTTTTTCTCTTGTCTTAAGAACAAGGCTTTAAATCTCGGAAAACAGATCCAGGAAGTGAAATCAGATAGAAAAGAAATGCGATGAACTGATTTGGGAATATGCCGTGACAGCATATTTATTTTATATATTATATATGTATACAAGTCAATACAATAACGATCCATTAGAAAAAGAGTATCATATTTCAGCAGAAAATTTGCTAAGTAAAGCTATTCAAGAACTTGAACTTAAATCTGATAAGCATGGGATAATAAAGCATCTAAATCTGCATGCTTGGTTGGCCGAATCCCTCCGTAATCAGAAGAAGTTTGTTGATGCCTATAAGCATGCTATAAAGGCTCATACTGAGAATCCTCTAGATTTCTTTGGGCATTTTGTTTTAGGAAATGTCTATAAAGAATTGTGCAGAATAGATAAGGCCCAAAAGGAGTGGGATGATGCTCGTATCTGGGGGCTGAAAACTATTGATGATCCGCGTATTCTTGCGGAAATGGGCTTATATAGTTTGAAATCTTCTCGCGATTATCAAAACACAGTAAGTAGAAAAAAATTCTTAGATTCTGGAATTGCCTACTTAGAGCAGGCTCTCGAAAGATATAACCCGCTCCTTCACAAAGGTTGGTGTCATTTTTGGCTCGGAAGATCTCATATGTGCTTGGGCGATTACGAAAAAGCAGCTATAGACTTCAAGATCGCCAAGAAGATCTTTTCATGCCAGGGGGACGAACACATCGTGACTAATGGATGGGAGGTGCTGATAGTCACTCTGTACTTGGCCAAAGCTCATCAGGCTATGAAAAATTACATTGAATGCGAAAATTTATTCAACAATATAATCGACGAGATCAAAAAGAAGGTTGAAAAAATTGCAGAACATTCTGAATGGAGATGCAAATCCTGTCGGAGACCCGGCTTGATGAAACTCTGGCGCAAAATGGAATCGAGGAATATTGGAAAAGATCTGGATTTGAGAGAGACTTTTAGCATTAGCGATATGCTTCTTTCAGCCCGGCTTGGACTCGCAAATTCATATATAGAGCGTGATGCAGATCTGAACGAAGCAAACCGTCAGGTTCAATATGCTGAGTATCACATAGAAATGCTAGACCTCATGGAATGGTGGAAGGAACAAGAGAAGGATCTAGAAAATCAATATAAGGCGGAATGTGCTTTTATAAAGGGGCGTATTTTCCAAAAGCAGAACGAAATCGATAATGCAATAAAGTATTTGGAGAGTGGAGCACAAAAATCAGCCCAAGCGAAATACTACTATTACCTGGCATTAGCATATGAGCGAAAGCTTCGTGAATGTTTTGATACCACAGAGAAGAAGCGTCTCGTTGAACTCGCTCAGACGTGCTTAACTCATGCAGAAGAACTCGATAAAAATAAAGAGTATTCTAAAATCCTAGAGAAAGCTCGACAACATCTAAAGAAAGATGCCAGGTAGATAGATCCTAAGTTCATCATCTAACTTTTGGAAAATGTGGATGAACCTAGATCGAGGCATTGAAAAGCGATTGCAATGATGACACAATGCAATAGTGATACCACTTATTCTAGCCAACACATGCAAATCCAATCTGATAGATAAATGGCAGCCATCATCTTAACCGAAAAGGAATGAACCGAATGCGCAGAGGGTCAATCGAGATTGTATATTTTCTTGTATTTGCTGTTCAGGTAGTTCAGTAAATCATAAGCCTCAGTCTCGTTCCCCGTGGCCTTCTTCATCAGCTCAGGCGTATCATAGATAGCGCCATATTGGTATACATGCTCAAGCATCCAGGCCGCCGGAATGGTAAAGTCGCCTGAAGCGAATCTCTGGTCCAAGTCAGGATTGTCTCTCCTCATGGCCGCCTCAAGCTGAGCAGCGTTCATGGAACCCATGACGTAAGCCGGGAAGTAGCCAAGGAGTCCACCAGCCCAATGAACGTCCTGAAGTATGCCGCTATTGTCATCGGTGATGTTCACTCCGAGATACTCTTTGTACTTATGGCACCAGATTCTCGGCAGATCGTCAACCCCAATCTTTCCCTCGAAGAGGTCGCGCTCTATCTCATACCGTATGATGATATGAATTATGTAAGATATCTCATCAGCATCTATGCGAATAGGGCTGATGTCGAGCCTATTGATGTGCATGTACATATCATCCAGAGAGACGTTATCCATTGCTGGTCTGAACTCCTTCTTCAACTCAGGCAACCAGTACTGCCAGAAGGCTCTGCTACGACCAAAATTGTTCTCGAACAACCTAGACTCGGACTCGGCCATGTCCATTCCTGGCTCTTTGCCTATTGGCATTCCATAGTACTTATCTGGAATCTTCTGGGCAGCGATGCCATGACCTCCTTCGTGAATCGCCGTCATGATGGCAGCCTCTGGGTCGTGTTCATCATAGCGGAGGCTTGTCCTAACATCATGAGCCCCGATACTGTAAGTTGCTGGGTGCCTTTTGGTCTTGATCATGATTCCAGAACTGTAATCGTAGCCTAGGACAGACGTTATCTTCTTCGTGACCTCGGCCTGCTTGTCCTCCGGATAGGAGACGTGGCCGTAGATATTCTTCGAAGCATTCTCGTTGACATCGTTTATTTTTGTAATTAGCTCTATGATTTGGGGCTTGATGAAATCGAAGAGCTTGTCGCACTTGGCTACGGTCATGCCAGGCATGAAGTCATCCAGGAGGGCATCATATGGGTGTTCCTTATAGCCCCAATATCTGGCCTTCTCCATGTTCAGCTCGACCACGGCCTTCAGGTGGGGCTGGAATATGGAGTAATCGTCTTTCGCTCGGGCATTCTCCCAGGCAGCTTGGGCCAAGGAGGTCATCTCCGACTCACGGGCAGCGAAGTCTGGAGGGAGTTTTATCCTCTTGTTGCAATCGCGATTCCAGAGCCGGAGATTGGCGGTTTCGATCGTCGACCAATTACTGCCACTATTGGCAATGGAGAGAAGCCTGCCGAATTCAGGATAGATCCATTTCCTGTTCTTCAGATCCACTAGGTAGCTTTGAGCCTTGGCCCGATATTCAGTCGCATTCCGGGGCATTGAGATGTCTTGGTCCCATTGTGAGAGGTTTATCATCATATCGAGATAAGTCATCTCTACGGAAGTATTCAGGAGTCGGTTATAGGCTTCTCTGGGCCCAATATCAAGGGCACTATTCTGGTCGCTACTGCTTTGTATCTTGCAGCTTTCGCCCGAAGTGGCAACTGATCTCGTCATTGCTGGGATAGATACAAGTCCATGAATATAGGAGTTGCGCCGTTAAGTGTCAATTTATCTAGATGAGTTTCATGCGACGCTCTGCCTTGAATATACAGCCAGGCCAGAGTACAACTTTTGAGGTGAAGGCTGGTCGGCTACAGTATTGTGGCCGATCTTAAAGGCTATACCAAGAAGTACATAGATCAACTCATGGCGAAAGCCTATCTTGTACTTTGGACGGAAACCGGCGTCACTAGCGATCCAATAATGCTCAATAGTGCGGAATAAAATTTTCCACGCACCAATCGCTGACATCCAAATTCCGGGGTTGTGTGGATGCCAAATCTAGTGGAATTCCTCATGTCGCGAGATTTATTCAAGGAGGATTGAGCATCAGTGAGATCGCCAGAAGAACAGGATACGGCCTTGAAGCGATGAGAGAGGTATTAAAATGGGAGTAAATGCCAAAAAGTGATACATGGGAATTCGATGCCGGATATTACAGAAAGCTGCTGGAAAATGGTTAGGGTGAAGTGGCATTCATCCTGCTATGCAATCCCCAATAATTGACCGCCCTCTGCAAAGAGAACATTACCAGTAAAAACGTGCGGGGTCCCGTCTCCCGCACTACTTTATTTTGCAGCATAACGGATTTAGACTATTATTATCATGTGCCAGATAAAATTTTAAAGCTTTTAGTCAAGAGGGTTGACCAAAGAAGCTGTAAGAGATTTAACGCCTCAGTTGTCTGATTCTTTTGTGAGCCTGCAAATACACTCTCAATATCCTATTGATTAGATAGCAAACGGTCTATTGCATAATATATAATACATGGTTTATTTAATTTTAGATGGAAAACTATTTAGTTCAAATTACAGAATTTGTATTGGAGGTATCAAGTGAATAACTATCTTGCATTCTTCATTTTGGCGCTCTATTTCTGTTTAGTCGTTACTGGAACCTCTCAAGAGTTCTTGAACACAATCCCACAGGGCCAGGGGCAGGAAACAAACTATATGGATTATTATTACCCCTCATATAATTCCCTTGCATATTGGAACAGTCCGTATGTTCCGGCGAAGTGCGCGGTCCAGGCTGCAAAAGAGCGTCTTTATGCTAACAAGTACATGAATTCCAATTCGGTCTGGCGGCAGGTGCAAGAAACAAAGGAACGACTGTGGATGGTCAAGAACGCTTGCCGAACCTGCACTCAGGAGCAAGGATACGGCTCAAGGGGACCAAACATTTTAGGAGAGAGCAGGTAATAATTCCAAAGATGTAATATTTTTCTGATTAATAAGAGTTATCTTATCTCAGTCTTATCTTTCCGGGCCGTCAGATACAAATTAGTCTGCCGCGCTTGCAGCGTCCAATATGCAAAAGGATCCAGACAACTGGCGCGGCTATGAGTGGACCGCGCTTTCCGTTACCACCGTGGGAGCTTTGCTTGCATCTATTCAAGGCTCGGCGCTGCTCATTGCCTTGCCTGATATTATGACCCAGCTTCATGCCGGATTCATGACCATCATGTGGGTGATCCTGGGCTTCATGCTCATCACCACCGCACTTGTGCCCGTTGTCGGACGCCTGGCAGACATGTTCGGCAGAAAGAACCTTTACAACGCCGGTTTTGCCGTCTTCACCTTGGGCTCGCTTCTCTGCGGCTTCTCCTCGTCCCAATTCCAGGGCTGGGATCTGGTCGTCTACCGCATGATTCAGGGGATAGGCGGAGCGCTGCTCTTCACCAACAGCGCGGCCATTGTAACGGACGCCTTTCGCAAAGGGCGGGTGGGCCTGGGCCTCGGAATCAACACCATCGCTTTCTCTGCCGGCTTCCTGATGGGGCCGGTTATCGGAGGCATCCTCACAGCCATCGACTGGCGCTGGGTCTTCCTGATCAATGTGCCGTTAGGCGCAGCCGGCACCATCTGGGGCATTATGCGGCTGCGTGAGCCGGTGACACTGCCCACCCAGCAGCGCTTCGACTGGCCGGGAAGCATCACCTTCACAGTGGGTTTGGCCGCCTTGCTCCTGGCAGCCTCGCTGGTGGCCTTTCCACTCATCAGTACTGTCTATGTCTACGCCCTCTTCGTCCTGGCAGTGCTGAGCCTGGCAGCCTTCTATGTGGTGGAGAAGAAAGCAGAGCAGCCCATGATGGACTTTGGGCTCTTCCGCGAGAAGCTCTTCGCCTACGCCTGTGCAGCCAATGCCATCAACGGCCTGGCCCGTGGAGCAGTGCTCTTTGTCCTGATCTTCTTCCTGCAAGGGCCCTACGGCCTCGATCCCCTCTGGGCAGGAATCATGATGGCGCCTTTCGGGGCCGCTTTTATGCTCGTGGGACCGGTCTCGGGCCACCTGTCCGACAGGTACGGCTCCCGGGGCCTGGCCACTGCAGGGCTGCTCATCTCCGGCATAGGGCTTCTGGGCTTGGCCACGGTCGTGAGCAGCACGCCCTACTGGCTGCTGGCTCTTTACCAGGCTCTGATGGGCGGGGGCTCGGGTCTCTTTGCCTCGCCCAATACCAATGCCGTTATGTCCTCTGTGGTACCGCAGAAAAGAGGCACCGCGGCAGGTGTCAATTATATGCTCATGAGCACCGGGCAGATGCTCAGCATCGCCATTGTCTTCCCGCTGGTGCTCAGCCGTATTCCTGAGGATGTCATGTTCCATGTCTTCCTCTTCGGGGGCGGCATGAGCGGCGCGCCTCTGGCGGCCTTCGAGTCAGGCATGCACCAGGCGTTCCTGGCCAGCTTCGCAGTTACTTTGATTGCGGCGGTCATTTCCGCTCTGCGGCCGGCGCATAGCTTTGCCGGGGAGGCGACGGGGGCAACTGTTTAGAGCAGTTGTTCTAGTCGTCGCTCGCAGTAAGAGCCAGCCGGTAAAGGGAACGGTTCTGGAAGATGTGCATCCAGGTACTGTTTGTCCCTCGATCGACCCGAAAGCTGAAACAGTCCGCGTATCTCCGCCATTTTTGTATTTGGTGCTTTTTGCTATTTCTTCCTGGGTTCCATGAGTGGGCCAGCGGCCACCTTCTCAAACTCATCCAAGGATAAAGGGCAAAGCTTCATAGATTGTTCCCCGCGGCCGCGGGGTTAGGGGGGCCTGCACGGCCTTGAGTGCGCCCCGTCATCCCAGCGCGTTTCACCGCGCGGAACCCCGGACGAAGAGGCGGAATAATTTTTGCGCCTAGCAAAAGATATGCCAATGTCATTAAACTGCAGACAGGACTTCGCAGATGCATGTAAGGACTCCATCAGAGCCAATCTTCTGGGATGCCGCGAGTCGGCCCTACGGCCCTCCCGCGCTATGGTTGAGGGGCGCCCTCAACGCCGGGCTGGCTTGGTTAAAACGACTGAAAATGCTAATTTAAATATAGGTGAATACCGGCTATAGGTTCATGGAAAACTGAAGAGCTCATAGGCTCTCCGATATCATTCTGTCTGGGATTGCTTCCGGGACTTTCTCAAAGATGTCCAAACCTAAAGGGCAAAGCTATCAATGATTGTTCCTGCAGGCCTGGGTTAGGAGCCCGGACGGCCATAAATTTGCCCGTCACCCAGAACATTTCGCAGCGCAAAAATCAGAATGAAGAGGCGGAAACAGTTTTTGCGCTTAAATTAAAGATCTAAAAACCTTTTATCGAGTTCTCTCCTCACCTGATTGGCATACTGATGAGCCAGCCGGCAGGGCTCAGGAAGCTTGCTATCGGCAAGATATTTGCGAGTCAGCTCAAGGGAAGACTGCATCGAAATCCGGTGTCCTGGGGCAACGACGATAGGGCGACAGCCATCCTTTGATTTGAGGAGATGCCCAACTTGCACACCATTATATAAGAGAGGGGTAGCCGAGCCGGCTTTTCCCGGCAGACCGCCAACTCCGCATAGCACATTCTTCGTGATGCCAATGGTAGGAATATCAAGCACAATGCCGATGAAGGAGGCCATGCCAGCCATCCTGGGATGGTTTATGCCGCAACCGTCCACAAAGAGGAGCGTGGGTTTTGGCGTGAGCCTTTTTACAGCCCTGATGGCCGCAGGCCCTTCTCGAAAAGAGAGGAGTCCCGATATGTAGGGAAAAGCGTCCGGCATGATACGGCAGCTATGGCCAATCACTTCGAGAGCTGGCCCTAAAACCACTGCTCCAGATATAATCCTGTCATCGACAAATGCCTGGTCTACTCCGGCCACAAACTCTGTTGAATAATTATCCGTAAGATCCACTCTGGATGCTACCTTCCTCTGGGCTTTGAGCAGGCTGCTTATCCGGAGATGGAGTTTTGAGGGTCCCATAGAGAGCAAGAATCCCTAGAGTTCAGCAAATACCGTTCCTGATTTTTATCCAGGGATAAATAAAATTCATTCTCATCCCCAACTCCTTTGCCAACCTCGAATACAGCTACGCCCCAATCCTCACCCCTTCCGCCAGCCCTTCCCAGGTCTCTCCTCCATTCGAGAACGCCCTGTACTCACCGGATGCGGAGTTGCCGCTCGCAGTTACAGTGAGAGCCAGCCTGTAAAGGGTAACGGTCCCTGAAGATGTTGCATCCAGGTACAGTTTGTCTCCCTCAACCGACCCGGATGCCGTTACCGCCATTGTATCTCCGCCGTCATTGATTCTCCCCGTTCCAAAGACGGCATTATACGATTGTGAGAGTGTGAGCGCCAGAACTCTATTTTTCTTGCTGTCTCTCATACGAAAAGACCAGTTTCCAGAGGCGTTTGCAGCTTGCGATGTCCCGGCCTGCGTTGCGGCAACCTGCGATGTCGCAGCCTGCGGTGTTGCTACCTCTTGATATGGTGTGCTCTGGGCTAAGCTTGCGTTATATGCCGCCTGGTTTTGCATCTCCTCATTTATCTCTGCGGAGAAATCAGACTCATCAGGACTGGTTCTGGTGCTGTTATCCAACACCTTGCCAGGCATGGTGAAGTCAATCCCGCGCTCCAGGCTCCAGAGCGCTCTGGCCTCCTGTGGATTTTCAGGATGATAGATATCATGGCTGTGAATTCCGTTGCTCTCATCGATCAATTGGTCCACCGACTTGCCTATGGTGTCCCCGATTGACTGAGCACTGCCAGCGCATAAAGCAATCAATACTACGGATATCACGAATATATTATTGAACCTCATATCTGCAAACCTATTACTCAACGGCCTTTGGCTTAAGAGCTTATGAAAACCTCGTCTACCAGCAGCTTGTGTCGGAGTATATAAGGATGTGGCTGTTCGAATCCTTGCGTGTCAGTATCAATATATAACAAATTTTAGCAGAAAGTTTTCATCTCTTCTTTCTGTGCAGTTCTCTCATCATCTCCCGGTGCATAGATGCCATCATATCACCTTGCATTCCAATGAGAAATAGCTGGAAGCCCACAATGATCAGAATCGCTGTCAGTATGGTGAGAGGAACGTGCTCTATGCGCCAGAAGAACCAATCCCTGGCCACATAAATGCCGACAAGGAAACCGAGTATCCCGAATAATGAACCTATCAGGCCGAAATAGAACATGGGGTTTTCCGTCTTCGCCATACGGAAGATAGTGAGAATTATTTTCAGGCCGTCACGGAAGGGATGCAGCTTGGTCTTGGTGCCGGCAGGCCTGGGCCGGTAGGTGATGGGCACCTCGATAATGCGCAGTCCCTTCTTCACGCTCTCTATGGTGATCTCCGACTCGATCTCAAAGCCTGTCATGGACAGATCCAGCAGGCGTATGCCATCCGTGGTGAAAGCCCGGTAGCCTGAGAGGATGTCGGTGAGATGAACTCCATAGATCGTGGCAAAGAAGCGGTTGATTATCTTATTGCCGATCATGTTCAGCCGCTTCAAGGCTCCTCCCTGGATATTGCCTAAGCGGTTGCCCACCACGTGGTCTGCCTGACCTTTCAGGACTGGAGCCAGTACCCGGTCGGCATCACTTGGCAGGTATGTGCCGTCGCCGTCGATGAGAAGGATATACTCTTCTTTGATCTCGGCAAAGACCTCTTTCAGGGCCTGACCCTTGCCGGACCCCGACTGAAGAAATATGCGTGCTCCGGCGGCTTTTGCCTTCGCTACTGTAGCGTCAGTGCTGTGGCCGTCCACGACCAGGATGTTCTCGTAGCCCAGGGCTTGAAATTCCCGGATCACCGGCTCGATGGACTCCTCTTCATTGAGGGTCGGTATGAGAATGCAGACGTCTTCTTGGCTCACGCTTAGATCAGCTCTGGCGGTGGTTTGTACATTTCTTATGGATGCAGCGCATTAAATAGATTGCTTCGGCACGGAAAGGCGAAAAGCTGGACGATAATCGCTCTCTTTGGGCCAACAACTTATGAGTGGAAGGTCTGTCAGGCTTTCATGGCCTGGTTGATGATCTTCCTGTAGTGCTCCTCCAGCTCTGCCATATCTTTTCCGGTGGTCTCTATATACAGTCTGAGAATGGGCTCGGTATTGCTGGGGCGGATGAGGACACTATAGGTATCCGCAGTTATCTTCAAGCCGTCCAGGGTATTCGGCTCCATTTTGGCCAGCGCATCCTTAAGCCGGAGCATAACGCCAGCAGGATCTTCATTGAGATGAATGCTCATCTGCTTGTAAGGATAGTCGGGAATACGGTCCGCAAGCTCGGAGAGTTTCTCGCCTTGGGAAATGATCTCACCAAGAGCCAGGCTCATGGCGAAGGGATCGTCGGAGTACTGGAACTCGGGCAAGAAGAAGTGGCCGCTGCGCTCCACGCCCAGGACCGCACCAGAATTTTTCACCCGGTTGGCCACGAAGACGTCCCCTACTTTCTCTCGCATCACCTTTATGCCATCCTTCTCAAGCTCACGCTCCAAGATCATCGAGCAGTCAAGACCGGAGATGACAAGATCACCTGGCTTATGCCTGGCCCGGGCGATTATGATGGCAACCTTCTCCGGCGGTAGAACGCGGCCCAGATCGTCGATGACAATTCCTCTGTCAGCATCCGGATCGAATCCCACCCCATAATCCGCATGCTTTTTCAGGACCTCCTGACAAGCGGGACGCAGGGACTCTTCATTTGGAGCCGGACCGCGACCCGGGAAGAGGCCGTCCATGGTGTCATTGATAACAATGGAGTCAAATCCCAGCTTCTGGTAAAAGGAGGTCATTGTGCATGCAGAGCCGTTGCCCATATCCAGGACAACTTTGAGGGAGCGCGAAAAGTTGAGCTTTTCTGCTACATATTGTCTATATCTCTCGATTGCCGACTCAGGCTCAAAATCTGCCTTCAGGCCTGCACCGGAGAGAAAGTTGCCTTCTTTGTAGAACTTCATAATGGAGGAATTCTGATAAAGGAGACCGTAGCCGTCGCTGGTTCTAAATCGCACACCGTTGTATTCGGATGGATTGTGAGACGCGGAGATGTAGGCGGCGGCCTTGAGATTCTCTCTCCATGTTATGTAGCTAAGAATAGCGATTGGAATAATGCCGAAGCTATGGACCTCGCAGCCCGTGGTCAGGACTCCATCCAGGAAGGCTTTCTGCAGCGACGGGCCGCTGGTCCTGGTATCCCTGCCTAAAGAGACAGTTCCTCCACCCGCGTAGGATCCGAAAGACTCACCAACTCGCCGGACTAGCTCCTCCGTAAGTTCGGTGCCATAGACACCCCTGACATCATAAGCTCTGAATACTGTCACGAATTCTAATTGGTCCCCGCCATTTAAATTATTTTCTGCGAGGCAAGGGAATCCCAATCAATCCTGAAATTCTAATTCTAATTTCAATTCTAATTTAAAATTTCACAAATGGATCTCAATGGTCTTAAATCAATCATTCCTGCTTCGCCAGCACTATCTCCATAGAAGATACATTCACGGTCTTGCCTTCTTCATTGGTGATGGCCTCTGTGCCGATGGTTATGCCCTTGACTACAAGGTCGTGCATAAACCTGTTCCTGGTGATCTCTGCCGCATCAACGGCGCGAGAGATGGCGCGTCCTCTGGCCTTCAATATTACGCTGGAGACTGGCTTGTTGAACTGGGTCATCACTGCGAGCACATAGTTCATGACTGGTTTGTCACCGACGTATATCACTGCATTGTCTTCCATAGCTTCGCCCCTACCTTTTACTTTTCTTGGGCAGTTATTAACCCTTTCTCTCCAGGACATCGGCGAATGCGAAATTGGGCTTGACAGCATCGATCTTCACGCGCAGCTCCTCGCCGAGCTTTGATCCTCGCACAATTATCGCGAAGCCTTCCACCATGGCTACACCGTCTCCTGACTTTCCCACTGACTCGATCCGGACATTCAGCATATCGCCTTTACGCACGGGTCCCGTGAGGAGCCTCTTGGCCACGACATAGGTCTCTGCGCTCTCCTTTCTGGACGCCGCCGGCGAGTGAGCATGAACTGTGGCAAACTCCTTCCTGACCTCATTCAGGTAGTCTATGAACATATCACCCTGGAATACCTTGACCACAAAGTTGCCTCGCGGCTTGAGGAGCTTCTTGGCCATCTTGAGGGCTGATCGCGCGAGATCGACGGATACGGCATGGTCCCTGTCCCAGGCGCCGGAAAGATTAGGCGCGGCGTCACAGATCACCACATCCGCCTCACCGCCGAGCGCTCCTTTCACCAGATCCACAGTGCTTTCGGCTGTTATGTCCGCCCGAAAAGTGACAACGCCAGGGATTGGAGTTATGCCCTCCAGGTCGACTCCCACAATCTTTCCGCCCGATAGCTTCTCGGCTACCTGCAGCCATCCGCCTGGTGCGGCCCCCAGGTCGACGACGGAGTCGCCCCGCTTGATGACATGGAATTTCTCGTTTATCTGCAGCAGCTTATAGGCCGACCGGGCTCGAAAGCCCTCCTCTTTCGCCAGCCTATAGTAATGATCTCTCTGATCTCGGGCCATCCGAAGAAAAGACTCGGGTTATGGGATAAAGATTTGCCCTGGAGTAGCAGGGCAGCAAAGGTTATAACAGGTAGTAGGCGTTCTGTGTCTGACGAGAGAGGAAGGGCGGCTGCCGCTGGCCAATTCCGGCCGGTGTGGAAAGTCCCCCCACCACTGGACACACAGACATCCCTCAAAAGATGTGGGGCGAGAGCTCCGGCTCTGGCACAGAAACGAGACCGCACCGCGTTAAAGCGATGATGCCGGAAGGCTGAGGTCGCGCGGGACGCGGATGAAACGGCGAAACCCTGTGGGTGCAAGCCAAAATAGAGCTGAAAAAATTGGACGTCCAGCCAAGCTCGGGTATGGCGCTAAGCTGAATGCCGTCTGGAACAGAAGGGGGCTTACTCTCCTCACTCGCAATATTTATCAGATATTTCTATCTTCAGAGAATTATATAATCAAGAATTTGCTTCGCAAGCCTTACATCTATCTCACATTTCACACCACCTTCAGCTCCTTCTCCAGCCTCTTGACGGTGTCCCGGAGCTGTATCGCCCGCTCAAACTCCAGCCTCTCCGCAGCCAGGCACATCTCCGCCTCCAGTTCGATGATCACATTCGGTATGTCGGTCTTTGGAATATGTCTGGTGTCGGTTATCTCCACCACTTTATCCCGGATGGGCTTCTTGATGGTGCTGGGCACTATGCCGTGCTCCTGGTTGTAGGCCATCTGCAGCGCTCTGCGCCTCTCCGTCTTCTCCATTGCTGCAATTATGGAGCCTGTCATTCTGTCGGCATAGAGGACCACGCGGGAATTGGCATTTCTTGAGGCCCTGCCGATGGTCTGGATCAGGCTCTTCTCATCGCGCAGGAATCCTTCTTTGTCCGCATCCAGGATGCCTATGAACCCCACCTCTGGGATATCCAGGCCCTCGCGCAGGAGGTTGATTCCCACCAGCACATCGAACTTGCCGAGTCTCAGCTCGCGAATGATCTCCGTTCTCTCCAGGGACTGGATCTCGGAGTGCAGGTAACGGGCACGTATGTCGTTCTGGCTCAGATAATCGGTTAGCTCCTCTGCCAGGCGTTTGGTGAGAGTTGTCACCAGCGCACGGTCCCCTTTCGCCACCACGCGACCGATCTCCGACATTACATCTCTCACCTGCCCCTCAATGGGCCGGACTTCTACCTCTGGATCCAGCAAGCCTGTGGGGCGAATGATCTGCTCAACTGGATCCTTCGAGTGCTCCAGCTCGTAATCTCCGGGCGTGGCAGAGACGAAGATCACATTCTTCATGTAATGCTCGAACTCCGCAAAATCAAGCGGCCGGTTATCATAACTGCTGGGAAGGCGGAAGCCATAGTCCACCAGGCTTTTTTTACGAGAACGGTCGCCCTTGTACATGGCGCGAAGCTGGGGAAGCGTCTGATGGCTCTCATCGATAATGAGCAAAAAATCCTCTGGAAAATAATCCAGCAGGCAGTAGGGCGGCTCATTGGGCAGTCGCCGGTCAAAATGGCGGGAATAGTTCTCAATGCCCTTGCAGCTTCCCGTCTCCTGAATCATCTCTAAGTCATGCAGCGTGCGCTGCTTTAGCCGATGGGCCTCGATCATCCCCAGTTGTGGCAGTCGCTCTTCCAGCTCAGCCTTGATGGTCTCTATTGCCGCAGCCTGCTCCTCTTCCGGTATCACATAATGTCTGGCTGGATAGATGAAGAAGTAGTTCATCTCCTCCAGTCGCTGTCCTGTCAGCCGGTCGACCTCGGATACCCTCTCTACCTCATCCCCGAAGAGCTCGATTCTGATGATGTTATTGAAGTAGCCGGGAACTATATCGATGGTCTCGCCGTTGACCCGGAAGTGGCCGGGCGAAATGTCCAGGTCAGAGCGTTCAAAGAGAACATCCACAAGCTTTCCCAGGATCTCTTTTCTGGAAATCCTGTCTCCCACTTTCAGCTCAAAGCCCATCTTCTGGAAGTTTTCAGGATTGCCCAGACCGTAGATGCAGGAGACTGATGCCACCACAATGACGTCCCGGCGGGACAGCAGTGAAGCCGTGGTCGCGAGCCTCATCTGCTCGATCTTGGGATTGATATGGGAGTCCTTCTCGATGTACTGATCTTTGGAAGGAATATAGGACTCCGGCTGGTAATAGTCGTAATAGGAGACGAAGTATTCCACTCTGTTTTCCGGAAAGAACTCTTTGAACTCGTTGTAGAGCTGCTCAGCCAGGGTCTTGTTATGGGCAATGACCAGGGTGGGTTTTTGGCAATCCTGAATAACATTGGCCACGGTATAGGTCTTTCCGGAGCCAGTGACGCCGATCAGGGTTTGAAACTGCTCGCCCTCTTTGAGGCCAGAATTAAGCTTTTCGATAGCCTCCGGCTGGGAACCACATGGAGCAAAACTGGAGACAAGATGGAACTGCTGCTCGGAGGTGATCTTGGGATGCATTATGTTTTTTGTCATAGGAGGTAATGTAAGCTAAGGCGTCGCAGGGTATGAGCTTTTCCTTCGGCAAAATCGCTAAATAATCCCTGCATAAAATTGTTCATAATGGATGCAGAAGACAAAGCCGAGATCCTAACTGCACAGGAACTGATGGACTTATACAATCCAGTAAAAGCAGAGATTGAGGCCAGGTTAGGGGAGTTTGGGCGTATCTGGGAGACTGCGAGCGATGAAGATCTCTTCAGAGAACTTGTCTTCTGCCTGCTTACACCCCAGTCGAAGGCCAGAACTTGCTGGAAAGCGGTGCAGCGGCTGGACAGGAAGTGCATGATGGCAGCCGGAGGGCCATGCGAAATTCAGAAGGAGCTGGCGGGCGTCAGGTTCAACCAGAGAAAGGCGGAGTACATTTGCCTGGCTCGACTAATGTTTTGCGAAAAGTCCCTGAGGGCCACGCTCGCGGGATTTGCAGGCCCTCAGGCTGCCCGGGAATGGCTGGTGGAAAATGTCAAGGGGCTCGGTTATAAAGAAGCCAGCCATTTCTTGAGAAACATCGGCCTTGGAGAGGATCTGGCTATCCTTGACCGGCATATTCTAAAAAATCTGGCGCTCCTGGGCGTCATTGATGAGGTTCCAGTCTCTCCGACAAGAAGGATCTACCTTGAGATCGAGAAGAAGATGATGGCTTTCTCCCAGAGAGCCGGAATTCCTATGGGACAGCTTGACCTCTTATTATGGTATAAAGAAGCAGGAGAGGTATTCAAATAAGGGGTTGTAGCCTAGATCGGATTCATATCCGGACCTTCCTCTCGCTATTCTTCTTGGTTGTTTTCTTTCGACACGTTCTTTGCTTTAATCCTTTAGCGTAATATCAACGACATCCTCATTTTCGCATTGCATCAGAATACAGGACTTATTTGTACACTTGATTGGATGAAATCGTCTATATATATAATACAGACCAAGATGCCAATCAAATTGGCAAGAGAAACTGGATAGAGGATATGAAAAAATTATGCCATGGACTTAGATAGGTAATGACAAATAATAATATTGTGGGCATTTCATGGATGGTTGGTGTGCAGTTTCAATCGTGTCTTCATACGCCTGGCTTATCGTGTTAGACCGATAAGACTGGATTTGGGAGCTAAAACTTCATGGAATCTCTGTTTGGTAGGTACATAATCAGGACTATCGGAACTGTATTCGATAAGTATCCGAATAATCAGGAGCAAGTTATTTAATGACACGATCAAGCGATGATAGGAAAGGTGACGATGCTTTTAGAAAAGCATTACTTCTATTATCCCGGGAAGGACTAGATGGCGCAGTTATTGTCGTGGATAGGGAGCTTGAAAACGATCCTGAGAGCTGGGAAGCCTGGTCTGCAAAGGCGGACATATTTTATTTTCAAAATCATCATAATAATGCCATGATGTGCTGCGAGAAATCTCTTTCTATAAATCCGAATAATGCCCTGGCCTACAACACAAAAGGTAACATTCTATATATGCTAGGTAGATACAAAGAGGCTATTGAATGCTATAATAGGGCTATCGAATTAGAGCCGCTATTCATAAGAGCCTGGTACAATAAAAGAATGGCTTCTGAGCTCCAGCTCAATAAATCAGCAATTCGAGTTCATTATTTTGCTCCACGAGATAACATCGATAAGAGACGCTAGAGCCATCCAGCGGCTTTGATGCGGCAGGAGAAAATTTTTGCATATATCTATCCAACAATAGAGCGAGATCACACTCCGCATCAAAATCGTTGATTGAAGAGTGCATCAGAAAAGATCTAAGGCGAAGTCGTATTAATAAATAGGTCCCAGTATATTTAATCCGTTTCCGTCAATTACAATTTGATGCTTTTCCATGGCGTGTTTTGTGGCTCTCATCTTCAGGATCTGGATGTATCTCTTGACAACTCCATTTCCTTCAACCATGCCAAGCTCAATTGTACCATCGGCAAGAAAACGTTCTGGTTGATGCCATTCAGTGAATTGTCCTGGCAACTTTAATTGAGGAGATTCCATAATTAAGAAAGAGGTCAGACCTTCTTCCCTGAGACTCAGGAAGAAATGGTACATCTTATTCCTGAGATGGGCATCATCGGAGATGGAATAGAGGGCATTTAGCGAATCCAGTGCGAATACCTTCAAGTTGCCATACTTATTTTTATAGAAATCTATAACTTCTTCTGTCATTGTAACAAAATCCAATTCTCTATCGATCCACTCTTCACGCATATCTTGATAGTCAAAGATATGCAGGCCAGCAATCTTTTTTATTCCCAGGCTGTCCATATTCTGAAGGTGGCTCGCTTTGGTCTGCTCCAAACTAACGTATAGTCCATGCTCACCAGTGACTGTTATATGATTGGATAGCATGCTGAATACTAACCCGGATTTAAGAGTTCCCTCTGCGCCGTTCACAAGTACAACTGAACCCGCAGGAATCTCATTCATGAGAAGATTCTCCAGACCATTGACGGCGTTCTTCAGCATTAGAATCACCTTTTTATCAAAAAGGATATCCGTTCCAGAGCTTTGGTGAACTCTTCAATATCCTTTTCAGCTACTTCTCTTCCTTTGGGGGTCAGGCTATAATTTTTGGACCTCATATCACCTTTGCTGTATTCTGCTTTTAGCAAGCCCTCATCTTCAAGAGTATATAGAATAGGATAAACTGTTCCTTGACTCAAGAAGACATCGCATTTTGTGAAAATATCCTTGATCAGATCATAACCGCACATCTGCTTTTCCTGGAGGGAGGACAATATGAATACTTCTCTATTAGTCTTGATGATCTTCTCGATAAATTTCTTGCAATAATCCTCTTGCGATTCGCAGAGTTCTGGGACCTTATCGATTGATCTATTCATAGTTCGGACTCGTTATACTTATTTACTCTGCCACAAACTATAAGAATTTTTTCATTAACTCTTATTTCATCACCCAAAGAATAAATCAATGCACGGTCCTTTATTTTAAGTCTCAAATCTGTTCATATTTCATATAAAAAAATCTCCTAGTCCGCCTGACGTTTCAAATCATTTGTGTTTCTTTCTATCAATGCCAGCTCTTTCTTCTCCACGGCGGCAGGATTAACGGGCAGGATCAAAATGGCATTTTGTAGTATCATCCATTCCTCTATATCCCTTAGAAGCCTCAGTACAGGTGCGGAGCCATTTTCCAGTATTAAGTGCTCTATCCCGTCGAGAAGAACCACTGGATTTTTGCTTTGCTTTAAAAATTTATTAATTATATCCGCGATCGTCTCCAGATCTATAGGGTTGGTGCATTGAGGCCCATGTTTGCTTATCCAAAAAATAGGTGTAGTTTGCAGGGCGTAAATCATCCGCACCTCGCGAGGAGAATTCATGGTAAAGCATAATCCTTGAGCCCTAGAATGCTTGCACCCTTTGCAGGGGCAAGGCAATGCGCATCTTTCGCAGCCAATGCTCTCACAGGGAAAGGCATCGAGATGGCTGCAATCCAAACATCGGCCCTTGACAAGAGATGCAAAGATCTCAAAACTGAATTCCGCCTTCTGCTCTTTGACCAGATAGCTGGAACCCCTCGCGAGGTCGCAGCAGACATGCTGGTTTAGAGGCTCAGTTGCTGGCATGACGGCTGGCGATATCTTCAGTCTGGAGAGAAATTCTTTGATCATGCTTTCGGCAGTGTAAAGATGAAGGTGCTTCCTTTTCCGATCTCACTCTCTACCCAAATGCGGCCTTTGTGAGCCTCAACGATTCCTTTGGCGATAGCAAGACCAAGTCCCATACGACCTGATTCCCTGGTTAGAGAGCTCCCGTTGCCCGTAAAGAATTTTTCAAAAATTTTTGATTGATCTTTCTTTGCAACTCCTATGCCGTTATCTACTATTGATACCCGGACGTTGCACGGTTCATCTCTTATTATGACATTTATTTTTCCCTTATTGTGGGTGTATTTGATGGCATTCGTCAGAAGATTATTGAATACCTGTGTGATCCTCCTCCCATCTCCCTCGATCTCTGAGAGCGGACCCTCAACGGTTAAAGAGATGGCCTGTTCTTTGAGCCCCGCCAGCCTGCCCAGTTCATCGAGGACTTTACTCGCAATCTCATCAACCTTTATGGATGACTTATGAATTTTGAGCTTTCTCGACTCCAATCTGGAGGTATCGAGCATGTCTTCCACAAGCCGTATCATATGCTCTATTTGAGAACGTATTATCTGGATCTTTTCGCGCTGAATGCCTCCCAACTCACCTAGCATTCCCTCTTCGAACATCTCAATGTAGCTGTTTATCACGGTAATGGGAGTCCTGAGCTCATGAGAGGCCGTGGAAATAAACTCGGACTTCATTTCGTCATTCTCTTTCAGCTCATCATAGGCATTTTCCAGCTTGACATAAGAATCCCTCAACTCTTCTTCTAGTCTGGTGAGTTCAGTGATGTTTTCCATAAAAATTACAACTTTGCTTATGCACGCTTCCCCCTCTTTTAGCGGATAGATTTTATAAAAATAGAACATACCGCCTGGATATCTGAGCTGATCTCCGTCAAAGGGAAGGCCGGTAAGGAAGACCTCCCGGATCTTATCATCAATTCTTGTCTTTTCTATCAAAAACGGAGGAATTACCCTCGAAAGCCTCTCTCCCAAAACGTCTCTCTCTTTTTTTGCGACGGACTTGGCGTAGTAATTTCTATTAGCATAGAGTACCTCCAGATTTCTGTTTACAACAATAATCGTACTTGGTATGGCCTCTATTATCTCTTCCTGATATCCCCTGACAGATTCAATTCCTTTCATCCTTTAACCAGCATGTCAATAGAGCTCAGAAGCTCTCTCACCTTGAACGGTTTCACAATGAATTCTTTAGCCCCGGCCACAAGACATTCCTTTTCCAGTCCGCTCTTTCCCACGGCAGATATGACAATTATTTTTGCAAAAGGATCCTCCTGGATTATTCTCTTGGTGGCGCTTATGCCATCCAGCCTTGGCATCAATATGTCCATGAGAACGACGTCAGGCTTCATGTCCGCGTACTTTGTCAAAGCCTCTTCGCCATTTTCTGCTTCATATACCTCACATCCATGGGCCTCCAATATATCCCTGAATGCTTTGAGCATTTCTGGGGCATCGTCAACAACGAGTAACTTCATTTCGCCTCGCAAATCATCACATTATTCCCTGATACTTCCGGCTACTAAAAGCTCACTGTCATTCTATTTTTCGAATCTTTATAGCTTGTTATCTTTAAGATTTCGAAACAAATTCCGAACAATAATTTGGAAATAGTTTTGAAAGATGAAAGACTATTTAGGTCAGGCTTGTATCTATGGTATTAGTACGAATGCACCTTGCAGCGATTTCGTACTCAAGTCAGCTCAGCCAAAGTGTCAGACACAAAGGAAAGATTGGATAGATAAAGAATGCCTCCTCGAAAATCCACATTCAATCTACCTGCTTTCCTTTGAGATAATTTCAGGAAAAAATCAGATCGTTAACTGGAATATTAACGCAAAAAATACGAGACTAGAAGATGTGGAAGGCGATGCCGTACTCTGCGGGCCCGTAAAGAGGAGTGATATCATCGGACCCTCTCCTGTAAGGGAACTTTGTGAAATCGCAAATTCGGCATCGTCTTCCTGTGATCGAATTATAATCCTAGAGATTGCTCAGGATAAATTTATACGGGAGGTGAAAACGAAATGGTAACCGCAACACCAAATGCATCAAGTCTTGCCGAGGTCCTGGACAGGATTCTTGACAAAGGCGTAGTAGTCGATGTTTGGGCCAGGATCAGCCTGGTTGGTATCGAGATTTTGACAGTCGAGTCCCGCGTTGTCGTAGCTTCGGTCGACACCTTCCTGCACTACTCTGAGGAGATGGCCAAGATCGAGCAGGCAGCTATTGGCGCGACCCCCAAGGTCCTAGCTTAAGATTAGATAAAATTCAAAACTTCAACAGGAGGATTAAAAAATGGTTACTGTAGCACCCGATGCATCAAGTCTTGCCGAGGTCCTGGACAGGATTCTTGACAAAGGCGTAGTAGTCGATGTTTGGGCCAGGATCAGCCTGGTTGGTATCGAGATTTTGACAGTCGAGTCCCGTGTTGTCGTGGCTTCGGTCGACACCTTCCTGCACTACTCTGAGGAGATGGCCAAGATCGAGCAGGCAGCTATCGGCGCGACCCCCAAGGTCCCAGCTTAAGATTAGATAAAATTCAAAACTTCAACAGGAGGATTAAAAAATGGTTACTGTAGCACCCGATGCATCAAGTCTTGCCGAGGTCCTGGACAGGATTCTTGACAAAGGCGTAGTAGTCGATGTTTGGGCCAGGATCAGCCTGGTTGGTATCGAGATTTTGACAATCGAGTCCCGTGTTGTCGTGGCTTCGGTCGACACTTTCCTGCACTACTCTGAGGAGATGGCCAAGATCGAGCAGGCAGCTATTGGCGCGACCCCCAAGGTCCCAGCTTAAGATTAGATAAAATTCAAAACTTCAACAGGAGGATTAAAAAATGGTTACTGTAGCACCCGATGCATCAAGTCTTGCCGAGGTCCTGGACAGGATTCTTGACAAAGGCGTAGTAGTAGACGTTTGGGCCAGGATCAGCCTGGTTGGTATCGAGATTTTGACAGTCGAGTCCCGCGTTGTCGTGGCTTCGGTCGACACTTTCCTGCACTACTCTGAGGAGATGGCCAAGATCGAGCAGGCAGCTATTGGCGCGACCCCCAAGGTCCCAGCTTAAGACTAGATAAGATTCAAAACTTCAACAGGAGGATTAAAAAATGGTTACTGTAGCACCCGATGCATCAAGTCTTGCCGAGGTCCTGGACAGGATTCTTGACAAAGGCGTAGTAGTAGACGTTTGGGCCAGGATCAGCCTGGTTGGTATCGAGATTTTGACAATCGAGTCCCGCGTTGTCGTGGCTTCGGTCGACACTTTCCTGCACTACTCTGAGGAGATGGCCAAGATCGAGCAGGCAGCTATTGGCGCGACCCCTGGGGTTCCTGCATAAGGCAGGTTTCTCCTAACTTATTTTTGGAGGAGCCATGGAAGACTATGGAAGCGCCAGAATTGAGACATTCGACGAGCTGGTAACCAAACATACTCGCCGGGATCTGGAAGAACTGGCTCTGAAGTACGGTGTGGAGAACCTGGGCGGAACAAAGTCCCAGCTGGCTGATGCCATCCTGGAGGCTTCAAAAAAGCAGAAAGATCAGCCCAAGTCCCCCATACAGGCGAGACCCAAGGAGGCTCCGATGGTCGAGAAGCCAAGAACTGCGGTGACACAAACCGTTAGAGGCAATAAGGGCGTAATGGCCAAAGCTGCCGCGATCGACAGCAAGACCGCAGAGATGCAAAAGGCCGGCATAGAGATCCGGGAGGAAGGCATCCGCAAAATGAACAAGGGCGTAAAAGAGTTTCAATCTGCCAGCAACAAGATGTCCCGGGAGATGCAATCAAATGTGCGAAAGATGCATGAAGACGGTCAGCGGAGATTCGAACTCGGCCAGGCTGAATTCAAGCGCTCGCTGGATGCCCAGGTAAAAGAAAACCATGAAGCTGTGGCAAAAATCCGCTCTGGAGCCAATGAGATTCGGGCCTCCCAGGCAAAGATGTCCCAGGAGTTTCTGAAGGCTGGACGAGACATCAGAGAATCTGGATGTCGGAATTTACAGAGTGGTCTGAAAGAATTCCGCGGAATCGTCAATTCCCAGATCAGAGAGAACCAGGAAGCTGTTTCTAGGTTAAACTCCGGTGCCAGAGAGCTTCAGGGAAGAGCCGCGTCCTTCCAAAATGAGATCCTCAGGTATCAAGAGCAGGATCTTAAGAACTACGTTCGAGACTTCTACTACGGGTAAATTCCCTAGTAGAACTTTTTATCATTATTCATACTCACGAAGGTGCTAAGCAATGCAGCATGTAGAAACACATCCCAGGAGGGTGAGGGGAGAAGCGGTTCATATGACAGCTTCTGAGAAGAGGGCCAGTGAAATCAGTCAAAATTCTGCTATGGGACTAAATGAACCCAAAATTCAGGTAAGGATCAAGTCTCCGGCAAATATGGACTGCAGCTATGAAATAATCTCGGAAGAGTCTAGGCATAAGGCCATAGAAGAGGCTTTTCTCACTCCCGAGTCAAAACACTTCATCAGCACCCCAGAGGTGATAGAGATGGAGAGCAGGCTAGCGCTCTGGCTGCAGGCGGGCTATCCCGTTCATCTCATTGGGCCAACAGGCTGTGGTAAGACAAGCCTTGCAGTCCATGTCGCGAAAGTTCTGGGGAGGCCAGTGGTCTGGATAAATGGCGATGAGTCCATCTCCACATCTGACTTGATAGGCGGCTATTCGCAGATGCAGAACGAAAGCGTCCGGGACAACTATATTCACAATGTCTTTAAGACCAAAGATACCATGAAGATCGAGTGGGTAGACAATCCACTCTCCCTGGCCTGCAAATATGGATACACACTGATTTATAACGAATTCTCCAGAACCAAGCCCGCCTCAAATAACATTCTCCTCTCTGTCTTTGAAGAAGGAATTCTTGAGCTACCCACTAAATTCGGCGAGGACAGGTACATCAAGGTCCATCCGGATTTCAAAGCCATTCTTACCAGCAATTCCATCGAATATGCCGGAATTCACAGGCCTCAGGATGCATTGCTGGATCGGATGGTTGGAATCTATGCAGATTACTACGGCTATGAGACTGAGGTTCGGATTGTTGTTGAGCATACCGGCGTAACCCTCGACAAAGCTGAGAAGATCGTAAACGTGGTCAGATCCATCAGGGATAAATTGCCCGATGCCCAAAAACCCGGTACAAGAGCGTGCATAATGATCGCCAAAGGAATGGCGTGCCTGAACGACCATTCGAATATTGACTTCAAGCAATTGTGCATTGATGTGATAGCCAGCAAGACCAGCTCGCCGGCTGACATGGAAGAGAAGAAAAAGATGGTTTTAGATTTAGTGGCATAGCTTAGGATTGAAATGGAAACAATGAAAGCAGTAGTCGAGGAGGCGGAAGTGCGCAAGATAAGTGAACTCTTTCGCAGGAAGCCTCCGGGACTTGGCTTCAATGAGACTGATGCTCTGGTGATCAAGGCCAGATTGGAAGATGGACGGCAGATTGGGGCCACATTCTATTTCAGTCTCAAACCGGATGGAAGTTTTGAGGAAGAGCCTATGGGCAGGGATGCCATAAAAGCCAGAAGGCATAAGCTTGCCTCTTTCCTTCGCTACTATGGCGTGACCGATGATGTAGATAAATATAAATTAAAAGACAGAATTAGTGAATTCATAGGAGGGATGGTTTCGGTGGTCCCTATCAAAAACGAGTTGTCTATCTACATACCTGGTGGTGATGTCGCATGACTGGTAAGCCCAAGATCCAAGAAATTATGGAGAAAGCAAGCCTCGCAGCTGGATTCTTGCTGAACAAGGAGATTGACAGCATTGTCAGCATGAATAAATCTCAGGAAGGGTGGCTGGCAGAGGTTGAGGTGCTGGAAAGAAAATCTGTGCCTGATACTCAAGATATTCTGGGTAGGTACGAGATGAAGTTCGACGATGGAGGAGAACTCCTGGGCTTCAAGCGAATTATGCTGAGGCGCAGATCGGATATGGAGATGGTGCAGGAAGAGGTGTAGCTTCTTGGTGAACAGAATTAAGAAGACCGAGAGAAACATTCCTGATTCCACAGCTAAGTACGTCTACTGTGTCATTCCCTGTCCTGAAGAGAGAAAGAGCTTCGGAGGTCTGGGTTTTGATTCAGGCGAAGTCTACACTATGGACTATAAGGATCTAGCCCCGGTGGTCAGCGATGTGGCCTACAGGGATTATGCTGCAAATGAGCCAGAAGTTGTCGTCCACAGAAATGTTGTGGAGCAGATAATGTTGGAGCACAGCGTGATTCCGGTCGCTTTTGGAATGGCATTCAAGACAAGAAAGCTCCTGCAGATCGCAATGAGCGCGGGCTATCAGGCGATGCAAAAGGCACAACAGGTGGTAGACGGCAAAGTGGAGCTGGGCGTAAAAGTCTTTCTTCCCAAAGATCAAATTCTCATGGAGCCCGCCCGGAGAGAAGAGTGCAGCTCGGATTTTATCCAAGATCTTTCGGGGGTATCCTCCGACCGGAAGAAGCTCAAGCTCTTCAGCGACCGCCTGGTGCTCAATGCAGCCTTTCTGGTAGATAAATCTGCCCAGGATGAGTTCTCTTTGCATGTGGGCATGCTAACGGAAAAGTACGATATGCTGAAGGTCCAGTATTCAGGTCCCTGGCCTGCCTATAACTTCGTGGATATTCATATCCTCGGGGGAAAGCGAAGGGGGTTTCGCTAGATGTTCTTTATAGACGATATGCTGCTCAGATCCCTGGGCATAACCCTGCCAGGTCTTGATATGATCTGGACTGTTGAACAGATCCAGAAGTTTGCCCTTAAGGGCCTCTATAATCCTGAGAAAATTAAGAACCAGATAAAAGAGACCCGTCTGCTCTACGAATTTGGGGAGCTTGATCGCGAGGAATATGAACAGAAGAACTCGGATCTGATGAATAAACTTGATATGGCAGAGAAAATTGAGGAGATGAACCTTAACACTAAGGTGGACATCCTGGGTTAGTGTCGCCATTGGTAATAGATTGGAGATTGTCGTTTGGGTGAAGGAGGTTCTTGGGCAATCTCAGTCTGTATGAAGCCAAATGGCGCCACGGGCGAGCTTTCACAAGGGATCGATGACATTATCCCGGATTTGTCAGATATCTGGGCAACAGAATTCAGCTCGGCGAGATTGGATTGAAAATGATAATCATTAAACAGTCTTATATATGACTGTATAAAATAAGACTTTCTGAGGAGATGTGAGGCGATGGCCCTTTTAAGTCGAAAGATCCTGGAGAACAGGAGGCGTCAGCATGTCCTGGTGACTGCTCACAAGAGGAAGATAAGGGACGAGGTCCGGCCTCAGCTAATGCAGTTCAAAAGGACCTGGAGTGAAAACTCCAGGGAGAACAAGCGGAAGATCAAAGAGAAATGGCAAGCGCAAAAAGCTAGAGTCAGCGCAATTCAAAGAGACCAGAAGAGCATTCATAAATCCAAGATACTGGCTCATAAGAGACGAATCAGAGCGGAGATGGCCAACCGCTGATAGATGGGGGATTTGTAGATGAATTCTTTAGCGCCAACAAGAAGCCAGAATCTTGCCGATTTAGTGGAAAGAATACTTGATAAGGGCCTGGTGATCAACGCAGATATAGCTGTATCTGTGGCGGGCACTGAGCTTCTGGGCATCAAGATTCGGGCGACCTTGGCCTCTTTTGAGACTGCAGCCAAGTACGGTCTGGAGCTTCCTTCCGGCACCAACCTGAACGCTCCGGGCTGGAAAGATCTTGATCGACCCAAAGCCTACTGTCCAGAGTGCGGAAACCGCAGAGACGAGGAGACTCTCTTTCATGAGGGCTGCCCCGTCTGCGGCTGGTCAAGCCCTCTGGCGATACTGCCCGAAATCCGGACAGGTTCGGAAAAGTACGATTGAATGCATACTCGAAATGCATGGTTGAATTTCATTGTTGAAATTGCATGATTGAATTACGGGGGGAGCAAAATGGTCGAGGAGACAAAAGAGCCAAAAGATTCCGATGCAAGCCGGGAAAAACAGGATGAGGAAAGGATTGCGCGTTTGGAAAAGAGGATAAATGAGCTGGAGTCGGCTGCAAAATCCAGCAACAAAGAGGGAGGCGACATTCAGGTGGGGGGATTGGTTGAGAATGTCGTGGGTCAGTTTATCCCGGGCCTCGGTGGAATAATTAAGGCGCTGGAAGCGTCCAGCCCTGAGTTCCGGCAAAGGATTGCCAATACCGATGCTGAGATCAAGCACAGGATTGACGTAGGCTGGTCCAGCAAGCCGGTTGTGGACTACCATGTATCCACCAGGCCCATGAGAAGGGGGGCCGGTAAATCGGCAGCTCGGGCAGATAGTGTGCGCATGCCTGAAGCCCCATTCAAGGAACCGATTGTGGACGTTCTGGAAGGAAATGGGTGCATGACGGTTATTGCCGAGCTTCCCGGCGTCTCCGAAGAAGAATTGGATATAAAACTTGACCACTCCGACCTGGAGATAACTGCAGGCCACTTCAGCAAAAAGATCTCCCTGCCTCGTGCCGCAAAAGAAATTGTGGACAAGAGCTACAAAAACGGGATACTGCAGATCAAACTGAATTAGTGCTGGAGAATAATGGCAATCCGTCTGGATGAAAAGAACCTGAAAAGCGGCTTGCTGGGGTTGGTAGTGGCATTGGTGGAGATCATCCAGGAGCTATTGGAGCGCCAGGCTCTGAGGAGAATCGAGGGTGGAAGCCTCAGCGACCTGGAAGTGGAACGACTGGGTGAATCCTTATGCGAATTGTCAGTGGCTCTGGAGAAGATAAAGGTGGATAACGATATAGGGGATGCTGTGCAGTCTGTCCGCGAAGGGCTGGATGAAGCGGCAGACGAACTGCTGGAAAAATTCTTAAACCCCGAGATGTGGGTAGGCGAGCCCGAGCCAGTCGAGGAGTCATAGAAATGGACCAAGAGGCCAGGTACATCTACTCTATTGCCAGAACCGGAACACGAGTGAATCTGGGCGAGATCGGAATTGAGAAGACGGAAGTCTTCACCATACCTTACAAAGACGTCGCCGCTGTGGTCCACTCCTGTCAGCCTCTGGCGTACGACACCAAAGACCGGGCTCTGGCAGAGGAGTGGGTCCTGGCTCACAGCTATGTGATAGATCAAGCCATGAAGAAGTTTGGAGCTGTACTTCCGTTCTCCTTTGATGTGATACTGAAAGGCGATGATTCTGCCATTCTGGAATGGCTCGGCAAGAACTACTCACACCTCGCCCAGGATCTCGATAAGGTCAAGGGAAAGGCGGAGTACACCATTCAGATCTATTACGACTACGATGATTTGGCTGCTCGAATCTTGAAAAGGGATGGAAAGCTTAGGGACCTGAAGAACCAGATCGAGAGAGAAAGCAAAGGCAAGGCTTACTTGCTTCAAAAGAAGCTGGTTCAGTTGCTGAAAACTCAAGTCTATTCCGAAGCCGCAAGACTTGCGGATAAGTCTCTTTCCGATATAAAGACTCAGGTGGACGAGCTGAAGACGGACGGTAAAAGATGGACCCCGGATAACTACAAGGATTTGTTGCTTCTGGCATCTTATTCGTGTCTCGTTCGTGATGATATGGCGGCGTGCCTGGGTGAGACTCTGGATGAGATCAACCGCATGGAAGGCTTCAGGGTTCGGTTTACCGGCCCCTGGCCTGCGTTCAGTTTTGTAAATTGCAGGGAACTGTCCTAATCGATGAAGATTAGATAAACGATGCGTAGCGCTCAGGAGGTCGGGCATGGATCCGGAAAGAGATAGCAGTCTGGTGGAAATTTTGGATCGGCTGCTCAACAAAGGAGCAGTTCTTAATGCCGATCTTATCATCTCAGTGGCGGGCATACCGCTGATAGGTTTGAACCTGAGGGCGGCTGTGGCGGGCATGGAGACCATGCTGGAGTACGGGGTAATGGAAGATTGGGATGGAAGCAGCAGGGAGCTCTACGCCCGCCAGGAAATAAAGCTTGAGCTCAAGCCGGGGGAGGAGATCCTCTTTAAAGCTTTCGGTTATTTGTGGCAGGATGAGGGCCTGATCAACCACTGGGTGCCAGGGCTCTGGAATGTCACCAATCAGCGGATCTTCCTCTGGCTGAGGTCTCCTGGACGGGTCCTTTTTGAGACGCCGTTAGAGAACCTGCAGGTGAGAAGGGTGCAGGCGCCCACAGCGGGGAGACCGGAGCTTGAACTGAACTTTTCGGAAGGCCCGGCTCGCATCTCACTTTCAGATATGGACGAGTTCGAGGTGGCCCTGTTTAGGGCCGGGATTGCGGTAGCAGGTACTGGAATAGATGCTACAAAAACAAATCAAGCAGCTGATCCAGCTCGGAGATCAATCAGGGAAAGCTTTGCCCTGGATCGATCAATTCGCTGACGGGCTGCGCTGCATAGGCTCGCTCCCGGGGGCGACGGTTCTGTACGACAGCTCAAAGAGCAGTAATTGCTAAGGTATTTTTTTGATAAAAATCGCTTCTTCAAACCACTATAACTTATCTTCCTCGCCTTTGGCTACTATCTTTATACGGCCATCATCCAGGTTCCCGGCGGCCTCATATCAGTTCCCAGCATCAATCCAAACATTTCACCTCAATATCTTTGGCAATCTTGGAGACCACATCGTGAGACGCACCGATGAAGAGCAATCCTGTCTCGCCTTCCTTCAGAGAGCTGTCGATAGATCTGGCGATGAATAGATCCCGCTCTTCCAGCAGCCTGTCCTTGACAAGATTGTACCTGGCTTCCGCCGCCCTTCTCTCTTCATCCGATTTTGCCTCAAGAAGCCCTTTGATATAGCCGTACTCAATCCTCAGAAGATCCGGGCTCTCAGTCGCCTCAATCTTAGCCCCCCTGTCCATGAACTTTTGCACAATCTGGTAATTCCGGCTACCCTTGGCTGCCGTCTCACGTACGATCCTCTCGCCCAGAGGGCCTGCACAGGGCAAGCCGTCCTGGTAGACGCGCAGCATGCTGGCATCCAGGCCGAGGTCCTCCACTTCCGTTTCCAGCTCCTGCCAGAATCGTTCTATCTTCTTCTGGTTCTCCTCCCAGGCCTGCTTTCCCATAGCAAAGATGCCTTTCTTCTCCAATCCCTCACCCGCAGAGCCCATATCAGAAGGCGCATGCACTATTCTTACCACTATCAGTTTTCTCATAATCAATCCCAACATACAGTTTCAATGCTAATATCCAATCTCATGTGCATGCCCATATTCCTGCCCATATTCCTACCTCTCCTTTACACTCCGAAAACGCATGCTCATCTCGTAAACCCCTTCCTCTCGCCTCTTTTCCGTATCAAATCCCATCTTCTCGAAGAGGTTTACCATGGATTTATTCTCCACCAGCACATCTCCTGTAAATCCGATAAGGCCCTGCCTCCTGGCCAGGTAGGTCAGATACCTGAGCAGCTCTTTTCCCACCCCCTGCCCCTGATATTTATCCTTCACCACCAGGGCGACTTCTGCCGAATACATATCCGAGTTCAGCTCGTACTGGCCAAGTCCGATGATGGTCTCTCTCTCCAGATCTTTCTCCGCAATTACTGCCAGAATCTCCATCTTCTTGCTATAGTCCACTGCCACGAAATCTTGCAGCCTTTTGTGAGGCATGTCTTTGCGGGCGGAGAAGAAACGCATATACATGCTGTCCTCAGAGAGGTCGTAGAAGAAGTCCTTCAACATGGACTCGTCTGTGATCTTCACAGGCCGCAGGAATATATTGAGCCCTTTACTGGTAGTTCTGTAAATCTCCAGCTCCTCTGGATACATGCCTTTCTCCCCGGGGATGAAGACCTGATCTTTGTAGATGAGCGTCCTCTTGCGGGCGGCCTCGATTAACCAGGGACGGAATTTGGGATGAGCGATGGCGATGAGATCCATGGCCCTCTCCCGAATATTCTTGCCGTGCAGATAGGCAATCCCGTATTCGGTTACTACGTAATGCACATCTCCTCTGGTCAAAGTGACGCCTGCTCCCTCCTGCAATACTGGAACAATTCTGGAGACGCTATCGTTCAAAGCCGTGGATGGCAGGGCCAGGATTGTCTTACCGCCAGGACTTAGCACGGCTCCGCGCATGAAATCAGCCTGCCCACCGGTGCCGCTGTAGAAGGTCCCGCCCAAGGATTCAGCCGTTGCCTGGCCCGTCAGATCGACTTCCATAGCACTGTTGATGGCGGTCATAAGCCTGTTTCTGGATATTAAAATAGGGTTATTGGTATAATCGATCCTCTTGAACTCAACCGCAGGGTTCTCGTCCAGGAATTCGTAGGTCTCGCGGCTGCCCATGCAAAAGGAGGCTATAGTCTTGCCGGGATTGTTGGTCTTCTTCTGGTTGGTGATAACTCCTTTTTTCATGAGCTCGACGATTCCGTCGCTGAGGAGCTCAGTATGCACACCAAGATCTTTCTTGTCCAACAGACTATGAACCACGGCATCCGGGATCAGGCCGTAGCCTACCTGTATGGTCGAACCATCCTCAATGATGCGAGCCACGTACTTTCCGATCTTCTGAACAATATCATTGGGGGCCTTGACTGAATACTCCAGCAGCGGCTCATCATAGGGGAGGATAAAATCTATGTCTTTGATGTTTATGAATCCATCACCATGGGTGCGGGGCATATTCATATTCACCTGAGCTATGACGAGTTCCGCCTTCTCTGTAGCGGATTTTACAACGTCCACGCTTATTCCCAGGCTCAAGTAACCATGCTTATCCGGCAGAGAGGTCTGGATCAGGGCCACGTCCACAGGTATAAGTTCTGATCGAAAAAGATCTGGAACACTGGAGAGGAAGATGGGCGTGTAGTCTGCCGCGCCGCGGTTGACTGAATTTCTGGTGCTGTCTCCCACAAAGAATGAGTCGAGCCGAAAGTTCTCCTGAAGCTTTTCATCGGTGTAAGGTGCGACGCCCAGAGTCCAGACATGAATCAGCTCGGCATCGAAGAAAGCCTTGGGATCGTTCTTGACATAGTTGACGAGCGCCTGAACCAGATACTGTGGCTCCCCACAACCGGTTCCTATGAATATCCGATCTCCGGCGTGGATATGGCTGAATACGCCCTCCTCCGGCATGAACTTATCAGGATAGGTCTTCTTGAACTCCTCCAGGAGCGTATTATCTTTCATTCAATTTTCCTCTCTCTCAGTCTTCTTATCTCTCTTCGCTTAAACCTTTTAAGATGTGACTTTTATCATAATCAGCTTAACGCTCATAGCCTGCTCGTCGCACTTAAAAGGATTTTTATATGGCAATGATTGACGGCTTGTTGGCAGAAAAGAATGAAAATAGAAAATGGAAATAGCCAATGAGGTTACGAAATGGCAAAAGTCTTGATTTACGGCTCGGGAGCGATCGGCTCAATGATTGGATATCTCCTGGGCCAGCCAACAGAGCCCGATGACCGGAAAATCGAAACTGTAGCACTATTGGGGAGGGCGGACCATATGCAAAAGATCATGAAATCCGGTCTGCGGATAGATTTTCCCGAGGGCCCTCATCTCCTGCAATTCAAATACTGCTTCAGAAATCTTGATGATCTCAAAGAATCTGATTTTTATCCAGAATTGGTAATAGTTTGTGTCAAAACCTATTCTCTCCAGAGAGTGTGCTTTGAGCTGAAGGTGTCGGGATTGCTGCAAAGTAGATTGAGGAATGCCTGTTTTCTTCTCTTGATGAACGGCATGGGCAACAAAGAGACATTTGTTAAGGAGACAGGTCTCCCATCCAAAAGAATCCTGGAAGGGATCACGTCAATAGGTGCCAAATTCTCCGGTAACGGTTTTATTGAGCTAAAAGGGATGGGGAAGACCTTTATTGAGGACAAAATCTGCGAAAACAGGATCTATGAAAAGATAAGACCGTTCCTCGAAGCAGGATTCAGGGAATCAGGTTTTGAGATTGAATTCACACCCGATTTCAAGAAACATCAGTGGAATAAGCTCTTTGTCAACTTGGCGATAAACCCTATAACCGCATTAACCGGTCAGGAGAATGGGATAGTGCTCTCCGATCAAATGAGTCTCACCGTGCAAAATATCGTCAGGGAAGCCGTGAGCATTGCCCGAAATGAGGGCTTGGAGACGGATTTTGAGAACGTGATTGCAGTCGTCCGAGCAGTTGCAAAAGCCACACGCTGCAACACCTCCAGCATGCTCCAGGATGTGCAAAATAAGAAGATGACTGAGATCGATTCAATCAACGGCTACATCATCCAGTTGGCAAGAAAACATAACATAGAAGTTCCGGCAAACGAGGCCCTGTACGGGCTGGTGAAGTCGCTGGCCTGACTGGAAAACTAGTTGCAGGCAAGCTTGATTGAACCAAATGCGAGAGGCTTAAAGATGCCGATGCCATGGTTCTATCGCTCATTTTATTTGTGAGTTTTGTCCAAGCCCGCGGATTTTCAAGTGCGAAAGCTATAACTTTCTCCAGGATCAGGCATCTTTCCGTGGACTGGTTTCTTCTATCTCTGGCAGGAGCTGCCTCTATGGCAGTTACCGGAGTCATAGATAAGTTCATTATAGGAAAATACGTCCGAAACCCTCTGGTCTATCTTGTTGCATTGGTGATCTTGCAGCAGATCTTTGTGGTGCCCATTCTCGTTTATGCGGGATGGGGTTTCGTATATCCCCAGTCTATTTATGCATTGGCGGCGGGCTTTGCCCAGGTGATTCTCTGGGCAGCGTATTTGCAGGCCCTCCAAACAGAAGAGACAAGCCGGGTGGCAGCCCTGGTTTATGTTTTTCCCGTCTTTGTTTTTCTAGGTGCCTTCGTCTTTTTGGGTGAGATTCTTACATTAAAAGATTATGCAGGAGGCACTCTGCTGGTATTGAGCGCCTTCCTGGTGTCATACCGGCCGGCAAAAAAGCATGGGGGGCATGGTCTCTCTCCCGCTCTGAAGTATATGGCCGTTTTCTGGATCTTCACGGCATCTTATGCCCTGGCTGCCAAATATCTGCTTGCCTTTATGAATGAGTGGCATCTGATTTTGTGGACGTCGCTGGGGGGTTTCATGGTGGTCCTGCCGCTGTTGGGAAGAGAAAAGATCCGCAAAGAGGTATTGGGATATCTTAGCATCAGCCCGTCCATTTTCTCGGTCCTCATGGCGGACGAACTCTTTGATTTTCTGGGAAGGAGTGCTTTCATATTTGCCTATTCTGTCGGATCTGTGGCTCTCGTCTCCAGCGTCTCAGCTTTGCAGCCCTTCTTCACTCTTCTATATGTCGTGCTCCTGGGCCTGTTCGTTCCCGGAATCCTGCCTGAAGAGATGGACAGGAGGACGATTGCCCTGAAAATTGCAGCAATTCTCTTGATAGTTGCGGGAGTGTATCTGGTCTCGTGATGCAAAGGTCTGGAAATTCAGGCAAACGCGGAGCGAGATCCGGTCTGGCCGCGGAAACGGCCTGCAAATGCGGTTTCTGGATTTGGAGAGCCAAAGGCGAGTCCAAGCCCAGAATATTGAGATCGGAAATGCAGGGCGTAGAGCGATTATGCAGTATCTAGTTTTTATATGATCCAAACCATACTTAAGAGCCGTGAGCATACTTGAGAGACTACTCCCGTAACCTTATGCCATACCTCTCGGAGGTGGAGCCTGACGAGGCCGGTCCGGATCTGGCCTGGGTTTGCAAAAAATACGGCATTGCTGCTGAAAATATGATAATGATGAGCCGCAATGAGAACCCTTACGGACCAAGTCCAAGGGTTCGGGAAGTTCTCAGAGACGTTCC
This sequence comes from uncultured Methanosarcinales archaeon, assembly GCA_963782455.1. Taxonomy (GTDB): domain Archaea; phylum Halobacteriota; class Methanosarcinia; order Methanotrichales; family Methanotrichaceae; genus Methanothrix. The sequence continues at coordinate 97,496 of CAWAJP010000010.1, forward strand.
TTTGCATAGGTACCCTGATTCCAGTCTCTTTTTGGAGTCTTTAGAAAGATATACAGGATATCCGGAAGAAAACATAATTGTTGGAGCCGGAATGGATGAGATTATTATCACCATTGCCAGGCTTTTCCTGGGGCAGGGAGATCGAGCCCTGATTTCCGTTCCTACATACAATGTGTACGGCCTGGCCGCCAGTTTTTGCGGGGCTCTTCCAGTCCATCAGCCGCGCCTTCCCGGTTTCCAGGTCGACCCCAACGTTCCGGATGGTATGAAGATGATCTTCCTCTGCTCCCCCAACAATCCGACCGGCAATCTGGTATCCGAAGAGACGGTCAGGTCGATCGCCGAGAGCACGGATGGCATAATTTTCCTGGACGAAGCCTATGCCGAATTCGCAGAATCGAGCCTGCTGAAGTTGGTCAAAGAATATGACAACTTAGTAGTAGGAAGGACTCTCTCCAAAGCCTTCGGTTTGGCCGGATTACGTTTGGGTTATGCGGTGGCGCCGGAGTGGATAGCAGAACAGTACAGGCGAATTGCACCGCTGTTCAGCATAAGCAGCCTCTCCCTGGCGGCAGGCGTCGTCTCCCTGAATGATCTGGAGTATATGAGGCAAACGGTTTCAAAAATAATTCTTGAGCGGGAGAGGCTGTTCGATAGCCTGAAGGATGCAAATCCCTCGCAGGGCAACTTCCTGTTTCTTCACACCCGTGAAAAGTCGAGTCTGGTGATGGAACGACTTCTCAGCAAGGGTGTAGTTATCAGAGACTGCTCCTCATTTCCTGGAGCTGATGGCCACTGCATCAGGGTCACAGTAGGGACTCCTGAGGAGAATGAAAGATTTCTGAAGGCTTACCTGGAATCTGAATAGGGGATATGGTAAGGCAAGTCGAATTGGCCAAGTCTGCCCTTTTGAGGAAAACGCCTGATATTTTGGCAAGAGATTGTGCTGCCCAGATTCATTCGATTGCCGATAGGTCAGAATCGCATTTAGCGAAGATTGCATCCGAGCGCGTGCGAGCGCGCGTACGTGCGGGCCAGGCGGGCACATGGGCAAGCGAGTGCGGCTGGTTACGCATGCGGGTCGGTTCGGTAGGTTCGGGTTATATTTGCAGTTGGCTCATCCTAAAAAATTTCCAGGGCCGATGGCAAGCATTAAATCCTTTCAATGATTTTATAATACCGATATGTTCTCCGAATACATCCAGGCGGCCCTAGAGCAGGCGGAGTATGACACGCTGGAAGACGGCTCTTACGTGGTCACAGTGCCCGGACTTCAGGGAGTAATAGCCGTTGGCGACACTTTTGAGGAATGCCGCAAAGATCTCATTGAAGTCATCGAAGAATGGATAGTAGCCCGGATACAATGGGGATATCCTATTCCTCCTATTGCGGATCATACCATTGAGTCCTCAAAGGAGCCAGTTGTAGTTGTCGACTAAGCTCTTACCCATCTCCCGGCGCGAACTCATCAAGCGATTGGCGAGTCTTGGGTTCACAGGACCATATCCTGGCAAGAAGCATCATCACATGGTGAGAGATGGAATCTTTGTAATGATACCAAACCCACATCATAGTGAGAAGGTCAGTGTGAAGCTCCAGCTCATCATTCTGAAAGAAGCCGGAATCAGCAGAGATGAATGGCTTTCCAAAGAGTGATATCACTTCAAGTTCATGGTAATTGTGTTAAAATCTAGCGTTTATTATTCGCAGGGTTCGACAAAATATGGCTATGGAAATTGAGGAACTGCTGAAATCCAAGCGCCAGGAAATTCTGGCCATTGCTGCCAGGCACGGTGCCCGTAATGTCCGTGTCTTCGGCTCCGTGGCTAGAGGAGAAGCGAAGCCCGAGAGCGACATTGACATTCTTGTAGAGATGGAATCAGGGACGAGCTTAATGGACCATGTGACACTTATGCAAGATCTCGAAGACCTCCTGGAAAGAAAGGTGGATGTGGTCAGTGATAGAGCACTGCACTGGTACATCAGGGATCGAGTGCTAGCAGAGGCAACTCCTTTATGAAGGACGAAAGGAGGTGCTTCGGAAATGAAACCGAATCGTTTTCCCCGAAAACCTCTCGCGGGCGCCGCCTCTTGGCATTTCGGCAAGAGATAATTGCTGCCGGCATACCGCTCCTGAGCCCGGAAGAGATCGAAGAGGAGATCTGGGAGAGGAGAGGCGAAAATGAATGAGCCTAAAATCTGCTGCGATTGGCTCTGTAAATCCGTTTAGCTTCTCTAAACATGGCCAACTGTCTTGGCGTAAATGCAGTGGTCTCCTCGTTCTCCCAGAACTCCTTTGCTGCCTCACCTTCGAGAACCAGGCCCAGCCTGACAGGTTTTGCCATATCTAACACCAACTCTGAAATACGATTATGTTCCTCTAATATTTAATAGTAATCTCCAGGTCAGGGCGGCAGAAATCGCTGGCAAGGTCTTCGGCGTTGTTGATAATGCAGTCCTGTCAAACGCTCTTGCCACCCCGCGCGCTTGTGGGCGCGGGCCAGGCGGGCACATTGACGAGGGAGTGCGGCTGGGTGCGTGTGCGGGTTGGTTAGCGTAGGCAACCAAGCCCGAATTTGGAAAAAGAATTGCTGAAATAGCATTAGAAGAAGAAATCGCGAGAATAGCAGGATTAGCTGTATCAGCAACTAAAATGGGTAACATAATAAATTAAATAATAGTCATATACTTTAATACCATGATGTAGGCAACAGCTGTCAAACTTTCCAAACTATATTGAGTCTTGTCAAAAGGTTTAGTACAGCCAGCAAGCAAAACATGAGCAGCTGCCAGAGGATAGCCCCTTCACCCTTTTCTCCCGATGATCTCCACCCCGCTCGCCTTCGCCAGGTACAGCTCATCCAGGTTGTCGAATATCCCGTGCTCCACCACTCCCGGAATCGGGCTGATCCTGGCCGCCAGGCCCTTTGGATCAACAATTATCCCGAAGTCCACATCCATCACGAAGTTCCCGTTGTCCGTGATCACCGGCCCGTCCTTCATCTTGCCCAGGCGCAGCACTGGCTTCCCGCCTTGTTCTTTTAGTCGCCGCTCCACCAGTCTGGCAGCAAAGGGCAGGACCTCCACCGGCACCGGCCAGCTCAGCTTCTCCACGAATTTGCTCTCGTCGGCCACAATCACAAACCGCCGGGCAGAACAGGAGACCACCTTCTCGCGCGTGTGCGCAGCTCCTCCGCCTTTGATGACGAACAGATGGGCATCGACCTGATCGGCTCCGTCGATGGCCAGGTCGAGGCGCGGGTGCTGGTTCAGTGTGGTCAGTTTGATGCCTGAGGCGATGGCCAGATCCTCGGCCTGAAAAGAGGTGGGAACGCCATAGAAATCCAAGCCCTCCTCCTTGATCCTCTCACCCAGCCGCTTGATCGTCCAGGCCACTGTAGAGCCGGTGCCCAGACCCACCACCATGCCGCTCTTGACAAGATCTGCGGCAGCAACGCCTGCTGCCTTTTTGGCGTTTATATTGGCAGAAACATCTTTCATAAAATCAACTCTAGCCAATAATCTCGCTCTTCACTGTGGTGAACACCGGTCCCCGCAGGTCCATCTTGTGCTTGTAACTGGTGATGTACCTCTCCAGAGCTGGATGGATCTTGACGTTTATGTCGCCGGGGCTGCGCACAATCCGGGCTCTTGTCTCGGACTCTTTCCCGGCCATGGTAGCCACCTCGATCTCGTAGGCGGCCAGTGCCGCAAACGAGTCGATGTACCGGATGCCTGTGGTCACGCCCTCAGAGAAAGCCTCCTCCCAGCGGGAAGTGTGCGGAATTCCCATGATGTTCTGCTTGTGCACCACGATCTCATTCAGCGCTGCAGGACCGCATAGCTTGGTGTTCTCCTCGGGCTCGACCACGGACACCTTAACTTGCCGCCCGAAGAGCTCCCCCTCCCAGGCGAGGAATTCGCAGGGTGAGACGGTGTCGGCGTGATTGATGGCGATCTCGACCACGTCCTCGGCTATGGCCTGGCCCTCTGGCGTGGAAGGCAGCTTGTCTACCATGATCATCTGCGCCATCTCCCGCGGCGATAATTCCCAGTTGGTCTGTAACTGCGGGTAGGAGAGGGCCCGTACATCCTGAGAGTTATGCAGTATCATGGCTATGCGCTCCACACCCAGCCCCAGGTTCATGACAGGATACGGAATGTCGTACTGGGAGAGGGCGGTAGGCGAATAGATGCCAAAAGTTGCCACCTCCACCCACCCGCTCTTGTACTTCGTGGCCGATCCGACCAGGCCCGGGTGGTAGGCAAAGACCTCGATCTGCGTTCCGGGCACGTAGTATTTGCTCCTCTTCTCGTCCGGCCGGAACTGGAACTTCTGGAAGCCGAACTGGCTGAGAAGGCCGTCTGCCACTGCTTTGCCATCCTCGACTGAGACGTTCTCGTCCATGATCACGCAGCTGGCCGAGTAGTAGCTCATCAGCCTTGCTGCATCCTCTGCCTGCTCCCTTCTGAAGCAACGATCCACAGAGAAAAGCCTGAGGGGAAGCTTCCGTCGGTAATGGAGATTGGCGAGCGACAGGAACCATCCCGAGGTCATGTGGCTGCGCAGAGTGCGTGTCGTGGCCTCAGCCTTCAGGTTTTTGAACTCCGGGAAGACCTTCTCCAGGACAGTGCTGATCAGAGCGTCATGGGCGTTTAGAGCCTTGGCAATCTCCTGTACCAGGTCGTCTCCCTCTACCTTGCCCTTTTTGTAAGAATGCAGAATCTGGCGGAAGGCTTCCACCTCTTCCTCGGAGAGCGCGCGTCCCAGAAGGGAGTTTATCTGATCAATCCTCTCATCCGAGATGCCGATATCTGGCCTCGGGAGCCCTGCCAGATAGAAGCACCTGTCCAGTACTGCGAGGGCTTCCGATCCAAACTGACGGTAAACGTCCTGGGCCTCGACCATAACCGGGTTCATGGCCTCGCTGAAACCCAGTCGAATGTAAGCCTCCCGGAGCTTCTGAATGGTATCGAAGATGGGATGAGCGGCCCCGAAAGAGTAGCTATTTCTGGGATATCTCTCATTCAAGGAGGGCTTGCCAAGGTACTCCCTCCCCTGCTGCCAGGTCTCATCAAAATCCACCTGCGCAGCCTCTTTAATCTGACTAGGATCAAATTTCATGCTTTGGACTCCAGGAAACTAGAGATAAAGGTTTTTATCAGTTTTAGACTTTAAGACTTTTTGGATGTGCAATAGGTCACATATTTTGGAAATTGATAATAATCGATCATTTGGGTCAGCAGCTCATATCGTTCATATGTTTACTCGATCATCTTCTCGAACTGTCAGCATCATTTGCCAGGACCATTGATTTCATCACTGAAATGCGATAGTGATGCCTCCACTCTGGCCAGCCCCAGGGCATTGGTGAGGTCCCCGCGTGTTCTTTCCAGCATTGATCTCGCCAGGTCGCTTTTGCGGCGAAGGCCTCTGGTAATAGCGTCCGGATAGTCGAAGAGCATCAGCAGGTAATATATCTCCTCGATGACCCCCAGGAAGTACTCGCCATCGCTCGCCTTTCCGCTGCGAATGAGGTCCAGGATATGACGGCGAAGCTCACCACTGGTGTCCCCGAGGCCGGCGAGATAGTTGACAAGCTCCACCCCTACATCCTCAGGAGCCAGGACCTCATGCCGGGTTATGATGGAGTAGACATTTCTAGCCTCTGCATACTCCTGCTCGGCTCCGTCCACAAAGCCGGCGTATCGCACATCCTGGTGGTCCTTCAAAACGACCCGAATCTTCTCCAGGCCCAGAGCCGCATCTTTCATCAGCCTTTCTGCCGCTTCCAGATCGCCACGGTGCACGGATCTTATGGACGAAGAGCATTGACGGATAACCTCTCTGGAAAGGCGCAAAGCTTCCTCCCGGGCCATATCTTTAGAATCAAAGCTGGCCAACATGCTCTTAGATGAGTTCTCAAATGTGGACAATGGTAGCGACTCCTGCAGATTTTATCTCACTTTAGATCCATCACAATAGGTCGTCATAGGCTCATCAATCATAGATTCATCATCTTTTTGAGGCGGTTCACTGACCTTTGCCCCTCTTCCAGAGAGCGGGATTCCGTAACTATGCGGCCTTTGTAGCCTTCGAAGGCAGCAGCAACCTTCTTCCAGGGAACGGTGCCGTTTCCCACAGGCAGGTGCTCATCTCTTTCGCCGTGGTTGTCGTGCACATGAGTATGGATCATCTTATCCTTTAACTTGAGAAAGCTCTCCACATTTCCATTGGTGTTGGCGTGTCCCACATCAAAGATAAAACCCACATTTTCGCGGTCCACGGTCTCCAGTATGCCCTCAATCTCCTCAGGCTGGCGGCCTAAGATGGCGGGCATGTTCACCATGTTCTCCACAGCAATTCTCATGTCCAGATTCGCAGCGTGATCGCAGATCTGCTGTATACCGCTTATGCTCTGCAGCCAGGCAGCATCAGGCATTTGCATTCCCAGGGGCGAGAAGTGGCCGGGATGAAGAACTGCCAGCCGGGCGAAATCATTCGCGAGGTCCAGGCATCCCTTCATCTGCCGCACTGTCTCCTCCCAGATGGGCTGGTTCACTGAAGCCAGATTCAAATCGGAGTAGGGCAGGTGGATGGTGATAACGAGATTTGTGGTCTCAACGATCTGTTTTGCCTCATTCAGGTTCTCACAAGTCAGCTTCTGCTTTCCTTCATTTACAATCTCCCAACCGCTGTAGCCCAGATCCTCCAGTTGATAAGCCCAGTCGAAGGGCCTGTTTACAAGCTTGCTGGAGGAGAAGCTAAACATTCGACGCCTCCGCTTCCCCAAACAGATCTATCTCTTTGATCGGCACACCATTCTCAGTAACAGGTGCCAACCAATCGATCGCACATTCGCCTCCCGTGATTTCAACATGTATTGAGCCCAATGGCTCCTCCAGGGGTGGAAAGCTCACTATGCCCATTAAAGCCGCTTGCTTGTTCAGCTGGAACTGGAAGGAATTGCCCGACCGGCCGCGCAGCATGACGGATCTAGCCGTATCCAGAATCTGTTGCTTCCTCAAAAGAGAGTGGAAAACCTTCAGTGCGTCAGGCCCGTTATAGGCATCAACGCGGTCACCTCGAATGTCCATGATCAGACCCGGAAAGATATTTTCAATGGCCAAGACCACTTTCTCCACACGCTCTGTGGGCCAAACCGATGTATAGACAGTTACCTCGATCGTTCCCATCGCCTCTAGATATGACTGGTCTTGTATCTGAGGATGGCAGCGATCCCGCCAAAAGCCTTGTTAAGCTGAGCGCCTTCCTCAAACTCCGTGGAGATGATCTTGACCGCAGCTCCACTCTGGTCTGCCATCTTGGATAGGTCTGCCACTATATCCTCTTCTTCCGTAACAGTCAACTGGCTCGAGCACTTCAGACAATTGCCCAGGGGCTCGGACGCGTTCGTGCGGGTCTGGCTATCGGTAAAGTCACAACTACGGTTGCTGCACACAATCTTTGCCCGGGTCTTTCGCAGATCCTCAGAGAGAAGAAGGGTCTCTACCGAGCCCAGCTCCAGGTTATGGCGAACCTCTTTCTCCCCATAAGCTGCCAGACCCTTGTCGGATACCAGCTCCTTCATGAACTGGCGCATGACTAATTTGTCCTTGGTCAACTCTAGGTCTATCAGTTGCTCTTGAGCGGCATCCACCAGTTCGTACAGTCCTGACTCATCCGTATAAGAGACATCCAGTGCTCCCAGGACCTTACGTTGCAGCTCATGGTGCAAAAAGCCGCCTTCCACAAATTCCTCTTTAGTGGGAGAAGGCCCTCCCACCAGTATGCCTTCTAAATCCTTGGGGTCGATGGGAAGAAATGCATCATTGGCTGATTCCCCGATCCTCTTGTAGAAGTCATGAATGGCAATCAGACGGAGCTGCTGGAACCTGTGACTGGACTGACCCCCTTTCCTCTGTTTACCCGGCACGGTGGAAGTGAGGTGCTTTACGGGCTCGATATATTTTCCTTTAAGGAGGCCAATAGCGGCTTCGCGCCGGTCAAGGACAATAAGCCCGAAGGTTCTTTTATCGGCCAGCATCTCTTCCAGCGGACCGAGAAGGAAAGAGGAGTCGCAGTGATATCTGTAAGTGACTATGGGGTCAGGCGGCTCCAGTGCGACGCTGTACATTTCAGTGCGATTGGCACCTGCATCCACGCTGCCGATGAAGATTACCACACCGTTGGTGGGAGGCTTGGGGATAAGCTTGAGCCGGGACATTGCAGACTCAAGGGAGCCCTGCACGCTGAGCCTGGTGACCCTGGATTTAATGTTAGATGCTTGCCCATACTCCTCACGCAGCTGGCTCGTGACATCAGAGATCTGCTTATCGGGAGGAATATAGAGGGAAATGAGCTCCGTGCCTCGGCCCTTCTTGCTCCGAAGGCCGTCGAGAAGACGCTTATATTCATACCTTTCCTGCGCAGTGAACTCCATTCTGACGAATCTCCCAAAGCTGCTCCGGGGCCAAGATATAAAAGGCTTCTTCAAGAGGATTTGGGACGGTTTTGTCTCTGATTCGTGCAGATCTATATCGAATCGATCCAAAAGAGGTTGAAGCTATTATTACTATCTAAATTATTATCTTTAGATTTTGACCCTATAGCTTCGTATCATGTCAATATTCTGAGACTAAACGGTATTCTTAAATCCAACAATAGAAATCACAAAATTTGATCTATTCAAAAACTATATAAAGATATAAGTTATCTTATAATCTATGGATCAATTAGTCGTTCTCCAGGAGATCTATGAATCGTTTTCGAAAGGAGGGGATGGTCTGCAAGAAATCGATAGCAAGACCATAGAAGGATGTTGCCCCGAACTGATCGGTAAATTGCTCGAAGGCTCAAAGAAGTCGAGGATTGACGAAGATGTCTGCCGCAAGCTATCCCTCGACCTGCAGGATGTCTACGAGATCAAGAGACTGGGCGATATCTGTCGCAGGGCGGGCATGCATGGCCTGGCCATAAGTACCTACAACAGAGCGCTGTCTCTCTGCAGCGACCAGGTTCTCCGGCCGGTACTGCAAAATAACCTGGGGCAGGCTTATGCTCGCCAGGGGGATCTGGCGAGAGCTGCCTTCTACTATCAGAAATCCGCCAGCAGTTTTTCAAAAGCAGGAGACAGCACAGGCTTCGCCCATGTGTTGGGAAATTTGGGATCAGCCCATAGAAGGAACGGAGACTGGCAAAAAGCTATAGAGTACTGTTACCGCAGCCTGAAGACCTTCGAGGAGAAGAGCGACGATCTTGGCATTGCTCAAATGACAGGGAGCCTGGGGAGGATCTATGCCGATATGGGCGAGAGAGAGCTGGCCGCGCAGTACTTCGAGAAGAGCCTGACGGACTTTCAGAGGCAGGGTGACAAGAGGAGTGCCGCGTGGGTCCTGGACAGGATGGGAAGGATCGCCAGCGAGACGCTGGACAGGGACAAGGCTCTAGGCTGCTACAATCAGAGCCTCTCTCTATTTGAGCAGCAAGGTCAAAGCCAGAGCCAGGGAATTGTTCTCTCCAATATGGGGCGAATGCATCTGGAGATGGGTGAGACAACTGCGGCTCGCGAATCCCTGGAAAAGGCCATACTGCTGATCGGGCGCAATATGCAGCCCAATTATCTGAATACACTCTCCTGCCTTGCTGCGACCTATAGCGTTACTGCAAAAAATTGCCTGAAGGGGGCAGACCTCTCTTATGAGCCGGGTCGCGCATCCAGCCAATCACAACGAATGGAAGCCTCCCGACAATTTGCCCGGGCCTCTGATCGTTTTTTGGAGCTGGCGTCAGCCCTTCCCAATATCCAGCCTGAGATCAAAGTGGCTGCAAGCATCGCTAGAAGCAGATCCTACCTCGCTAAACTTTCCGGCGTTGTCTCTGATGAAGAGGCAGTAACGCTGGCTGAGAAGGCTATGGCGTCCCTGGATACTGCTGCTGCAAATGCAACTGATTCGAAGAAAAGGAAGATCCAGAGTCTCCAAATGATTATCTCCGGCATGAAAGAGGCCAGATCCATAAAACTCCTGGAAGGAGAGCCCTGGCGGCTATTAAGGGCCATAACCAGTGCCGGCGAGAATCTCATGGAGGGTGCTGTTGAGTTCTCATCCGGTGACATCAACATCTGCCTTTCTGCAGGTCTCGGAAATTTTGTTGCGAGCATTGAAGCAGAAAGATCGAGAATCGACCCTTCTGAGAAACTCTATGCAGCCGCCTCAAACTTCCGCAGCGCTGGAAAACATTTCCTGGCAGCAGGAAAAGATCAAAATGAGAGAGCTGCTCACAGGCTGAGCGAGGCTGCAGGGATTCTGGAGGGGCAGGCGAGCAAAGAGGGGCATATTCGGGATGAGATGCGCCACAGTCAGCTCAGCTTTGGGCCGGAGAGAGAAGCACTTCTATTTATTGCAGGGGTGATGGTTGACAGTTTGCTGGATGAAGTCGATGATGGCAGTACAATATTCACCTGGGATGAAGCCTTGAATCTGATACCAGGATCCGGAAAATTCTTAGGGGCTGAAAAAATTAAAATAGACGAACTGGTGGCGGAGGCTGAACCAAATCCGGAACCGATTGCCGAGAACGATCTGCCTGATCTGGAGATCTCCCCAGAAAGATTATTTGCCAGAGAATTGATACTGGCTGATGGGACTCTTGAGGCCTCAGAGGGCTTTGTATCGGATATAGTAGATCCCGAAGAATGTTGGCTTGTTCCGGTAAGTGAGAGCATTCCTTGCAAGAGTTATGACAGGATCTTCTTACCCCAAAAAGGTCAGCAATTTCCAGGCGCGACCTCGATAACGGTGAAGCCGGAGATAGAGATTATTAGGAGAGATGAAGATCGATTCGAAGAATCAATTGAGGAATCGGTTGAAGATCACAGTTATCGTGGGCACAGCATAGAGCCCCAGAAGACCAAGCTTGAGAGTGTGGGGACAGAAGCTCGCGAGCCTGTCCCGGAACCGGAAGACGCATCAACAGATGTTCAGGAAGGCCCCTTCAGCCGCACGAGAGCCATACTTCTCCTCAAAGCTCTTACGGTCCTCGTAGTATTGCTGCTGGCAATAGAGGCAATACTATATTTCATATAGGCAGTGCGGCATGTTTGCCTAAGGGATGAAGAAAAAACAGCTGGAGATCGCGCTGGAGCGGCTGGAGGGTTTTTCTAAGCCCTCCTTTCAGAGAGAACAGTATGCTACGCCCGCAAGTGTCGCCGCGGAGATGCTGTATTTGGCGGGTTTACGCGGCGACCTGGGCACAGTGTGCGACCTTGGTTGTGGGACGGGAGTACTGTCAGTGGGCGCTGCACTGCTGGGCGCGAAGGCCATAGGCGTGGAGATCGATAAAGATGCCCTGGCTGCGGCGAGAAGAAATGCCAAGAAGCTTGGCGTCGATGTGGATTTCATACGAGCCGATGTGAACTCGGTGAGCCTCAAAGGAATCGATACCGTGATCATGAATCCTCCATTTGGAGCCCAGAAAGCTAGCAGTGGTGACCGCGCCTTTCTTTCCAAAGCCCAAAAAATCGCCAAGACCATCTATTCTCTGCATAACCAGGGGAGCCTTGGTTTCGTCAAGAGTTTCGTGAAACCCTGCACTGTGCAAGAGGTCTATCGCATTCCTTATCCCATGAAGAGATGTTTTGAGTTTCATCGTCAGGATATCAAGATCATTGAGGTTGAGCTTTATAGAATAACATGCCAGTAGTCTTAGATACTAGTAATTCCAGACATTAGAAATCGGATAAATAGAATACCGGACGCTAGAAATGATGCTGGTAGTTTCAGATGAATATATTGAGATTATAGAGGAATAAATGATGGACGGCAGCTTTGTGCTTCCTGGAGATGTGGTGGGGTCAGCCGAGGAGTTCGTTCCCGGAGACTGCACCTACGCCAAGGAAGGAATGATAATTGCGACTACTGCAGGTCTGGTTGTGGTCGATCCCAAGACCAGATCTGCCAGTGTTATACCCAAGACCAACGCCCCGGTCAAGCTCTGTCAGGGCGACATAGTAGTGGGGGAGGTAATCGACCTCAAGGACAGCCTGGTCATAGTCTCACTGGCTTTCAAGAAGGGCCATGAGGATAGGCCCATCTCGGATGAGGAGGCAACCATTCACATCTCCAATGTGAGGAACTCCTATGTCAAGGATCTGCGCAACCTTTTCTCTCTGCGCGATATCCTCAAGGCAAAGATTGTCGATGAGAGGCAGATGAGGCTCTCAACAGGGGATGAAGATCTCGGCGTGATCAAGGCTTATTGCAGCCGGTGCCTTACTGGCCTGATGCGCAAAGACGGAAAGCTGACTTGCCCCAATTGCGGCAATACTGAGACGCGCAAGACCAGCACAGAGTACGGACTGGGAGTGGTCTAAATTGAATCTAAAAATCATCACGAAGACGGAGAGCGAGGCCGTCATCGAGTTTGTGGGCGAGGGACACACCATCCTGAACCTGCTCAGAACTGAGCTTTTGAATGACGAACGTGTGCTGATGGCAACTTACGACACCAAGTTTCCCGTTATGGATAATCCCGTCTTCCGGATTTCGACTTCAGGAATTGATCCCATAATTGTTCTGAAAGAGGCCACCCGTCGCATTATTGATCAGTGCGAAGAGTTCAGTCAAAAGTACGCGGAAGCTGTGCATTGATCCAGCATTTTCCTAAACATTTTTGATCGACGGTCTCTTCCAAACTCGGGAACTATTACCGCCACCGGGATTGATGCAAGAGGACGGAAGGAAAAGATAGGACTCCGTCATCTTTCTTTTTGGATTAACAGAAGGTTTTGCATAAGCAGATAGCATCAGATTGTGCGGTATCTTTCAAGAGAGTTACCATTGATCAATAAGATCTGGTATTATTTATATCTGA
>CAWAJP010000011.1:0-477682 GCA_963782455.1 uncultured Methanosarcinales archaeon
AACATCAAGAGCATCCGCGTTTGTTGCTTATTTTATAACAGATAACACTTTAGAGATCTATTTTCTCCTGACGATTTGATATTAACGCTGAGGTTTTGGATCGCATAGACCTCATGAATCTTGCGCCAATCTTTGTGACTTTTCATTCGAAGCATATCAAAAAAAGGATTGAATTCCAGGCTATACACTTCATAAACTCGGCATGAGGTTGGGACGGCTTCCAAAAAGATGACCGCCGTGAACCGCCGGGTCGCGCGTGCGTGCGCGTAGGGGCGCGGGCCCGCCCATGGGCGAGCGTGGGCGGATGCGTGCTGAGGATATGAACTCAGGAGGCAGGTCCCGTTGCCTCTAGCTCCCTGGCCCTTGTGAAGGCAGCATCAGCTTCGGTGGTTCTTCCCAGGGCCTCAAGAACATTGCCTTTGTTGTTCCAGGTTCCTGTTAGGTTGGGATCAAGCCTGATGGCTTCGTCATAGGCCTCGATGGCTTCGTCGTACTTGCCAAGACGAGCGAGAGCAAGACCTTTGTTGCTCCAGGTTTTAGCGAAGTTGGGATCGAGCCTGATGGATTCGTCATAGGCCTTGATGGCTTCGTTGTACTTTCCCTGTTTATGGAGAGCTAGTCCTTTATTACTCCAGGCTGCGGCATAGTTGGGATCTAGCTTGATAGCCTCATCATACGCTTGGATGGCCTCATCGTACCTTCCTAAATTCTTAAGAGCAATACCCTTGTTACTCCAGGCTGTAGCGAACCTGGGATCCAGCTTAATCGACTCGTCATATGAACGGATGGCCTCTTCGTACTTGCCCTGGTTGTTGAGAGCAAGGCCTTTGTTGCTCCAGGCTTTTACATGACTGGGATCGAGTCTAACTGCCTCGGTATACGCACTGATGGCCTCTTCGTACTTGCCCTGATCATCTAAAGCAAGGCCTTTGTTAAACCAAGCTGGGGCAACGTTGGGATCGAGTTCGATGACTTCGTCGTAAGCTTTTATGGCTTCATCATACTTGCCCTGGTCATAGAGAGAATTGCCTTTATCCCACCAGTCTTCTGCGGTCTGCTGACATTGAGCAGATGTCATCAATACCAGCAGGAGGATGAAAAAAGCATAGACCAATTTCATAAACTCAGGAAGTATTCTGAAGAATATATCCTTGTCGGATATAAAGCGAGAGTTGGGCTGAGATTATGCCACCTGACCTACTTCCCAACATAGTTAAGGCGCCGTATTTCGGGGGGCTCAATCACCTGGGTCAATAGAGGCATCTCCTGCAGCAGGGTCGCGCGTGCGTGCGCGTGTGGACGCGGGCCCGTCTATGGGCGAGCGTGGGCGGATGCCGTGCGTATGGGCATGCGTTTACGAGGCCTGTTCAGTTGCCTTCCAACTCCCTGGCCCTGGCGAAGGCGGCATCGGCTTCAGTGGTCCTTCCGAGGGCCTTAAGAACAAGGCCTTTGCCGTACCAGTTGTTGGCATCTTGAGGACCCAGACTGGTGGCCTCTTCTAACGCTACCAGAGCTTCATCATGCTTGCCCTGTTTCTCAAGAGCAAATCCTTTATTGTTCCAGGCTGAGGCAAGCTTTGGATCTAGCCTGATGGCCTCTTCTAACGCTACCAGAGCTTCATCATACTTGCCCTGGTTGTCGAGAGCAGATCCTTTATTGTTCCAGGCTGAGGCATACTTTGGATCTAGCCTGATGGCTTCATTATAGGCCTTGATGGCTTCATCATACTTGCCCTGGTTGTTGAGAGCAAATCCTTTGTTGTACCAGGCTGAGGCATCCTTTGGATCTAGCCTGATGGCTTCATTATAGGCCTTGATGGCTTCATCATACTTGCCCTGGCTATCGAGAGTAAATCCTCTGTTGTACCAGGCTGAGGCAAGATTTGGGTCTAGCCTGATGGCTTCATTATAGGCCTTGATGGCTTCATCATACTTGCCCTGGTTGTTGAGAGCAAATCCTTTGTTGTTCCAGGCTGTGGCATCCTTTGGATCTAGCCTGATGGCTTCATTATAGGCCTTGATGGTTTCATCATACTTGCCCTGTTTCTCAAGAGCAAATCCTTTGTTGTTCCAGGCTGTGGCATCCTTTGGATCTAGCCTGATGGCTTCATTATAGGCCTTGATGGCTTCATCATACTTGCCCAGGTTATCGAGAGCAAATCCTTTGAGATTCCAGGCTGTGGCATACTTTGGATCTAGCCTGATGGCTTCATTATAGGCCTTGATGGCTTCATCATACTTGCCCTGTTTCTCAAGAGCAAATCCTTTGAGATTCCAGGCTTGGGCATCCTTTGGATCTAGCCTGATGGCCTCTTCAAACGCTACCAGAGCTTCATCATACCTGCCCTGGCTCTGGAAAGCAAATCCTTTACTGTTCCAGGCTGAGGCATTCTTTGGATTTAGCCTGATGGCCTCTTCAAACGCTACCAGAGCTTCATCATACCTGCCCTGGCTCTGGAGAGCAAATCCTTTATTGTTCCAGCTGTATGTTGACGTGGGGGAAAGTTCGATTGTCTTGTTGCAGTAATCAATCGAATCGTCCTGTCTTCCGATCAAAACATATGTAGACTCCAACGATGCCAGTAAATCAAATGGTTTTTGGTATTCTTTCTCTGAGTTTATCGCCTTTAATGAATAGTTGCTTGAGAGATAGAGATTGTCCGTATTTCCTGACAGTTTGTATTGATGGTAGGCATCCAGGGCCTCAGTATAATACTTAAGACCTTCCCAAGTCTTAGCCGATATGGTGGATTGTGATCGATCAAGTGCTATCATGTAAGCCAGATTTCTAATCATTTCGTGGAGCTGCTCTTCGTTACTATTATCAACGGGCTGCCTTACCTCCCAGCTCTGGACTTTACCACCTTCAAGCACTGCGACCAGAACGATAGTTGAGCCATATCTCTGCAGGCTGCCTCTTATTGTGGTAACTGGTTTGCTGCCAGGACATATATTCTTAAAGGCAATTATGATATTCCCCAGAGACAGTGAACCAGGGCCTGTATTGATGGTTCCTATATTCGCCATACTGAACTCCACAACCTCTGCTTTTGGAACTACCATCTCAAGACTTCCAAGCGATTGTTCTGCAGAAAATTTTGTAGAGAAGTGACTTCTACTTGTCGTTAGAACTACTTCCTCATAGCTAATATTATGAATCTGCTGAATTCGCATCAGCTCTGCAGTGAGCTGATCGGCGATTGCGATACCACTCAGATTCTCATTTTTACTTATCTCAAAAGGTAGGATCACGATGCCTTGTTCAGTATATATCTTGGAGAGAATAAAGATTATCCCCAGTAATAACAGGACGAAGATGCAGATTTTTAGAAAAGCAAAGAGCTTTGTCGCATAGATCTCTGGGGCTCGAAAAAAACTAATTAGAAACTGACCGAGCTTATTTGGGACTTGACGAGCCTTCATGCTGGGCGAGGTGGGAGACGATAACTCAGGGTTAACTGACCTGCTATCTGTTGGCTCATATAGCATTTTCTCCATTCGAGTCGTCCCATCCATGTGATATTTCTCTCTAATTCATTTGCTATTTATAATGTTTAGTCCCTATGGTTTCGGGACTACATGCCAATCATGCTTTGAATACGACATCTCAAAGCCACGGTTGCCTTCTCTTGGCCAACTTCTTTCTGGCAAAAAAACAATTGTGTGCAGCCGGTGGTCGCGCGTGCGTGCGCGTGTGGACGCGGGCCCGCCCATGGGCGAGCGTGGGCGGCTGCGTGAGGACTGAGGCAGAGCGCTGCCCGGTGCCTGGTCACATTGCAGGGCGGCGAGGAATGCAGTGCTGTAATTTGTGCTCTCGTTTAATATACTTTTAATAATTTTCTAAATGTTTGTTACATTTTCGGGCCAGTCCTTATGCAGGCTAACTAATGGGAAATATTAAATAAGATATGTTCGTCCACTAGATCTTATTATAGTTAAGGACTAACCCAGGAGAACACCATTTGATGCCCCTCGAAATTGATTTCGCATGCAGTTATTCCTATCAGCACAAGCGCTTCATTGATATCGAGCCAAGAACCACTTCAATATCATCAAAACTATCTAATAGTATTCATAGAATATTTCATAACTTCAATCCAAATCTGATCGGACAACTTCACTTACCACACCGGGATCTCTTTCTCGTCGTCTCTCTGGTCTTGCTGGCCATTCTCTCGCCGGTTGTGGCCTCGTCCCTGAGCCTCGTCGCTCCTGATGAGGTTGATGTGTCTGGAACTGGCAGCTACAAAATGATATTCGTTCCCAGTACAGATGCTAGCGATCTGTCTGCTCTATTCCAGATTCCCGAGGGTTTCAGTTATGCAGGAAATTCGAGCATCATCCTTAACGGCAAATCATCATCCTGCGAGCCTGCCCAGAGCGGCCAATCGTTGAGGTGGGACCTGGATGCTTTGCTGAGATCCTGCCGGAGCGTCGTGATAAACGAATGGGAGCAAAACCCTGCAGGCACCGATACCGGAAAAGAGTGGATTGAGCTCTACAATCCAAGATCCAATGCGGTCAATATCGGTGGATGGAAGCTCGTGGATGGCTACTCGGGAAAATCTGTGAAAATCGCAGCGGGGAATGTCATCGCTTCGGATGGATATCAGGTCTTTCCCTGGACCAATGGAACGCTCATCAACTCCTACCCGGACAGCATCACACTCATTGATTCCTCGGGCAGAGAGGTCGACCGGACGCTTGACGCCAAGGATGAAAAGAACAATGACCTATGCCAGGCTCGCTATCCTGATGGCAAGGATCTGGGAAGCGGCCTGGACTGGAAGTTCCAGGCGTCAACTCCCGGATCGTCTAATGGCGGAGACATCGCCGACATTTATGCCGGTGAATCTCTTACGCTGTCCTTCAATCTCAGTGCGGGCTGCAGCGCTCCTCGCCAGGCATCGATGTCCGCAGAGATTCTCTCCTCTGGCGGCACAATTTCTGCGCCGTCACTTCTATTGGCCGTCAGGCGGGCAAACTTGAGCCTTTCCGCTACTCCGGATCGATTTGACGTCGCCAAGGGTGACGTGATAGACTGGACGGTTCTTCTGGAGAATGATGGAGACGGAACCGCCTACGGTGTTGCTTTCAATGTCACACTGGATAAGAGCCTGCAACTGATAAGCCTTGATTCGACCGCGTCTGGAACGGTCCAGAATTGCACGACACTGGCGCCGGGCGCAAAGGTGCAGATCAGATTGAAGGCCAGGGTCGTGTCATCTGCGAGCGACTACACCGCCGTCTTCAATGCCAGTTGGGGCGCTGGCCCCTGCCAGGAGGTAAAAACGGTCTCCGAACTCGGAGCAAGAACCGCTATTCGCAAGCAGCCGGATAACCTCCGAAGCCTCGCCATCGGCGAAGTTGCCGACTTTGAAGTCGAGGCGGACCTGCCCAAAGGAGCACGTAACTTCTGGATCAATGATACCATTCCCAGGGGATTGATCTATAACCAGAACAGCCTATCTCTGCATGGTTCTACTTCTTTGAAAGAAGTCTCTAACATTAATTCTGATGGCTCTCTGGAGATCTGCCGTCTCTTTGGAGATGCCGGTACCGCTCAGACGATTACGATCACCTACAACTGCCGGATGGAAAATGCACCTGAGTGCCAGGACGGCGCCATGCTCGCTGGAACAAGGGCATCCATGAGCTGGATGGATGGACAGAGCTGCAAGAACGATAGTGACGAAGCCGGTTCACTGGTGGTGGTAGAGCCAGAATTGATGCTGGAGTTACAGGCCTCCAGGCCCTTTGCCGCTGAAGAAGATCGCATTTCATATCTCCTTTCCGTCTGCCACTCCCAAGAAAGCCATGCGTCGGCATACGATGTGGATCTGGAAAACCCTCTTCCTGAGGGCATTACTTATGAGCCGGGATCTTTAGAGGTTCTGTCGGGCCCAGCGGCCTCCACCGTCGACAGCGGCCAGGGCCCAGTGTGGCATTTTGATTCTATCGATCTTGATTGGAATAGCTCCCGGAAGATCCTCCTCCGCTTCAATGCCTCCAGCCGGGCATCACCCGGTACGGAAATCGTCAGCCATGCCAGGATCACCTGGACCAGCCTCGCAGGAATGAGCCCGAACGAGCGTACGGGAGAAGGCGGCCTGAACGACTACCTGCAGAGCGCCTCGGCTAATATTGACGTCATGAGCCTCTCTCTTCGAAAAACGGCAGATCCAGATCCAGATCCCGTGGGGGTGGGCGAGACTCTGAGCTACACTCTGACCTATGAGAACTTAGGAAACAACGCGGCGCACAATGTTACCATCAGGGACGAACTGGACCCGCGTGTTGCCTTCATAGAAGCAGATCCAGCCCCCATCAAGAGCAACGCTAACATCAATTCCAACGCCAATACTAATTCCATCACCTGGGACATTCCCGAACTCGTTCCTGATGGGCCGCACAGTATTGCCATCAAGGTTCGCGTTAGCGGAGCTCTGCCGGATGGAGTGCTTTTGCAGAACCGTTTCTCTATCGAGTGCGATGAGCTGGGACCAAAATCCGGCACAATATATACTTCTGTTCAGAACGGGACGCGCCTGGATGTTAACAAAACAGCTCTGCAAAAGGCAGTGCGCCGGGGCGAGGAGATAAATTATGTCATCAAAGTCTGCAATCGTGGCGGCAGGTCTGCTACCAACATAACTGTCCGGGATGTCTTCAACACTACAGTGGAGCCTATCTTGGCAACGCCTGTTCCCGCAGCGGACGGAATCTGGAGGTTCGAGAGTATTGCGCCCGGCGAGTGCGTAGAGATTGACCTGACAGTAAGGGTGCCCCGAACTGATGTGAAGTACGAAAGTCATCAGTCCGTCAAAGGAATGGGCTTTGTTCGAAAATACCAGGATTATAGCACCAACCGGGCGCCTTCCCTTATCACCAACCGGGTCTATGTGACCTCGGATCAGATGCAGCTTTCCGCCAACGCAGGAGTATTGGTACTGGCGGAAGAAGGTACCGACCTCTCCCTGCGAGAGCACGGCAGCGGGAAATACGAAAATCAGGAAGATCTGCAATTTCTCACCGTCAACAAATCCGTAAAGCTGGACCGAAGGCTAAGTATGAGCTATTATCCTGCCACTATTCTGCTGCCTGGAAACCGCGCCTGCAGCATATCAAGTCTCTGGCATGAGGATGCTCGTGCCACGAACGGCATTACGAATACCACCTTTCGGGAGTCCTACCGATATTCGACAGGGCTGGATGATGTAAGTCACTTTGACCTGGACAAGAACCAATCAGAGATGAACATCAAATCCAGTTTTCAGGGGCTGGCGCATATGGGAACGCAAAAGAAGTCCTCTAATTCGTCGGGGCGTTCTGGAGACCTATCCTTTGTGGAAGATTACACAGGCGCCTTCCAGTTTTCTGAAAGCATCCTCGATCTGGGCCAGGGCTTGATAGCAGACCGGTCCGTCTCTGGCTACGGATATGTGGCCAAAGATGCACAGGTGCAAGGCCGTCAAAAAAGCTACGAGTCAGGAACCGGTGCCTATAGATCGGAGGAGAGGATGGAAACCTTTTCCGGCTTCATGGCCAAGGACCTGAACGCCAGCTATGGCAGTCTGAGCTATGAAGTCGCGCCTAGCACTTTCATGAACCTCAACCAGAAATGGTCGGAAGGAATGTGGTCTTGCAGCCCGGCCAGCTTTATCGGGGAGGCGTACTCCTCTGCTTCCCGACTGAAGAAGGAGGCAACGGTCGCTAGCCTCGGAGAGCTGGAGAGCAAATCCTCCTTTTCCGGCAGAGCAGATCTGAGGACGGTTTACGGCAGGAACTATGGCCTGAACCGATCCCGGCAGGTGGACCAGGATGAGACCCTGATAGGGGACTATAAAGTGGAAAGAAAGATCGCGATCACGAGGGCACCCAGGTACAATGAGCCGCATCTCTATCTTTGTAAAGATGGCCGTCTGATCAATGATGTGGCCGTCTATACTATCACCATTACCAATGACGGCAACGCGGCCCTCGGTCCCATCCTCCTGCAGGATCTCTTTCCGGCCGGGAGCCAGTTTCATCAACTCCACTCTCCGGCCCGTTCAGATAGGCAAGAACAGCTCCAACTGGACGCTGGTTCATCTCGCCATCGGCGACAGCATCAAGATCGGTATCGACCTGAATGTCAAGAAATGCCCGGGCAATATCGTCAACCAGGCATTGGTCGTGGGCAACTATAGCACCGGATCTGTGAATGCACGAAATTTGTCGGTCATCGACCGGGCCTGGCTGGGCGGCTGTGCGCCTTCGGAAGCGCCGGTCCAGCCTTTGAGCAGCTGCGCCTGTCTGTTGGGGGAGGCATCCACATCCGGTGAAATCGAATACTTCGATCCGGTGTCGTTGCCGTGGGGCAGCTCTACAATCCAAGATCCAATGCGGTCAATATCGGTGGATGGAAGCTCGTGGATGGCTACACCGGAAAATTCGTGAAAATCTCTGTGGGAACGGTTATCGCTTCGGATGGATATCAGGTCTTTCCCTGGACCAATGGAACGCTCATCAACTCCTACCCAGACAGCATCACACTCATAGATTCCTCGGGCAGAGAGGTCGACCGGACGCCCGAGGCCAAGGATGAAAAGAACAATGGTCTATGCCAGGCTCGCTATCCTGATGGCAAGGATCTGGGAAGCGACCTGGACTGGAAGTTCCAGGCGTCAACTCCCGGGTCATCTAATGGCGGAGACATCGCCGACATTTATGCCGGAGAATCTCTTACGCTGTCCTTCAATCTCACTGCGGGCTGCAGCGCTCCTCGCCAGGCATCGCTGTCAGGAGAGTTTCTCTCCTCTGGCGGCACAATTTCCGCGCCATCACTTCTATTGACCGTCAGGCGGGCAAACTTGAGCCTCTCTGCTACTCCGGATCGATTTGATGTCGCCAAGGGTGACGTGATAGACTGGACGGTTCTTCTGGAGAATGATGGAGACGGAACCGCCTACGGTGTTGCTTTCAATGTCACACTGGATAAGAGCCTGCAACTGATAAGCCTTGATTCGACAGCACCTGGAACTGTCCAGAATAGCACAACACTGGCGCCGGGTGCAAAGGTGCAGATCAGACTGAAGGCCAGGGTCGTGTCATCTGCGAGCGACTACACCGCCGTCTTCAATACCATTTGGGGCCCTGGCCCCTGCCAGGAGGTAAAAACGGTCTCCGAACTCGGAGCAAGAACCGCTATTCGCAAGCAGCCGGACAACCTCCGAAGCCTCGCCATCGGCGAAGTTGCCGACTACGAGAGTTGAGGCCGACCTGCCCAAAGGAGCACGTAACTTCTGGATCAATGATACCATTCCCAGGGGATTGATCTATAACCAGAACAGCCTATCTCTGCATGGTTCTACTTCTTTGAAAGAAGTCTCTAACATTAATTCTGATGGCTCTCTGGAGATCTGCCGTCTCTTTGGAGATGCCGGTACCGCTCAGACGATTACGATCACCTACAACTGCCGGATGGAAAATGCACCTGAGTGCCAGGACGGCGCCATGCTCGCTGGAACAAAGGCATCCATGAGCTGGATGGATGAACAGAGCTGCAAGAACGATAGTGACGAAGCCGGAGCACTGACGGTGGTAGAGCCAGAACTGATACTGGAGTTACAGGCCTCCAGGCCCTTTGCCGCTGAAGAAGATCGCATTTCATATCTCCTTTCCGTCTGCCACTCCCAAGAAAGCCATGCGTCGGCATACGATGTGGATCTGGAAAACCCTCATTCCCGAGGGCATTACTTATGAGCCGGGATCTTTAGAGGTTCTGTCGGGCCCAGCGGCCTCCACCGTCGACAGCGTCCAGGGTCCAGAGTGGCATTTTGATTCTATCGATCTTGATTGGAATAGCTCCCGGAAGATCCTCCTCCGCTTCAATGCCTCCAGCCGGGCATCACCCGGTACGGAAATCGTCAGCTATGCCAGGATCACCTGGACCAGCCTCGCAGGAATGAGCCCGAACGAGCGTACGGGAGAAGGCGGCCTGAACGACTACCTGCAGAGCGCCTCGGCTAATATTGACGTCATGAGCCTCTCTCTTCGAAAAACGGCAGATCCAGATCCCGTGGGGGTGGGCGAGACTCTGAGCTACACTCTGACCTATGAGAACTTAGGAAACAACGCGGCGCACAATGTTACCATCAGGGACGAACTGGACCCGCGTGTTGCCTTCATAGAAGCAGATCCAGTCCCCATCAAGAGCAACGCTAACATCAATTCCAACGCCAATACTAATTCCATCACCTGGGACATTCCCGAACTCGTTCCTGATGGGCCGCACAGTATTGCCATCAAGGTTCGCGTTAGCGGAGCTCTGCAGGACGGAGTGCTTTTGCAGAACCGTTTCTCTATCGAGTGCGATGAGCTGGGACCAAAATCCGGCACTATCTATACTTCTGTTCAGAACGGGACGCGCCTGGATGTTAACAAGACAGCTCTGCAAAAGGCAGTGCGCCGGGGCGAGGAGATAAATTATGTCATCAAAGTCTGCAACCGTGGCGGCAGGCCTGCTACCAACGTAACTGTCCGGGATGTCTTCGACACTACTGTGGAGCCTATCTTGGCAACGCCTGCTCCCGCAGCGGACGGAATCTGGAGGTTCGAGAGTATTGCGCCCGGCGAGTGCGTAGAGATTGACCTGACAGTAAGGGTGCCCCGAACTGATGTGAAGTACGAAAGTCATCAGTCCGTCAAAGGAATGGGCTTTGTTCGAAAATACCAGGATTATAGCACCAACCGGGCGCCTTCCCTTATCACCAACCGGGTCTATGTGACCTCGGATCAGATGCAGCTTTCCGCCAACGCAGGGGTATTGGTACTGGCGGAAGAAGGTACCGACCTCTCCCTGCGAGAGCACGGCAGCGGGAAATACGAAAATCAGGAAGATCTGCAATTTCTCACCGTCAACAAATCCGTAAAGCTGGACCGAAGTCTCCGCACGAGCTATTATCCTGCCACTATTCTGCTGCCTGGAAACCGCGCCTGTAGCATATCAAGTCTATGGCATGAGGATGCTCGTGCCACGAACGGCATTACGAATACCACCTTTCGGGAGTCTTACCGATATTCGACAGGGCTGGATGATGTAAGTCACTTTGACCTGGACAAGAACCAATCAGAGATGAACATCAAATCCAGTTTTCAGGGGCTGGCGCATATGGGAACGCAAAAGAAGTCCTCTAATTCGTCGGGGCGTTCTGGAGACCTATCCTTTGTGGAAGATTACACAGGCGCCTTCCAGTTTTCTGAAAGCATCCTCGATCTGGGCCAGGGCTTGATAGCAGACCGGTCCGTCTCTGGCTACGGATATGTGGCCAAAGATGCACAGGTGCAAGGCCGTCAAAGAAGCTACGAGTCAGGAACCGGTGCCTATAGATCGGAGGAGAGGATGGAAACCTTTTCCGGCTTCATGGCCAAGGACCTGAACGCCAGCTATGGCAGTCTGAGCTATGAAGTCGCGCCTAGCACTTTCATGAACCTCAACCAGAAATGGTCGGAAGGAATGTGGTCTCGCAGCCCGGCCAGCTTTATCGGGGAGGCGTACTCCTCTGCTTCCCGACTGAAGAAGGAGGCAACGGTCGCTAGCCTCGGAGAGCTGGAGAGCAAATCCTCCTTTTCCGGCAGAGCAGATCTGAGGGCGGTTTACGGCAGGAACTATGGCCTGAACCGATCCCGGCAGGTGGACCAGGATGAGACCCTGATAGGGGACTATAAAGTGGAAAGAAAGATCGCGATCACGAGGGCACCCAGGTACAATGAGCCGCATCTCTATCTTTGTAAAGATGGCCGTCTGATCAATGATGTGGCCGTCTATACTATCACCATTACCAATGACGGCAACGCGGCCCTCGGTCCCATCCTCCTGCAGGATCTCTTCCCGGCGGGAGCCCGTTTCATCAACTCTACTCTCCGGCCCGTTCAGATAGGCAAGAACAGCTCCAACTGGACGCTGGTTCATCTCGCCATCGGCGACAGCATCAAGATCGGTATCGACCTGAATGTCAAGAAATGCCCGGGCAATATCGTCAACCAGGCATTGGTCGTGGGCAACTATAGCACCGGATCTGTGAATGCACGAAATTTGTCGGTCATCGACCGGGCCTGGCTGGGCGGCTGTGCGCCTTCGGAAGCGCCGGTCCAGCCTTTGAGCAGCTGCGCCTGTCTGTTGGGGGAGGCATCCACATCCGGTGAAATCGAATACTTCGATCCGGTGTCGTTGCCGTGGGGCGATGGCGAAGGCTCCTGTCCCTTGAACTGCCCGGCCACAGAGGATGCTCCTCCTCTCACCGACGGTTGAGGCTGTGGAATATGTATGTCGATAAGTCGAAATAAGACTCCCGCGGATTTCTTTTCTCTTCTAACTCGGGAGCCTCTGTCTATCGCATCACGCTCCCCAACTGCGGAATGCTGGCCAGGTATGCCTCTTTAACTTTAAATCTATTTGTTAAATAAATCGAAGCTTTCTTCCGACAGTTAAGGAAGACGAAAGATCTGAACGCCTCTGAAATTGTAAAAAACGAGTATTATTAATTATTTTCCCAGTAATTTCCAAATTGCATTCACACTAAACCCATTGGCTGCAACTGTTCCTATGAACGTAATTATTACACCTATAATAATGTATAGGATCCTCTCTTTCCATTTATCACTATTTTTTTTGGCTTGATACTCTGTTAAATCTGGCAACATCAGACCAATTTTTTTATAATCTGCTTTGATCTCTTCGATTATTGCCATATAGGCTTCTACTTTTCTTAAGTCTGGATCTGCAATATTCTTTCCGTTTCTATAATCAGGTATTTTGTCTATAGCATCTACAAGTCTTGGCTTGACGTCTTTATAATATTCTGGAAACACGATGGCTAATGTTTCTGGATGGATATTTTTGAGACTGTTTTGTATAAACTCAAACTGATATATCTTGACGTAATCCAAATGCTCGTAAGTCGCTCTATATACATGCGAGAGAGCAGCCTCCAAATTTGTTTTAATATTTTCTGGCCCGTTTTCTCCAAAACCAAATTTTGCCGCAAAAACACGCATTAAATGGTCATTTGCGTCCCGAATTTCATTTATTGGCGGCAAAAACGTTTCATCTGTCAATTCTTCCGCGTATAACATTAAATTCTTATCATAATTATATAATTTAGCAATTCTTTTAATAGCTTCCGCTTCATCATCACTAAAGGGTTCCATAGAATCGCCCTAAAAATTTTACGGAAGCTTTATGCTTAATATCTTCTTTTTATCCTTTTCGAACTCCTCTCTTGTGCGGATTCTTCCTGTGGCGAGTCTTACACTACCCATTCTATATTTCTGCGCATGATATTTCGTTTCTTCTTTATTTATCTTAATCTCGCGCAGATCTTTATTCCAGATATCTCTAAAGATCCCCAAATGACCCACCTCAATATCCTTGCATCATGCGAATACGACACAATTTTCAAGGATATACATAAACCTAACCATAGAGATTCTCCATCACCTTCTGATTCGTGGTGTATTCAGCTTTAGTGCATAGGTAATCTCAAATTTCTTAACACTCTTATTGATAAATCATATATTTATAGATATTGTTTTAGGATTCCCACAAATCCGCCTCCACACTAATAGTTATCATGTGACAATCGTCGCAATCGTCGTGAGATCCTAGCGAACTACTATCGCGACGCCAATGTCCCTGTGACAACTGCAGGTAATCGTTGTGGGATTCTATTGTTAGGGAGATACGAGTTTCATCCTTACTTATAGCTGGCGACCAAGGACGCTTTCCTATCCGAGATTTGATATTTGGATCGATTTGACCTCCGATATGAGTCGCTACTAAATACCCAACTGCGATATGGCCACCAAGTAAGCCACTTTCAGCTCCAATCGATGTGGTTGTACAATCAAATGCCTCTTCCTGGGCAAAATTCATCAATTTTACTCTCCTGCCCCATTATGGGCAACTACCGCTCCGGATCTGTGAATGCGCAAAATCTGTCGATCATCGACCGGGCCTGGCTGGGCGGCTGTGCACCTTCGGAAGCGCCGGTTCAGCCTATGAGCAGCTGCGCCTGTCTGTTGGAGGAGGCATCCACATCCGGAGAAATCGAGTACTTCGATCCGGTGTCGTCGCCGTGGGGCGATGGCGGCGAGGGCGAAGGCTCCTGTCCCTTGAACTGCCAGGCCTTTGAGAATGAGCCCTCTTCTGTCGATGGCTGAGTCAATGGAACGGATGTCGGGACATCAAAAGTCGAACACGACTCCTGCCGATTCTTTTTTGATTTTCGATCTCGGGAGCCCGGGGTATTCTCTCTCAGTTTCACCCTCCCCGGAAGTTAGAAGTAGTTACAGCAGACAACTTTAATCGTTAGAGAGAAAATTCGAGCGAACATATTGCTGACCCGCTCGAAATAAATTGAGGCGGGTGCCACCACTATCATGATTCATACCACACTCGACAATTGGATTCAAAGGGAAGCGATTTCGTTCTCCGTTGATTCGTCCGAATCCTTCAACGCCTCCATTGACAGGGTCATCGCCCACCTTGACGACTCTGTGAAGTTGCTTGGCTTTGGAGAAGCTCTCCACGGCGGAGAGGAGATCCTTCTGCTCCGCAACCGGCTCTTTCAGCACCTGGTGGAGGCGCATGGCTACAGCGCCATCGCCATCGAGAGCAGTTTTCCCAGGGCGCGAGCGGTCAACGATTACGTGGCCGGTCGCGGCCCGGCATCATATGGCGCTCTGCAGGAATTCGGATTTAGCCACGGCTTTGGCAGGCTCGAGGCAAATCGAGAACTCGTGGAGTGGATGCGCCAATACAACGACGATCCAACCCATCGGGTCAAACTCCATTTCTACGGCTTCGACAGTCCGACCGAAATGATCGGCAGCGATAGCCCTGCCCGGGTATTGCATTTTGTTCTCGATTACCTCTCCTCCATTGATAGTGCCCGCGGCCAAGAGCATCAGCGTCGTATCGACTCGCTTCTGGGCCCGGACTCAGATTGGGAGGACCCTGAGGCGTCTTTCGACCCGGCGAAGTCGATAGGCCTCTCACCAGCCGCAACTGCACTGCGCATTGAGACCGAGGATCTTATTACGAAACTACGCCTGCGCCGTCCCGAATTGGTGGCAAAGACTGACCGGAGCCGCTATTTGGAAGCAGAGCAGTATGCAACAGTCGCACGCAATTTGCTGAACTATCATGCAGCTCTGGCGCGAACGTCGAGCAAAAGGATTGCCGAGCTTCTGGGGATTCGCGACCTGTCGATGGCGGATAATCTGGCGTACATTGTGTCCCGTGAGCATGGCAGGGGAAAAGTGCTGGCCTTCGCTCACAACAGCCATCTGAAGCGCGGAAAGGCAGTGTGGCAACTGGGCACTGACCTACTGGCATGGTGGCCGGCGGGCTCGCACCTCAATGAGATGTTCGGCCCGCGCTACGCCGCCATCGGTTCGGCCGTGGGCTCATCTGTTGCCAATGGCATCGGCAAGCCTGAAGCCGGCACTCTTGAGGCCCGGCTGACTGCCGTTCCGGGGCCGGCGCTGTTCATTCCGACACACAGGGGCCAGGGGCTTTCAGATTCAGAAATCGCCTCGCTTCCAACCCGCTCCGGCAGCATGAAGAACCCGACCTACTTCCCGCTAACTCCTCAAAGCTTCACCGACTTCGACTGGCTGGCTTTTCTGGATAGAACGGCGTACAGCCGCGGTGGACCGGCGCTGCAATCGCAGGATTCGAGCGCCAGGTAGGGTCGCCTCAAAATAGAAGTTTAGCTTTCTGTCATCCTGCAAAAGCCCAGCATAACCAAAGCCTGATGAGAACCGAGGCGTTAGTGCAATAAGTGGTTCCTCTCAAGTCGAGAATATTGAAAAGATGTAATGATTATGGTGCTATGTAATCTGGTGTTCAGAGTCTTGAGAATAGGGGCATGAAACCGACAGCTATTCATAGTGGATTAAATCATCTCGTCGACTTAGGGAATATCGATGAGAGATGGGAGCGTGCAGGAAAGTCTTCGATTCGGAGATTTTTTCTCACAGGCGACCACAAAGAATACATTCGTGAACTCAATGCTATGCTTCATGAATGAATTCTCTCTCAATACATATTTTGCAATATTGGATATAATCACTATCAAGATTCTGTCAGATTAAATGACGCATCTTGGTTTTTTCCGGTCATTGCTCTCATCGAGTATCTAAACCTCGAAATGCCTCATAATTCCTCGCGGCTTATCTCTCCTTCTTTCAGGATCTGCGCCAGGAAGCCCAGAAGACACTCCCTATGCAAAATCCTCAAGGCCATCGATGAGGATTGCATCAAGAGCGCATTTCTTTAAGTAAATTGATATATTATCGCGATCTATAAATGAAAAAAGATCACTGATATTTGATACACTTTTCTCCGAATAATATTTCAGATTCTCAATAACTTTTCTGCCTTTCTTCTGCTTGGTTTTAATTAAGATGTATGGGTGTATTTTCCCATCTTGATTAGGAAAACATGTATATTTGGAATACGCTTCTACAATTCTAAGGGCATGTTTATAATCGATTTAGGAATGCCGATAGAGTGAATATTGTACTTTATATGTGGATATAATATTCTTAATTGGGGGTACTTATGTCTTATTTGGTCGAGCAAATTTACCGGACACAATATAGTTGCTATGCTAATACAATTAGGCTCATAAGGCAAGATTTTTTTTATGGCATGTTCAATTGTTATTCCATTTTAATGGAATCATCAAATAATAATATTCTTTTAGATCTTATTTTATTTGGGAATTTGCTTATCTCGATAATTAGGAATGGTTACGATACATCCGCCCCCATGGCTCGCTCCATAACCCTATAGGTATGACTCGATCCCGGATAAGATCCCACGAATCCCAACTTTCCCTTTTAGGGTGTGGATTTATTATTTTCTGGTGTGTCTAGTTAGATGGGATATTAATAATGGCCGTCGAATAAGCTCTTGCCTGGAGACAGGATGGTGCCCGAGACAACTGCTATCGGCTCCGCAGAGACGTCAATGGTAACGCCATCTATGGACGGAATTGTATCGCTCATTCTTAGCTGCAGTGCTATCCATCCTTCGATAACTTCAATAAGATCTTGGCGGCACCCTTCGAATGGTATCACCAATGGTAATCACGCCCTGCAAGCCCTCTACGGTGGACATGTATGTACATCTTCAAGGATTCCATATTTCGCATGTCTCAAACTGGCTTGAATGTACTCAGCAACATACCAATCTCATGATCCGCAAAGAAATCTTTTATTCTATCAGTGGGACTTTTGTATTCTATCAGTACCTAAAATAGATATGCAGCGCCGAGGGTGGGATTCGAACCCACGATCCGCGGAGCGGAACAGGTTTAGCAAACCTGCGCCATACCAGGCTAGGCGACCTCGACCCGACACCTGGGACTTGACCTTTGGATATTTAAACTCTGCGTTTGCCGCTTGCCGTCTTTTGAAAAAGGGATACTCAGTTGCCGCGCTTCATCTTACGCACTTGAGCAGATCCTTGCTGGTGACGATACCCACCAGGGCACCTTCCTTCACTACGGGAAGCCTCCTGATGTTGTGCTTTTGCATCAGTTCCGCAGCCTCGCGTGTTGTAGCATCAAGGTCGATGACAATGAGCGGTGCCGGGGTCATGATCTCCGAGATCGCCACCGATGCAGGGTCCCTCCCTCTGGCAAAGACCTCCAGAAAGATCTGGCTGGTGGTGACGATGCCCTGGCACTCCTTGAGCAGCCCTTCTCCCGTCACCAGCACGCTGCCCTTCTTCTCGCCCGCCATTCGCCTTACGGCCTCCAGCACCGTGGCCTCAGGGCGCACAGTGGCTATGGGATAGCTCATCAGATTTCTGACCTTCATCTGTACATCATTCCACAAGCTGGCTTTGAGAAACACTTGCGATCTTTCATCTGTTCTGTTTGCTACATCGTTCTACCAAGATAAAGCAAACGCTACTGAGGTGATTTAGATTTTACCGGCTCACTGTAAATCCTGCAAAAATAAGGCTTCTTCACCATTTCCCGTGACTACGAACGTTCGCCACAGAGGCACAGAGCGCACAGAGAACTCACAGAGGCTCCTATCATTCTATTACCCACTCGATGCAGCGAGGAGCCAAAATAAAGAAGGGGCGCTTTTCTTCCTCTTCTATCCCCTTCCATTCCTTTCAGAGCTCTCCCCACTTCAGCTCCAGAGCCACGACAGGCTGCTCGAGGCCAAAGGCTCGCAGGACCATTGGATGAAGCTCTCCAAAGCAGCCTATTCTCTGTCCTTCGAGTATGAGGTCAGCACCCCTTCCGGGCAGGAGAGCACCATCCTGGGATGGAACGATCTCGGCCTGAATATTCAGCTCCCGCAGGACGGCATCCGTCACCGATCTGACCTCCGAGAAACTGGCGCCGCTGTGAATGGAGGCTGCTGCCAGATGCATCCTGGTCTTCTTGTCCACCACCACGTCTCCGACAGCGAATATCCTCTGAGGCAGAGGATGATGCTGATTGATGGCGAAGATCTCCAGGAGGCTGGAAAGCAGTGAGGTGCGAAGGATGGTATGCAGCTCGCTGATGGGGTGAAGGACATGCGTCGCTGCGGCAGCGGCCGCATCGGCAGAGCGCCTCATCCATTCGAAATGCACCTTTTCATTGGTCAGAGTGAAAGGCATGGTCTCCAGATAGCCCAGACCCGACATGACCTCGCGAATCTCAGCTTTTTGCACCTCTGCAGGATGGGCACGGCCCACTGTCACCGTCCTGGGAAGGACAGCATCGAGCTTATCGTAACCAAAGGCCTTGGCGGCATCCTCGAAGATGTCCCAGGAGTGCATAATATCCGCTCTGTAGGCAGGGGCCTGCACCTGCACGATATCACTGTCGCCGAGGGCTTGGGCACCAAAACGCATCCTCTGCAGGCATTCGGCCAGATCTGTTCCTGTCCAGGTTGAAGCCTATGAGCTTATTGGCTTCGTCTGCACTGACCTTCCAGAGGGATGGTTCAAGATTGGGGGACTGGAAATCGCCCTCACTTCTCTTTACCAGAACGCTCTCCACTCTGCCGCCCCGCTCAGCCAGGGATGTAACCACGATGTTCAGGGCCTTGTAGACCATGGGGTCCGTTCCCGTAACATCAATGAACAGATCACTTGTCTCTTCAGTGACGCTCGTCAGATCTCCATTGATGATGGGCGGGAAAGAGAGCACCTGATCCAGTGAATCTACGATGAGTGGATAGCGCTCGCAGCCTTCCAGGATGTGACCGTAATCTTTGCCTTTGGGGTGCTTACGCAGCATCTCCCGCATGGTCATCTCCTCCGTGAAATCCAGGGGCACGAACTTACGCGAGGGATCTTCTCCAAAGTAGCGGAAAGGAGGCTTGACGCGTGATATGTCATGCACGCCGATGGCAACCTTGCGTCTGTTTCTGCCCAGGCCCCAGTGCAGGTCCTCTTGCAGGCCCATGAGCGACTCAATGGCTTCGCTCGTGAACTCGAGATCTCGCACTACTGCGCAGCCTATGAGGGGGCGCACAGATTTTACCGACTCCTCCACCTGCAGGACGACGGGTCCCTTTTCCACGGCATACTCGACGAGCCCCGTCTTGATGCCAAGGAACCCCTGCATGGCTCTCGCCACCCCCTCTGCGCTATACAGATCTGGCCGGTCCGGGAAGAACTCCACATCCACATGGTCCTCTTCTGCTCTCTTTCCTATGTCTGCACCCATCATGGCCAGCCTGCTCATGATCGTCTCGCGTGAGGCTCCAATCAGCCTCTCCATATCCTCATAATAAAGTCTGACAACGGGCATGAAAAATTCCTCACAGCTTGATGGAAACGGGCGTCCGGCGCAGCCATTCGATATCCGACTGATAGAGCAGTCTCAGATCCTTGAGCCCCAGCTTCAGCATGGCGACCCGCGAGACTCCCAGGCCCCAGGCCAGCACGGGATGCTCGATGCCAAATGGCGCCGTGACCTCTTTTCGGAAGACACCAGCTCCTCCTAGCTCCACCCATCCCAGGCCATCTATGAAGACTTCCGGCTCGACGGAGGGCTCGGTGTAAGGGAAATAGCCCGGCCTGAAGCGCACCTCAACAAACCCCATCTTGGCATAAAACTCCTTCAGAATGCCGAGCAGATGGCAGAAGGTCACATTCTCGTCCATGACGATGCCTTCCAGCTGCTCGAACTCCGGCGTGTGTGTGGTGTCTATGGCCTCGCGCCTGTAGACCCGATCTATGCCGAAGGCCTTGACCGGGGGCCGAGGATGGTCGGCGAGATACTTGATGGTCACGCCGGTGGTATGTGTGCGCAGAACCTCCTGGCGGGCTACCTCTGGCTTCCAGCATCCGCCCCAGCCTGTGGAGCCTACGCTTCCGCCACTTTCATGCATCTCTTTGACTCTGGCAAAATCAGGAATCTCAGCCTGGCTATCCAGATAAAAGGTGTCCTGCATCTCCCGGGCGGGATGGTCCTGCGGCTGGAAAAGCGCGTCAAAGTTCCAGAAGCTGGACTGGACGATTTGACCCTTGATCTCGACAAAGCCCATCTCCAGCATAATCTCTCGCATATTATCGATCAGCCGCTGGTAGGGATGCTTCTTGCCCGGGTAGATTTTGTCTGCAGCGAGGGTGACGTCGTAGGGACGGGCGGTGTAGAGGTGGCCATTGTACCTCAAGTCGCTCCCTTCCCATTCGCCGGATTTTATCATTCCGGAGGTGATATTGGTTATAGATGCCACGGCAGATGCTCCCATCCCCAAAGCTGCTTTATTGCCTTCTTGGGTAATCTCATACCGCCATTCCTTGGTCTTGCTGGACTCAACAAGCCCGCGGCTCTTGAGGTTCGTAAGACCCTTCTCATCTAGAACTGTGCTGCTCTTTGGCCCTGTCAGCAGAGTCTCCAGAGCCTCTTCGTCCTTTCCCTGTGGCGCATCTCCTGTTGGCTTGAGCACTCCCGCCTCGATTGTAGCCCAGCCCTTCTTGCGCAGCCAGCCCAAGCTGATCTTAACGGATGGGTCCTTTAAATCCGCCATCGATTTGCCGGAGCCAATAGTCTGAAGCAGATTTCTCTCAGGAAGCCCCTCTTTGGCATACTTCGTGCCTTCATCGGTTAGTGAGACAATCTCTTCTACCGATTTTGTCACCTGGATTATGCCTTGCTCGCCCAAAGCATCAGCCGAGGCTCGCACCGCCTCCACTTTCATATCCAGCTTCTCGGCAATGCTTTGTGGATCAGAACATCCTTCTGATATTGCTTTCAGAACCTTGAGATCGTTTTCTGATAACATATTATCATCCCATAGCGGACGAATCGCGGAGCAGCTGACAAATTACGCTGCATTCGCCCTTCAATCAAAAGAAAGAAAAGACTAAATGGCCATACATGCCTGAAGCTAGCCTACCCGGCTTCAGTAGCCTGATCTTATGATTCACGAATGAACACTCAGCAGCATTCCCAGGCACGTTTTTTCGGTTAAATTGATTATTTATAAACCTGTCGAATAGCTGAAAGCGAACCGATATGAAATGAAGAAAAGAAAGAAAAATAAGAGACGAATGACAGAGCAGGATCACTTCTTCCCGAAATCACTCTCCAGCTCTTCCAGTGCTCCAATGACTCCCTTCACCGCCATATCGAAGTAGGTTCTTCCTTTCTCGGGGGTTGCCGGCTCTGGATTGCCCATGATGCCGTTACCCATGAGGTGGCGGACATTCTTCATGATCAAAAACCTGGGCCTTTTCGGAAAATGCTCTGCAGGCTTTCCCTTTACCAGATCTTTGCGAATCACCATCATCAGGCTGGTCTCCATCTCGCCGGCGTGCCCGTCATGGGGCGTTTGCACCGCCGCGGCGTCAATGAAATCGAATAGAGATACCAGGCTGACGCGAAAGTCGCGCTCTTCCACCGCCATCTGGCATGCCTCCTCCAGGGCCGCCATATGCTGCCCACCGGCGTGCCCGGTCAGGATCATAACATTCGCAAAGCCGCTATCTGTGAACGATATCAGCAGATCTTTTACGAAAGCCCTCAGGGAATCGTGGCTTACCGTGATGGTGCCGGGAAAGCCTCGAGTGCTGCGGCAGACTCCATAGTGTAATGGCGGCGCCAGGAATACGTTCTGCTTGTCAGCAACAGTCCGCGCTACCTCCATAGCCTGGATGGTGTCCGTGAAGGTGGGAAGGTGAGGGCCGTGCTCCTCAGTCGCCCCCACCGGCAGGATCACGGTCCTGGTCTCTATGAGTCCTGCTTCTATCTCAGGCCAGCTCATCTCCTCCAGTAGCTTCATGGAACCGATCCTGCATTCGATGTCTGCTGGGATTCGGATACGTTGACGACAGCTCCCGAGAGAACATACTCCTCAGGCACCTTCAATTCGTAAGTCTTGTTTTCTATAGACAATTGATAGCCGCTCATGGGCTTGGTATCGAATTTCGTGCCGTTGGCAGTTGGACCTTCCGTCGAATATGGAAGTATCAGGGTGAACTGGCCGCTGGCGTCACTGATGTTGGACTGCTGGTAAATGAAGGCCCTGTTCTGATTGGTCATGATGGGCACTGCTGCAATGACTTTAGTTCCAGCCGGGGCGCTTCCTTTTATCACTACGCCAGGCACATTCTCGAAGATCTTTACGTACTTCTGGCCGTCGCTGGTTACTGGAGTCTCTGACTCGTGCACCAGTCTGAAATGCTGCAAAGCCTCAAGTGGGAATGACGGGTTGTTGGGGCTTGTGGCAGCGATCTCAGCCAAATCTCCCCGCTTTTTGCTCTCGCTGATAAATGCATCCAGCCGGGCTCGGTCCTTGGTGATCAATGGCGCCTCTGTAAGCACAGGGACAGTAAATCCATCCCCCACATCCATTCCGCGATAGGCCAATCCAATGCCCTGATCTCCTGCTACCTCTGTACCGTCAAAGAAGAACATACGCGCCGTCATTGACTTGGTATAGGATTCGCGCCAGAGCTGTGTTGGGACCAGCTGATCCCCTTGTTGTTGGTAGACAAATGCCATGTATTTCGAATAGGGGAGATTGCTCCATGATACCATGGCGTGGAACTTGCCGATAGCCATGGGCTGGTCAATCATCACATATTTTGTATTCATGTAACGAGACCTGTTCAGATCCAATTCACCAAGCACTTTTTCCGCCTGACTTTCATTCTCTGCCAGGAAGAATGGCGAGGACCCTGGCACATTCGTTGTGACGCTTCCTATTCCCTGCTGGAATGGATTGGCATTGGGAATCCTATGGCCTATGGTCTCAATAAGGTGACCATAATCCCACCAGGACATGATGCCGTAAGCGGCATTTGGATAATCATACTGGCCGCTCGCAGGCTGCTGATATTTTTCATAGAGATCCATTCCTGGACTTGGCGTATTGTTCTGCAGCCATGCAGTAGAGGTCAACCAGTCAGAATCAGGCCCGCCTGCACTTCTAGCGTACACTGTGCTCATGCTGTAACTGGGCACTAAAACGAGTGCCAATATCACGATTGCAGCCACAAAGATCGTGAGGTTTGAGGTTATCAGTTTTACGGGTTCTCTAAGTTCTTCAGAGCTCCACTTTATCTCCGTTGTGCCGAACTTCCGGACCAACCATATCGCCAGGAATCCGGTGAGAATAGCCACATTGATCCCGTAGTAATATGTGAACCTATTTTGTGCGATGGCCATGAGGAGGATGACCAGGGACCAGCTCAAGATCATTATGTCTGTGGGCTTTTGGTTCCTGACATTCAGAATCAGAAGCAAAATCAGCGCCACAAAGGCGAATGCAAAGGTGGTGACAAATATGGCTATGAAATCAGGCGAACTGATGATGCCCGGGAACCCGGCTATGACATTGTTAACAGAAAAGACACCACCATCGGAGAACAGAGGTGCTGCCTCACCAACAGTGGATGCACCGCCAGTTTTCTGCTGGAATATGCTGAGGCCAGACCGGAGAGGCTCGATGAATTGAGGGAGGGCAACGTATAGTATCAACGTACCTATTAACGCCGCTCCCACCATTGCGCCGGGATAGTAGTATCTGTCGAAATCGTTATCTCTGAGATATCTGGACAGAAGGGCGAAGATGACGACCGCCACTACACCCAGGATAAGTATGGTGGGCTGGAAGAGACTGTAGAGATAATGGTTGAATCCGTAGTAGGGCTTAACAAAGGGAAGCACCAGTAGTGTGGCCACAACGAATGTTATGGCGCCGCTGATGCTTAAGTACTCTATATTTTTTCCCTTTATGTGGTCAAAAATGCTCTGCAGGAAGATGAATAGCAGAATCACGCCTTCGAAAAGGAATCCGGATGACCAGGCATCTATGTACAGGCCGAGCGAAACACCGGCCAGAGCAGAGTAAAGGAGTGGGTTCTTGAATGAGGACCAGTTCTTCTGCAAACCTCCAAAGGTCATGCTCCTGCCTGAGCGTACTGCTATGAGCAGGAACATCATGGTGAGGGTGCTGAGCAAGATTTCTGCCGCGTGATGATCTGTGAATCCTAGGGTGGTGCGGCTGAAGATTTGACCGGGAAGTACAGCGATAATAAGCGCCGAGACAAATCCGCAACCCCTGCCTCCCATCTCCTTTCCTATGAAGTAGACCGGGAAGACCAAGAGCGCTCCCAGGACCGCCGGCGTGTAGGCACCAACCACCTCAACGAGATGCATGCTGGGATGGCCAAGGCCGAAGATATAGGCAAAAATGGCAATAGCCCAGTCGATGAAAGGACCGAAGTGCAATGGCGTTCCATGGGGAAAATAGGTCATGGGATCAAACCAGAGCCTCTGCAGGTTTATCACAACGCCTTTGGCAAGCATCATGTGATACCATGCATCGCTTTCGCTGCTGAAGATGACACTATTGCCAGTGAAGACTCTGTTCCAGGGAATGTAGGCGCGAAGATACAGTGACACGAGTGCCGCCAGTGACAAGAGTGCTGGCAATATCAATCTTGAGTACGAGTACATCTTGCTACTCTGCTGGCTATCGGCCTTGCTCTGAGCATTGGCCTTCTTTTCCAGGGAGGCTGATGAAGCATCCCTCGGCTTGGCATCTTTGGCATTCGCCGAGGGTTTTTTGCTCCCATCTCCCTTATCCACAGATCTCTTAGACATCAATGGGCAAGAGACAGTTCTATCCTCATAAACGTTTTGAATCGCCAAAGGCACTTGTTGCCAAGAAGATAAGCGATGTTTGATTTACAGGTGATCTCCTTTGCGCCCGTAAGCTGTTCCTATCTTGAGGACGGCGAGAAATCACAATCAAAACAACTATTCTCCTAAAAAGAGATGGGCCCGACGCGATTTGAACGCGTGACCTCACGGTTATCAGCCGTGCGCTCAACCTGGCTAAGCTACGGGCCCGATCCGCACTTTGCATTGATGATCCTATTAATAACTGTTTCCCTGAACGACTACTTTGTATAGGTTCTGTCATGTATCTCAAGAGGCGCTATTCTCTCTCGGTCAAACTCCGAAGTATCTGCGCGGCACGGCACATCATAATCATATTATGCCACTAATCGAATTTTTATATTTTATTTTAAAATTAATGCTCTGCTGCTTGCCGCACTGGTGCGCAACCGCCGTTCCGCTTATGCGGGGGGCTCTTCGACAGCCTTAAATCAATGCAATAAGGACTACCATCATGGTGCTTATGGACTCTCCCAAGAATGAAAACAAAGAAAATAAAGAAGATTTGAAAGGCCTTTACGACCTGGCCGTTCCCCTGAGCATGCCTGTCTCCGTCATCCGCGAGCTGGTTGATAAATTCGAGCTGGACGCACTCTTGCGACCATGCAAGATGGATATGACCGGCGAAGTGATGGATCGGGAAATTCTGGTGCTCAGGGGTGACCTTGAGACTGTTAAGGCCGCTGAAAAGTACATGTTCGAGGCATTGGACAGAAAAGTGGAAGAATGGGGCAAGAAAGATAAAGAAGAGAAATATAAGAAGTTCTATGAGGAGCAGGCAAGCCTCCGGATGAAGGAGCTGAAGGAGAATCCACAGTCTGCCTGCAACTGGGATCTGACTTCGGAGTAATCTATCTTCATTCGATCATAACCCATTTGTTCTTTCCCTCCCAGAGCTTCAAGGAGAAAAGCCTGACCGATGTCGTCTCCATCTCCTTTTTCAGCCGCTCCGAGATCCATTGAGCGATAGTCTCCGCTGTAGGATTGGGCAGAATCTCATTCAGGCAGTTGTGATCGAGATCCTGCAAAACTGCCGCCAGGATATTTTTGAGCTGATAGAAATCAATAACAAAGCCATTCTCTGCCACCTCTCCCTCAACCACCATCTCCACCTGGTAGGTGTGTCCGTGCAGTCTGGCGCACTTGCCCTGATAGCCGGGCAGGCTGTGGGCTGCGTCAAACTCTGTGATCAATCCAAGCTTCATTCCTGGGCGCGCCCCCTGCGTCTGTCTATCTCATCCAGTTGATCCAGCATTTTGCGCAGTGCCGATCTTACTGCATCGGAGAAGCTCACGAACTTCTTTCCGTCGCCCACGTGGGCCTGAACATCATCGACGATGTGCTGAGGTATTTCTACTGTGACTTTGGGCATACGTTCCTCTGCTATCTAATCCTTTGCCGAATATTCCTGCGGTATGGCTGAGAGAATACCGTTGACTATTAATCGCTATTTATAGGTTTGGATTTGAGGCGATGTTTTGGTCAATCGTTTCCATCCACGCTTTCAAAGGCTGATGCAGGTGCGTCTGCGAGGATACGCAGCCCCTCTGCCTCCATGAAATGAAGCTTTGCCGGGACGATCATGATGTGCAAGGGCCCGCCGAAATCGTAGCCCGCCAGGCAGGAAAGGAGATCAGCTTTTACAGTGGCATCAAAGGATCCAGCACGGGCGATGCCGATTCCCAAAGTTGTGTCCAGAATTCGCCCGCCTGCTTTTGTCTCCATCTCCATAAGCAGAGTTGCGCCTTCATTTACGGTCATATATCGTTCAACCGGTTTGCTCTGAATATCCAGGAAGAGCATGGTATGCAAATTCCGGCTCAGGTTCTCCAACAAGACCTGGTATGGTGTCTCGGGGATGATGCGCTTTCCTCTGGATATATAGGGAAATGGAATTGTCGTAGATCTGCCGAATCGATAGTTCTGCAGGCCGCATAAACCGGATACTGCAGTGACTATGGAACTGGAATGAATCACCTGTGTCTTGATATCCATCTTGGCGGCCCGGAGCCGCAGGTCCAGATGGGTGGTGGAGACCATGGCATCGCCTCCTACCAGGAAGGCCACATCCTTCTCCCTGGCCTCCTCCAGCCAGTAGGGATCGACCTCAACCTCCTCGCGAGAGAGCAGACTGACTCTTTTGCCGTACAGTGCCTCCATCTTCTCAGAAGTCGTGCCCATTAGCCGGGATGTGTAAAACTCCGCATAAACCCTGTCTGCAGCGCGGATAGCTTCCAGGCCTTTGACGGAGATATCTAACTCGTCGTAGAGCCCGAGGCCAATGAAGTAGAGCATGTTTTTTTCCTCTCTCCCTTAGTTTAAAAGGTCTCTCATGACCAATTCTGATAACAGTTTCCACGCGAGGCCTGACATTTTGGCCGCTGGTCTATTTCGTCAGGTCTATATTCCATCCCCACTGAAAAGATGAGCATGATTGGCAGGGAAACTCAAGTGGTCGATTGCCGGGAGAGCATGGGTCTCGCCAAGGGTGGCGGCCTAGCTCAAAGGGGTACTCTCTCCGAGGCTACAAGACCTGATGTGATCGCCATAGCCATGTCGCCAGGGCGGCGCCACATAACCAAACCCGTTTGCGAGATGACCTATGGACTGCGGCGGGAAGGAATCCAGACCAGTGTGCTGGTTCTAGAGGCTGGAACGGGCGTTCCGGAGAGCTTTCCCCAAGCTTCGCGAGGCTACGGCCCAACCTTCGGCCTCTCCGAAAAGGAGATCGAACAGGTGGCACGTCACAAGATTGCCGTTCTCCATCTGGGAAATGTGCGCTCTCATGTTATCCACAAAGCCAAAGAGGTGCTGGCGCAGGTGGACCTTCCCGTAGTAGTCGTAGCCCAGTGTCCCATGGATATGGAGGACTTCGCCAGGGAGGGCATCAAGACCAGCATGGTCAAGCCACCCCGGCAAAAGATCGAAACCAAAGGCGAGGTAGTGGATATTGTCACAGGCATCACCAGAGGCGCGACCTGTACTCGAGTCAAGCTCAACACTCTGGCCAAGGTTCTGAACAAGCATCTGGCTCAGATCAATGCCCGCGAGGCTCTAGAGGCGGAAGCGGCCAAGAAAAAGAAAAAATAATTAATACTATTTTCCAGATGGGTAGTGCTGATGAAGTTTGTTGTGATTTTGGGCGACGGAATGGCAGACCTGCCGCTGGCAGCTTTGCAGGGCACGACCCCCCTCCAATCGGCAAGTAAGCCCAATATGGACCTCATCGCCAGGCTGGGCAGAAACGGACTGGCGTTGACGGTCCCGAAAGGATTTCCGCCGGGAAGCGATGTGGCCAACCTTTCAGTTGCAGGCTACGAGCCCCAGAAATACTACACCGGGCGTGCACCCCTGGAGGCTGCAGCCATGGGCGTGACACTGTCCGAGGGCGACATAGCCTTTCGCTGCAACTTCGTCACAATAGAGGACGGCATAATGCAGGACTACAGCGCCGGGCACATCACCAGCGAGGAAGGCCTCGATCTGATCGAAGCTCTTAAGCCTCTGATGCCCGGGCGTAGGCTTTATGCAGGGGTTAGCTATCGTAACCTTCTTGTCTTAAAGGCGGGAGCTCGATCCGTCTGCACGCCGCCGCACGACATCAGCGATCAGCCGGTTCAAGGGAATCTGCCTCGCGGGGAGGACGCAAAGCAACTTATCGAGCTGATGGACGCGGCCCGGCCAATTTTAGCCAGCCACCCCGTGAATCTGAAGCGGGCGGCTGCGGGCAAGAGGCCCGCGAATGCCATCTGGCTGTGGGGCCAGGGTCCCGCGCCTGTTATGCCCGCATTCTCTGAGTTGTATGGTCTCAGGGGAGCTATGATCTCGGCCGTGGACCTGCTCAAGGGCATCGGAGTTTATGCCGGGCTGGATGTCATCAATGTTCCAGGCGCCACAGGGACCATAGATACCAACTACGAAGGAAAGGTAGAGGCTGCTCTGGAGCAGCTGCGCCGCCTCGATTTCGTCTATCTGCACATCGAGGCTCCGGACGAGGCGGGTCATGAAGGCGATCTGGAGCAGAAGGTTAGGGCCATTGAACTATTTGACCAGAAAGTTGTAGGCCCTCTGATTGAAGGCCTGAGTGAGAGTGGCGAGGAGTGGCGCGTGCTTCTTCTGCCAGACCATGCCACACCCATATCCATCAAGACGCACAGCCGCGATCCTGTGCCCTTTACCATCATGGGAAATGGAATTGAGCCTGATGATGTGGAGAGATTTGATGAGCAGTCTGCGAAGCTGGGGGGGTACGGGCTGGTGGAGGCGACGGGGCTGGTGAGGATGATGGTAAATCGCTAGCCAATTTCCATTTTTCGAAACCCTCTTAAAGAGCCCGCTCTAAACCGCGTTCTATGGACCAAAGCCAGAGTCCCAGTTATCTTATCTATGGCGCAGGTGCCTTGGGCAGCGTTCTGGGGGGGTTTCTGCAGAAGATCGGCCGTCCCGTAACGTATGCCGGCCGGGGTGCGCATTTTCAGGCTCTTCAGGAATATGGTTTGAAGATCACGGGCATTTGGGGTGACCACTTCGTCCCACCGGAAGAGATAGACGTCCTCACCAGTCCTGCGGCTGCAAAGAAGAGATACTCGACAGTACTGTTGTGCGTCAAGTCCAAAGATACGGAGGCGGCAGCCCGTGAGGCCGCGCCGCTGCTGCAAGAAGACGGCATCATGGTCTCCATCCAAAACGGTCTCAACAACTGGGAGACCATTGCCTGCTGCGTGGGAGAGGAGCGCACCGTGGGCGCTCGAGTCATCTTTGGGGCAGAGATTCCGGTACCTGGCCAGGCCAGGGTTACCGTCAACGCCGACGACGTCCTGCTGGGCGAGCCC
This sequence comes from uncultured Methanosarcinales archaeon, assembly GCA_963782455.1. Taxonomy (GTDB): domain Archaea; phylum Halobacteriota; class Methanosarcinia; order Methanotrichales; family Methanotrichaceae; genus Methanothrix. Next base: position 30,034 of record CAWAJP010000011.1, read on the forward strand.
TTCCGGCCGGTCAACATGCTCCTCCTGCAAACCCTGCAGGATGACCTCATCCGCTCTGGAATCCCCGCCCGAATCGCTGGAAAAGACGAGATATGGGCCGCCCTCTGGGGAAAGGTGCTCTACAACTGCTCCCTCAATCCACTGGGGGCCATGCTGGAAGTACCCTATGGCAGATTGGGGGAGAACGATGAGGCAAGGGACATTATCCGGATCATCATAAGAGAGATCTTCCTGGTGTGCCGGGCCCTGAGGGTGACGCTTCCTTACGAGAGTGCTGACGACTACTATCGTTATCTCCTGGAGACACTGCTTCCACCCACCGCGGGTCACCGCGCCAGCATGCTACAGGACATCCAGGCGGGAAGAAAGACAGAGATCGATGCTCTGAACGGAGCCATCTCCAGGTATGCGAGAGAGCTTGGCATCACTACGCCCTACAACGATCTCCTCACAAATTTAATAAAGTTCAAGGAGAAGCCGCAAAACCAGGGCCAATGCCGGTCGACCGAACCCAATACACTCTGACCGCCGGGGGAAGAAAGATTCTTCATCTATCAGCGACTATATTTAATGGGGTTATCAAAATGGATGGACTGACAGACGTACTAAAAACCATAACCGGTGAGATGCAAAAGTCCCTCTCCGCCCGAACCGTAGTGGGCGATCCCATTACCGTGGAAGGCAGAACCGTAGTCCCTCTGGTGAGTGTGGGAATGGGTTTTGGAGCAGGTTCTGGATCTGGTAAGGATAACAATCCGAGTGGAGGCGGCGGGGGTCTGGGCATGAAGCCCGTTGCTGTGGTTATAATCGATCAACAGGGTATCAGAGTAGAAAGACTGAAGGAGAGCCGGCACACTCTGGCGGAGCATCTTGCAGAAGCAGTGCCCAAGTTCCTGGAGAGCATGTCTCACAAAAAGGAGACACATGTAGAGATCGGGGAGCCCAAAGAATCCTGAATGGCAGTGAGAGTGTGAGAGCGTGGTATGTGTGGTGGTTGAATCTTTTTTTCCATGTTAGTCGAAGTTCATGATGTCAGAGCACTTCGATTTTCCTCCACCACGTTTGAGCCCTGAGCAAATAGGTGTTTCAATATCATATGCGTTCAACCCGTCCCCCACTAAGCCAATGCCAATCGCTTGATTATTTAGGATGATATGGGGATCCTCTTTCCCGGTTGTTTTCAGGCCTGAATTTTGACCGTCTGGCCGACATAGTCGACTTGCATCGTTTTCACCATTTCCTCATTCAGGCTGGCGTTGGTAAAGTGTGCCAGGACGACAAGGTCCCTCTGGCCCAGAGCACCTGAGGGCAGAGCCACGATTCCTGAGTAGCAAACCTGTTTTCCAAAGCCGGATTTTACACGGGCATAACCCGAAGCCAGAAAGCCATCCAGACCGGATAATGTGGCACTATCGATATCCACCATAGTGCAATAGGATTTCATGAGCTTCCAGAGTCTGTCTTTGAGGTCAAAACTCTGAGCCGTCTGGTACTCATAGAGGTAGATCATAGCGTAGTCGTTCTCGCCTGATCCTCTAAATTTTATGGTGTGAAGGATGGAATCCATGGTCGAACTGGACGACAGTGGTTCCATTACTGCATTTTTCTCTCCCAAATCCAGCGTAACATTATAGTTTCTCATAGAGACCGTCTGCGAGGAGAGTGCAGGAAGCGGTGACATTAGCAGCAATGCAAGTATTATCATTGTCTTAACTGTCATTTTACTAAACCCCCCTGGTGAAAGACGAGTCTGCTAGATAATGCTTGTCGCTCCTAGTTTTTTGGGAAAGCTCTTTCTGATTGTGGTATGCTCGAAAATGATGGTCTGATTGAGCTTTAGGACTGACTGCTTGCCTCATCTCTTTTGATCGAAAGCTTTTTTATTCTCTAATTCATTCCACTTGAGGAATGAGCGAGGGAATTAACGAGACTGAGAAGAAGAGCTCTCTAAAGGATAAGCTAGATCTCAAGAATAAGCTAGATGACATGGATCTTGGCGTCACCATGCCTTCTACGAACGTAAACGAGTACATGCGGGTATTGAAGCTGGCCCGAAAGCCCAGCCGAGAAGAGTTCAGCATGATTGCCAAAGTATCCATGGCTGGCATCGGCATCATCGGCGCCATAGGCTTTGTCATATACGCACTGCTGACTGAAGTTCTGCCCAGATTGCTGCCCAGCGCATCATAAAAAAATATTTGCTCTTTTCAGAGCTTATCTTCTTTAGCTTTGGCCTTATTAAGGGCTCGGAGTGTAGCTCCGAACTCCGATTCTACGAGAGAGGTCACGCCCATCGTCTTGGGATGGAGGTCAAGCTCCACCATGACATGCTGGTGGCCCAGGTCGCGCAGCGGCCTGACCTGGCGTGGCCCATTGGTGATGGAGAAGACCTCCATACCCTGTAGGGCCGACGACGGCAAAGCATGGGGCACACCAGATATGACTGCAAAGTCGTATTGTCCGCCGGAAGCAAGTCGAGCGACAGCATCACCTGTCACGGGATACTCATCCAGTCCGCCGATGAGCTTGAAGTCCACACTTCTCTCTCTTAGGTCGCGAGCGACATTGCTGGCGTCCCTTCTCACTTTAGGCAGACCTACCTGGTCATCAAGGTTCGCCAGGGTATCCACCTGGCTGCCAGCGGCTTCGGCAACGGCCGCCGTTATATCTGCAAACATGTAGGCGGTCTCTTTCTTGGCATTGAGGATGTTCAGGCCGCGCTTTCCTTCTCTTATCAGCTGCAAGAGCCTTCCTGCCGCCTCGTACTTGAGGTCGCCTCTCTCTGGTGCCAGGTACTCACTGCTCGCCGCCCCATAGAGCCTCTCCACCTCTGTGGCCTTTTCGAGCAGGATCTTCTGTCTTTGGAACTCTGCCTCATCGATGATCCCTTTGTCCAATGCCGCCTCCAGGGTCAGGATCACTCCTTTGGTATTATCCCTGTAGCCAGCATGAACCTCCACCTCCAGGACAGGTATTCCCAGGTCTGCGTCCAGTACAGCTTGATGCAGGTCATCGCCGATTATCATGCTGCTGCAGGTTCCTGAGATCGCCATAATCCGGGGATGAAACAATTCCATGGCCTTTTTGAGAAGACTGGTTAAAGGCCGCTGGCCGCCGAAGACGAATCCTGCTTCATCCAAAGCAGTGGTCAGTACGCGCACCCCGTCCTCTTCCAGGAGCCGGGCATGCTTGAAGCAGCATCCACTCGGGCCGTGCAGTATGATCACCTCGGCCCCCAGATCGCGTAGAGTATAAAGAGCAGCCACGATGGAGCTCGGTCTGGGATGAAGTATTGTCAAGTTTTTCTCGTTCGCCATTTTTTTTCATCTCACCTAAAGCATTTCACGCATGATAGCAGCCTTTTCAGGCCAAATGTCTCTGCTTTTCCCAGCCCTTCGGCCAGGTTTTTTGCCGTATCGGCTTTCAGCTCAGTTGCCAGGGGTTCGAGCCTTTTCCCCACAAGAATAAGCTTTGCCATCTCCGCGTGCCTCTGACGGAGCAGGTCCGCCAGGGCTGGTATATTCAGGCCCTCGCACACAGTTTCTGAATCCTCACCCACCACAACGGCCAAGCCGGGACTTTGTGCCCTATCAAGCGCCCTCGCCACATCCTTGACTTTGAGTCCCGAATTGGAGTTGTCAAAGTAAGTCACGCCGCGCAGGCGTTTGATCTTCATCCTGCCGGAGAAGCCATCAAAATCTCGTAAAGCCTGGGCGATCTCGTCTCTTTCCATTCCCGAAGCCTCGGCCGCGGCTGCTGCCCCCGCTATGGCCGTCCGGTAGCCTGTAAAGTCCAGATCTTCGCCTAAAGTTAGCGCCCGCGAAACTCCGCCAAAGATCAGCCGGTCCGGTTTTGCATCTACCCTTCCATCGAATGCAAAAGAAATATCCGCCGAAATCCTGGCGTCAGTATTGGCGATCAGCTTTGTGCCTTTTCTGGCCAGGGAGACCATCTGCAGCTTAGCAGTGCTGGCCCATTTAGAGGCGCCGGCGATGCGGTAATCTCCAGAAAGGCTGGTCAGTATCCCGTAATTGGCAAGACCGGTTCCGCCCAGAGAGATCTCACATATCAGGGCGTCCGCTTCCTGGGCTACAGCCGCCTCGGCTGCTATTATCACATTTCCGGGAGTGATGCTCAGATCCTTTTTCAAGAGATGAGGCTCGCCCGCACTCCAGACTTCCAGGCCGCGAGTGGTTTGAGACACGACTCGTTTTTGGCTGGATAGAATCATGGCGAGCAAGAGTGCTGTCGAGGTCTTGCTATGAGTTCCTGTGATCTCGAAGACCTCCATTCCTGTTAGAGCCGGTCCTATGAGTTCACCCACCGCTTGATGGTGGGTGATGATCTTCATATTCCGTCTCCTGGCCTCTACCATGTGGGGGTTATTCGGTCCAAGGTGCACCGGGGCCGCAACCTCGCCAAATCCTGCCAGGCTGGTGGTGTGGTGATACACCTCCAGGGCTTCTGCCTCAAAGCCTGATTCGACCATCTTACGGGCGATTACGTCTCCCCCGTGGATGGTATCGAGTACGGCTATCTTAGGGCTTCTTCTGCTCGTTTGCATGCGAGTGTTGCAATGCATTCATCCACGCCCAGGGGCTCGGCACAGATAACCTCCACTTCTTGGCCCCATATATTCAAAGTGCCTCTGCGCTTCAGAGGGTCCACGCCCAGTTCCTGGGGTATATCCTGGCGGGTGTGAACGCCATGAGCTAAGAAGAGCGGCAGGGCCACGATTTTATTTACGTTGGTACCTTCGAAACTCTTCAGCCCCTCAGGGATGTTGGGATGGTTCATATTGAGGTAAGCTGTCCTGACCGGGCCCGTGTGGTTTTTGCCGATCATCTGGGCGAGAGACTCCACCAGCTCTTTATTGTAAGGCAGGCTGGAGCCGTGCCCAAGTATTAGTATGCCTACATCCTTCATGGAAACACCAGTATTACTTTTCATAGATCCCGTGTTAAAGATGCGATAGATTCATGAGTACTAAATCCTTTCGAGGCGATGGATAAGAGTGTAGTCCCCCATGCGCTCTATGACTCTGTGGTGGTAGTTCGCAATCGCTTGGTCATAATCCATAGGCTAACATCTTTTCAATCCCATAGCTCACTAGAGAAATGTCGAAGGCCTAAAGAAAAGAGAGAAACGCCAAGAATTAGTCGCACTTCTTCCGGGGTTCCGCGCGGTGAGACGTGCAGGGGTTACGGGCCCACTCCAGGCCGTGGCGGCCCCCTGACCCCGCGTCCGCGGGGAACAACCTAATGAAGCTTTGCCCTTTATTCAGGATGTATTCTGAAAAGGCTCATGGGCTCAAACTCAACACTCCCCATCGTTTTATCCAAGCCTCCCGGCGTTGAGGGGGCCCCAGTTGGCCGCGGCCCGCAGGGCCGACTCGCGGCACCCCGGAAGAATTAGAAGAAGCTAAGCTTGTCTAGACCAGAACGGTTCCATCTTCCTGCGAAAAGAATTCATCCCGGTGAAGCTTATTGGATCATTGGCGCAATGATGATTCGGCCTGTCTGATTCGATGATGAGGATATTGAGTTCTGAGCGCCCTAAAGATCCTTGCCCGGAACAAGATCGCAGCCTGAGCACCGGTAGCAGCCTGTAAGAGCAAGTCTGCCGTCCAGATCGTTCTCATCCAGTTTCTTCTTCAGATAGCGAGCCATTTCCAGCAGCCTCTCTGGCGAGGGTCGATCGATCTCCACCTCGCCCGCCCGCAGGGGATGGGGATATGCCGCCCGCAATACCGGAAGGACTCCCATCCCGGTCAGCATATCGATGCCCTGGTACAATATTTCGTCGGACTCGCCGAGGCCCACAATGACATTGGAGAATACCCGGTTGGGGCCAAAGATGGCAACAGCTTCCCGCAAGGCATCCAGGATCTCCTGAAAAGAGATGCCTGGGCAGATCCTCTCGAACAATCCCTGGTCAACTGTCTCCAGGTTGTACTTGACCTCATCCGCGCCTGCCTCTTTCAGAATTTGATTTACGCCGGGAAAAGGGCTGATGGAGACGCCGATGGGCACGCCAAAGCTCAAAAGATCTCGCACAATTTCTGCAACGCGTTTCGCTTCAAGCTGAGGCGACGCCTCCACTCCACTGGTCAGGGAGATGCAACGCAGCTTTCCTGTATCCCTCGCGTCTTCCACCATTTCTCGAACGGTCTGCCTGGACTTCACCCCGCCTCGCAATTTGGGCACGGCGCAGAATTTGCAGTCATAGATACAGCGCTCCGAGACGGTGATATAGGCCTGCTCAGGGCAGTGCAAGAGCGGGTCCACAAGCTGGCCGCAGGCGATCTCCCGATCATCCCTTAAAATGGCCACCCCCTCCGGACGGCTCTCCAAACGCAGGGGTGAGCTTGCAACGACAGAGAGGCGCACCATTCGCTCCCCTGACTGGAAAAAGACAGACTGGCCTCCTGCTCCTGGTCCCGCTGTGGATACCAGGCCGCATGATTGAGGCCTGGCCAGCTGCACCGTTCCCACTGCGAGAAGCTGGGCTTTAGTCTCCAGATCCATTGCTCTCCATTTGTCGGCCCAGGGTTAAAGAAATGATGGTTTTAGGTCGAAGTCTAGCGAGCTGGCACCGATCATTTCTTGCAGTGATTGTTGTGGTTATGCATCTTCTTAGCGAACCAAAGAATCGCGATCATTCCAATTATCGTCAATTTGATTTTTATGATCGTCTTTATAAACCGGCACATGCTTCATTTCACCTCTATTTGTGTTATGTCTTAAAACTATAAAACTATGCCTCTGATCTCACCATAGTTATAATATAGATTAAATAATGGGGGGTGGAAGGGCTTACCTGGCGCCCCCCCCGCCTCCGCCTCCTCCACCGCCCCCTCCAAAACCACCACCACCACTACCACCACCGAACCCGCCAGAGTCGCTTGATTTTGGTGAGCTGGAGGAATAAGCATGGCTAAAGTTGGTATCCATATCATGGATGGCCACTGCCTCTGGAATCGGGATGTTCAAATCTGCCATCGCCTCCGCCACCTTTTTCCCGACACCAAGGGCAGTACCGTATACCAGCCATTCCTTCCACATGTTCAGATCCTGTGTGGAATACTTTTGAATCATAGCGAAGTCGCCCAGAAATGCGCGAAAAGCATCCCACTCTAATTTTTCTTTATAAAAATCACCTTTCCACCTGCCAAAGAGGGTTGAGGGGGCAACTAAAGCTATTGAAGCCTGTAAAACCAGAATCATCGTAGTGGATACCAGGGGATTAGAAAGGATGTTAGACTCATTCAGAAAGGCGAAGAGGAAGACTGCCACCCAAATCAGGGGAAGAATCAATTGCCAGATTTGGATCCTTAACCCCAGGGTTCGGAGACCCATTCCAACTACGAAATCATGAACTGCCTTCTCATCAATATAGTGCATAAGCTCATCCATTGTCTTATGCAGCCGGGCCAACTTATCCGTATCATTGGACTTAGCCAAGGCTTTTACTTTTTCTTCAAAGCCATTGGCAGAAAAAGCATCCTTCCAGGAGTTAGCTCTGAAGAAATTGAGGACTTTTCTTTCGTAGCTATCAATATCGCTGTCTTTGTAAGGACGTAATATTATCTTTGTGCCGAATGTTGTGTCTATTTTGATAATATCGCGCCTATACAAATCGAGCACTGTAGCATAAAATCCGTCTTTATCGAAGTCGTAGGCATCCCCCTTGAAGACCATGTTAACCAGCCACGGCTTTCTAATCGATGGTATGGTGCTCAAAACCTTGGGCACAGTATAGCTCTTTTCCTTGCCAAACCTGATATAGATGAGTATCAGCAGGATTGGGAATACCACTACTAATGCTCGCAATATGAAGAGGAGGTCAAAGCCCCCCTTTTGAGCCGAGAGCGTCTTTGTCCGGACATCCGATACCTGGCGCACGAAGCCCTGTATAAACTTCGATGCTTGTGGTTTGAGGAGCATCTCAACCTCTAGGATAGCATCTTTGGGACTGCTACCGGTGATGACCCAGGAGTCACCCATTTTGCGGTAATTCATTTCTGGATGGGGAAAGAGTTGGACCATCAGATTGTCTGGATCATGGATATAGATCGTAGCCTGCCTATAGGGGAGATGTTCATCGGCTAACCTCAGGTTCCAGTGGCAGGCCTCCTGGTCGCACTCCAGGAAGGGATGGATCCGAAAGAGATAATCCATTTTGAACCATCCGGATGGGAACCGCTGAGGATAGTAACCGCCCGCCTCATCCAGCTCAGCCAGAGACTGGACTTCACTCTTGTACCTGTTGTCTTTTGCAGATAAGATTTGGGAACTGCCGCTGTAGTCCTTGAAGTAAGGGATTGCACCCGAGTTAGTTGAGATCTTTAGAGGCTCTACGTAAGGTACGCTCATATTCTGCGTTGAGAGAGGTATCTTCCATGTCCTATAGAGCATCCTGTACTTCCCGGAAGCCTCTATCCTGTAGACGAACTGCTCCGCTAATGTGCCATTGAGGTAGATGTCAGCCGTGTAGTTGTCAACATATACATCCCCTAAACCAAAGCTCATTTCTGAGGGTACCTTTAGACCTGTAACGCCGCCGGTAAGAAAAAGCCCTCCCAGGCCGATCAAGATCAAAAGACCTATCAAGGCTGCAGCCTGTCTCTCGTCATTCATTTTCCCTTACCTCCAGCTTTGACTTTCCTTGCCAAACCCACCAAAGGCCATATTTATTTCCACGCTACCTCCGGCCTATGAGGTTCTTCTTCACGTCCTGTGTAATATCCGGCATATCGTAGCTCATCCTCCTCAAAGCTGAGGTATTCAAGTTTGGACATACCTAATGCTATCAATCGTGAGGGAAAGGTATCTCGCATTGTATTAAATTCCTGGATAATATTGTTATATGTATATCTGTGTCGAGCTATCTCGTCCTCCACGTCACGGATGGTGTTCATCGTGTTGATGACTGTCTCAGAGGTTTTGAGATTAGGATAACTCTCTGACACAACCTGAATCTCGCTCAGAATGCCACGGCTTTCCCCTTCGATCTTTCCGAGTTCCATGGGTCCGGCACTCAGTAGTCCTGATCTCATTTGGACTATCTTTTCCAGAGTCTGGCGCTCAAAAACAGCATAGCTTTTTACAGAATCTACGAGTTGATCGATTGTGTCCAGCCGCTTCTTCATGGCGACGCGGATCTGGGACAACTCTGCATCAGCGCCGTTTCGCAGGCTCTGCAGGCGGTTGAAGGTTATTATGGAGTAAATTGCGGCCGCTAGCAACAATCCCAGAAAAAAGAGAACTGTGGGGGAGGTGATCATCATTTGCTCTTCAGTCTTACTTACTTAAATATCTAGCTAGATCATAACGCCGCCCTTTCACCAATCCAAAGAAATCAATGCCGTGCATGCACCCGATCAGTGTCTCTTGCTGTTGAGCCATGGGAACCGGGTCAAGCCGCGGGAACTCCTGGGCACAGTCGTGACATTGCCTGGGCCGGGAGCGCCCGTTTAATCCTGAAAACCGGGTGGAAGTTGTACTGCTTGGCGTTGCTGGAAGTTGCCAGATCGTAGTAGCTCCGGCTTCCAGTAGAGCCCTTCCTGAATCGAATTACCGGTCGGGTCATGCCATATATGCCGCGATGCTCGCGTCGGCATTGACCTCATTAAGTACGTGATAATCTCTCCTGACTGGTGGAATCTATGCATCGTCAATAAATGGCTCCGCGATAGACCTCCATTTCTCTGCCTGTATTTCGCCAATCGATACGTTTTTTTTTGCAGACCATTTTAGTTCCTGATTCAGAACGGTTCTTGCACATCCAGTGATATTTTTAAACCGGGACGACACCATATCAACATGTCTCAAGGACGAAAGAATATCTGCCAAAGATCATGATAATCCGGATCGGTCAAAGGGAACTAAAATGGATACAAGCGGTTACTTCCTCTACTTAGTGTACGTCTTCAGCTCCATCTTCGTAATAGTCAACCCTATCGAGGCCACTATGGTCTATGTCACACTCACCAACGGTCTGGGTTCTCAGGAGAAAGACCATATTTATAAGCGCACAACATTGGTGGCCTTCACCATTGCAATTCTATTCGCGCTGGCAGGGGACGCAGTGCTGCGCATCTTCAGCATCACCGTGGATAGCCTTCGCGTTGCAGGCGGTGTCCTGCTCTTTCTGGTGGCCATAGATATGCTGCGAGGCGTTCGCCAGCAAGAGAAGGTCACAGAAGCAGAACTTCAGGATGCCAATTATAGAGAGGACATCTCCGTCTTTCCTCTGGCCATGCCGCTCCTTACCGGCCCTGGGGCCATCACCACCGTGGTGGTGTTGATGGGGTCTGCCGGTACCATTGTTGAAAAAGGGCTTGTGATCCTGGCCATAACGATGACCTTTGTAGTCACTCTTTTCGTCCTCAGGTTCTCTGAGTATATCGATAAAGTCCTGGGAATAACTGGGATCATGGTCTTGACCAGGGTTATGGGTCTGATCCTGGGTGCAGTGGCCGTCAACTTCGTGGCCACAGGAGCGTGGAATCTGTTCCGGGCGATGGCGGGATCATAAACAGATGGGCGAGATTTCCCGGCTTCGAGATGAATTTATAGTTGCAGATCCTTGATGCTATATTCAGTCCACCTTATCGATCCTTCTATATATTGGGGGACCATCGAGACAGGATGAGGGTGTTGATGTGAGCGAAGAAAATGAGGCATTCCTGAAATGGTTCCATAACGATGTCCCGGAGACCCAATTCCCTCAGATTGCAGCTCAGGTTCTCTTTGAGTGCATGAACTGCAATGAATGCTGCAGGGGCGAGGGCTATACTCTGGTAGATCAGGAGGATCTACAAGAGATTGCCAGGTCATTTAAATTGAGTGTGGCCCAGGCGGAAGCCCGATTTACTGACCCCGATCCGGAAGAGAGGGTTAGATACAGAGTCTTGAAGAACATCGGCCCGGAGAGGAATTGCTGTTTTCTGGATGAAAAGGCACATAGGTGCATGATCTACATAAGCCGGCCTCAAACATGCAGGACATTTCCGATGCTGAATCCTGATCCTGAATGCGGGGAAGTGATCTGCTTTTATCCCGACTGCCTCGGGACCGCCAAATTCGTTGGTATGCTGCGGGAGAAGGGCTGCGACCCGGAAGTTAAGAAGGACATATTGAGGCTGCAAAAAGAGACAAATCGACTTGATGAGTTGAAGCTCATGCAATTCGTCTGGCTGCAGCTGATCTTGGGAACAACCGAGGGGGCGGAAAATATCTGCCGGATCGCAGGAGTTAAGATGCCTTCCCTGGACAATGCATTCAAGCGAGACTGCCTCGCCTACTTCCTTATGACTATCGCCACGGATGGGCTGGATGAGTACGAGTACGAAGGCAAAGCGGGAAAAGAACTATATTAACGACTATTATTCGATAAGTAATATCCTATCAACAAGATCTGCAATAATGCACTGAATGCGATCAAGACCCGGAGCCTTGATAAAGGGACCACAACCAATCAGAGGTCAAATGCCAATCATAAAAAATGGACAGAATCGCAAAGACATTCGCCCCGGCCTGGAGGTGGATGTCGTTCTCAAGAAGGACCAGCGCACAGGAAAAAGAACGCGCGGTATTGTGAAAACGATCCTCACCAGCTCCTCATTCCATCCGCACGGCATAAAGGTAATGCTGCAGGACGGCCAGGTGGGCCGGGTACAGGAGATCGTGCAATAGCTTAAATCTCCAGATCCGCCTATCCTCTCGGCCAGCAGCCCATAGCCTACCCTTAGCTTTTTATCTCTTCACCTCCTCATTTTGGATCGATGGTAAAAGAAGTTCATGCCGTTCATATCCTGTGCAAGACAGAAAAGAAAGCGCTTGAGGTTCAAGAAAAGCTGGCCACCGGGCAGGAGAGCTTTGCCGAGATGGCTCGCAAGTACTCGCAATGCCCTTCCGGGAAAAGCGGAGGAGACCTGGGCTGGTTTGGCAAAGGCAAGATGGTCCCGGAGTTTGAGAAGGCCGCCTTTGAGGGCGAGAAAGGCAAAGTACTGGGGCCTGTGAAGTCCAAGTTCGGCTATCACCTCATCAAGGTCCTGGATCGAAAATAGGCTTCCGATCAAGAGCGGGCGAATATGCGCCCGCCTGCTTTTCTCTGATGCCGCCGCTGTGTTGCATAAGCCCGGCGATTTTCGCGGCATGGCAAATAGAAGCAGACCTGAGGCATCGGAATAGATTGATGACTCTGGACAGACTGATAAATTATCTGTCCAGGACTTATCTGTCCAGGATCCTTCGTATATCCGGCCCGGCGCTCATGAGCCTCTCTTGGCCGCGCACGAGATCGCCCTGGAGAATGTCTTCACCCGTGCCTGATATCGCAGCCGAGACATTATTCATCTCACCCGTGAAATTGCCGTCAAATTTGACCGCCAGCGGCCTGTAATTGCTGTACTTCTCAGAAAAATTCCCGAAAGCGCTATCCAGCTTTTCGAACTGCATAAGCGCATTCTCCTGGTTTCCTTCGTCCAGTGACTGCATAGTCGTAGAATAGGATGCATTCACGAATTCTGCATCTCCCAGGAAGATGTTCCGCGTTATTACGGCGCTCCCGTAGCTGCCCGCGCCTGCCAGCAGCAGAGTTGAGACCACAAAGACCGTCATCAGATTCTTATCCCTGCGCTTGACGATTTCGCAGCTGTTCCTGCCTAGTATCGTATTGACGCTGCAAGTGGCCGTGGCCGCCTGGAGCAGCATCACTGCAGCGATCAGGTAAAGGGGTATTTGCCATTCTTCAGCCACCCAGAAAAAAGCCACAAGGATGCATACTTCCGCCAGGATTACCCTCAAAAGCCTGTCATTGGTGCCCAGGTTCTTCATAAGGAAGACGTTTCCTTTGGAGATGATAAGGCTTTGCGGTTGCAGGCCACCTGATGATAAATAGATATGAATTCTGGGGAAAACGAGCTAACAAAATTGGGAATAAATAACTGACGATGGATTTATGGATAAGTAGTGGATGAATGGGCGGAAGATGGATGAAGAGAATGATCGATGAAACGGAGAAAATTAAAGAGAGCCATCTTTCGAGTGAAGGAATAAATACCACATCCACATTCAGGGGCCTGAGAACGAATAACATGGTGATCTGAACTTGAAGATAACGACGATTGTCATGATCATGGCGCTGCTGCTGCTGGCATTCCCGATGATCGGCACCTCGCAAACCCTGGGAAATTCCACGACATCTGACATGGCCGCAAATATCTCTTTGGCAAATGCCACTTTTGCAAATGTAAATCCAGCAAATGCTTCTACAGTCCCTCTGCAGATGGGGGGAATCTGGTCTTTCAGCCTTACTGGCAGGGGGCCGGTCACCGCAGTCCTGCATCAGCAGGGCAAGATAGTCGCGGGCTCTGCCAAGTCGGAAGGAACGCAGCCCTGGAATGCGGTATTGCAGGGGTCTCTTTTCGCTGACCTTCTGGAGCTGAATTTGATCTATCTGGGAAACAATTCCCTTGTCACTATGCAACTGGTGGGAAACATCCGGAATGAAATGATCCAGGGCAGCTACATTCGAGTGGATGATCAGGGCAATTTTGAAGATGGCCTCTTCACAGGCAGTAAGATTAATTCAGATCTATTGGCTTATGCGCCGGCAATAATACCGACAGTTGAGAAGAACGCCAGCGCTCTCAAAGAGACGGAAGCGACCGCAAAGCCTGTCCCGGCTCTGCCCGATACCACTACAACTCCTGTGTTGCTTGGCAATCCCAGGTACCGGGATGTTCATTCCCTGGCGGGCACAGTTCCTGAATCCTTAGGTGTCGGTTTCGTGGGTGACGGGACAGCAGGCGCGGGCGGAATGGGGCTGGGGTGAACAGACGGCCCTTATCCTCAATATCTGTGACCCTGGCATCATCCCTTAATCGGGGAAAAACGATTTAAGATTGGACTGCTGCAAAAAAGGTAGAATCTCAATGCCGCATGCATCTGATGTAGCGTTACCGACCGCTTTGGATCTTAAAGAAGTGCACGACATAAGCGTCCCCCTGGAGGCGGCGCCTGCCTACCCCGGCGACAATTCGTACTCCCGGCAGTGGGTATCGAGGTTAGAGGAAGGAGCAGATTATAACCTGTCCGCCCTGACTTTAGGCTCGCACATAGCAAGCCATCTGGATTTCCCGTCTCACGTCCTCAAGAATGGCAGTGCCCAGGAGGTGTATCCTCTTAAGAGATTCATCGTCACGGCACGGATTATCGCATTTGAGGGTGATGGAGCAATCCCGCCGAATGCTATCCCATCGCAGTCGATCCATAAAGGCGAGGCTTTGCTCTTCAAGACTCGAAATTCATCGCAGCGGCTTATGCATAACGCTGTCTTCTCAGAAAAATATATCAGTATTTCTCCAGACGCGGCCAGGCGCTGTATCTCTCTGGGCGTCAGCCTGGTGGGCATCGACTATCTCTCTGTAGATCGTTATGAGGATGTCTCTCTGCCTGTGCATCGAACTCTTCTGGAAAACGATATATTGATTCTGGAGGGCATAGATCTCAACGATATCCCTTGCGGCGTATATACGCTCATCTGTCTCCCTCTGCAAATATTGGGTGCAGAAGCCTCTCCGGTCCGGGCGATTCTGGTCAGGTGATCTTACGAATCTCGATCAAATTTTCCGGTCCGCTCTGGAAGTCCTGGATGAAGCCGTCTGCCTCTGTGACCAAACCGGCAGCCTTCTCTATGCGAATCCTGCCGCAGAGAGACTGATTGGCGGACTGGGGAATGAAGTTCCCAAAAACAGCTGCAGACAAGTCCTGGACGACCTCATCCCCACCATCCTTGAATCTATCCTGCGAGAAAAGAGTAAAACCTATCGCGGAGATCTCGGATGGGCAGGCATTGCTCTGGAGTACTCCGTCACCTCTTTAGGGGAGGATGGAAATTCTGGCAGTTTTCTGATCACATTGAAAAGTCCAAATTCCGTTGTTCCTGATTTAGAGGTTCCTGAAGAAGAAGGCTCCTCTACGATCCGGAAATGTGGCGAAGAAGCAGAGAATGATCTGCGTGAAAGGGACAGGATTATGGCAGGAGCGGCGCTCGCCACCAACCAGCTCCTGATCTTGGGCGAGATGGACCTGGCTCTGAATCAGTCCCTTGAGATCCTGGGATGTTCGGCGAATGTAGACCGGGCATACATTTATGAGCACTATTTGGAAGAGAGTGGCGAGCACCAAATCCGCCTGCGCTACGAATGGGCTCGCGATACTGTTCGGCCAAGAATGTGCCGTCCCGATCTTGGTTTTATGTCGTACAGCTCTTTGCCTGATTGGTTTGAGACCCTTTCGAGCGGCATGCCCATGCGGGGTAAAACCAGCGACCAGCCAATGCCGGCAAAACTGTTGCTTGAAAAGCTGGGCGTGCTCTCCTTCTTGATCGTCCCCATCTTCACTACAGATCGATTCTGGGGTTTCATCGGCTTTGATGATCGAGAATGCGAGCGAATCTGGAGCTGGGCGGAAGCCTCGATCCTGATGACCATGGCAAGCGCCATTGGTGGATTTATTGGTCGCTTTGAGGCGGAAGCGGCTTTGAAGGAGAGCGAAAAAAAGTATAGAGAGTTGGTGGAAACATCGAGCAGCGTCATCATGAGAGTAGACACTACCGGATGTATCCGGTTCATCAATAACTTCGGTCTGCGGTTCTTCGACTATCGGGAAAATGATATCCTGGGACGCAATGTGGCAGATACAATCTTTCCAGAAGGGGGTGAGGGCTGCAATCTTCGGGCGATAATCGAGAATATGATGCAGCATCCGGAAAGCTACACCACTCATGTCATAGAGAATGTGCGATCCAATGGCGAGAGGGTATGGATTGCCTGGACTCACAGGCTGGTGCAAGATGAAAGGGGTGAGGTCGTCGAGGTCCTCTGCATTGGAAACGATGTAACCGAGAATAGGCGATCTTCTGAGGAGCTCAAAAAAACGGCGGCTGACCTGCGGGAGACCAGAGATTATCTGGAGAACCTTTTTGGCCATGCCAATGCTCCCATAATCGTCTGGGACCCCAACTTTTGCATAACAAGGTTCAATCACGCCTTTGAGAGGCTGACCGGCCGTCTTGCTGAGGAGGTACTGGGAGAACCTCTGGACATCCTATTTCCCGATGAGACCCGTGCCGAATCTCTAGCCTATATTCAGAGGACATTCTCTGGCGAGAGCTGGAATGCAGTTGAGATCCCTATCCTGCATAAAAGCGGTGAGGTCAGAACAGTTCTCTGGAACTCGGCGACCATATACGATGAAGATGGAAGACGGGTCATTGCTACCATCGCCCAGGGTCAGGACATAACTGACCGGAAAGTTGCTGAAGAGAGGGTCTGCTTCCAGGCGTCTCTACTCGACCAGGTTCGTAATGCTGTGATCGCTACAGATCTCGAAGGCAGGATAATATATTGGAACCGATTCTCAGAGGCGCTCTATCAATGGAAGGCTGATGAAGTGCTTGGCCGCAGCATTGCGAAGACCATTGTCCCTCCCGAAAAGAGCCACCTAATGAACGATGTTATGGAAGATATCATGCGCTATGGCTACAGGGAAAGCGAACACATAGTGCGAAGAAAGGATGGCAGCTTATTCCCTGCCTTTTATGTCTTTAGCGCTCTGTCGGATGAGGCAGGGAGAAGGATGGGATTCGTGGGCGTCAGCATCGACCTCACGGAACGAAAAAAGGTAGAGCAGGATCTGCTGCTGGCCAAAGAGACTGCAGAGTCGGCAACGAAAGCCAAGTCCGCATTCCTGGCCAACATGAGCCATGAGATCCGAACGCCCATGAATGCTGTCATAGGGTTTACGGGACTGCTTCTTAATACTAATATTGATCCAGACCAGCGGGATTATATTGAGACCATCCGCAGCAGCGGTGATTCGCTCCTGGCTGTTATAAGCGACATCCTGGATTTCTCCAAGATCGAGGGAGGAATGCTGGATCTGGAAAAAGAGAGCTTTAACCTCCAGGAGTGTCTGGAAACGTCCTTGAATATGGTGGCTGAGGCTGCTGCGAGCAAAGGTCTCGAGCTCAGCTATACGACCGAGCCGACGGTTCCCGAGCAGCTCATGGGAGACTTGACAAGGCTCCGGCAGATACTGGTCAACCTCCTGGTCAATGCCGTAAAATTCACAGAAACCGGATCAATCCATGTCAACGTATCCTCTCCAGGCACTTCCGGCAGAGAATATGAGATACAGTTTACTGTCCGGGATTCAGGGATCGGAATCTCCAGTGACCGCATGAGCCGCCTGTTTCAGTCCTTCAGCCAGGTAGATGCCTCGACTACCCGAAAGTACGGTGGAACGGGCCTCGGTCTTGCCATATGCAAACATCTGGCCGGGCTGATGGGAGGAAGAATCTGGGCGGAGAGCAATCCCGGAAAGGGCTCCACATTCTACTTTACAATTCGGGCGGAAGCTTCGAGCGAGCCTTACGAAAAAAGGCGGGAGGGAATGCCCGCCTTGCCGTCCAATGCATCAGATCCAAAGAAGCTTACGCACCTACGAATACTGCTCGCAGAAGATAATGTCGTGAACCAAAAGGTTGCTGTACGCATGCTGGAGCGCCTGGGTTATAGGGCAGATATTGCTGCTGATGGTCTGGAGGTCTTGGAGGCGCTGAAAAGCCATCATTATGACGTGGTGCTCATGGATGTGCAGATGCCAGAGATGGACGGCCTGGAAGCAACCAGGAGCATACGCCGCATGCCGGGCCGCCAGCCCTACATTATAGCCATGACCGCACACGCCATGAAAGGCGATCGGGAGGAGTGCCTGGGTGTGGGCATGAACGATTATGTCTCGAAACCGGTGCGGATAGAAGAGCTGGATAGCGCGTTGCAGCGAAGCAGCATCCTGGATCCGGACGAAGAGCCCCTGTAATGTATTGGGAGAAATAATTTATGAAGCCTGAAAAATATGATCTCTATGAGGTTATGTTGTCATCAGAGCAAAGTACGCCAGCAGGGCTTCGAGCTGAATCCTCTCGTTCGCGCCTTCCGTCATGCGAAAGTCGATTTCGCCGATGCGATCTATGAGCCTTACCTTGTCTTTATCCGGTATATCCAGGTCCAGCATGGCCCGGTGGATCTGAACCACAACGTCCTGGCCGGACAGACCCTTTGGAGAGCAATAGATCATCCAATGACGCTCGCGCCCCCACAAAATCCCCGGACAGAGCCGTCTTTATGAAACTACGGATCTCCTCAGGCTTGGCTGTGGAGGTGATCTGGTAGATCGTCTCTTCGTCAACAGTGTCACCCAAAAGGGCTGCCGCCTGCAGGGCATTGATGGCTTTGCGCATATCGCCGCCCGCAACGTACTCTATGGCGGAAAGACCCCCGTCCGATACCTGCAGCTTCTCTTCTTGGGCTATGAATTTGATCCGCTTGATCACGGCCTGGCCGGATAAAGGCTTGAAGCGATAAACTGCACAGCGCGACTGAATGGGCTCGATGATCTTGGAGGAGTAGTTGCAGGAGAGAATGAATCTCGTAGTGGCGGAATAGCGCTCCATGGTGCGCCGCAGCGCGCTCTGGGCGTCGTTGGTCAGGGCGTCGGCTTCATCCAAAAAAATGACTTTAAAATCGGCAACACCTAGTGGCGCCATGCGGGCGAAGTCTTTAACCTTGTGGCGGATGATATCGATGCCTCGCTCATCGCTGGCATTCAGCTCTATGAAATTGTTCCTCCAGGAGTCGCCGAATATCTCTTTGACGATGGAGATGGAAGCCGCGGTCTTGCCCACTCCTGGCGGTCCCGAGAACAGAAGATGTGGCAGGTTTCTGGTTTTCACATAGGACTTGAGACGGCGAATTATCTCGTCCTGACCTACGATGTCGTCCAACTTCTCGGGCCGGTACTTCTCGATCCAGATCTCCTCTTTGATAGACAACCCTCACGGGTTGGGTTTCGAGCTGTCCGTATATCAATATTCCTCATAAGAGTCGGGTCCCCCGGAAGGTCACAAAGGCTAAATATAGAGGTGTTACATGGATGCCAATCGTTTTTCGGAGGATTTGCCTGTGATCACCGAGGTGGCTGGACAGTATAATGCGCAAGATCTAGAAAATGAAGTCAGATTGATGTGGGATACGGCGAACACCTACCGCAAGGTTCGGCAATTGAGAGTGGGCGGCAAGAAGTTCTTCTTCGTAGACGGACCACCCTACACCACAGGTCGCATTCACCTCGGCACCGCCTGGAACAAGGTGATCAAGGACTCAGTGCTCCGCTACAAGTCCATGAACTGTTTCGAGGTCAAGGACAGGGCGGGCTGGGATATGCACGGCCTGCCCATCGAGGTCAAGGTAGAGGAGTCATTCGGCTTTCGCAATAAGAAAGATATCGAAGCCTACGGCGTCGACAAGTTCATACAGAGGTGCAAGGAGTTTGCGCTTCGCCAAAAAGATGACATGACAGTTCAGTTCAAGATCCTGGGTGCCTGGCTCGACTGGGACGACCCCTACATGACCTTGAAGAATGAGTATCTCGAGGCTGCCTGGTGGACACTGAAAAAGGCGCACGAGAATAACCTCCTGGAGAGGGGCCTGAGGGTCGTGAACTGGTGCCCCCGCTGCCAGACAGCTATTGCAGACTCAGAAGTGGAGTACTGGGATGAGACCGACTACTCCATTTATGTCAAATTCCCCGTGATCGGTGAAGAGAATACCTATATTGTGATCTGGACCACCACTCCCTGGACCATTCCCGCCAATATGGCCGTGGCTGTGAATCCTACCTTCCAGTACTCCCGGGTCAGGGCCTGGAAGGACGGCCAGGCCGAGATCCTGATCATGGCCTCGGATCTCGTCGACTCTGTTCTGAAGACCGGCCGCTACCAGGACTATGAACTGCTTGCGGAACTTTCCGCTTTGGAGATGCAGGGGCTGACGTACACCCATCCGCTTCTGGACATGGTTCCAAGACAGAAGGATTTCTCTCATGGCGTTTATGCTGCGAATTTCGTGACGGCAGAGAATACTGGTTGCGTGCATATAGCCCCAGGTCACGGCCTGGAGGACTACCAGCTGGGATTGGATCACCACCTGGAGATCTTCTGTCCCGTAGGGGAGGACGGCAGGTACACGGCAGAAGCTGGTGAGAAGTACCAGGGTCTCTATGTCAAGGAAGCAGACAGTGAGGTCATACTTGATCTGGATGAGCGAAACCTCTTGCTGGCCCAGGGCCGTCTCACTCACCGCTATGGCCACTGCTGGCGCTGCAAGACGCCCATCATCTTTATCGCCACCAGTCAGTGGTTCCTCAGAATCTCAGACCTGCGAGACAAGATGCTGGATGAGGTCTCCAAGGTGACCTGGTATCCAGAGTGGGCGGGGTCAGCCAGGTTCTCGGACTGGATCAGCAATGCTCGTGACTGGTGCATATCCCGTCAGAGGTACTGGGGAATCCCGCTGCCCATCTGGACCTGCACTGGCTGCGGCCATATGGAAGTGATAGGCACAGCCGCAGAGCTGGAGAAAAGAAGCGGCCAGAAGCTCAATGATCTTCATAGGCCTGATGTCGATTCTGTCTTTTTGGACTGCCCATGCGGCGGCAGGATGAAGCGATCCCCGGATGTCTTCGATGTCTGGTTTGACAGCGCCGTGGCCTCCTGGGCCACCTTGCGTTTCCCCAGCCACGAAGAGGAGTTCAATGAATGGTGGCCTGCTGACTTCATCACCGAGGGTCACGACCAGACGCGCGGCTGGTTTTATTCCCAGATGGGAGCTTCCATGGTCTCATTTGGAAGGGCACCTTACAAGAGCGTTCTCATGCATGGCTTCACTCTGGACGACCAGGGCCGGAAGATGTCCAAGAGCATCGGCAACATCGTCCAGCCAGAGGAGGTTGTAACGAAGTTCGGGGCCGATATACTGCGCTTTTATGTTCTCGGAGCCAACGCCCCCTGGGAGGATCTGCATTTCTCCTGGGATGCGGTGGAAAACACTGCCCGGATGCTCAATATATTCTGGAATGCCTATCGCTTTGCTCTGCCCTACATGGTCCTGGACAGTTTCGACTCCAAGAAGGCGGATCTCTCGCTCTACCAGAGCAATCTGCGCCCTGAGGACCGCTGGATTCTGTCAAGGGTGAACAGCCTGGCTGAAGAGGTAACCGAAGATATGGAAGTGTATCAGCTGCACCGCATCGTCCGTTCCATCTCCGACTTCATTCTGGAGGATCTATCCCGGTGGTACATCCAGCTGGTCCGTCCGCGCACCTGGATTGAGCAGGATGATCCCGACAAGCTGGCAGCCTACGCCACCATTTATGCGGTCCTGGTGAAGCTGTGCAAACTCATGGCGCCGTTCACGCCCTTCATCGCCGAATCCATCTATCAGAATTTAGTCCGAGGGCTGGACGAGTCGGCTCCAGAGTCGGTTCATATGTGCGATTGGCCGCGAGGCAGCGAGCTCTTAATCGACAAGCGCCTGGAAGCCAGCATGGCCCTGGTAAGGGATGTGTCCATGGCGGCATCCAACGCCCGGCAGAAAGGCGGCCGCAAATTGCGCTGGCCTGTTTCTGAGATAGTAATCGCTCCCTCCAAAGAAGCAGTGGATCTCGGCAACCTGGAGAACGTGCTCCGGGGTCAGACCAACTCCAAGAAGATAACCGTGCTTCTCCCGGGAGAGAAGCCCAGGATGGACCTGGAGATGACTCCCGTTCATAAAAATATCGGTCCTGTCTTTAGGGGAGATGCAAAATTGGTTGTGGAGGCAATAGGCGCAGCCGCACCCGATGAGGTCAAGAGCCAGCTGGACGACTGCGGTGAGGCCGCCCTTATGCATAAAGGAATGGAGTATAAGATAACGGCAGAGATGGTGCAGTTCAAGGAACTGCCTCCGGAAAACCTGCCCGCTGCCGAGTTTTCCAGGGGTTTCGTCTACGTGGACATCACCCTCACTCCCGAGCTTGAGGCGGAAGGGTACGCCCGAGAGATCATCCGCCGCATCCAGGATATGCGTAAAGAGCTGGATCTATGCGTACAGGATCAGATCCGGGCAATGGTAGATATTGAGAGCAAGCCCATACTCGATCTGGCAATGCAAAAGAAGGAGCACATAGCAGGCGAGGTTCGAGCAGCCGACCTGCAGATGGGCCTGAACCTGGAATTGAAGGGATCGCTGGTCAAGGACTGGGATATCGAAGGCGTCTGCGTGCGAATAGGCATAGACCGGTCAGGATAGGATGGATTTTGATCGCCGGAGTTTTATAAGATGATAGAGCAAAATGATGTTATGGAGGCACCGGTTCCCGTCAGGGTCAAAGGGGTTTATATCGCCGAGTCGGAAAGAAACTCTCCTGCGCCCGTGGTCCTTTTGGAGGACGAAAAGGCAAGGATCGTGCCCATATTTGTGGGGCTCTCCGAGGCCATCTCCATTCATCATGCTCTATTGGGGGAATTGTCTCCCCGGCCCATGACCCATGACCTTTTCATCACAGTCTTGGAGAACCTATCAGCCAGCATCACCAATGTGCTTATTGATGACCTGGATGGGGGTATCTACTACGCCAGACTTACCATCAAGAGCGACAGCACGCAAAGCGAGATAGACGCCCGGCCCAGCGACTGCCTGGCTCTGGCTCTGCGAGCTAAAGCTCCAATAGAGGTCCAGGAGAAGGTGGTGCTGGATTCAAGCATAAGCAAGAGTGATGTCGAGAAGTTGACGAGCATCGACAATTATCTACAGTGAGCCAGACTCTTCAGCTTGGCGAAGCATAGCTTGCAAAATTTCTGATGATGTATTCTATTTTTATCGCTCCTATTATGAATTTATGTTGTCTTAAAGGAGTTTCTCATCATTTGGAGAATGTTTTAGATTCATAAATTGTTCGCTATATGGTGTGGGTAAGGAATGCCTTGTTTCTCTATGCGCAACTCTGCGAACTCCACGGTTTTACTCCGCAACCATTAGTCATAACCAGTGTCTAACGACCATTTAACCGCTGAGGTGCAGAGCGCACTGAGGACTACGGAAAAATTGTTGGACTCCTGCGCCAAGCGCATGAACCCACAGAAAACAGAGATGGACCTTATTCTTTCCATAGATCAGGCACGAACAAGAGCATTACTGGCATAATCTCCAATCGTCCGATATACATGCAGAATAATGCGATCATTTTGCCTAATGGAGTAACGTTACTGAAATCGAAAGCCACCGCTCCTAATCCAGGACCTACGCTTGCCATGCAAGTAGCTATTGCTGATATCGCAGAAAGCAGGTCAAAGCCCCCATCTGAGGACTCCACTATTGTCAAAACCAGTGAAGCGCCGAAGAAAATAACCAGGTACATGAGCGCGAATACTAACATGGAGATCGATTTGCCTTCTGAAATTGATACATTCCCCAAACTTATGGATTTTACCGCCTTGGGGTGCAGCATGACTACAAGTTCCCTATAGGCATATTTCTGTATCAAAAGTACGCGTAAGGCCTTTATTCCGCCTGCCGTCGCACCAGCGCATCCGCCTATCAGCATGAGGAGAACGATAGCTATGTTAGCTACAGAAGACCAGTGATTATAATCGATGTTATTTGTGAAACCTGTGGTAGTACCAATGGAAACCACATGGAAGCCTGCCAGACGGATCTTGTGTAGGAGATCTCCTTCCACACCCCCCCATAGGACTATGATAACTGTGGCAAAGGCCAGCATAAGGATATAAAAGCAAAATTCGGGATCTTTTATATAGCATGAAATATTTCTCCTAGAGACAAACTCATAATGTAGAACAAAATTTGTTGCCCCCACGATCATGAAAACTACGATAATCGATTCTATGAGCAGGTTATGATAGGCAGCTATACCCGATGCTAAGGGAGAAAATCCCGCGGTAGATATCGTGGTGAAAGAAGTGCAAATGGAATCGTACGGGGACATGCCTGCCACCCAGAGCAAGAACGTCTCCAGTGCTACAAAACTCAGATACAGGCCCCAGAATATTTTGGCGGTGCTCTTTACTCTAGGTGTCAAAGGCTCACGACCGGTTTCCGCATAATAAAGTTGCCTGCCTGCTACTCCGAGCAGAGGCAAAATGGCTATGAAAAGGAGGATAATGCTCATGCCACCCAGCAGCTGAGTGAAAGACCTCCAGAAGAGGAGGCCATAGAAGGTGCCCGTTATGGATACACCATTTACACCCAGATTGTATCTCATTAAAGGATCCAATAATGAGTTTGCTAAATGGTATGCTAGACTATTTTCAGCCGATGTGGAGTTAAGCACCCAGTAACCCTGCATATTGGATTCAGTCAAGATAGTGGCTCCTGTGGTGGTGAATCCAGACATGGTTTCGAATAGAGCATCAACCACATTCATTCCAAGGAACATGAACGGCAGAGCCCCAAAAATTGTTGCAAGAAGCCAGCCAAATGTCACAATCACAAAAGCTTCTCTATGCATCACCTCGCCCTTCTGACCGTAATGTCGCATTATTTGGCCAGAAGCTATGGTAATAAGAGATGCTAATCCCAGAGACGTCACGCCAGCAGGCTCCCTATAAATTGCAGCGACCACAGCGGGGACTATCATTAAAATTCCTAATAAAATTAACAATCTGCCCAATACATCAAGCGCTATACGAAACTTCATGATGAGAGGGGATCATTTACCTATTGGCTATATAACTCTATCTTTTATCCTTAACTCCGTAGATATCTGGCATATGAGCTTAGGCATGAGATCAGGAAGCTCCGCGGGGCCCAGCAAACAACCGGGCCGCATCTTGCAGGGGCAACGCGGGAGACTGCAAGGAGGTGCCGGGGCCCCTGGCAAAAGACGAGGAACGCATCCATCTTCGGCTTTCATTGAATGGGTGGAGTACAAGCGAAGGATATCAATGCATCCAATACGAGCAAATTTCTAGAGCAGCGGCCTTCCCGGTGGCTCATCGCTCTCCAGGAAATTGTTCAACTCCATGCGATCCGGGTCGTTATGCGGCTCGACTCCCGGCTGGAACACATCATTCTCCACAAACTTCTTCATTGTAGGGGTGGCCACGTCCTCTGAACCTGCTTTCCAGTCCGCTCTGGGAAAATTCTTGAGAGCTGGAAGGGGATTATCACTATTGGAGAACCATTGGTACAGGCTCGGGAGCGGCAAATAGAAGTCGAACTGGTCCCACAGCGGCTGTATGATCTGATAATAGTCGGTTCGATTGAGAGATTTTGTCAAGCTCTCGTTGGGCTGAAAGACACTGGTTCCCAGGTAGACGGGGCTAGTGCCGTTTGTGCTGTTCATGGCCAGGAAGGAAGCGATGGAGAACTGTCCAGA
The DNA here is from genome assembly GCA_963782455.1 of uncultured Methanosarcinales archaeon. Classification (GTDB taxonomy): domain Archaea; phylum Halobacteriota; class Methanosarcinia; order Methanotrichales; family Methanotrichaceae; genus Methanothrix. The sequence continues at coordinate 55,323 of CAWAJP010000011.1, forward strand.
GTTGTCCGGATAGCTCAATCCCTGGCCGTAAGAGTCGCTTCCGCTGTAAAGCTGCATGGACCCATAAGCGACCGATCCGGAAGATACGAGCAAGAACAAGATTAGAGCTGCGAGTTTCATATAGGAGTCAGCTATCGGATCAGGTCGGATATAACACTTAGGGTCGCAAAGATACATATTAAATACCAGAAGCCCGAACCCTGGACAAATCTATGCAAGAATTCAGCAGAACCTTTTCTCCGGGCACAAGCGAGCTATTCTGGTGCAAGAAATGCAACCTTCCGCTTCTGTCGGCCAGTTGCTCCCTCTGCAACAGCCCCGGCATTCGAGTTTCAATCTCACCACCGGGCGATGTTCGCCTCTGCTCCCTGGCTGGCAGAGAGCTTCTGCGGGAGCTTTTCGAAACGAATTATGGGTACGCTGATTTCCTGGACGGCAGGATGATTCTGCTCAACAAGATTGCAGGCATCGACCGCCGGGATCAGGTGATCCTGGACGGCAGCCACATTGCGACGCTGTGGTTTGACATCACCGCTTCCTGTCATAAGCTGGATCTGGAGACAGCGGGCGCCTCCCTGCTGTCCAGGAATGCAAAGAAGAATATTGTGACCTGTCATGATTCCATTCTTAAGGGTCACATAAAAGGCAAGTGGCTGGCCAGGGATATGATCCAAAGCCCATATGCCGACGACTTGAATGAAGGCGATAATGTTGTCCTGAAGATCGGAAAATTTGCGGGTGTGGGAGTCGTCCGCAAAAGAGCAGACGGCTCGAAATCCATACGCATTAAGGATGTTACGCAGAGAATTTTCCAGCTTGGCGACCGTCTGGCCACACTGCAGGAGACAATTCTTGCCAATGAACCGCACCTGAAGAGCCTGGAGAAGACAGCAATGGGTGAGATCAGGGATTATCTATCCAGAAGCCGTCTTCCTGTGAACGTATCTTTCAGCGGCGGAAAGGATAGCCTGGCCACGCTCATCCTCGGCCGAAAGGTGCTGACAAGAATTGAGGTTCTCTTCATCAATACCGGTCTTGAATTCCCTGAAACAGTGCAATATGTACATGAATTCTGCCGCACCCAAAAGCTCCGGCTGCACGAGATAATGGCAGATGAAAATTTAGCAGAAAACAGTTCAGAAGAAAACGGCATGGCCAAAAGCAGTTTCTTTGCACAGGTGCAGAATTTCGGGCCTCCTGCCAAGGATTTTCGCTGGTGCTGCAAGACCCGCAAGCTGGGGCCGATGACCTCCTTTCTTGAGCAGCATTACCCCAGAGGGTGCGTGACCATCGAAGGACGCCGGATCTATGAATCATTTAACCGCTCCACCATCAAAGCCGTGGAGAGGAATCCCTATGTTCCGAGCCAGACAACGCTCGCTCCCATTCGCAACTGGAGAGCGCTGGAGGTTATGCTCTACATCTACTGGAACAGGCTGGAGCCAAATCCTCTCTACGAGGAGGACTTCGAGCGCATAGGCTGCTGGCTCTGCCCGGCCTCACTGCAATCTGAATTCGCTCACCTGAAGAAGTCGCATCCAGGACTTCATGGCCAGTGGACAGCCCAGTTGCGAGCCTGGGCCAGGGAGAACAATCTGGAGGATCGATACATCGATTGGGGCTTCTGGCGCTGGAAACGGCATCCGCCCAAGATGATTGAGATTGCTGTCGACAACAAAATCGACCTTCGAGCCCGGGGCGTGGAGAAGAAGGAGATTGAGCTGCATGTGGTGAGAGGAAGGTCGCCCTGCGGTCTGGAATATTCCATCGAAGCCACGCTCACCGTGCCCCAGAATCATCCTTTCCAGGCAGTGGCAGGGGCCCTGGGAATGCTCGGGGAGGTGAAATACGCTGAAGATCTGGGAGCTGCAGTTATAAAGACGGATTACGGAAGGGCCACCGTCTTTGCCAACGGCCATATTATGATCATTGCAGGCAAATCAGAGGCGGAAGAGCTGCTCCGGAGAGTCTCTGAGACCCTTCTGCGGGTGCAGATGTGCACGGGATGCCGCATCTGCATGAAGAACTGCGATCAAGGGGCGATTACCGTGAATGATACCATCATAATTGATGAAGATCGGTGCAATCGCTGCGGAAAATGTGCAAAGGGTTGCATTGCTGCCGACCAGGCCGCGAAGATCTTTCACAGACTTGCCAAAAGAGGAGAGGCACCTTAAGCGATAACGAAGTTGACGTCCGGGAGCTTTGGCCGACCTTCGGTCTCAGGGTAACCCATTGCAGTAGATCTACATCGCAGCGCGATCTACATTGCAGCGCTCTATAAAGAAAGCCATTCCTTTTATCACTTTGCTGGGCTTTTTGCCGCCAGTATATTTAAATATTCGATTAATATCTAGCTATACTGAGGAATCAGAATGGTAACCGGAACAGTAAAATTCTTCAATAGAACCAAAAAATTTGGATTCATTACGGGCGACGACGGAAAGGACTATTTTATTCATGCGACCGGCCTCATGCCGAATGTTACTATCGACGAGGGCGATAAGGTCAGCTTCGAGGTAGTTGAGGGCGAGAAAGGGCCCAAGGCTGATAGAGTAACAAAAGTGTAATCATTATTTATTCATCATACTAACAGACTGGTAAATCGGTCTGCTTTGCATTTCATTTTTTCCGGCGAAAATTCAACCTTGCCAATCGGATTTCTTTTGCTTTCCAGGGAGATGGACTGAAAGGATCTCGCCAGATCCAACCATACTTCACCAGAGCCTTTTTGATCTCTGCCTTCATGCGTGTATCGCGATATGACGGATCTCCTCAAAAAATTAGCACTGGAACTGCACTATGGCGAAAGAGAGATCGGGGCAGTAGCAGAGCTGCTGGACGGCGGGGCGACATTACCCTTCATTGCGCGATACCGAAAGGAGGCTACAGGAGGTCTGGATGAGGTTGCGATTGCACAGATCCGCGATCAACTATCCAGGCTGCGCCAGCTGGATGAACGACGAGCTGCCATCATTCGCTCCCTGACCAAGCGAGACCTCCTCACATCAGATCTGCAAGGTAAGCTGCAGGCGGCAGAGACGCTCGTCCAGCTGGAGGATATCTATCTCCCCTTCCGGCCCAGGAGGCGAACCCGTGCCACAGTGGCGAAAGAGCGCGGCCTGGAACCACTGGCAAGGACGATCTTTGCGCAGGAAGCCCGCGATTTCCTGGACCCGGAAAATGAGGCCGCTTCATTTGTTGATGCTGAAAAGGGGGTGGCATCAATAGAGGAGGCACTGATTGGGGCGAAGGATATCATAGCTGAATGGATCAGCGAAGACGTTGAGGCCCGAATCAGGATGAGAGAGCTCTTTCAGGCTGAGGGGGTCTTAAGAACCGAGGCAGCTGCTGCAGAAGCCGCTGATGTAGATACAAATTCCGATGCCGGAAAATTCAGGGACTATCTGAACCTGACGGAACCCATCAGTCGCGTCAGTTCTCATAGGCTGCTGGCCATACTGCGTGGAGCAAAGCTGGGTGTGCTCAGCCTGCACGTATCTCCTGCGGAGGTTGAGGCTGAAGCGGTTTTGGAGGAACTTTTCATAAAAGGAGATGGTCCGGCTTCGCTGCTGGTGAGTGAGGCGGCAAGGGATGGCCTTCGCCGGCTTCTGGCCCCTTCCATCGAGAACGAGACCTTAGCTGCCGCCCGGGAGCGGGCGGAAGAAAAGGCAATAGAGGTCTTTGCCGACAATCTGCGCCAGCTTCTCCTGGATCCGCCTCTGGGGCAAAAGTGCGTGCTGGCTCTGGACCCGGGCTTTCGCACCGGCTGCAAGCTGGTTGTGCTGGATCGCATGGGACAGCTGCAAAAGAGCGATGTGATTTACCCCCACGAACCCCATAAGAAGACGAGAGAGGCGGCAGCAAAGGTACTGGAGCTGTGCAAGAGCTATGGCGTGGAAGTGATAGCAGTCGGCAATGGAACAGCAGGCAGAGAGACCGAAGCCTTCTTGCAGAGCCTGGATCTGCCGGACACAATTCCGGTGATCATGGTCAACGAGTCTGGAGCATCGGTCTATTCCACATCGGAGGTTGCGCGTCAGGAGTTTCCCGATCAGGATGCAACTGTGCGCGGTGCGGTCTCCATAGGAAGAAGGCTCATGGACCCGCTGGCGGAACTGGTGAAGATCGAGCCTCAGGCTATCGGCATTGGCCAGTACCAGCATGATGTGGACTCTTCAGGGCTGCGGCGTGCTTTAGATGATGTGGTCTCTGCCTGTGTAAATTTGGTGGGCGTGGACGTAAATGCCGCCAGCAAGGAGCTTCTGGCCTATGTTTCGGGTCTGGGTCCCAGGCTGGCTGAGGCCGTGGTGAAGTACAGAAACGAGAATGGTCCATTTCGCACGCGCCGGGATCTGAAAAATGTGCCGCGTCTGGGTCCCAAAGCCTTCGAGCAGGCAGCGGGATTTTTGCGCATCAGAGGTGGCGACAATCCCCTGGACGGCACAGCAGTGCACCCCGAAAGCTATGCAATCGTGGAGAAGATGGCAAGGGATCTGGGAGTAACAGTCCAAAAGCTGATGCAAAATGAGCGCCTTCTTGGAAAGCTGGACCCATTGAACTACGTAAGCAAGAAAACGGGCGCATCTACACTGGCAGACATTATGGATGAGCTCTCCCGGCCGGGCCGCGATCCTAGATCGGAGTATGAGGCTTTCAGCTTCCAACCTGGTGTAGAGAAGATAGACCACCTGAAGGTGGGCATGAAGCTGCCAGGCATTGTGACCAACGTCACTGCATTTGGGGCCTTCGTGGATGTGGGTGTGCATCAGGACGGGCTGGTGCACATCAGCCAGCTTCGGGATGGGTATGTGAAAAACCCCACCGACGTGGTGAAGGCCCGGCAGAGGGTTATGGTCAAGGTGCTGGATGTGGATCTGGTGAGAAAGAGGATATCGTTGTCGATGAAAGAATAGCAAGAAATCAATTTAGAAGACTTTTTTATACTTTGCCAAGCAAATATATTTGTGGGAGACTATTTTGGCGATTACTACAAGGCTGTTCGGAAAGACCGGCCCCAGCGTCACCCAGGTTGGGCTGGGTGGCGAAGGAGTGCTCCGCACCTACAACCGCGAGCCGGAAGCGAAGAATGTGATCGAGGAAGCTGCGGCTCAGGGCATCGCCTATTTCGATTCGGCAGCAGCGTACGCTGGCAGCCAGGGCTATTATGGTGAGTTCTGGTCCAGTCATAGCGACCTGCGCTCTGGAATCTTCCAGACCAGCAAGTCCGCAGCCCGGGATAAAGTCGGCGCAAAGATCGATCTGGGACAGACTTTGCGGACGATGGGGCTGGAGCGGCTGGATCTGTGGCAGATTCACGACATCCGGACTCGTGAGGATATCGAGGAAGTCGAGGCCCCCGGCGGAGCTCTGGAGGCTTTTGTCGAGGCCAGGGATGCCGGACGGGTTCGATTTATTGGCGTCACAGGTCACCACGCACCGAAAATTCTGGAGTACGCGGTTTTGAACTGGCCTGTGGACGCTGTCCTGATGCCCGTCAATCCTGCGGAAGCAGTGCTTGGCGGATTTCTGGACCGTGTTATGGCCGCGGCAATTGATAAGGGCCTGGCGGTTATTGGAATGAAGACGCTGGGGGCCTCCAACTACATCTCAGACGAGGCGGGAGTGACTGCGGAGCTTCTCCTCAGATTTGCCCTTTCCCAGAGTGTCAGTACAGCAATCGTGGGCTGCTCCAGTCCGGCAGAAGTGCAGCAGCTGGCGAGAGTTGGCCGCAAGTTTGAGCCGGTGAATCCGGAGGAGGAAAAGCGGCTATTGGAGCTATTCCGGCCTCATGCCAGGAGACTCGCGTTCTACAGGGGAGTTTTATAATTTAATGTTTTTATAGGACAGAATCATACAAATGGGTTTCGTTCTGATCTTGGCGACATTTTGACGATCAGCCAACGAATGTGCGAGTGCAGAGCATCGGATCTTGACATCGGGCAGACCGGTCTTTGTTCTTAGCTCAAAAAATCAATCAGTTTTGGCCTGGTCGGGAACGAATTTGACGCAAATCTTGCGCCTTCTCGGGCCATCCAGCTCGAAGAAGAGGATTCTCTGCCACACCCCCAAGGCAAGGCGATTCCGATCAACCGGAACTGTAACGCTATTTCCAAGAATTACTGCCCTCAGGTGGGCGTGAGCATTGCCTCTTCCATGGTCATGCTGATATCCCGCGCCCTCTGGAACGATTTTTTCTAAGAAATTCAATATGTCCTCAATCAATGCGGCATCTCCTTCATTGACAGTCAATCCTGTAGTTGTATGAAGTGTATAAACCATGGCGGCGCCGCTCTCAATACCGCTATCTTGCAAAGCCTCTTCAACATAAGCTGTGATATCCACAGCACCAAACCGTTTCTTGGTCTCAATCTCGATCATGATCGCTACAGCTCCCTGGATAGATGAGAATTTAAGCTAATTCATCGATAAAGTTTGCTCATGCTTCGGGAAAAGTCATCTCCAAATAATTCGAGGGGAGGATCCGGGTCAATTCATCTTTGAGGGGATGGATGACTTAAAAGTCTTAAGAAATCCCGGATCCATATTCGTACTTATCACCTATCATATATAAATTTTACTGTATAAGGCTTAGAGAATTTCATTCAAAAGTAATTCCGTTCATGTTTTTAAGGCAAAATTGAAAAAGAAAAAAGATGAAACTATATCGTAACATAAAAGTATCTGCGCCTTTTCTTTAGGAGCATATCGATTTAGCTCAATGATATTTGTGGCCGGGATCAGAGATTCTTATTTCTATTTTCGGTCTGTATCTTTTTGCTAAAGCATATGGTATTAGCACAAATTTTAAAATGATTATAACACAATTTTTAGCATCTGGTAAGACTGCTTTATTCCATGTCCTCACATTTCGCCTTTTGGACGCTCATGATAATCCTGTGTTCCTTCGATCATCGATTATATCATTCAGAGTGACTACCTCGATTTCTTGTGATCATCGTATGCAGATGATGTGAGTTCTCGTCCTGGTGGCCATGGCGGAGCGGGCAGCAGTATATTCTGTCTTCTCTTGCAGGAAACAGATTGTGACAATTGTCATTGCCGGCAGGCACAAAGCTGGGGCTTTGGATCTATGTGAGCGGATGAATGCGAAATCTCCTGCGGCGCGAGCAACGATCGTCTTTGCGGATGCATCGCTGTCTGAGTGCTTGAAATTGTCTCTGCAAGGCGTGGATCTGACAATCTCCGCAAGCATGAGCCCCGATTATGTGGATACGGTGGCAAAGGCTGCCCGCCTGGAAAATCATTTTCACCAGATACGAAAAGTCGCGCATCATAGATGCGGCGCTGGTGGCAGCTTGCGTGCGTCAGTACCTTCAAATAAGATTCCTCCGGATTGAACATTATGGGTCATGCTGCAGATCTGGGGATTGTAAAGGACCTGCACGGACGGGCGTTGAGGTGGAGTTGTTCAAAACTGAGGATGCCAAAATGATCTGCTAAGGACTTACGAATGGGCAGCACCGCGAATGACTGCCATTAGTATGGCCTGCTCAGATAGAGCCGTCATTAAGAGATGAAATAAGCGATCATTTCTAAGAAATGGATATGGTTGGCATAATCAAGATCTGCTAGCTCAGTCAGCCTTATGTTTGCATTATTATCTTTTATCTACTTGTCAAATTGATTTTGATTTGTTAAAATCGTTTTGCATTTAACACCATTATTAGTTAATATTTTAAGGGTAACAATTTAATATTTAGAAATGGGCTAATGATTTATCAGGAGGGAAATAATGACCACAGAAGATGTTAGAAAGCAAACTATAGATTCTCTAAGCCTCAAGGATACCACTGCCAATCCGGCACCTCTGGGCCTGTTGGGCTTTGGTTTAACCACCGTGTTGCTGAATTTTCACAATGCTGGATTCTATGAATTGAATACCATGATTCTGGCTATGGGAATCTTCTACGGGGGCATCGCCCAGATTATTGCAGGAATGATGGAGTGGAAGAAGAATAACACCTTTGGAACCACCGCTTTCACGTCCTATGGCCTCTTCTGGCTGAGCCTGGTGGCTTTGATTCTTATGCCCGGTCTGGGATTGGGCACTGCGACTTCCAAGCCTGCCTTTGCAGCGTATTTCTTCATGTGGGGTCTTTTCACCTTCGTCATGTTCCTGGGAACCTTGCGACTCAACAGAGCCCTGCAGTTCGTCTTCTTATCGCTGGCCATACTGTTCTTCCTTTTGGCTGCACGAGACTATTTTGGCAGCGCAGCGATTGGGACCGTAGCGGGATATGAAGGGATTATCTGCGGACTGTCCGCCATCTACACTGGTCTCGCCCAGGTCATCAATGAAGTCTACAAAAAGATTGTAGCACCTCTCGGGCCCGTGTAAAAAGCCGCTAACCATAAGGGCAAGAATGGGATCGCATTCGCGATCTCTTTTTTGATTTTTATTTATTGCAGATCCCTGGTCTGTAAGGTACATGCGTTATATTATAGATCGATGTTCATGAATTATAGGTATGAACGCGATGCAGAAAATTGTCTTTGGAATGTTCACCCACAACGGATTGGTTCTTTACCGGCATTATTTCTACGGAGAATTACAGAAAAAAAAGAAATTGACTGCCAGGCTTTACTAGCAATCTATTCCCTTACAGACAGAAGAACGTTCTTCATTTTCCGGTACAGGATTCTCATGGAACTTGATAGTCTTCTCGGCCTCGAATATTCCTGAGAACATCTCGTGAGCCTTAATGTCCTTGTAGAATATCTTATGCCAGGAGGCATCGGTGCCCCATGTACCGTTAAATGAATTCTTGGTCTCGAAACCGATCAAATGGGCCGGATTATTGCCCATGAGTTCAGCCACTCTATCCGTATCTCTTCCTGCATCTCCCAGCTTGCTAATGAGTGCTTCGGGGGTTATTGTCGGAGATGGCTGAGCCATATACCGGGCGTATTCTTCCGGATAGTATGCGGCAAGAAGGTTCAAATAGTCCTTATCACAGAGCTTCGCCGGTTCCTTCGGGTTGTATGGCGCAGTTGAGACAAAGAACGTTGTCTGGTCTTTCTCCATCTCATTGACGGCAAAAGTCTCCTGAACCTTTGCACCTATGCCGCCATAAAACGCCTTCGATTGCAGGAACTTAGCTCCCACCAACGGCGTCTCTCCGGCGTAGGTGAGCTTGGTCTTCTCATATAGATTGAGTTCGGAATCATTTCCTTCATTGACTGAGGATATGCTCCTCTTCAGCTTATCAGAATTTTGCGAGTAAGCGTGCTCCTGGTCGAGCTCAAAATCGCCATCACCGGCCATATTATTGAAATATTCCAGGGCGAGCTTCTTGTCAATGATCGATGTGCTGACATCGACTACACCGTTTCCTGATACCTTCTGTGATTCACAAAACTGTTCATACTGCACTGGCGCCACGAGTGGTGGGTTCGCCATTGCCGTACAGCATAGCAGTTGGGCCAAAACTAATGCTACCGCTACAATTACTCCCTTCATTTTCTAATTCACCCCTATACTCTATGGAGTATACAATTAATTCGTCTTGTAAGGATATAAACATATCGAAGATTAATGGATGAGGTTATCATGTTGATATTATGAATACTGATGCTAGTCATCATAGAGATAATAGTGGCTGCATTGAAGGCCAATTTACCTTATCAGATTTATGTTTTGGAATAAATGCATCCAGAGGTGGATTAGGCTAATCGATAATCTTATCTATATTGGTGTTAGGATATGAGTAATTTCGAATCGTGAGGTGAATTTTCGTGTATTTCAAACCCTAAAACTTCGAAATTTTGATTAATAGCTAAAATAAGCTTAAATCCAACATAATATCCACGAGAATGATCATAAGCGTATTTATATTTTTTGTTCTTTTTACCTATTTTATGCTTATTTCGCCACAAATTAAGGTCGATCGCGATGGATGTAGTATCTACAATTATTATATCATGCCGTTTTCTTCGATAAACATGCCTAAATGCGAACAATTTCTTAAAAAAGTCATAAGTCAAGTTATAATCTAATTTTGAATGAAATCTGTAGATATATTGAGGTTTTATATCAGATTTAATCCCCAATAATCTCCTTAATTTAGAATTGGCATTTATTTCAGAAATTAGGTTTGAAATATCTCTTTCGAACACATCAGAAAGAACCAATAATTTTATCGATAACAAGAAATTATCTATGTCAGATATTTTTAATCTTCCTGCTATCTTCCTAGCACGAGGTGAAGCGATAATTTCAAGTATTTTAATCGCTATTATCCATTTTTGGTGCGTAATATCAGGAATCAATGGAGATAACATACTATTAAACCTCCTTTGGTGTTGCAACCTAATATTACGCATTCATTTAACTTAAATCTTTTGATTACTACACTAATTGTCTATCAAAATCTTCCCAGTAATTTGATAGCCATAAATTGATGAATTTAGGACTAAAACCCAAGAATATTTCTTCTTTTAAGCTTTTGAAAATAGAATCGGAGAGAGGAGTAAAATACGTATTGTATGCCTTAACTTGGGCTACCTTAACGAGGATTATGGAGGAAACATTTTAACGCTCATCCGCGAAAAACGGTCAACAATACAAATAGTATTAGTATAAACAAAACTGAAATTCGGATATTTCGCGAGCCTGATCTGAAAGTTTGTAGTCGCTAGTTAATATACTTAACCAATTTATTTTATACTAAATTGAGCTTCGTTATCTAAAAATCTCTTTGTTGGGACCCTGGTCTCTTTTGGAAGGGCGACTTGAGCTATCTTATGCATAGGTTTTTGGTATAGCCCCAATTCGGGTCTCGCAAGGATTCAGGCATGGATTAATGTATTTATGGTGACAATAAGATATGTTGAGGTTGTCATGACTGAAGAATCCATCTCCCGCAAGGAGCAATCGAGAGCCGTAAATCTGCCAAACCGTCTCATTGCAGAAAAGAGCCCTTATCTGCTGCAGCATGCCTGCAATCCTGTGCAGTGGTACCCCTGGGGCGAGGAAGCCTTCGATGCTGCCCTGAAAGCTGATAAACCCATTTTTTTGTCGATAGGATATTCTACTTGCCATTGGTGCCATGTAATGGCTCACGAGTCCTTCGAGGATCCTGATGTGGCCGAGCTTTTGAATGAATCCTTCATCTGCATAAAAGTGGATAGGGAAGAGCGCCCGGATATCGACCAGATGTACATGGCTGTGGCCATAGGCATGACCGGTCGAGGCGGCTGGCCCCTGACAATCATCATGACGCCAGAGAAGAAACCTTTCTTTGCTGCCACCTACATACCCAAGAATGGTCGCTACGGCCAGGCAGGAATGATGGAGCTCATTCCCAAGATCAAAGAGATTTGGAATAATGATAGAAATGAGCTTCTAAGCACAGGTGACCGGATTGTGGATTATCTGAAGCGATTGAAGCCTTCAAAGGGGGCTTCTGGAAATCTGGATGCCTCAATCCTGGCCAGAGGTTATCAAACCCTGGCCACCATCTACGATGCCAAAAACGGCGGTTTTGGTACAGCACCCAAGTTTCCTGCACCCCATAACATCCTCTTCCTTCTGCGATATTGGCGGCGGACCGGAGATGATCAGACCCTGGAGATGGTTGAGACCACACTTCAGGCCATGCGCATGGGCGGGATCTATGATCAGGTAGGATTTGGATTTCACAGGTACTCGACAGATGCAGAATGGTCTCTTCCCCATTTCGAGAAGATGCTCTACGACCAGGCGCTTCTGGCCATTGCCTACATCGAAGCTTATCAGGCAACAGGCAAAGAGGAATACGCCGGAACCGCAAGAGAGATCCTGGAATACGTTTTGAGGGATATGACATCAACTGACGGAGGCTTTTATTCCGCAGAAGATGCCGACAGCGAGGGTGAAGAGGGCCGATTTTATTCGTGGACGGCAGAGGAGCTTAAAGGGGTCCTGGATAATGAGGAGTTTAAGCTTTTGATCCGGCTCTATGATGTGCATGAAAGCGGTAACTTCGAGAAGGGAAGAAACATCTTGCACCAGACGTCTACCTTTGCAGATGCTGCAGATATCCTGAAGATGCCGGAGTCTGAACTCAAAGATCGCTGGAATCGAATGAGGGCTAAGCTTTTTCAGACCAGGGATGCATGGATTCATCCGCTTAAAGATGATAAGATCCTCACCGACTGGAATGGATTGATGATAGCCGCCCTTGCAAAAGCGGCTCAGGCTCTAAATGAGCCTCAGTACGCGGCGGCAGCGAAAAAGGCGGCTGATTTCCTTCAAGAGAGGATGCAAAATTCTGAGGGGCGACTGCTGCATCGTTATCGCGGCACAGCAGGGCTTCAGGCCAATTTGGATGATTATGCCTTCCTTGTCTGGGGTTTGGTTGATCTATACGAGACTGTCTTCGAGGTCAAGTATCTGGAAGCGGCAATGCGGCTGAACCGGACTATGCTGCAGAACTTCTTGGATTCGGATCTTGGAGGCCTCTTCTTCTCTCCGGGGGATGGGGAAGCACTGCTCCTGCGCCAAAAGGAGTATTATGATGGTGCATTGCCATCTGGAAATTCTGTTGCCCTGCAAAATATGCTTCGACTCACGCACCTCACAGGAGACCTGGACCTCGAAAAGGATGCTCGGGATCTGTCTCGGGCCGCCTTTGCGGCTGCAGGAGATCAACCCGCGGGTCACACCATGCTGCTATGCGCCCTGGATTATGCACTGGGGCCAATTCACGAAATCGCGCTCGTGGGCGGAGCGGATGACTCAGGAATAATTGAGATGCTGCGCGCCATCAGATCGCGTTTCCTGCCCAACAAAGCAGTGGTGCTGGTGTCAAGCCAGGAGATTGGCAGGACCGTTCCATTTGCAAAAGACCTGGTCCGGCTGGAGGGAAAGGCAACTGCCTACGTCTGCTCAGATTACGTCTGCCAACTCCCCACTACAAATCCAGAAATGATGACAGATCTCTTGGAAAAAAATGGCTGAGGTAGCAACAAATGTTGACAGCGCTATCTGCCCGTGTTTGCGAAAGATCGCTCCCTGAATGGGGGTGACTTCAGAAAATTTGACAAATCTATAGAATCAGTGATCGGAAATAATTCGGAACACATCAAAACTTAGGTCGACAGGGATAAATACTTCCAGCAGCTTTACTGTGTAGAGGAGATCCGAATTTCAGAGAATGAAATGGCATCCGATCCGGACAGGCACCGTAGTCTTAGCAGACACCGTAGGCTACCGTATCTGCGGAAATTTTCAACAACACCCAGAGTGGATCTGAAGGGCAGGAATTCTTGCATTATAACAAGTCTATTTTCTCACACGCAAGTCATGCGGTGATGATTTAAATGAACCAACGAAAAGATCATATTCCTAAGAAGGATATCATGTACATCTTGAAGGAAGATGACTCTCAATATATCGTTAATGAGAGTTACTTCTACAAGACAGAGCCCTACTACTCCATTGTCAAGAATGAGAACGAGGGAATCGAAACCATACCAAGTAGCAGCGATGTGCTGGATGCCTACATCGTCCCTATTTGCCTGGAGAAGGCGAAGCTGGCGGGAATCCAGGTATGCGACTGGACGATATCCTATCAGTTTGTACCGCTTCCCGCCATAATTTACGGTTTGAACTACTTCTCAACACCAGCAGACAATTTCCTGGTGAGTGATCATGATGAGGCGAAAAAGGTCATCAAACATGTCACAAACCGGGGCAGGTATCCTTTCTGCTATCAGAAGATAAGTGATGCTTCAACAGTCGCAAGATGTGCTTCCATATTCGGCAAGAGCATAAATTGTTGCGATAAGGTAGCGACGATGGCAGAGAAGATCTATGAGGTCTTCAGATTGCCATTAGTTGAGATCGTCCTGGTCAAGGATGAGTCAGGCTGTCGCCTCTCCTCGCTCGCACCTATGAAATATTCCCAATTATCCAAGGAAGAAACCGAAATGTTACAGTACCTTCTGGACAGGAGGATGAAACGCTTTGAGTAAACTTGGCATCTTTGTCGATCGAAAGACATTAAGCAACTCTTCACAGCTCATGACCCTGGTAAAAATCCGGGACGTGGCTGAGAGCATGGGACACACCGCAGAGTTCATTTTCCCTGTGGACATCAAACGAATTCCAAAGCTTGATGCGCTCTTCATCCGCGCCAACACCGACCCCATGAACATCACATATGTGGCGGCCAGGATGGCACAGATGTACGGAGTACCGGTGGTGGACGATCCTGGCTCCATACAGATCTGCGCTGACAAGATAAACATGTACATGCATCTCGTGAAAAAGAATATTTCCATGCCCAGGACGAAGTTCTTAAAGAAGAAGGAACTGGATGCAACGCAAGCTTCGCAGCTCTTCGAGGAGTTGGGAACGCCTCTGGTGTTGAAGGAGCCGTCTACCTCCTTCTCGGTCAGGGTGGAAAAGGCATCATCCGTAGATGAACTCTTGAAGATCGCCAAGAGATTCTTCAAGCTCTCTGATTGGATTGTAGTCCAGGAGTACATTGAAAGCAGGTTCGACTGGCGAGTGGGTACTATCAATGGCGAGCTGCTCTACGTCTGCCGGTATATCATCCCGTCTGAGACCTTCAAGATCCAGGCTTCGGTCAACGGCCATATTGTCTATTGCGATGTGGAGAGCGTGCCAGCGGATCAGGTCCCTCCCGGGGTCATCGATCTAGGAAAAGAGGCCGGCAATGCTATCGGCAAAGGACTGTACGGTGTGGATATAAAAGAGAGCAACGGGAAGCTCTATGTTATTGAAGTTAATGATAATCCATCTCTGGAAGGCGGCGAAGATGATCACTATCCTGACATGTTCCACAAGATCATCTCTCATCTTCTGAATGGAGACGCCTCCTGCCACACCAACGAGCTCTCCCACGAGCTCTCGTATCCTCACTGCTTCGAGGGAGAATATGGGCTGGGTGCCGCGACTGCATTTGCCAACGTCGCTGTTCTGGCAGAAACGACGTCTACTCCTGTAAGATGAATCTCCCCGTGCGGTAGACGCGAAACTTTTTTTTATCAGAGTGGACAAGAACTGAACTGATAGAGTCCGATGCGGCAATATTTGGTATTTCAGATTGTTTCACCTGCAGTGAAATGCAGACAATTAGTGTCATCAAGATAATCCGAAAATCAAAAGATAGAGAACTTATTGAAGAGATGATATTCTGATGGATGAAAACCTGTGCGAAGCCTTAAGCCAGGCCTGCAGCGAATGCCATTTGGTTGGTGGCTGCTGCTTTGATGCCAGGCCGCCTTTAAGCCAGGAACGGATAGACATACTTCTGAAAAACGGTGTCAGTGCGGACGCTGTGGAGTTTGCGGGATACAAAAGGTTGCGTTTGAAGCCGGACGGTTTTTGCGTGCTATTCCGGGATGGAAAATGCAGTATCCACTCCATCAAACCCGAGACATGTGTCGCCGGGCCCTTCACCTTCGATATAAAGGAAAACGTTCTGCAAATATTCATCAAAAGAGAGAGCATATGCCCCATGGTCCGGTTCCTGAAGGCTGACCGAAAGGCCTTTGACGGACTATTTGAGGTCTCTGTAGAGAGAATCATGGAACTCGTGAAGGCCGTGCCTCCCCTGGAGATGGCCGAGATCTTGAAGATCGATGAGCCTGAGACAGATCTTGTGGCTGAGATCAGGCTGAAGGATTGAAACATATGCTGGATGCCGGGGAAAAGGCAATGCGGACCCAGAATGCATCAAAAGTGGCAATTCACAAGGCTATGCTTGCGAAGTCGTCCATAGGAACGGAGCATGAGTACTCCATAAATGACACGAACTTTCGGCCCCTGACAATCTCAGACAAGATTATCGAGCAGATAAGCGGAGAAGTGCAGCATGATGTTCCTTTCGGCGGGATCTGTGTGGCCAAAGAGCTGCAAAAACATGTTCTGGAGCTGATTCCGGCAACTCCGGGAAGCATAAGCCTTCTGGAAGAGAATCTCTTTCATGGACTGTGCGAACTCTACCGGGCCACGAATTATCAGTACAGGTTCATGGGCCTCGGTATGCATCCCCTGCTCACTTTGGATCAGACGGCCTACTGGGATCATGACGAGCAAGAGTACTATCAAGCATATGACCGCCTTTTCAACATTCACCAGCACGGCTGGTTGAACATTCAGGCTCTGCAAATCAATTATCCCTACGAAAGTTTGGATGATCTGATCATAATGTTCAACAAGATTCGCTCGCTGATTCCCTATCTGGTAGCGGTGTCTGCCTCTTCGCCGCTGGTAGAAGGAAAGACGACTTCCTATATGGATAACCGGCTGGCCTACTACAGGCAAAACCAGGCTCAGATTCCCGAGATCTGCCACGACATAATCCCCGAGAAGCTGGATCGCGTGGAAGATTATGTTCGCATCAATCAGGATATCTACAAAGAACTGAAAAAATGCCAGGGTGAGATTCTCTGCTGTGAGTGGGTGAACTCCCGGGGAGTGATTGTGCGTTTCACCAGAAAGTGCCTGGAGGTGAAAGCCATAGATGAGCAGGAATGTTTGCATTCGGACATGGCCATCTCAGCGTTCCTTCTGGCTCTGCTTCGAGCTGATCTGGAGCTGGAAGAGGAGGAAGGCCATCTTCTTTCAATGCTGGAAGACGCCATGCGCCACGGAGTGGCCGGCATGAGGCCGGAGCTGGAGAAGCTCTTAAGAATAGCGCAAAAGAGTGCCACCGAAGAGGAGATGCGATACCTGCCCGTGGTGGCAAAGCGCATCGAGCAGGGAAGCCTGGCAGAGGTCATGGTCCAAAAGCTGCGAGAGAATGGGGAGATTGAACCCCTATTGGCAGAGATGGTGTGGTGCCTGAAGGAGAACAGGCCTTATTCTGCAGAGCCGGGGCGGTGTGGATAGCTACGAAAGAAGCCATGTATCCAAGCCTCCCCGGCGTTGAGGGGGCCCAGTTGGCCGCGGCCCGAAGGGCCGACTCGCGGCACCCCGGAAGAATATGGTAATGCTGTCCTTGCTTGAATGACATTATCATATCTTATAACTAAGCGCAAGAGATCTAACAACTTCTTGCGGGGTTCCGCGCGGTGAGACGCGCTAGTGAGGCTGGCCCACTCCAGGCCGTGGCGGCCCCCCTAACCCCGCGGCCGCGGGGAACAATCTATGCACCTCTGCACTCTAGCTTTGATAGGCACAAAGAACGACCAAATCGGGACCTTGGGGAACCTCTTGCCCGCTCATTGGTGTTTACAGATGTCCCGCTCTTTGTAGGGGGATTATGAGTTCGGTTGGAAACTCGCGTCAAGTCATAACACCATGATCGATGGAAAACAGATAAAATAAGTTCTAGCTCATAAATTATTAGAGTATGATGGACGATGTGCCGAGGAAGAATATGGATGCACATCCTGGAGAAGAGCGAGGCTTGGGCCAGTGATAGTCGCGGCCTGGCTCTACCGCTCCACCCAAAAGTTTTTCGCTAGTACACTCATCATAGAAATTAGGAGGGATATTAGTGATTAAACAGATAATAATAATCGCGTGCCTCTTGGTGGTCGTAACCTTGAGCGGATGCGTAGGAAATAGCCTAAACAGCAACCCGCCCGAATATGTAAAGTCGGTAGTTGTTACTAAGGAAGGGCCTGGTGTGCAGGTTTATTATATATTAGCAGATAAAAACGGAGTTATGACCACAGCAGACGGTGCGTTTGTGTTGGAACTAACCCAAGACGGCTCAACGTTGTGGATATCAAAATCTATGAATGTTACGAAAAGCGATTTTGAACAGAGAACTGTGGGAATGGGCAATTTCGCCCATGATGTAATTATGCATTTTATCGGCAGACTCGCATATAGTGATATGCGGAGAACGCCTAAAAGTGGTATAGGCGAAGTAAAACTGACCTTTACGACATCAGACGGACGAATACTGGAAGGAAAGGATACGATATTCTTTTAGAATCATTTTCCTTTTTTTTCGACTCATTGCTGTAGTCCAAAGTAACTTTGCTGTCGTCGAGCTTGTCGCTGAAATCGTTAGTCATCCAGTTTTAAGCCGTGCTGTTAGCGATCCAGCCTTTAGAGAGTCATCTATGCAAAATCCTTATACCTGCGAAAAACGGACCAACCAGTTCTGCGGATGCCTGCAGCCGTCCACGCCACCAAGCTACATCCTGCCGCCCCTGCAGCTCCAAGCCGGCGGACATGCCCGAACGCGTCCGAGCTATGTTACAGGCCACTCGAGTATCAGGTCCTGCCCTATCGCTCGATGCATTGCTTTCCATAAGAAGATTGCTATGTCGTTATTTTTCCATTGACCACCAAAAGCTTTTCACCAGAAATGCACAATGACATGGATATAGGAGGAACCAATTGGATGAAGTTCGATTTAGTTGAAGGCAATCTTATACTAGATGCTCTTGACGGATATGATGAGTATCATCTCCCGCGTTCCATGTCAAGAAAGACTCTATACATCTTAATAAAAAAAGTCATTGATATGCTTGGCATAGAATGTGATAACGGTTATTCTACACCAAATATGTTTCACGATAAATTCGATAAAACAAAGAGCTTTGAATTAGATCTCAATGACGACGAGATGGATTACATCAATCGAGCAGTGCAGGCTGGAAATTACCAGGATGGATCAGAAGATTATCCTAAAGATATCCAAGAGGCCGCAGGTCGCGTCTATCACAAAACACTTGAAGCTCTAAGAGAGACCCCAGAGGTCACTCCTGAAAATCAAGAGTTATTCGAAAGAATATTTGGGGCAACTTAGGATATCCCATGCATGAGAGCTAGCTGCCAGGGCATTGAAAATCACGGCTGCCTGACCGCCTCCGTTCACCCTACTCGCCCTGACCGAAATCCTGTCAAATCCGTGGCGACTAAAGCGATATTGTAGAATTCCAGTTTTTTTCCGTACTATAAATTTTTATCATCATAATATTTGAAAAATTTTGGATTTGGATAATAAGCGGAGCGTCGGATTTGAACCGATCGGAACCCCTGGAGCGCTTTCGCCCGGGATACAATCACGGATGAGCATTCAAACTGGCAATTGGAGCTTCGGATGATGCTCCGCCCCAGGGGCTCCAACTATCCAGCTCGTAATTCTATCCTTGGATTCCATAAGCATCGCACTTGCGATAACAAATAATAATCCAATGCAATGCATCGACGACATCAGATCTGTCGTCCCAACACCACCAATTATCGTACTAACAACCACTAAAATCACCTTGATTCCCATAGCTGCCAGTTCGATACGGCTCATCCGTGTAGTATCATGCGGCTCCGCACTTACTCTTAATTTATCATTCTATGTATATAAAAACTTTCTGCTGTGGTTGGTCTTGCATCTAAAGTACCCGTTCTGACCGACTTTAGGTACAGACATAAGACTTTAGGTGTAAATCTTGATTTTTGTCAAACTATATTGTTGATTATCTCAAAACAATACATTTATATAACTTCTTCGATGAACTTGCCTTTAACGGTGAAATCAATGAGTAGGTTTGTCTTGCTTGATTTATGTCTACGCCTTATGGAAAAAACCGGAGAGAATTTTTCAACCGGCATCACGCTTTTTGTCAATGGCGCAATGATCTCTGGTGACCTAATCCATCCGGTTGCTTATTTGAAAGGCATGAGCGAATTATTAGAGGTGCAACCGGATAAAACTGCGATTACTATAGGATTGGCAATGAGTGAAGCTATCGAAGCGAGAACAAAAACGCCCACCCAAACCAAGGAAGGAGATAATAATAAAGAGGTCGATGTAGTTTATCTAAAGGATATTAGATCATGGAATCCTCCGATGAGTGTGCCATTCGAGAGATCGTTCGTTGCATTAAGTATTGATGCGGTTGATGGATTTATGTGGGGGAAACCGTCGTTTGGCATACGAGATGAAGAGACATGACGCTCTCCGTCACCTCCTTAATTCTATCTCCATGAATTTTTCCGGTTTTACATCGAGCATGCCTTTTGTCTCAATACCAATTTGATTGAATTTCTACATGACGAACATCAAACCCACATTCCGCACTTTGAGTTTGGGATTTAGTATTTTTGCAGCTATTGATTTATGCTATTTGATGAAAATATTTTAATTAAAAAAGAATTTCTTTTTAATTAATTTACCATTAAGTTGATTTTCTCTTGTGAGACGAGGTGGCACAATATGCACTCAATTGCACTCAATCGGAGCGACATGGCCAGCGGATAAAATATTAATGTATAGGAATAGTTCAATTAATAATTCTATTCGAAGAATCGTTAGCAAGAGAAATTCTTGATTTAGGAAGTTAAAATGCGGAATATGGGATCAAATATAACTCAAACTCCGCATCTTTAATAACCAGGTAGGCCAAATGCGATAACATCAGATCGAATTAGGGCTTAATTTGAAGGAAGAAATCCAATAACTAGGTGGGGATTTTTTCGCCATCCGAAGAACCATGGTTATTAATTGCCCCGGAGTTTGGGATATAAGCTGTATCATCTAAATTCTATACAAACTTGCGTTTTAATGGCTGCATTGGTGGCTTCTATTCTATATTGCTTGATGCAGCAAAGAAGAATGCTTTAACTTAACAGATAGGGATATCGAAGGCTGGCTGAAGCAATGAAGCAGGCCCCTGGTGAGGGAAAAAGCAAAATGTATTTGTATTCAATATCATTCTCTTTTATTGATATTTATCGAGAATAGTTTTTAAACGAATTCCGCATTTTTCTCGAATGATTTTCTGCCCCCTTACTTTATTTCTCGTTATGATTTCTTCTTGAAATCTATCAATGCTTTTAGAGAGCAGAATTGGATAATATTTAAATTTGATTCCACTGGCTTCGCACTTTTCTAATATAGAATCTATTACAGGAACGGAGTTTTTCAATTTATCATGAATTTCAGTTGGATGATCAATATTATTACTTTTCAACTCCAATGAGCAAATAATACAAGAATTTTTATCAATAAATATTAAATAGTCGCAAATTTTATACTTTCCTTTAGAAATAGATTCGCCTTTTATTATTATATGGTTCCCGATTTCATTGAATTTCATTTTACAGCTGTTTTCATTGCATTTGCCCACAGTGCATTGAGAATATTTTTTCTCAATACAATCTTTAATAGCCATTTATGCTTCCATTTTCTTTTAATTCATTTAAATCTCTCTGCAATTTGACGGATTCATCATATAATATTTTATATATTTTAATAAATTCTTTTTGAGAGATGCCCTCCTCATCATTTATTTCGACACTTTCTATTCTATATCCTGTCTTTTTATCCCGAGTGAATGAATATGCAGCTACTTCCGTAGGATTTAAGTAATCGCTCTTAGCATATTTATATTTCTTAACCCTTTTTTCGGGAGAAATCTTGCTTAGTGATATGAATGTGTTTAATTGTTTTAATAAATAATCACTATGAGTTGTAATTATTAAAAAGACACCCTTCCGGATTAATCTAACTAAGAATTTTGCCAATATTCGCTGATTCTCTGGGTGTAAGTGTGCTTCTGGTTCCTCAATTATCAATGTATCTCCTATTTTTAATATATACTTTATGTATAAAATAAGGGGTGCTAATTCTGATATAGCGGATGAAGCCCTATGCAAAGGAATGTTCTGGCCTTGATATTTATAGTAAATTTGCCTATTTGCCGTCTTCTCTAAATCTTCTGTTACTATTTCCCCATGTATCAAATCCTTCTCCATCTGTTTAATGAGTGCATCGAAATGACCTTTTTCGATTTTGAAATCATTCATGGTTGAGATGAAATCAATTACACCCCCTGAAAAGCTTGGTATTTCTATATTATCTGATGGATTTATCACTGATAACTGAAGGTTTTTTGCCATCTCTGAAAGTAATGGTTTGTAACCCTGAACCAAATTCGATCTAGCAGCTGGAAGGTAATAGCATGATGTTAATGGGAAATTCTTTTCTAACTCCAATGCCAAAATAAAAATTATTGCATAAAACAAATAATTAAATCTCTTTTCCTTGCTAACCGATTCTGTATTACTTTTCAGCATTTTCTCATTGTAAATAAGTTTGTATAATTTTTTCCCATCTTCACCAACCATGCCCTGAAATCTAGCTAATGATAGCGAAGATTCATCGAGTATTATTTCAATAGATACATCTAATTTCATTTTACTTAAAACGTTTAAGCCATTTCTTCCTCTTGATAACGAAATGTTAAGCCAATCCGACTTTATCTCTATCTCAAATCCATTCTTTCCGATTTGCGCTAATTCATCTAATGATGAACCAAAAGAATAGCTTAATTTTTCCCTTAAAGTTTCATTATATAAATAATCATAGATCAAATAAGATAATTCATCAATTATCTTATCGGATAATTTCACTGATTTGTTATTTTTCAAATTATCGGTTTGGCTTTTCAGTTCAATAAACTGTAATGATAAGTTGCCCTTCCCATCTGAAGTGGCATTCTCATATCTCTGCTTAAGACTCATTGCCAAATTACCATGATCCATACGCGATTTAAAAATAGAATTAACTAACATAGCAAAATAGGATTTTCCTGAATTGTTTGGTCCAATAAGTATAGTTAATGGCTTTAGGCTAATTTCACCTGACGTAATTGGACCGAAGTTTTCTATTTTTAATTTCATCATAATTTGCTTTAGATTCGCATCATTATTCTCAGGAATTTCTTATCGACTCCTATATCTTATCATCTATTCTCCGCTACTATTGATCAGTATGGGTTGCCTATGATTTATACCTTTCTAGTGACTATTATTACATCTAAATAGGCCTTAAATTTTGCCAAAGTTGAAAGACTTTGTAGGCCATACAAAATGGCATCATTAACCTCTTTTAAATATCTTTAGGGCATTATCCCATCTTTCCATTCTCAATTTAATATAATTATCGGTTGACAACTTGCATATTACTAAATGGATAAAATTCTGGTTGTTAATTCCTAACTCTTTCGCCATGAATCCAATCTCGTCCAATCTGAGGTCGAAATTGTCGCCTTGACCTACGTGCGTGCTTGCTTTCTTCTTTCCATCCACAGATAATGTCAAGTAGCGATGGTCATTGTGGCTTAGCTTAAACCCCTTCCGTTTTTAGTAAACTTTCGACCTCATTTCGCTTTAAGTTCATCCCATCTCCCTTGAATATCTCTAAAAGGATGGTTCTAAGCATTTTGCCCGTTTCCCCAATTCTTCCTCTGGGCATAACACGTACTCATTCATGAAGGATCTGAGCGGATGGAAGAGCATTTCTCTTCGCATTGCTGTCGACATTGGTCGACGACCCACTTAAGGCGTGATGGAATGTCTCCAGGGACTGCGAGTATGCTTCCAAAGTGGCTTGGTTATCCTGCATCTTTTGTTCGGACTTTGCTCGACCTTTCGTTGGAGCTTTCGGCATTTCGTAGATGCAGAAATCCCTGTCGGCCAGCTCAGTTATCTTCTGTAGGTGCGGATCCGAAGCAGACTGATAGAGCAAAATGGTAGCTTCTCCGGAAGGTCTGCTTCAGGGCCTGGGCCAATTAATCCACCATCTCGCCAGCATCTTCTTAGAACATCGGGTCGTGTTCAACGACCAAGAACTAGTGGTGGTTCTCCTCCAGAATTGACATGAGCTGAAAGGATGTGAATGCCCGCCGGATATCCAGCTCAGTGAAGTTCCGATTAAGTCGGCTGAGAACGCGCGAGTAGTTTCCCAAATGTACAGGATCTTGTAGCGCTGCAGGTCCAAGTGGCTGTTCAGAGCTTCGACAAACATTTCTACAGGGCCAACAAGAACATTGAAAGTCTCCGGGAGCAAGGAGACGCTCGGACGAAGTTCGATTTCCAAAGATAAGGATGGCGAGTTGTAGGGTTTAAAGGTTCGAACTATGTGTGGTGCGAATGTGAACACCCGAACTCTGCGCAATTCCGCGAAGAGCCAGACAATGGAGTCCCATGATGGAGGCGCCGGTTTAAAATAGGCCATACGAGTCGATCCCTTCAAATCGATCTATCGCTAAAAGGTAAGGATAATGATATCCAAGAGAGCTGAAAGCATAACGCCCTTCATCGTCATGGAGGTCCTGGAGAGGGCGCGAGAGCTGGAATCCCAGGGAATCGATATCATCCATCTGGAGGTGGGGGAGCCAGACTTCGATATGCCTGTCGCGGTGAAAGAGGCAACCAGAGCGGCTCTTGATGAGGGGCTCACTCACTACACACACAGCCTGGGCGACCCGGGGCTGCGAGAGGCGATCGCACAACATTACCACAGTACTTATGGCGTTTCTGTGAAACCGGACCAGGTGGTTGTGACCTCCGGAACCTCGCCTGCTATGATGCTCGTCTTTGCGGCGCTGCTGGAGTGCGGGCAGGAGGTCATCCTGTCCGACCCGGCCTATGCCTGCTATCCCAATTTCATAAGCTTCCTGGGTGGCGTTCCTGTCAGAGTCCCTGTCTATGAAAAGGACGGCTTCGAGTTCGCGCCCGTTGCTATCCAGGCGCGAATCAGCGGCAATACCCGGGCCATTCTCATCAACTCGCCATCCAATCCTACTGGTAACCTTCTCTCAGAGAGCACCATGAGGGACATTGCTCGATTCATGCCTTACATCATCTCCGATGAGATATACCACGGCCTGGTCTACGAAGGTCTGGAGCATTCCATACTGGAGTTCACCGACCACGCCTTTGTCCTGAACGGCTTTTCCAAGCTTTATGCCATGACAGGGCTCCGACTGGGCTATCTCATAGCTCCTGAGAAGTTTATCCGGCCCATTCAGAAGATGCAGCAGAACTTCTTCATCTGCGCCAGCTCTCTTGCCCAGAGGGCCGGCATCGCAGCTTTGCAGGAGACTCGCCAGGACGTTGTTGAGATGAAGAGAATCTATGATCAGCGACGCCGGTTCATGATCAGACGCTTAAGGGAGATTGGATTTGGAATCACCGTCGAGCCAACAGGCGCCTTTTATGTATTCGCCAATGCCCGCCGTTTTTCAGGGGATTCTTACCGTCTTGCCTTTGATATTCTGGAAAAGGCGCATGTGGGTGTGACGCCTGGGGTCGATTTCGGAAAAAATGGTGAGGGATATCTGCGGTTCTCTTATGCCAATTCCATGGAAAATATTGGGGAAGGGCTGGACAGGATTGAGCAATACTTGAACGATCTGAAGTGATTGACAATTAACTAATATATTGTTCATAATCAACCTGCTGCATGGGTTCCTGCCAGAGTTCTGATCCCGTCCCGGTACATCCATAAGTTCAGATGAGCACAACTTTACGCCTCATTTGACTTTGACCTCAATGCATCTGATGCATTCTATTTATTCTGGAATGCCGTCACCTTTTCCAATGATGCAGATCCGACATGCCACATCCCACATGCCACATCCCACATGCCACATCCCACATGCTACATCCCACATAACACCGCTCTATCGTCCGTCCAGGCCATGGCGACGTTAGCCACACCTAAGGGCGGCCAGCGATGAAGCTGGTTTTCATCATCCGTCACCTTATCACTCAACTTTCCACCTTATTCGCCTCATGCCGACTTCCGCCAGCTCTGCCTTTATCAGCTCATCGAGCAGACCTGCCCTGACCTCCTGGGCATAGTTCCACATCTCCGGGCCGCATCTGGGGCAGTCTCACGGGAGGCATCCTCCGTCACATTGACGAGATCCTGGAGAGATCTGTACATGAGCGGTGCCGCTTGCTCCAGCTTCTTCTGAAAGGGGCTCCCTTCTGTCGTGGGGAGAAGAGGCATGCGGCATACTTTGAAGATCTCACCCACACCATTGACCTTTGCTTCAGTTCTACGTTAAATTTTTTAAAGAAACAGACAAAAAGTATTTAAACGCTGAGAAAGAAATTAACATTCAATTCGGAGGTTAGTTGAATGAATAGGCTCTTGATATCATCTGCCTTATCGCTGGTTCTCTTAAGTATCTTGATAACACCGGCGCTATCAACAGATAATGCCACTCAAGGCATTCCCCTGTTAGGCGAGAAGTTTCCTAAAATGACGGTGCAGACGACTGTAGGAACGATGACTTTGCCCGATGATTTTGCAGGCAAATGGTT
The DNA here is from genome assembly GCA_963782455.1 of uncultured Methanosarcinales archaeon. Lineage (GTDB taxonomy): Archaea > Halobacteriota > Methanosarcinia > Methanotrichales > Methanotrichaceae > Methanothrix. The sequence continues at coordinate 81,379 of CAWAJP010000011.1, forward strand.
TGTCCTCTTCAGCCATCCCGGAGATTTCACACCGGTATGCACGACCGAGTTTGTGGCCTTTTCCAAGAGGCACGAGCAGTTTAGGGAGAACAACACTGAGCTAATAGGGCTTTCCATAGACCAGGTCCAGGCCCATATGAAGTGGATCGAATGGATCAACAATACCCTGAAGACGAACGTAACTTTCCCAATAATAGCTGACGGCACGGGGCGCGTTGCCAATCAGTTGGGCATGATCCATCCTGCTAAGGGAACCAACACCGTCAGAGCAGTGTTCATCGTCGATCCGACAGGAATCATCAGGACCATACTATACTACCCGCAGGAAGTGGGCAGGAATATGGATGAGATCCTGAGGACCGTCAGGGCCCTCCAGATCGCTGATCAGAACAAGGTAGCTATGCCTGCCAACTGGCCAAATAACGAACTCATAGGCGATAGCGTCATAATACCGCCACCCTCAAACGAGGTAACAAAGGCCACCCGCGTCACAGGCAATAACATGACCTGCTTTGATTGGTGGCTCTGCTACAAGAACGTGACCTATTGATATTCGCGAAGGGCTTTGCAGAACGCAAAGCCATATTTTCCCTTGCGGGAATCATATCAGCCACCTGCAGTATCTGCTAGGCGGATCCTTGCTGACCGCTCGTGGCAATCTACTCGCAGGTCGGGATGATGAACCGCATATCTGAACATCTGAGCTATACAATTAGGTGGGGTGTTTCAATATGCAAAATCACATTGCAGGTACTCCGTAATATATTCATAGTTATCATATTATAAATTTAAGAAAAAGTTGGAACGTAGAGTAACTCATATATTGTTCATAATCAACGCGTTGATTGTTCCTGCCAGAGTTCTGATCCCGTCCCGGTACATCCACAAGTTCAGATGAGCACAACTTTACGCCTCATTTGACTTTGACCTCAATGCATCTGATGCATTCTATTTATTCTGGAATGCCGTCACCTTTTCCAGTGATGCAGTAGCCGAGTTGCAGTATTCTGTCAGGTTCACTTTTCTATTTTGATCAAGAACGACTATACCCACGGAAGTGATATCGTTTCTCTTCCTGTTGAGAGCGTTGGCGCGGGCGCTAATATAATCCGCATTGATAACGTTTAGGGTCTCGTTAACTGAGATTCCCGAGTATGTCGAATCCGCCCCGAAGAATCCCTCTGATGATAGAAGGTAGGAGTTATACGAATATGATTCGGCTTTATGGATAATCACATTTGTATCTGCAAAGTCTCCCTGAGTATCTGATCCCCATAGAATGGCGCTCAGGCTGCCGCCGCCTTTAATGGAATTCGAGATGCAGTCTGCCGCAATTACCGCGCTGCCGCGAACTGCATTTTCCCCTGCATCGATATTCTCTGTAAATCCACCCGCATTGCTCGAAACAGATATTGAAATACCTTCGGCTGATGAGCCCAGGGCAAGGATGCCTATAAATAACGCCTTTACTATCATTTTCTTGAATTTCAAATTTTCACATCCTAATTTTTCTGCTCTATTGGTCTCGAATCTGCGGTTTTTTTCCATGAGAATTCTGTCATGACATGCGAGGATCGCGAAGTTGCCTTTACAATAGGCTATATCTATATTTTATGTATATGAAGATGTCTATTAAAAGAAGAAGTTATCTCTTGGAGTGTTATCTGGAGCTTTTAGATCCTCTTTCATTTTGGGAAAATTGAAATTTTGTTTAGCGTGACGCATCGTTGCGATTCTCCGGTTGGCCAGAGAAACTAATAAGGAAGTTATTCTTGTGCGAATCCTGCCCATCATTGTCGCAAAAGCCTTACCATGGATACTCTCTTGATCACATCTTCGCGGCCTTGTCTCCTAACGGCGAGTATCAGGGAATAGAGATCTATCTGGATCTGGTGACCTAGGGGGTTTTCTCAGGTTCTTTGAGACGGGCCCCGGCCTCTGCAGAGATGCGTTTTACATGAAGTCCGCAAGGCCCGTCTGCTTAGCCTTATCGTTCTTGAAGAGGGAGTTGATCTCTATCTTCAGGAGCTGTAGCCTCTGCTTGGTGTAGCTGCTCACGCCATACTCCTCAGCCACCTTAATCGAGACCTCCAGGTATTTCCGGACGCTTCCCTCATGTACGGTGAGAATCATCCTGCCGCCGCACTTGGGGCAGGTCTCTTTTAGCGGAGGGCGTCTGTATTTGGCGCCGCACTTCACGCACCTTACCTTCTGCTTTGAGAAGGCATGCAGGTTGCCGATCAGATCGGGCAGGAAGTGTGAATTGATGACCCTCTCTGCCACATCCTGCTCGTCCACGGCACGAATCATGCGTGCCAGCTCCAGTTGAGCATCCATCTTATCGACCATGGTCTCCAGTGTCTTGTAGGCACTGTTCTTCGGGCCGGCGGCGATATCCGTTGTGCTGTGGCTGAAGTTGAAGCCCTCATACTGGGCATCGGTGCCCAGACGCTTGGAGACCAGATCGAACTTCCCTTCCAGGTCCTTGGGGTTTGTGCCGAGGAGCGTGGCCTCATAAAACTCCAGAGGGTAGATGTGGGTCAGGTCCAGGTTATGGGCCTCTTTATCAACCTCGGCCGGGTTAAGGATCGTGGTCATAACCAGGCAGGCGTCCATCTTTCCGCCTCGCTTCGCAGGCAGGTAGGACATGGAAAAGTTGAGAAGCGCATCCATGAGCAGCATCACGCAGTCCTCATCTCCGTCGCAGTTGCGGCGTTTGGCTGCATGAAAGAAGGGATGTCCAAATCCTGCCGAGGCCGGGCTGTAGCCGATGAGGCGGCAGAGAACGCCAGCCGAGGTATGGGGGGCCAGGCCGACCATGAGAGTGCCGATCAGGTCGGCGGGCGAATTTGCATTGTAGTAGGGCTCAAGGCCGTAGAACTTGACCAAAAGCTCATCCACAAACCTGGCAACTTTGAGAAGATAATCTCCTGCATCTCTGGCGAGTATGATGTCCTGCACTCTTAGTTCACAGACCTGATCCGGCATCGTCAGAGGCACACCGTGCATGTCCTCAGTATAACCTAGGGTCTGCAAAGTTTCTGGACTGGTGCCGATCTCGTCCGGACGGAAATGAGTCAGCGGCAGATCGGTCAGGTCGTACCTCACGGTGCCGTCTTTGAAGATGTTCACACCATGCTTGGCCCGCAGGATGCCTTTCTCAAGAGGCTCTGGTGTCTTGTCCCGGGAGGAGAGGCCCAGGACACCCTTCAGTGTCTCAGGCTCGCGCTCTCCCAGGCGCTCCAGCGCCCGGTGGTAGAGCTTTTTCACATCGATTTGCATCTTGGAGGCAGCAGTTGTCTCCACACCACACTTGGGGCATTTCTCAATGGCCGGGATGTTGCATTTGGGGCATACTCTCTTTTTTTCGGTGAAGCCGCCGCATTCGCATAGGAAGGCAAAGCCCTCTTTTTTACAATCCAGGCAGACACGCCTCTCAATCTCAACGTTGATGATGCCGGACGAGTTGTTTGTGGAGTGCTTGGCAGCTTCCTGAATCGACCTCGACTTGCCGCCCTCTTCTCCTGCCGGGAAGAGAACGTGCGGAGGTGGGCGCATCAGCCTTTTATCGGACTTCTCAGGCCTGCCCATCCGGGCACCGATGCGCGTGGGCGCACGGGCGCGAACGATGAGGCCCGACAGCCTGTTGACTGCAGCCAGAGCCGAATCCTCCAGCTTATTCGTTTCTATATCAAATTCTTTATTATTTTCACTATTCTTTCCACTATTCTTTTCTACATTTTCATCTAGCTTATCTTCCGCCAGCTTGCCAGAAGTTTTTTTCAAGGAGCCGTTTTCCTGAGTTATCCCCAGGCAGAGCAGGAATGGCAGCGGATCTTCGACTATTATCTTTCCATTCCGAACCTTATGGTGAACCAGCAGCGTCTCCAGAGAATCCTTGACCTCCGGGGGAAGGATGAGCTTTCCTGATTCCAGATGGCCCTCCGTCAATACGACCTCTCCAAGCCGCTCGTACTCTGCTAGCGTCAGATCATGCCAGAGATATGTGTGAGCCGGGTGGAGTGGGACGCCGTATTTTCTGGAAAGTTCTATGGCTTTGACGCCATCTATCAGCTCCTGGCCCGCCGGATCGCCTCCTGCTTTCTTCAGCTCCTCCTCCCACCATTCGAAGGCGTATGAGGCCGGGGCCAGTGGCCGGTTGTTCTCCAGGAACTCGCCGTAGCTGATCAGTATCTCACCCAGGTCGAGAATCTTGGAAACATGAGACTTCAGAGCCAGCTGGATGGTCCTGGGATCTTTGCAGCTTATAGGCATCCATTCCAGTATGTCCTGATCCGAATCGAACCGAACCACATCCCCGTTCAGCAGTCGCACTGTCGGCCCCTCGATGGAGCTGACTGGAGCCACTGCAGCAGCCTTGCCGGGCTGCTCCACTTTTATCTGGGTGCCGGCCGCCATGAACTCGCCCAGGAGCAGCATGCTGGCGGGGTTGATTCCAGCAGCTGCCAGGCCCGTATTTCTGGCCCGCCCATAACGCAGCCGAAAGCCCCCTGGCCGGGAGGGATGAGAGAATACAGGCCGGCCGGCAATGAGGTCGCGCAGGAACTTGGGGGTCGAGTCGCCACCTTCTTTCTTGCCGCTGGCCAGGGAGTCGAGCCACTCCCAGCCGGTAATGCCAAGTTTTGTGACATGCTTCTTGAGCTTGGGCCGCTTCAGGGCGATGCCTTCTGCCGAGACCAGGGCGATACCGCCCCGCACACGATTGGTCTCGATCCTGGCAAGGTCACGGTATCCCGATACCTCTTCCTCTTCGGTGGGCTCTCCTTCGATGCAGATGGGACAATTGCGCACGATAGTTCGGATCTCGTCATCCGAAGGCGAATACTGCAGGCCGGCCACGCGCTTGTAAAGGCCGATCTCCTCCACGTAGCGCTCCACCTCTTCCGGCCTTGGCTTCCAGGGTGCTATCCCGACGCTTCTTCGCACATAATCGGCCACGAGAACGGACAGAGCCTGGGCGGTTCCACCGGCCGATCTTATGGGACCCGCATAGTAGACCTTGAGGTACTCAGTCCCGTCGTCGTTTTTTCCGAGGTCCACGCGAGCGATCCCTTCGATAGGCGCCGCGACGACGCCCTCTGTGAGCAGGGCGACCGAGGTACGAATGGCGTTTTCCACGGATTCGATCTTGGAGGTGCCTTTTCCCAGGCGGCCTTCGGCGAAATCGATGCCTATAGCGAGAGCTGCTTCTTCCCGGCTCAGGCCCTGCTCTTCCAGCTCCCGGATCCGCACAGCTATGCCGGGGATGCCGATCAGCTTCTCTACTCTTTCGGCCAGGTCTACTGCAAGCGGTATCTCAACAATAGTTGCAGGGTCCAATCCCCGGGCCCGGGCCGCCTGGGCTATGTTCATGGCGTTCGCCAGGCCTTTCTGCAAAAAATCAAAATATTCGGAATTCTTCACTCTTCACTCCACAGATTCAGGCCGGTGATCGAATCGGGGACTCTTTCCAGATGCAGGCCCAAAAGCTCCTGCATATAGAGCTCTGCGGCAAAGACCATGCCGGAGTTCAGGTGACCTCCCCAAACCCTTCCCTCCTTATCCGACAAAGCTGCATGAGCGTGCACAAAAGGCTGGCCGTCCCGCAGGGATATATTACCGGAACAGGATACAAGCTCCACAGGGCCGTCTATCCGAATTTTGCCGTATTTTTGGGAGACCTGGTCATAGTAACCCAATTCTGCACTGCTCAGGGCACCGATCACGCTCAAGAAGCCGGTCTCAATCTTCTTTTCTTTTGCCAGATCGGTGATCTGACTGATGATGTCTGTGCCGTGGTCGAGCCTGGCCACAAAGCTGCGACCTTGCCTGAAATCTCTGATCAGCAATCCAACAAACCCCGTCTCCACCTAAACGCTGCTTGGATTCATAAATGTTTTCTGCCTTTTTGCTCCCTGCCCTCCGGTTGACCTGATCTCACAGGCTTGTCCCCCATTCGTTCATTCAGAATTCTGCATCACATTCCTTCAAGGGTGAATCTAGCTCAACCGTTATCATGCAGGAAAAGCTTGCAGAAAATGATCAAGGTTATTCTCGCTTTTTTAGATGGGATGATTCTTGTTGAGATGGGATTGTGGGGCCGTTTTTAGCTAACTTAATAATATATTTTATTTCTAAACCCCTCTGCTTCGAGTGTGCAGATACTGTTACATATACCGTTTAAAGAAATTTTTGACGGATCGATGCGCTATAATTATTTATTATGTTTCTCATTTTCGATAGCTATGAAAACCTTCTAAAATTTGTTACGACATTCTTCCACTGGAACTTATCCCGAAAGAACACTGAACTCAGGGTGCGTTTCACTCTCTGATCGGAGTTACTGGTTAAGAACTTTGCGGCAGCGTTTTAGCGACATCTATTTTTGATCAAAGCCGCATCATTCTCTGATGAATCTGGAGTCTCTGGCAGCTGAACTGCGTGGTTTTGCGGGGATCACTCGCAAGAAGCAGATTGGAAACCTAATGCAATTCTTTCCCATAGAATCCGAGCGCATCATTGCATCTTTTGGGGAGGATGCCGCAGTGATAGACGACGGTGAAGAGGTCATGCTCCTGGCCGCTGACGGCATCTGGTCCAAACTTATGGAGGTCGATCCGGAGTGGGCGGGCTACTGTTCCGTTCTGGTGAATGTGCATGATATCGCGGCTATGGGCGGCTGGCCGGTGGCCATGGTGGACGTCCTCTCTGTGGGAAACCCAGAGATTGCAACGAAGGTTCTGCTGGGCATGAAGAAGGGAATTGAGAAGTTCAATGTGCCCATTATCGGCGGACACCTTCATCCGGACACTCCCTACAGTGCTCTGGACGTTGCCATCCTCGGCAAGGCGAAGAAGAATGCTGTGATCTTGAGCAGCACGGCCAAAGAGGGTGAATTGATAATTGCAGCGGCCGATATGGACGGCAGGCCCCACCCCAAGTTCACCATAAACTTCGATTCCACGAGCTTCAAAGACCGCAAAACGCTTCTCATGCAACTGGGCTCGATGCAGGAACTGGGGGAGATGGGTCTTGTCAGAGCCGGCAAGGACATCAGCAATCCAGGACTGCTGGGGACGCTCGGGATGCTGCTGGAGACGAGCAATGTTGGGGCCATAGTGGATGTGGAAGCCATCCCCGTGCCTGCGGGCCTGGATCTGCAAAGCTGGCTGAAGATGTATCCCGGAATGGGGTTTGTCGTGACGGCGAAACCTGAGAATGCAAAAAAGGTTTTAGAGGTGTTCCAGAGGCGCGGGCTCACGGCGAGAGTCATCGGTCTTGTGACGGCAGATCGGAGGCTCATCATCCGCAAAGGACGCGAAGAGGCAGTGCTCTTCGACCTGACACGGGAGTGCGTGACTGGAATTCATTGAGAACACCGTTGCCTGAAGAAGCAGACTGTTGGAATGCCGAAAGAAGAATCGCGAAAATATTCACGCGAAATGAGTTGAACAATTGATAAGGCTAGACAATGATAAACCGGGTAGCTTTGGCATGGACTCCCAATTTGTGAAATCTCTGCAGAACTTGGCCTTAACCAGGAGAGCGCGCATCGGTATCGGCATATGGAATGCTGATGCAGACCTGATTGCCTCCCTTCAGTCGGCAAGCAAGTATGCCGACCTTCTTCTGGTAGGCGAGCCCGGATGCAACTGCTCCTTTGATTGCGTTCCTGCGAAAGAGCCCTGGAAGGAGCTGGGGAGGCTCCTGGCAGCAGGCGAGATCGAGGGTGCGGTGCGAGGAAACCTGCCTGCAGGAAGGACTATGCGGGCCCTGGCTGAACAGTTTGATATCCAGGTTAGGCGGCTGGCCCTGCTGGAGCTATCTGGCTGGGCTTTCTTGCTGGGGCCGGTGGGCATAGACGAGGGCGAGACAGCTTCGGATCGGTTGGCTCTGGTGCTGGGCGGGGCGAAGCTATTGCGGCACATGGGCGTGGTGCCAAAGGCGGCTGTACTCTCGGGCGGCAGGGTGGAGGACCTGGGCAGGTGCGAGCGCGTGGACCGCAGCCTCAGGGAAGGCGAGCTAATCGCGGCGCGGGCCAGGGAGGCAGGCCTGCAGGCCCGCCACAAAGGGATATTGATTGAAAGCTGCCGGGGGGACAATATCGTAATAGCTCCGGACGGCATCAGCGGGAACCTGATCTTCCGGACGCTATTGCTCTTATGCGGGGCGAACTCCCTGGGTGCGCCGGTAATTATGGAAAAGATCTTCGTGGACTCCAGCCGGGCGAGGGGCAGCTTTGATGGTCCGGTGATGCTGGCAAGCGCTATGGCCGGGATGAAGGATGGTTGCCGGGTATTGAACACAAAGTAACCATGTGTGCGCTTCTTTCAGGTCGTCACTTCTGTGGTCGGCTTCTACTGGGGGGCAGTGGATTTTAGCTCTGGCCCGCCTGAGGAATAGATCCTTTGGTTTTCGTTTAATCCTTCGATCAGGGTTCATGCACTTGACGATTACATGATCGAAAGCCTTAAATATCGACAATTGGCGTATAGTCTATTGGCAAAAGTCGATGGCCTATTTTCTCCCTCCTACACCCGAAGACTTTTGCCTCCCTCCTTCTTATCCACCAAGTGCTTTCATGAAAGTCTATTGCATCCGATACTTGTGCTTATGGTGCCCGGGAATAATCGCGCTGCCAATGGCGGGTGAAGCAGAAGTTCAGAAAATAGGACCTGAACTACTATGCATTTGTCGTGCACTGGATTCTGGTCACGTCGTCCAAAGCTAACAATCCAAGGAGCTGATCGGGATTATTTCTCTCAACAACCGGAAGCTGGCTGATATGATTTACGATCATCTTATTCATAGCGTCGAATAGGGATTCATCCGGATAGGCTACTACCAGCTCAGAGCTCATCACATCCTTCACCGACATTTCAGGTCGATCCTGGAAGATAGATCTCATCGCGTCCAATTTGGCCACAATCCCCACCAACTTATTTCCATCGACTACTGGCACAGCGTGAACCTCGTACATTTTCAAGATATTGGCAGCTTCTCCCACTGTCGACAGGGGGCCGATGGTCTGCACATGACAGGTCATAGCTTCCTTCACTTTAAGCGCCTTTAAGAGCATGACGGAGTACTCATGTCTGTGGGCAGGCGATTCTGCCCTCACGTTCACCTGTTTCTCGTAGATGTAATTTTCTCCGGTTGTGAAATAGGCTATGGAACAGGCCAGCATGCTGGGAATCAAGAGAGTATAATCCATAGTCATCTCGCTTACCATGAGGATCACCGCCAGAGGGACTTTGGCAATCCCTCCGAAGAGGGCCATCATGCCCACAATGACAAAAGCCGAGGGGGAGCTGGGAGTGATAGCCGGGTAGGCATGAAGGACGCTCCAAAGGACGCCGCCTGTCATTCCGCCGATCACCAAACCAGGAGCGAAAACGCCGCCGCTGCCGCCGGACCCTATCGTCAGTCCTGTGGTTAGGATCTTCAAAACCGCTACTGCCAGCATGACCGTCACCGGTAATGCCATGAAGTTGCCGTTGATGGCAAACTGCAGCCATCCGTAGCTGGTGCCCAGGACCTGCGGAATATAGACGCCAATTAGGCCGACCATAAGACCTCCAATGGCGGGTTTAATCCAGTTTGGGATTTCAAGACTCTTAAACAGGTCTCTCAGGTAGTAGAAGCTGCGCCCGTAACCTATGCCTACCAGTCCGCAGACTACGCCGAGGATGGCATAGGAGATAAGCTCAGGGGCCCTGCTAAACGGCGGGACGATGCCGCTGCCGAAGACCGGGGCCCATCCGCTCCAGGATGCGAAGATGCTGTAACCCACGACTGATGCGATAAACGATGGCAGGAGTGCTTCATACTCAAAATCGCGGCGGTAGAGGACCTCCATGCTGAGGATAGCACCGCCCAAAGGGGCCTTAAAGATGGAGCCAATCCCGGCACCTATCCCGGCAGCCACGGCAATGCGCCTGTCGGTCTCAGTTAGATGAAATAGATCCGCCAGGGCAGACGCAGTGCCCGCGGCTATTTGGGCGGTAGGGCCTTCTCTACCGGCGCTGCCGCCGGAGCCTATAGTTATGGCGGATGCAATGGCTTTAACCACAGGCACTCTGCGGCGTATGAAGCCCCCTTTGTTGTGGAATGCGTTTATGGCCGCGTCAGTCCCGTGCCCTTCCGCCTCAGGAGCAAAACGAAAGACAATAATCCCGCTCAGCAGCCCACCCGCTGCGGTAAGGATGGGGAGGGCCCAGGGCCTGGCGACGCCCGTAAACACCGTCGCACCTTCTCCTGTAGCCGTGGGCGGAATGTACCCTGCCACCAATCCGAGGAGGAGATGAGTCGCAGTCGTCAGGGACCAGTAGAAGATTATGGAACCGAGGCCTGCGGCAATTCCTATCAGTACGCTTAGGGTAACCCATTTTCTGGTATAACCCGCTCGGGCGAGGTCGCAAAAATTCTTGACATCAGAATTCATAATTATTTATTGCAGTCCTGCTGGTAGCTTCTGTAAAATGTGAGGCTTGCTGGGTAGTCTGTGGTCTGATGCCGGTCAGATCTCCCTGATGCCTCCCATGCAATACACATCATTACCTCTGAATATGTCCTTGGCTTCAAGCCGTCGGTCCACTCCTAAACGGCGATCGACACAATAGTATTTAAGAAATTGGCTGAATATGCCGATTATGAGAGAATTCGATCTTGGGTCGTGCCGATTTGAAACTATTATAATATTTGCTTTGATTATAATCTTGATGCCATCCGTCCAGGCCTTTCCCCTGCATGGCGGTAACGGGATGGTCGATGCGACCGTCTACGGTTTTATGAGATATGAATATGGGAATGGATTATATGTTGATATCTCCGCAAACGATACTGATGTGTATGGCGTTGTGCTGATTGATCGCGATAACAATACCTACAGCGGCAACAACGCCCCCTATAGGTCTGCTCTGCATGGGTTTGCGACAGAGACCGAGTATAACGGATCTATCAGAGATATGCTCCTCTTCGATGTCCCTAAAAGCATCATTGTAAAGAGCCTTAAAATCGTGCCCTCTCACTCAGATCCCTTCTACATAAACAACACAGACATGCCTGAGGTTACAGGTAATAACGTAACGCTCAGGTTCTACGGGGCAACATTTGAACCAAACGGAATGAGATGGCGTCAGGGCAACTGGAATTTGGATGTAAACATCACTAATAATGCAAATCAGACCGCGAAATACAACCGTTCGGACTTTGCCCTGGTAGATCAGTTCGGCTGGGTAAATCCCGGCGAAAAAGGTGATGCCATGAAGGAAATTCCGGCCGGAGAGTCGCTGCGCTTCAACGCTGTGGTGCCCTTCGTATCTGAAATATCACGGCCTGTAGCCATCCTGTTCAAAAGCGTAAAACTGGATATTTCTGCGCAGACATGATACCTGCTATGATCTTTTATCACTATCGGGGTATGTTTGCAGAATGCATGTTATCGTTCGATATCAATGATTTTAAGCACGGCTCGTCCCCGTGCAAGTGTTTGAAGACACTCTGGATCGATGTTGCTGAGGTGATCTGAAGATGATGGCAGAAAGCAATCGATTACATGTATAATTACGGATGACAACACTGTTTATGAATCTTTTTTAGAGGACCATCGTGTCGAATAGGCCATCCAGAAATAGTAACTGTGTATGATTTTACCATCCAAAAATATTATGGTTAATTGATGCAGGCAAGAGCTGTATCGATTACTCCATATCACCTTCTTCCACAATCTCTCGCGGCGCGAGCATCAGCTCATTGAAGAGCAGTATCTCAATCACCTGGGCCACATAGCGCCTTTGCTGGAATCTCTGGATATCCTGGTTCATCTTGAGCTCGGCTTCAACCTGCACCCGGACCAGGCAGAGTCTCATGTCTCTCTGGTCTTCTTCTTTGATGCAGAGGTTGCAGATATCCTTAAGCAGCCAGGGCAGTCTCATGGGGTTGTGCAAAGCTCTGGCTACAAGGAGAATGTAGCCCTTCTGCTCCTTGATCTCATCCAATCCTGTCAGCAGCATCAGGTCATCGGTTGAAAACTTCTCGCCATCTATCGTTACGGTGTCGTTCAAAGAAAATCACCTTGTATTATCTTCTCACAGAGCATGAGGTCCTCGGCCACATTCACATTTACTGCCAGCTCGATCCTCTCCATGATCAAATGGTAGTCTTCCTGCTCTTTGTCGATCTCTGCTCCATCGAGCACATTGATGCCGGCGGGAACTATGAGCTGGCCCTGGTAGTTGAAGAGCGAATCAGGCCTCCGGCCCAGGCGGCTGTGCAGATGGAGGGGTGTATGTGTGGAGAGCGCGGGCTCAGGACGTTCTTCATAAATCTCAATTATCCTATCGATCAGATCTGCGCTGACCAGGGGCAGATCTGCCATAATGATCATAATTGGGTCGGTGATTTTCGCCGCTTTTATGGCGCAGACCATATCCGCGACAAAACCTTTTCCCGGTGTCCCTACGACTGAAAGATCCCTATTTTCTGCCCAGGCTCTTGTTGCAGGTACATTCTCCGTGGTGGCAACATAGATCCTTCCGATTGTGCTCTCTTCCAGGGCGAGAGTAACATAGTCGATGAGCGGGCGTCCGAATAGGGTTACCAGCGGCTTCTCGCCCCTCTTCAATCGCGAACCCCTGCCTCCTGCCATCACCAGAGCGTCCAAGGCAGGATACCTCCTAAAATGAGGGCCAAAACCAGGGCCACACATCTCGCCACCTCATTGGTCGCACCTATGCCGTCACCTGTGGCTCCTCCAAAGTTCCTCTTCGCGACTCCCACCATGTAGAAGGCGGCGACCTGGGCTCCTGCGAGAACCGCGAGACCCAGAGGCCCCAATGTCACGATGCAGATGACCGCGGAGAATACGAGACCTATCAAGAACTGCCAGTAACCCGTCTTCTCAATCATGATCTGTCCAAAACCCTTTTGCAGAGATGTGGAGAATGCCGCAAATGAGATCATGGCCTCCTTGGCGGAGACCTCTGCCGCCAATAACGCCAGCGGCAGAAGCCTATTAGGGATATCGGCTACAACCGCAAAGGTCGCCAGGAGAAGCACGCCAATGAACAGGCCGCCGCCTGTGCCCAAATTCACATCCTTCATGGCCTGAACCTTTTTTTCCCATGTGCCATGCGCTATTACTCCATCCCCAAAATCAGCCAGGCCATCGATATGGTTTATGCCGCAGAGCCTGTAGATGGCAACGATCACAGCGATGGCCACCAGATTAGAGGGCAAGAACTGCATCGCGATGAAGGCTACAAGCCCCAGAATTGCCCCCATAACCAGGCCCACGACCGGAAACACATAAACATGCTTCATCAGGGCTTCGACGCCTTCCATAGAAATGCCGACCGGTATTGTGGACAGCCAGCCGAATCCCGACTTGAGTGCAAAAAGCAGGTCTTTCAAAGTGCAGCTCCGAACTATTCCAGCATTGCCCTGGTGTACATATTAGCAGATACGCCGCCAATAAGACCGGCTACCACATCATCCATGAACGGACCGAGCCGCCCAAGTATTCCCGGCTTGGCCTTATCGTAGCGCACATAATCGAACAGTCCCTTGTAACCCCCCACATACTTGGCAATGGCAAGGCCCAAAACCTCATCCGCGATAAGACAGGTCAGATCGTTCTCGTAGTCGGATGGCTTCAGGTTAGGAAGATGGCCTCGAACTCCTTCCGACTCCAGGAGAACTCCGGCGTATATGAGAAGCGCGAGATTTGGGTCGGAGAGCGCGAGATTCATCTCCCGCCGAAACTTGTCTTCGGCTTTTTCGAGCGTCTCCACTCCTGGATGTGGGAAATAGAGCTCCATTGCCGCCGAGACGATCTCGTCTTCGCCAATACCCTTGCTCTTCAGCACATCTCTGATATCTCTCAATGCCATGGTAGGGCCTGCATAGCTCGCGTAGGATAAAAGAATATCTGGATCTCGCGAAGTTATTTATGGTCCAATGGCCATCATATGTTGGGGAATAAAATGAAGACAATGGTCAAGATCTTTGTGGACCACGAGCATCTGGTTCGAGTCGTCAACACCTTAACGGAGCTGGGCATCACCGGCTTTTACCTGGTTGAGTACCAGGGAATGGCACCCAAGAGCTGGAAGAGCTTCAGGCTGAGCGAGAATCCTGATCTGACAATGAACGCTATCCGGGATCATTCCGAGCCAGGAGTCATGGTCAATACGGTAGTAGGCTCCGATAAGTGCGAAAAGATCATAAAGCAGCTCGAGGAAGCTTTAAAAGGGATAAGGTACACGATCATTGGGCACAAAGTTACATCTATAAAGGTTAAAGGGGACTGAAGTATTCATGCAAAACCTCAAGGAAGACGTCGAGGCCGCTCTGGATAAGATCCGGGAGGGCCTTCGCGTAGATGGTGGAGATGTTCAGCTCGTTGAGATCGATAAAGACGGGATTGTGAAGGTAAAGCTGCAAGGGCACTGCGCCGGCTGTCCCTTCTCGCAGATGACGCTGAAGAACTTCATCGAGAAAGAACTCGTGAAGAGCGTAAAAGGTATAAAAGGCGTGGTCTCCGTTTAGACACGCTCGAATTCTAATAGCCTAAATTTGATCAAATCTGCGAACTATTGCGAATCGTTCATCCAAGTTACCAAGGAGTCTGGTTATGTTCCCAACAAAGAAGGTACAGAGTCTGGTAGGCAGCAAAATTCAGGTAGAGATGAAGGGCTCACCGCGTTACGTTCTGGAAGGTGTTCTCAACAGCGTAGATGAGTACTTGAACCTTCATCTACTCGAGACAGTGGAGCTGATTGGCGGCGAGAAGACTCGCTCATTGGGATCAGTTATCCTGCGCGGCAACAACATAATTCTCATAAGTCCAATTGAATAGAGAGGCCGAAATGTCTGCTGAGGAGGCACTGGAATATATAAAGTCGCATCCTGAGGGAGCATTGCAAAGCGACCTGTGGAAGGTTCTTAAGATCGATTCTCGCAAATGCTCTCGTATCGTAGCCAAGCTCCTCAAGGATAGCATAATTACTCGAGAGGTAGAGTCGGTCGACGGCATCAGAACCTACCGGCTCTTTTGCTCTGAAAAGCCTCATAGCAAACGCTTCGACCCTCTACTGGCGTTGGATGCCTTCGAGCCATGTGCAGGTTGTATTGAGGAATGCATTCCAGAGCATTGTGCTAATCTCAGTGAATGGATCTTTTCCATAGTGATGGGTTCAGACGGCGAGATTTCTATCGAAAAGATCCATCTGGGTCAACCCGACAAGAGCTGAGTCTCGCCTCTGTTCTTGTCTTATCTTCAATTTCGTTCCGTCGTTCTTTTCTTTGGGAATTTCATGGGGGGAATCCTCAATATTAGTTAAATATGATATATCAAAAAGATAGCAAGCTTTGCATGCCTCAAAAGCGTTGTCCAATAAAAATTCCAAAGGACTTCTCCCTGGAAAAGAAAATAAGCAAGCTCTAGGGTCGGCCTGCAGATCTAAAAATTTTCGAAGGATTTAGGTGCTTATTTGATCTGCGCCAAATCCCTTCTTCACCAAGATTTCCTTAATTCTTTGAATATGATTGCCTTGCAGCTCAATCAGGCTCTCTTTGACGGTCCCGCCACAGGCCAGTTTGGATTTGAGATGCGTGCACAGCTCTTGCAGATCGATCTCATGGGGATCGATTCCCTGGATAACTGTCACCTCTTTTCCATACCTGCGTTTCTGGACTTTCACTGCTATCCTCTGCTGCTCCTTGGCAACCTCCTCACAGATACATAGTTCCTGGGGAAGGCCACATACGGTACACATTTGAGAACTCATTTGGTGGCAGTTACCTCCGCAAATATACCATCACTAAAGCTGATTATGATATTAAAATCTGATGGTAAGCTTTCATGCTCCAGATCTGCCTCTACTTCGTATCTCTGACAGCTTTCTGTAAACAATTTCGGCAAGGAAAGCCAATAGGGCAAGAAGTAGCAGAATATCTCTCCTGGAAACCCTCTCCTGGACCGTCCTCTGGCTGACCCGGCTCGCCTCGGCGACCAGGCTCCTCCTGGCCTCCTCTTCTGTGAAGACTTTTCCGCCGTTGGCCATGATCAGGCTGGGAAGATCGGGATTGAAGCCGATATCCCTGTACTCCAGCGGGTAGTTGACTGCAACTCCATAGTTGCCGATGTAGTAGATGCCTGAACTGTTGGGCGTAAATGTAACCGCATATACGTTGTCCCCTACTTTTTCCACGTCGGCGCCGGGAAGGCTAGGCCTGGCATTGCTGTTGATAGTGATCTGCAGGGGCGTTCCCTTCCATCCGTCCTCCGCTTCGACACGATCCGTCTCTGGCCGCGGATCGCCCACTGCCCAGTTGACCGTAGAAGATATCAGTTGCGAGCTCGGTCTGGCGTAAAGCAGGCCTGCCCAGTCGTTGCCGTCATCCGTGGTGAGAGCGGCGACCCTACCGAGGCCATAGCGCCATACGGTTAGGACCGGCTTACCATCGGGCATTGCCACCAGACGCTGGGCACCGGACTTGGGCGTGACATCATTGAAACCGGTGATGGTGGTGTTTAAATTCAGATCGGCTGTGATGTAGTGGTTCTTATCGACCACGTTTACCGCATACCCTGGGGCGTTCTTCACCGGAGGGGGCGTTGGTGTGGATAGCGGGGACATGCTGGTTGTCAGTGATTCCGGATAGACGAAAGCCATAAAATCCGCTCCCGAACTGGCTGCCAGCTTATTTAGTATTCCCGTATTTCCTGGAATGGCCTGGACCTGGATCAGGCGGATGGTAGTGTTCATCTCCTGGATCAACCTGATCGATCTCTGCACCACCTCCGGATAGTTTTGAAGATTTCCATCGGATAACACAATCAGCTCACCCTTGCCGCCGCTGGCGTTGATCATATCCCAGGAGAGCTGCAGCCCATCATCCATGTAGCTGTTTTCCGTGCCGGTCGGTGCCAGGGCGGTAATTCTTTCCGTCAGGATGCTTTGGCCCCGGGATAAAGGAATGGGATCCATTACATCGTAGGCCTTGGTGCCGAAGACTACCAGCCCCACGTTGTAGTCCCGGAAGTGGGGAGATTTGAGCAGTTCCACTGCCAGAGCTTTCTCGTAGTCGAGCAGAGTTGTGCCGTCTGCGGTACGCGTGGACATAAGGCTGAAGGAGATGTCCAGCACGAAGATGAGTGTTTTTCCGCCCTCAAATACGCTGGGAGACGAGCGTACCGGCAAAAAACCCTCCAGGGTGGTGTTGCGGTAACCTCCCAGGTCATAGGCATCCTGGCCGCCCACTACCACCAGACCGGCGCCTTCGCGCACATAATTTCCCAGAGCGTCAAGACTCTTATTATAACTGTTATCATCAAGAACCACTGCTTTGTAGCCCTGCAATTGGAGAGGTAGCTCCGGGACTATGGCGAGCTTATAGAGATCATTGAGATCCCTTGCCAGGGGAGAGTCGCTATTGGTGACCAGAAGGACATCTGGCTTGGGAACAACATAGATCGCCTTCTGATAGTTGTTGTTCACGGCCTGCATGTCCGGGTCGATTGTGGCTCGGAGAATATGGTTTCCTGTCTCAAGAAAAGCATGAGATATCTTGATGGATGCGCTTTTGTTGGCCACTATCTTGTCGCTATAGATTGATTTGTCGTCCGCGTAGACCGACAGCGATCCTACGTAGCTGCCGGATGACCGCACAATCACTGTGAACGGATAGTCTCCTGCCAGGACTGCGGTGTTTGTTCCGGAGATCTCCACGCTTGCATCATCCTTGACCGGGGTGAGAGAGATGGCAAAGGTCGTCGTGTTAGAGGCCTTGGCCAGCGCCAGAGCATCAGCCAGAGGACGACCGCTGTTGCTGTTGCCGTCCGTCACCAGGAGCAGGGTGCCGCCAGGCTGTGCATACTGGATTATCTTGTCCCCCAATGGCGTAGAATCCCCGGAAAAGGAGCGTACCTGAGCGTCTGCAAAGCTGTTCACCCTCACGGCAACATTGGGATCAAAGACCTCCATCGACCCGGTCTTATCATCCAGGATAGTGATGCTGGGCTTTTGCGACTGAACGGTGTGTGTCTCAACAAAGTAAGGGTTGGCGGCCGCTGCTATTATCAGACAGAAGACGACAGTTCTTGAGGCGGCAAGAAGCTTATTTTTGGCCCTGAATCGGGTAAAGACGGCACCCAGGATCAATAGTGCAGGAATGGCGTAGAGCAGCTCCGGCGTTGCAAAGTAGAGATCCAGGATCATGTCTCTCGCCTCCAGCGCATGATGATAAGCTCCAGGAGGATGGCCAAAACAGCCAGAGCGATCACCCAGATGGATAGATCGTTTTCCACTATTGTACTGCGAAGCCCTCCCTGAAATTCGCCAGGGTTGAAGCCGGAGCTGCGGCGAAGGTTGGACTCTTGTGGATCGTACATATTGGCGGCGATGGTCGTTCCCTGGAAACGGTATATACCCACCTCGTCCAGGAGGAGGCTGCTCGTGGAGATACTGCCCTGAGGCGTCTCGACAGATACAGCCCCTCCCAGAGGAATCAGCTCTCCTGTCTTGTGGTTCGAGGCAACAATGTCAGGCACACCTGTTATCCAGTTCACCATCTGGTACCAGAATATAGGATACTCCGGGCGCGTATAGAAATCGGAATTCATCTCCAGGCCATCGTAAATAACAATGCCGTTTCCTAGATGCCAGTAGGAGAGGATGGGAACCCCGTTGGCCTCGACCATGTTAGTAGAGCCCTTTCTTTCGACTGCATCCGGAAAATTGAAAATCCCGATCTCATCGAAGTGCACACCCTGGGAAAACCCAACATCCCGGACCCAGAGGCTGGCCGGTCCCGGAATCCGGCCTGTCACCCGGACGGGCAGGTACTCAGGACTCTGTGTATCCGAAGCGATATAGATCACCCTGCCTCCGTCGATGTAACGGTTGAGCTTGCCATCTACGGAGGCATTCCTGGCTACTACTACCAGGTCGAAGTTGCTGTATTCTCCTGAGGTCTCGACCTCTACATTGGGCAGGGAATGTAAAGCATCCAGAGCCGGACCTGCCTCGCCCAGGTAGAGGACCCTCTTCTTCGCAAGATCCGGTACATAGACATAAGCATGATTATCCCAGTCGATCGCGTCCTGCAGATCCAATGAGATCTCGTTGACACCGGGATAAGCGGTAAAAGAGAGGTAGTAGTCGCCCCCTGCCGGAAGGCTCGTCAGCCGGCTGGAGGACCCACCGGGGCCGTGGATAGTGATGGTGTATGTCCTTGCCGAGCCATAGTTATGAACAAGTGCCGTGTGATTCACATATCCGGGTCCTGGCACGTCCCAGCCTTCCAACAGTGCCTGGTTGTCACCTCCCTGGTAAGAATCCGCAAAGACGATGGAAACCCGGCCGTCAGCCTGGAGGATCTTGCGCGTAACATCCGGATTGTCGCCAGTCCAGCTTATGAAGTCCGAGACGACCAGGACGTTTCCTCCCTCACTGCCCAGCAAGCCGCTGCCAAGGGTCATGGCGCTGGAGAGGTCCGCCGAGACCGCTTTTGGCTGAATCTGGCGGAGTACATCCCGGGCTTCGGCAGAGCTCCCTCCGGTGAGCAGGGTAATAGGCAGATTCTCTGCCAGGACAATGCTGATCTTCTGATAACTGTCAAGGTAAGGTGTGACCAATTTCATTCCTTGAGAAAAGGAGGCCTGCATGCTTGCCGAGTCGTCCAGGACGACCACGAGGTGACTTGTCGCCGGACCTTCTCCGATGGTATAGGGCCCGGCTGCCGCGATGGATAGTGAGCACAACGCCAGGAGCTGCACCCAGAATAGTGGATCAAAGATCAGGCGGCTCAGCACAGCGGTGCGCTTCGCCTCACCTTCTCTCAAAAATTGGGTAGAGGAGAAGCGGATCTCCTTTGGCCGGGGCCTGATAAGATATATTATTATCAGGGGAATTATGCTCAAGAGTCCCAGAAGGGCGAGAGGATTGCTGAAAGGCATTCAAATAGCCTTATCATCAGAACTATGAAAAGGTTTGCGCAGGCAATAAATATGATCGAGGTCAAAAGCTAACTCAAAATCCTTCTCAAATTGAGGTATCTGGTTATGGTTGGAGCCATGGAGATCTATACGTTATTGCCCAAAACCAACTGCAAGAAGTGCGGGCTACCCACCTGCATGGCTTTTGCCGTCGGCCTTTTGGGTAGGGAGAAGAAGATCGAAGAGTGCACTCCTCTCATTGAAGAGAAGAAGTACGAGGCGAAGCTCAAGAAGCTGCATGAGGTGATGGCGCCTCTTGAGAATGCCTCGGAGACGGGACTCATCATACATCCTGAGAAGTGTTTTGGCTGCGGCAACTGCGTGGTCGCGTGTCCAGTCAATGTAGCGGCGGAGCCTACAAGATGCGCTGTGGGCCTCGGTCCGGAGGGGGAGAAGGTCATCCTCCGCGTGGAAGATGGAGTTGTGTTGGCTAACAATCTCAAAGAGTGCAAGCGTTTCGGGCCGAACAAGGTTCTCTGCAATGCCTGCACTGCGACCTGTCCGAGCAAGGCCATAGAGTTCGTTTAGGTAAGTTTAGGTAAGGACGTGACACGCAAATGACAACCTGCACAGGCTGCTCGCTTCTATGCGAGGATATCGAGCTGGTCTTGAAGGCCGGAGCCATCTCCCAGGCCAGGAACCTCTGCCGCAAAGGGCAAGGTCACTTTCAGGCCCTTTTTACAGAGAGGACCAAACCCATGATAGAAGGCAAAGAAGTGACCCTGGATCAGGCCATTGCAAAGGCAGCGGAGATTTTGAAGAACGCCAGGACGCCCTTGCTCTACGGCTGGTCCAACTCTACTCTGGAGGCCCAGAGCGTGGGCATAGGCCTGGCCAAGAAAATAGGCGCGACAATAGACGACACCTCATCCTTCTGCGAGGGTTTGCTGATGGAGCGGATCCTTACCGGCAAGATCCCGACCTGCACCCTGGATGATGTGCGCAATTTCGCTGATACTTCCGTCTTTTGGGGCGCGGACCCCTCCAACAGCCATCCACGGCATCTATCCCGGTTCTCCTATTATCCGCGCGGCGAGAAGAGACAGAAGAGCTATGAGGAGGAGAGGACATGCGTGGTGGTGGACGTGAGAAAGTCACCGACGGCGCACCTATGCAGCAACTACTACTTCCGGGTGCCTCCCGGAGGTGATGCAGAATTCCTGGAATCGATGCTGTCCGTCCTGGACGGGAAGATTCCCAAGACGGGTGACAAGAAGCGCTTGATTGAGCTTGGGACCATTCTCAAGAAGACGGAGTTTGGTGTGATCTTTCCGGGCCAGGGGATGATCTATTCTTTGCAGGATAAGATGGATCTTTTTGAGGAGCTGGTGGCCCGTCTGAATGAGATCACGACATTCAAGGTGATACCAATGGTGGGCCGCTACAACACGCGCGGCTTCAACCAGCTCTTGCTGGATCAGACCGGCTTCATAAACAGCGTATCCTTCCGTGGTGGCAAAGTCGTGCACGGGCAGAAGCCGGGCGTGGCAGCGGCTGCGAAGAGCAGCGACGCTGCGCTCATAATCGGCTCGGATCCTCTCTCCTCTTTGCCGTTTGGAACAGCCAGGGCACTGGCCAAAGTCCCGCTCATCTCCATAGACCCGCGCCGGTCTCTCACTACGGATGCGGCCCAGGTGGTAATCCCTTCCGCCATGTCCGGCCTGGAGGCAGGTGGCACGGCTCTGCGCATGGACGGGACAAGGATAAGTTTTGATCCCATCACCAAATCGGAGCAGCTCAGCGACGAGCAGATCCTGACAAGGATTATGGAGGCGATTTAGATGTCTGTGGACGTAAAGGTCATCACTTTCGAGGATATCTTCCAGTATGAGGCTAGGGAGAAGGGCAGGTTCTCGGATGAGTGCCGCCAGCTCAGCGCCGTCATCCTTCTGGACAAGCAGGATATGGCAAGCCTGGGAGTAAAGGACGGCGATAAGGTTCTGGTGGAGAACGAGATCAACAAGATTGTGGTAGCGGCAAAGGCCTCGGAAGACGAGCCCCATGCGGGCCTCGCTTTTATGCCCAACAGCGTCTGGGCCAATCAACTGGTGCGGGAGGACATGTGCGACCCCGGTGTGGCAGGGTTCAAGGGCATCACGGCCAAAGTCGCGCCCATCCAGGGGGACGTTACCCAGATATCCGAGATCGTGCAGAGGATACGCGCGTAGGGGCGTTGGTGCAGCGGTGGCTTTGCGGTTAATAATTGCCCGCTGAATGATCAAACCATTGGGTTTACGGAATAAAACCGCAGAGTCGCAGAGCGCACAGAGGACGAACGAACGGAGACGACTATTACTCCGGAGAATGTGCTGTCCCTTTCAGGTATTGGTAATTAGGTAAATTTCGCGTCTCTGCGAACTCTGCGTCTCTGCGGTTAGTAATAGTCGTGTAATAATAAAATCACAAAGGCACAAAGATAGCGACGAACCAAAAAGTCCAAGAAGGTGCAGAAAGCTGAATGTGCAGATACAGGTGCAGGTATGAATCTCATCACCATCGCTGATCTCTCTCGTGACGACATTTTGCGGCTACTGGACAGTGCCGAGGCCTTCCGGTCCAGGCGCGGCCATCATGGGCAGCCTTTGCAGGGCAAGAGCCTGGCCATGATCTTTGAGAAGCCTTCCACCAGGACGCGCGTCTCCCTGGAGGTTGCGGCAGCGGAGCTCGGCGGCCATCCGCTCTACCTTTCTGCGAGCGAGCTGCAGCTGGGACGTGGTGAAACTATTGCCGACACCGCCCGCGTTCTCTCCCGCTATGTGCACGGCATCACCGCCCGGGTCTACTCCCACAACACCGTTGTCCAGCTTGGCGGAGCATGCCTCCGTGCCCGTGGTCAACGCCCTCTCGGACTGGGAGCATCCGCTGCAGATTCTGGCCGACCTGCAGACCATGCGCCAGCGTTTCCCGGCGCTGGAAGGCCTGCGGGTGGGCTGGATTGGTGATGGGAATAACGTCTGCAACTCTCTGATACTGGCTTCGGCCATTCTGGGGATGGAGATCACTGTGGCCTCGCCGCGGCTTTACAGGCCAAAGGCCCAGATATTAGAACAGGCGGAGGTGCTGGGAGGCCATCCACGGGTAGTGGAAGAACCATCCGCTGCTGCGGCTGGCGCAGACGTCCTGGTGACTGACACCTGGGTCTCCATGGGAGATGAAGCAGAGGAGGCGGAACGCCTCAGGGTATTCGGGAAGTACCAGGTGAACTCCGGGCTCCTCGACCTTGCAGCCAAAGACGTCATCGCCCTGCACTGCCTGCCTGCACACCGGGGACAGGAGATCACGGACGATGTGATGGACGGTCCGCGGAGCGCAGTATTCGACGAGGCAGAGAACAGGATGCACACCAGCAAGGCGGTCATGGCCTGGCTGATGGGCGAGAAGCTGAGCGGGGACTGATTCGTTCCATGATCCTGTTTGAAATAGCGAGAAGCTTAATTTTATATTTTTATAGCTGAATGGCAATATTGTCCACTGGGCCCTGCCGATCATCTGTCTTTCGCTTGCTGAACCGATTGGGATCAGGATTCCTTGTCAATCGGTTTTTTTGGATCCCGCCTGCAGTACGGATGCTTTTGAATCTGCATGTTGTTACTGCTGGCCAACTACTGCCACTTTTTGTGGGATCACAGCGCGCGGGTGTTACGCGGCCCAATGGCGCCCTCAGCGCTGGGCGGGCCTAAAGATCTAGGTCTCTGTCTTCTCAGATCCTTGCACCCTGTTTTGCCTCATTTTGCTGCTCCCTTTGCTGGGACATCGCGCGCGGTGAGACACGGCCCCATGGCGCCCTCAGCGCCGGGCGGGCCCAGAGCTTTAGATCTCTGTCTTCTCAGATCCTTGCTCCCTGTTTAGCCTCATTTTGCTGCTCCCTCTGCTGGGGCACCGCGCGCGGTGAAACGCGCGGGATGAGTGGGGCGCCCTCAACGCCGGGCAGGCTCGGATATATGGCTGTGCAGGGATGAATGGGATCGAAGCATTTGCCCTTCAAGGTTGTAGGCTGTTATTTCCAAATGCAATTCTGTTGGTGTGGCATATTTGGGAGCTATCGCTAGCGTTCAGGCTCTCGCACGCGCAGGGGCGAGAGAGTTGTGGGAACCTGACCGCCATTTTATAATTAGAAGAATATCCCCCCGGCGGGCCCGGATCAATTGCTGTTTTGGCTCGCTGAGCTGATGTGGATCAGATGTTTTATCGATCGGTCTCCTGGATCTCTCTTGCAGTACGGATGATTTTGATCTGCACCATCTGCTTTTGCGGTGGATTCCGCGCGCGGTTAAACGCGCGGGTGGAGCTGGGCGCCCTCAACGCCGGGCAGGCTCGGATACCTTTGGCTATGGAGGGATGAACGGGATCGAAGCATTTGCCCTACAAGGTTGCAGGCTATTTTCCAATGCGTTCTGTTGGAGTGGCATGGTTGGGGCTATCGCTAGCAGGCTGACGCTCGCACGCGCAGGAGCGAGAGCGTTGCTGGATACATATTGTCTAATTAGAAGAATATTCTCCATGCGGGCCCGGATCAATTGCTGTTTTGGCTCGCCGAGCTGATGTGGATCAGATGTTTGTCATACAATTTTTCTTGATCTCTTTTACAGGATGGCTGATCCTGATCGGCATCCTTTGCTTTTGCAGTGGATTCCGCGCGCGGTGAGACGCGGTCCAATGGCGCCCTCAACGCCGGGCAGGCTCGGATAGAGCGGAGGATGTGGTTGATCTCAATTTCATGGCAGAAGCTAAAGGGTTATGTTCGGCCCAGGAGATGCGAGAGAGAGCCGATCGCGGCGGTGAGTGCAACAAATCCTGAAGGGATCGCAAAGTTCTAGTAGAGCACAGTTCTTTTATGTGGCCAAGCCTACAGAGGAAGGCACAAAACGCGGGGGTTGCCAAGTGGTTAAAGGCGCAGGGCTTAGGACCCTGTCACGAAGGTGTTCGCGGGTTCGACTCCCGTCCCCCGCACTTAAGCAATTATAAATTTATTATATTCTCGCTATGGAGCTGTCTCCTGAAAGATGTGCAAAGATAAAGGAGATCGATGGACGTCTTGCTATCCATTAAGCCAAAGTTTGCAGAGGCCATTATGGATGGGAGAAAGAAATACGAATTTCGTAAGAAAGCATTCCCCCAAAAAAATATATGCCGAGTGTATATCTATTCAACTGCACCAATTAAAAAAATAGTTGGATTTTTTAGGATAAATAATATTGTAGAGGACAGACCGAGCACTTTATGGTGTCGACTGAGGGATTACGCAGGAATCTCTGAGGAAGAGTTTTTTGACTATTTTAAAAATCGAGAGGTGAGGATTCGCTTTCGAGATAGGAGAAGTAGAAAAATTTGAAACCCCAGTGGACCTGAAGATTATATTTCCTAACTTTGTGCCGCTTCAATCCTTTGTTATATAAAATTTTTATCTATGCCTGATGATTGCGAACGGTGCAGACATAAAATTCTTGAAAAATTCTAGGTCAATGGCGCATTGGAACAGAAGATGCCTGCCTTCTAGGTAATCCCGCGGCGCAAACTCTTATCGTCTTTATATAACTAGACAAGCTGTGGGTTTACTCGCGTGTCTTCTACAATATGAAGATTTCCGGAGCCGTTGGAATGGTCCTGAAAAAAACAGAGATAAACTTAGTGCGATTTGGGCACAATCTAACTTATAAGTGATGGTGGCAGGGCATATTGTATCACAGAATTTATATACTATGACGTGTATGTACCCTGTGATCCCCACCTATGACCAACATACAATTAAGCTTGATAAATTTTCCGCATCGTGAAGCCATTTCAATGATTTTTGGCGATTACTCTGACGAATATGAGTTTACAGCTAACTGCGTCTTTCGCAGATTAGTGCCGCCACTATGTCCTAAATGTGGAATGCCAATGATCCGTAATGGCTTCAACAGCTGCTGCAAAAGAAATCTTGGTGAAGCAAACATTGGTCGCTACTTGTGCAGAGCTTGCGGACAATCAATTCAAGAAGACCGTAGTTTTTGGGATAAAATTAAGGAGAATTTTTTTAATATTCTTACCGATATAATGTTGCGTTTAAGACATAACCACGTTTCCTACGAGGAAATCGAGTCAATAATGAGCCTCTTGTACCCACGCGACAAGGATACAATCCGAAACATGGTCCGATGCGCGATTGAAGACCTAGATGTTCCTTCTGTTAAGGATATTCAGATCGTCCACTACGATGAGCAGCACCCAAAAGCTGGAAGAAACCAGAAGTTCCGCTTGACACTTCTTGATGGAGTAACGAGAATGGTAATCGCAGAGGAGCTTTTTGACTCGAAAGACGCGGATACCATTGAGGGATTCTTACGAAGAAATCTCGATACGAGTAAGCCAGTATTTATTGTTACAGATTTATATCGAGGATACCGCGATATATTTAAGAAAGTTTTCGGCAATAAGGTGACGCACCAACTTTGTTTACTTCATCTGAATAAGCTCATAGTCTACGATTTCCCCAGGAAAACGACTATCGAACAAGAATTGATTAAGTATAAACTATTAAATATATTTTATAATCGTGAGCTTGAAATAGAATTTCTGTCCTGCTTGATTGAAGAAGAGCGATCAATGAAGTTAAAGAGTAGGAAAGAGTACAAGACATGGATCAAGGAAGCAAAGAATGCATTTTATGAATTCGTTCATAGTCTGGAGCTAAAACGCAGGAGGGAGAACAAAAGACTGGAGCAAAGGGAGTATCATGACGCGTTATATAATTTTAATAATTTGTTCAGCAAAATCGATTCGTTTGAGATAGCTGTACAAAAGAGGCTGATGAGAATTAAAGAGCTGTGGCCAAATCTTACCTCGTTTTATTTCTTAGATAATGCTCCGGCAACGAACAATTCTGTAGAAAATTATTATTCAACTAGCCTTAAGACTCATCGAAAGAAGCAGCTAGAGGAGCCTGGACTTGAAGATCAGATGAAGCTATCTGCCTTGAAGAGAGCGGGAATATTTGGAAGACCTGAAAAAACACTACTCGATGGATTTTTTATGTTCATTCCCTTCTTGGATGCAGGTTAAGTTAATCCTGCCTATCGTTTATATCTAGAATTAGCGGCAGCTTTCTAGATTTAGTAGAATACCAGAAATATTTTAAAATATATTTAGATAAATTACCGTTTAAACTAAAAAAGTTGGGTCAATTCTATCTGATTATGAACCACTTTTGCAGTAATCTAATGATGAAGGGTATTTGTTACAATTGCAGAGCAAGATTTCACTAGATTTCTAGATTGTGCCGCGATTTGATAGATAGATCTTGTTGTAAAAAGATTTATTAGCATGGATTTTGATTAACTTCAAAACATTTGGGCAGGAGGAAATCATGAAACAGCTTATAGAGTATACTCTTGAGGATGGTAGCAATGTACTCATCGAAGCAGAAACGCCAGAAGATTGTGGAGCGCTAGTAAAGGTTGCTAAGAAAATAGAACCTAGTGAAGTTGTTACAATAAAAGATAGAACCTTTGAAGCAGCCCTCAAAAAAATAAAGCCTGCCGCCAACGCCCTTATTGATGAATTCCATGGCCTAAAGATTCAACCTGAGGAGGTCAAAGTGGCTTTCGGTATTGCGGTAGATTTAAAGGCAGGCTGGTTCATAACAACGGGTACCAAAGCCAACTTTGATGTGACCTTGACGTGGAAAAAGAGTTAAATTCAATATTATATAATTTGATTCAAATGGATTCAAGTGTTTCGAAGGATGCTGCAAATGGTGGAAGATGTCAAATGACTTAACTTTGGGCATCGTCCGGATCCTTAATCCAAGTAATATTATAGTAGGGACGGGTTTTGTCGCAAAAGCTCGTGGTCTAATTACTACTTGTGCACATGTGGTCGAGGAGGCTGGATCAGCTCCTGGTAGGAATCTCACGATTCAATTCGAAGCAGGAGGGGATGTAAGGACAGCTCAAGTAATAGCGGATTGGTGGCGTAGCCCTGCAAACGAAGACGTAGCGATTTTGGAAGTTGTAGGCGGCTTGCCGGATGGGATTTTCCCTTTATCGCTAGGTACTTCAAAGGGAGTTGGAAATGCGAAGGCGTTAGGTTTTGCTTCTCCTGGTGAAACCTGGAGTAATGTCGAAGTGCTTGGAGAAAGCATAATTTTCGAACATCAAAGAAGACTGCAATTGCGATCGCCGGAAATCACAAATGGTTTCAGTGGTGCACCGCTATGGGATGAATTTAGCGGCAAAGTAATTGGGATGGTTGCAGAAATTCTAACCCCTGATGTGCATGGACGATTAAGCGAAACTGCTTACGCGATCCCATCCGAACTGCTTCAGGAAATTTGTTCCGAATTAAAGCCAGAAGTTTTATGTCCCTCAAAAAGCTTCGAATATAACAGAGATAAATTGATTATATCGATTGAACAACAAATTGATTATCTCCGAAGAGCAATTGATGAGGATCGAAGAGCGCATAAACAGTATGAGACACAGTCACGAGCAACAAATGAACCGTTGTTGCGGTCAGAAATTGATCGACATGCTGAGGAACTCGAAGAGAGAATAGAGGCCAAATTGGAAAAGATGGAAAAACTTTGGTTAGGTCTAGGACGCATTCAAGGCTATACCTCCCCATATCTTAAGGAAGAAAAGCGAGATTCGTGAGTTATATGTTTGAAAATTCAAATCAAGAATTCTTGAAGGATATTGAAGTGTATAAGCAGAGATTGGAGATCTCCAAAGGGATGGGGGATAAAAAGAGCGTCGCTATGATTCTTCATCAAATGGGAAGAATTTACCTAGATCAAGGCAATTATGAAGAAGCCCTAAGCCACTTCCAACAAAGCTTGGTGATTTCCAAGGAGCTGAATGATAAACAGAGTATTGCAATGAACTACTATCAGCTTGGAATGCTTGACCGGCTAATGGGGCATTATGATAGGGCCATGGAATATTATCAAGAAGGCTTCAAGATCTCCAACGAACTAGAAGATAAACATGGTATGGTTACGATCCTCCATCAAATGGGAGGGTTATCCCAAGATCAGGGCAGATATGATGAAGCCATAAAACTTTATGAGGATAGTCTATATATATCCCTAAAATTGGGGGAGAGAAAGGATATTGCTACCACTCTATTTAACCTTGGGATGATTAACCAGCTACAAGGACAATATGATAAGGCAATAAAACAATATGAGAAAAGCCTCCAATTCTCCAAGGAAATGTCAGATAAGCATGGAATTTCTACAATTCTTTATCAAATAGGAAGGATCTATCAGGATCAAAAGAAATATATTGAAGCTTCAAACATTTTCCAAGAGAGCTTAATGATTTCCAAAGAGCTAGAAGATGAACAGAAAATAGCTATGAACCTATACCAACTAGGGATACTTGAACAATTGCAGGGTAAACATAAAGAAGCCATTGACCTCTATCAGCAGAGTCTTACGATTAATGAAAAGATCCAAGGGACAGAGAGTCCAATAATGGCTCCAATGATATATAATATCGGCATTGCCTTAAAGGATATGAAAGATCTTGAAGGTGCCAAGAAACAATTTGAGCGATCCCTAAGCATTTACGAAAAGTTCTATGGTCCTGACTATCCGAATATAGCTATTCAAGCCAGCAACCTCGGAGAAATAATGCAAAAATTGGGTGACCTTGAGGGGGCTAGAAAATGCTATGAAAGGGCTCTCAAGATAGATGAAAGGATATTCGGACTGGACCACCCCAATATAATTAGAGATGTAAATAGCCTCGCCAGTATTTTAGAAAGACAAGGGGACCTAGAAGGGTCCAGGAAATATTTCGAGAGGGCCTTAAAGGCTGATAAAAAGCTTTACGGACCTAGTCATCCTATCGTAAAACTTGATGCGAAAAATCTCAATAGAGTTCTGAAACTGATTCAAACGCATTTTTTTACCAGCTCATCTATACGCGCAGATCTTCCAGAAATTATTCGGCAGGGTTCGATAGCTTGGAATAAATGGATGGAAGAAAATCCTAAAGAAGAAATAGTGTTATGTGAAATTGATCTTAGTAGGGTAATACTCCGTGGGGCAAATCTTCGCCAAGTATACCTTTATAGAGTAAATCTGAAGGGATCTGATCTGAGTGGTTCAGATCTCAAAAGGGCAAATCTCAGTGAATCCGATCTAAGCGGAGCAAATCTAAGTGGGGCTAATCTAAGCGAGACAAATCTCAGTGAATCTGACCTGAGCGGAGCAAATCTAAGCAAAGCTAACTTAAGCGGGTCCGATCTTAGGGGCTCAAATTTGAGCGGTGCTAATCTATGCGATGCTAATCTTAGTAGGGTTAACCTTGGTAAATCAAATCTCAGTGGAGCAAATTTAATTGGTGTGAACCTCAATTGTGCAAATCTTAGGGAGTCGGATCTTTATAGAGCGAATCTCCGCGGGTGTAACCTCCATGAAGCTAGTCTCTATGAAGCCGACCTTCGTGAGGTTAATCTTGACGGAGCAAATCTCTATCGAGCAGATCTTACTAGGGCTGATCTGAGCAAAGCAAATCTGGCTGGATCAGACCTAAGTAATGCTACATTAGTAGAAACCAATCTTGAGAAGGCAGATCTTTCGGACTGCAAGATTTATGGAATATCCGCGTGGGGATTAAACCTTAGGGATACATTACAAAGGAACCTTGTAATTTCACCTTCGGATGAACCAGCCATTACTGTTGATAATCTTGAGATAGCACAATTTATTTACCTGATACTCCATAACGAGAAAATTCGTAGTGTGATTGACACACTGGCCTCTAAGATTGTATTGATTATCGGACGTTTTACACCAGAACGTAAAGTTATACTCGACGCGATTAGAGAAGAATTGCGACAGCGCAATTACCTGCCAATTCTTTTTGATTTCGATAAGCCCGCAAGTCGTGACCTAACGGAAACGATTTCCACCCTCGCACATATGTCAAGGTTTATCATAGCGGATGTCACGAATCCCGCGGCCATGTCTATGGAACTTGAACATATTGTCCCACAAATTCCATCTATTCCCGTTATGCCTCTTCTACTTGATTCAGAGAATGACAATATGATTCTTGAATATATTGGGAGATATCCTTGGGTCTTAAAGCCCTACAGATATCGGAATCAGGAAGAATTGATTGCCTCCTTAGAAAAGAAAGTCATTGCCCCTGCCGAAGCAAAGGTCGCTCAATTGAGAAAACAGAATTGATAAATGGCTAAATGTAATTTAGGGCATACTAAAATATAAAAGCAGTACTGCCAGATCCGCCGATTGGGGATTTCCTATGCATGATAATGCTATCGGAGCTCATGATACGATAAGGCCATAAAGATAGATAGATCCAAATTATGATTTGCCTTGGAGCTAGACGACTTTGACATTTTATATCTAATTAAATATATAATTTATCAAGATGAGTGTCTGTGTTAAATGGTTAAATTGCTAATTCATGGATAAATTTAAGATTTAGTAAAATTGTCACAGTTAATATTAATAATACGATGCTAAGTACCTGTAAGAAATATAGAACTTTCTCACGTGCATTCATTCGCCAGCTATTCTGCTACAGCACCCACCATCATGCCTTACATCTCCCACGCATCCCCCCTTACATCCCCCATGCCACCCGTTCCCCCGAGCGCAGCCCCGCACGTATGCGAGCGCCCGCCCGTGCGCGCTGCGGCCATGCGACAGACTGTAGGGGAATGCCCAAAAGCCGACCCGGAGAGTCTTCACCGATAGATCTTACAGAATACCTGAGGGACCAAATAGGAAATATCAATGGCTCATTAAGCAGGCCAATAGCTCATCAGCATCCTTGAAGACCTTGCAGCGGCCCTCAGCAAAATCCTCTAGGCCCCCTCTGATACCATCGATGAATTCCTTACCTGCCTCAGAGTCAACCTTCGCATGCTTAACGACAGGTGACATCAGATCCTTGACCTCCGGGCAATTGGAGCAAAGCGACTGATCATGCCTATTGGCGCCCGTCTCCAAGGAGCGAATTCACAATAATTTCTTGGATTTTGAAAATAGTTCAATCTCTAAATCACAGGTTTCACGAGACCGCGCTTCTTGGCGTATTCATCCAGGTCCTCTAGCTCATCCGTATGCCCCTCGTAATACTCCCAAATCTTATCGGCGCACTCGGTCTCTTCGCCTTCGGATATCACGCCTTCAAAATCCCTATCGGAAAGAGATTCATCTTTAGGTAATCTGGTCTTGCTGCTGGCCATCATAATATCATTATTCTCCTCTTGTATATCCTTTTATCTGTAATCGGATTTCCTTTTCTTCATGAAGATATTATTATTTGCCCGTCAACGAAATACTCTACCCGAATTCTTCCGATCTTCAAGCGGTAGGCTGGAGGCTTTTGTTTGCCTGCCACTTTATCAATGTTCATCCCAGGGCACGATCTAAAGGGCTCTCTCTTAAGCTGCTCGATGTGGTTATAGATTTTTTGGGCCCGGGTCTCATCATCTTGTCGAGTTCTTTCTTGGCCGGGCGCAGCATCTTCAAGGAGAACGACACGATTGATCAACTCATCTTTTGGCATTAATTCTTATCGCCAGAACTGCCACCCGTTTTTTTACCCTGGACGCTTCCCTGACACAGGAACTCTTTTCAGTTGCCATGCGGAAAATGTTTTGCTCGTTGGCCAAACACCCCATCCTTCACCCTCCGGTCCCCCTGGGGGCAAGCCCGCACGCGCGCGCTGCATTGCCGGACAACCAGGTAGTGGTTTTCGTGCGAAATCTCCCTACAGCCCGTATATCGGAGACCCATAATCGAGATGCAGGGCTGAAACGCCCATGACCTTCAGGATATGGGCTCAAACATGGCCGATTTCATGAACTCGATCTACATGCGAAGATACATGACCCAAAATTAGGACTCTCTATCAGTCTGCAGCTTAACCGCCGTCGCTCGGCCGGCCGCGGCCATAAGCCGCGCCCCCAATCATAGCGCGGGAGGCCAGCAGGCCGACTCGCGGCACCCCATAAGAATGTGCGAACGTTGTCCCTGCAAGCGTCAGATAGATCCCATCTGGATTAAATGATTTCTAATTCGTCGCAAAATTATCCTACTACTGCTTCAGAACAGCTCACATGCCGAATACTGATGGAGAACGATCGAGATGCTTTAACATCATCGAATCGATTTACATGCAAAAAGAAAATTTATAAGAGAGAATATCAGTGATGCGGGCCAGGCGCGCAAACGCCGTCTCGAACAGCAAGAAGAAAAGAAACCGGAAGCGTAACTTCTTTTAAATCCTTCTCCCCAAAGATAAGGATTTTATGAAAAATGGATGGGCTTTGGGGCGTGCCTTTAATCTTTGTCCGCCTTCTGGCGCATGTCGAGAATCTCGTCGATCACCACCGCACAGGCCAGAATGAGCACCTGGTCCTGGTCGTCGTCGATATCGATGCCGTAGGTGTCGCTCAGGGCAATCCACGCCTTCGAGATATGCGCCACCTCGCGACTGCCGCGGAAGATCCCGTACTCATGGTGGAAGAT
Source organism: uncultured Methanosarcinales archaeon (assembly GCA_963782455.1). GTDB lineage: Archaea > Halobacteriota > Methanosarcinia > Methanotrichales > Methanotrichaceae > Methanothrix. Next base: position 114,879 of record CAWAJP010000011.1, read on the forward strand.
ATCGCCGCGAGCTTCCAGGTCTTCGTTGCCGGGCACGTCGATCTTCAGCCGGTCTCGCAGCGAGAGCAGCTTCATCGAAATTTTGGCACTAACTCCGCCGCGCTGGTGAATCTCAAAGGTGGGCGTCAGGGCAATCAACTGCTGCTGGATGGTCGCTAGCCTATTACCCTGCAAGTCCTTGATCTCTAAGCGCCGTCCCAGGCTAATGGCTTTTCCATCCACAAATAACAGGTCGCGCCCGCTGGCGTCCTGGATCATCGCATCGCCGCCGATGCTGAATAATTTGTCTTTCAGCTGATAACGCATAATCAATTCCCCCAAGTACAATTCTAAAATGCACTATGTACATCATGCACTATAGCATTATGCACCATATGCGCAGAGAGAATCAACAAGGTTGCGTAAATCATCATTTTGAACTCAAGGATTTTCAAGTGATTTGGCTAAATATATCGTTTTTTTTTTGTTTACGAAAATCGTTGATTGGTATCACTTTATAGCCCAAAAATCGTGACCACACGAAAATATCTAAATAAGCTAAACACATACGATTCTTGATTATAGAGAATTTTGGAGGAAAAACGATCATGAGAAATGATGTCATAGAAAACAAGCAAGTGACATGGAAAGTTCTTGATATTGAGGTCCATGGAACCATTACTATGCCAAAAGATAAAGAGGCTCACTCAACTGTCATCTTCGTGGCGGGTAGCGGTCCTACTGACCGAGACTGGTGCTCACCCTTCTTGCCTGGAACAAATTGCAGCGGCAAATTGCTAGCGGAATTGCTCGCAAGCCAGGGCTTCATTACACTGAGATATGATAAAATTGGATCTGGATCATACATTAAAGAGAATATACCCAAACTTGTTGGCAAAATTAGCATGCAAAGCCACTTAGAAGAACTCGCAGGAGCGGTTGAAACAATAACCGCTGAGAAAAATGTTAATAAGGATACTCTTTTTGCGCTAACTAATAGCGAAGGAGCGATCCATGCCATAAACTACCAGTTGCAGGCAAAGAGTAATCGCTTTAAAGGATTAGTGCTAACAGGGGCGCCTGGAAGAACGGTTGGGGAATTGGGTCGCAGTCAAATCTTCGATCAAATTAAGCATTTGCCTGATGCACAAATCATTATGAAACATTACGATGATGCAGTCGCCGGTTTTTTAGGCAATAAACCGATGGTGATAGACGCATCTCTTCCCGAAGGCATAAAACAGCTGATTCACAGCTTAGAGAATCCAGCCAACTTGCCGTTTAGTAGGGAATTGTGGACTTATTATCTCCCGGAGCATATCGCCAAAGTTGACGAACCAATACTGGTAGTGATAGGCAAGAAGGATATCCAAGTTGATTGGAAAATAGATGGGGACATATTGGAAAAGGTAACTGCAAATAAAATTGCTGCGTCATTTGCTTATCCAGAAAATGCAAACCACATACTAAAACATGAAGAAGCGCCTCGAGAAGCACTAACTGCTCAATATGTATCCTTACATTATAATGCGCAAGATGCCGAACTTGATAGAGAAGCTGAAAATACTATTATTAATTGGCTAAAGAAACAAGCATAGGGTAACGGAGTAGCCATATATCGAACGAAAAAAAAAATTTAACTTATATTTTAGAATGAAACCTTCATGCCGGGCTTAGGCACCATGAGGCATGAAAATTTTGCTTCAGGTTTATATTCAGGATCGATGATTGGCTCAATTATTGAGGCTGGCAAACAAATGCGAAGCGTTTCTGGAGGACTCTGAAGTCCCCGTGATTGAAACTGCCTTGAGCAACAGTTAGTACCCATGAATGTCGCCGTCCAGTCACGCGTATCAAATTTACGGAATGCATGTTGCTCTTGCCTATCTCAAGGAGATTAAAGAAATTATAGCGTCACAACAATCGATCCAGCTGCGCCTCTTTGGCCCCTCTTCCCTTCTTAACATATCGATTGTAAGTTTCTCATCCTGTAAGCATGCCTTGCTCTTTTGACCGAAATCCCACCTATGCCATTCGCCCCCCCCCGAGAGGGCAGGCCCTGCATGCATGCATGCGATCGCCCGCCCGCGCTGCAGCAATGCCCGGGCAAGCTAGCGAAGAGCCTGGCTAGGCCCTTAAATATTCGCACTGTTTTCTCAGATTTCTGAATTTTTGCAGTATCGATTTATCTTCTTACCAAATCTTATGAAATCTCAATCGAAAGGCTTCTGCTTCAATTAAAAAAGAGATCCAGAATTGGATCTGTCAGGGTGGCAGTTCAACTGAAGTTTTCGCCACCCCTAACAGTCCATTCAATATAGATTCCCGTTAAGTAAGGATGCTCTCAGCGGTTGCAGTTGCCACAACTGCAGTCCCTTTTAGGGCCGCTCCCGTCCACTGCTCCCTGTTGATTTCCGTTCTGACCATTACCGTTCTGTTTTCCTGTACCATCCCGTGGCCCTAATTTGCAGGCTTCTTCATTCTGGCATCCGTTCTCATTACAGTTCTGAGGGCATCCGGCCCCTGCGCCCGGCCCATTTCCATTGCAGTTCATAAAGCAGTTGTTGTCCTGATTTGCTTTGTCTGAGGGTCCATTCCCATACTGTGCCGAAAGAGCCGGTGCTGCGAGGAGACATAGTACTCCCAAGGCAGCCAGCAAACGTGTATAATTCATATTTCTTAACCTCCAATTTTGAGCAGCTCGTATTTTTCTGCTCTGCAACCAAATATCTCCTGGAACGATAGTTAAATGTTGGAGCGAACGAACCTCAACTAGATTACAGAACAAAGAGCCAGGAGAATGAACTTAAGCGTTCTGTTTTCGACAAACAGCGATATAAATGTCCGGCGATGTTCGTAAGGCTTCATTAATTCTGTTTTGTGCGTATTCTCAACTCTTAAGGCAAATCCTTCTAAATCCCGGTCAAAATCACCTTTCCACATAGACAGGTCAGATGATAAGGAGATTAGTATTAACGCGCAGTGTTATGGCGTTGGAAAAAAATTTTGTTTAGTCTAACTGACGATAAGATCAGATTTAAAACGCTCGCAAGTGATTCCCGAGCCTTCATCAGGGTTTCATAGACTCGCCCTATATCTATTTTGTCGGTTTGAGCCCATATATGCAACAAATTGCTTAACAATTTTGGATGCTAAACCTCTATTCTCGAAATAGATAAATAGTATCGTGCAAAGACATTGGAAAAAGGTTAAAGAGGTAATCTATGTTTAACAAATTGATCCTAGCTATAACGGTCATTATACTGACAATATCGTTATCTATTGCACTGGACTCTCAGGGCACGCAAGAGCCAGGCAACGCACTGGCAAACCCTGATACTTTTGTGGCTGCCCAGGCAATGGACCAGGGCCCGCAGACCACTAATGATAGTCTTTTTTTAGAGGACTTCAATAGTGTCAACGATCCCTACAAAGAGACGCTCTTCGCTACTGGACAGGGGAACAGGAACGAATCTATCGATTATTACGTAAATCTTACCGGGGCATTGGCCTCATTCCAGGAGAAGTATAAAACTTACCGCCCCTCAGCAATCAAGTCCGATAAACAGTTTTCAGAAGACATGATGAATGTCTCGGTTATCATCTCGGACGTAAAAGATGATGTCTACACCGGCAACCTGACTGAGGCCCACAAGAAGCTTGAAGGAGTCAGACCGATCTTCCAGAACATCCTGAATCGCAATGGGTTGTTGCCGCTCAGCGTGGCCCTGGTTGATTTCCATGATACCATGGAGCTGGTATTGGATGCTGCCGATAATCAGGATGCTTCAAAGGTACAGGAGATCTATCCCCAGGCAGACGAAAAGTTGCGAGCCGTAGAGGCTATTAGCAGCGAACCCGGAATCAAGGCTATAAGGGCCAATCTGGACGCGATAAAGATTTTGGCTGAAGAGAACAAGTCAACTGAACTACCTGCCAAGGCTGGCGATCTGAAGGCTAGCTACGTTAAAGTCTATTTGGCAACAAGCTAAACCCTGAAGCTCAGAAGTTGGCGCACAGATTCATGACGGATTGAAGGAATGATTTGAGATCAAGCCTACAATCAATTTTTTAAATGAGCATCCTCCATAAGGCGTATGCATTTCAAATTGGGAGGTAGAAGATTCAATCATTCCGTTTCACAGTACCGCACCCGCCAGTCCCACATCCGCCACGCCTTTCCCTTCGGCTGAATTCCATGCCCGTGGTCACAGCTCGCAGGCCCAGGGGCCTCCAGGCATCCCTTCTGCCATTTGCTCTACTGCTCCTCGAAGGCAGGCCCACGTGCATGCGAGCGCCCACCCGCGCGGCATTGCTGGACAACTTGGCAGTGGTTTTCATGTGAAATCTCCCTACAGCCCCTATATCAGGGATCCATAATCGAGATGTAGGGCTGAAATGTCCATGACCCTCTGGACATGGGCTCATACGTGGCAGATTCATGAACTCGATCTACATGCAAAAATATATGGCCTAAAAATTTGGACTCTCTATTGCCTGCAGCTTATCCGCCGTCGCTCGGCCGGCCGCGGCCATAAGCCGCGCCCCAATCATAGCGCGGGAGGCAAGCAGGCCGACTCGCGGCACCCCTGAAGATGTGAGAACATTGCCCCTGCAAGCATCAGATAGATCCCTTTACATCAATCCACTCGCTTGAAGTCTATGAACCCCAGCGGCACATCCACAGACACCAGCTCTACGGTGATCTGATCGCCCACGTCTATTCCCTTTCTTCCGCCCTTCAGCATTCCTTCCACAGGAACGTCCAGCAGCCTGACCCAGGTGCCCTTCTCGGCGCAACCTGTTACCATGGCCGAAAATCTCTCACCAATTCTCGATTTAAGGAGAAGAGCCGCGGCGGACTTGGCCACCTGTCGCTCTACTTTGGCGACTATATCCTCTTTCTTGGTGCAGTTCTCAGCCAGAGAATCCAGCTCCTTCAGACTGTAGGGTACCGGCCTTTTCTCAATGGCCGCCTTGAGCATGCGCTGGGTGATCAGATCGGGATAGCGCCTATTGGGTGCAGTGGAGTGGGTGTAGTCCTTCACCGCCAGGCCGAAATGACCGATCGCCTCCTCTCCGGGCATCTCTGCCACGTACTCTCCATTTCCGAGAAGCTTGATTATGGCCAGTGATAGATCGGGAAAACGAAGTGGATCAGCCTTCTTCATCATGGTCAGAAATGCCTCCAGCTTTCTGGAGCTCGGACTATTGGGCAGCTTAAAGGCGTGAACGGCTGCGATCTCCACAATTCGATCCCACCTTCGGGGGACGCGCACCACTCTGCGAATGGATGGAACGCCGCGCTCTGCCAGGTAGCGCACAGTCACTCCATTGGCGGCAATCATGAAGTCCTCGATGATCTGCTTGGCCCGGTTCGTCTCCTCCACCTGCAGATTGCAGATCGTCTCCCCCTTAAAGACTGGTTTTGCCTCAATGGTCTCCAGACTGAGTGCGCCCTCTTTATGCCGGAGGCTCTTCATCATCTGAGCCACTCTATCCTGGAGCTGCAGGTTCTCGGCAAGACCCTCTACGTCTGCCACTGCCGCTGGCACGGGCGTCTTTCCCTCCAGCCATGCAGCCACGCTATTGTAGGCAAGTTTGGCGTGATTGCGTACCACTGCTCGATAGACATCCGAGCCCTGCAAAGATCCGTCCGGAGCAATCGTCATATCCACCACTACGGCCAGACGGTCCTGGTCTAAATTCAGGGAGGTGAGGTTGGTGGAGAGCTTTAAGGGCAGCATGGGAAAAATCTGGGCTGCAGTGTAGACAGAAGTAGTGTTGTGCTGTGCGTCGCGATCGATGGCAGAATCCTTCTTGACCAGGGCATCCACGTCCGCCACAGCTACCCGGATCCTCGTCCTTCCCTCAGAGAGTGGCTCGGCAACGGTCAACTGATCCAGATCTTCCGAGTCGTCATTATCGATAGAGGCCCATAGCAGATTCCTTAGATCGCTAGCATGCGAGGCGCCGTCTGTCTTTGCCGGAGCATGGATTTTGGCTAGCTCCTGGTCGCATTCGGCAGAGAAGTCGGGGAGAAGTCCTCGCGTGAGCATGATTCCTCTGGCGATTTTTTGCAGGACGGTACGGTTCCGGTTTTCTTGTTTTTTGCCGATGGTATTCATGAATTATCCTCTTGCCCATCATTAGCCCGCATATTGACTCCGGGATCACAAAGGATGAATATCGTGAACTCGCGTCAGCGAGAGTTCCGGCCACAGTCGCAACCTCGGGAAGCTCTAGGCTTTAAAGCAGATCTCTCAATTTCCTCTGAATCTGCGAAAGATGCAATGTAGTCGCAGCAGGATGAAAGCGGAGTCCATTGCACTGGTTACCATTCTCAACGATCTCAAATGATATAAATATTAAGCAGCCATGTCAGTCTTGTTTGATCGCCAGCTCCAAACGCACATTTAATTTCTGACCGCAAACTGCAAACCTAGCGGAAGCTGGCTGATCTGCTTGATGCTCGCAGGTGGCTTCATAACAAACAGTTGACCCAAATGCATTTTGGCTCCTAAATCAGCCGCACATTCCGGGTCAACTTAGCCTTCTCATACAGCCTTCTGTCCAGTGTCAAGAGCGGCACCTGCCTTGCCTCAGCCGCTGCCAGAAAGAGAGCGTCATAGAAAGCAGTCCTGGTCTCCACAGAGATGTTGTATGCCCCCTTGGTCAGATCCTCTGCCCGGACTAATTCGCACGCCTCCGATATGAAGCTCTGGCACTTCTTGAAAGCCACGAGCGTCTGATCTTTATCCGCACCGCAGAGGACGACCTGCTTTCGGGCCAAATTCCCGATCTCAGCAATGGCAAGGTCCAGGGTGATCAGGTCGAATTTTGCAGCCGCATCCAATGCCCTCATAGACGCATCTTCTTTGAAGAACATGGCGGCGATTACACTCGAATCAAGGATCACTTCATCAGGCATCCCGATCCTCCCTTATCATCTCTGCTGCCCCGACTTTATTGGGGATCTGGTCCTTCCATAGCTCTTTTGCTTCTTCCAAAAGCTTCTGCTTCTTCTTCTCTCTGACCATCTTCTCCACCGACTGCCTGATCTCAGCCTGCCAGTTGACGTCACTCATCTCATCCATCATCCTGCGAACACGATCGTCTATGCGAATGCTGTAAACGTTAGTTGACATGATACTTATGTTTACTATTTTAGTATATGGATTTGACTGAAAGATCTGTGAGCTATTTCCGACATCCTTTTGTCAGCATCCCGAATCGCTTATGAAACGCTCATGAGCCTCAGGACGAGGCTCACACGTGGCTGATGAAAATCGAAATGTATTGACATCATGAGCTTCGATTTACATGGGAAATGATTTGGAAGAATGGCTAAATTCCGTGAATGATCAAGGAAGAAAAGAATAAAATAATGAGGCATATCTTAATCGAGACTCTGGAGTGTGGTACGATAAGGGATAGTAGTCAAGTCCATGGCATCAGAGGCGGAATTACTTCGAATTTTTCCATTTTCTCAGTATCGCAACGCATGCTCATCAAAAAGCAGTTCGAATGAATCAAAAGACTTTTATCGCCCCACTTTCCAGCCTACAGTGGGGTGGGTTTGGAAATGAGAACTGCATTTGGTGCTATGGTATCACTAATAATACTTCTATTGGCGGCAGGCTGCTATGCTCAAAGCATAAGCAACCCGCAAAGCGTGAGCGGTAATTTCGGCAGAAACTGGATCAGTAGCTTTAATGCCCAGAATCCTCAGCCAGCCGATCAAAATCTCAAGAACGACCTCTGGTCATGGGGCAGCTCGCCCAAGGGGAGCATCATGGTCAATGGAAATTTGGTGCCGGACCCCTACTATTTCTGGAAGTCGCTCAACTATACCAGTGGTTGGCTGGGAAGAGTATACGTTGATCCAACAACAGGGTATCCGATCTATGGCTATATAGATCCCTTCACAGGGAGGCCGATCTATTATTACGTGGACCCGAAGACAAAGAAGCCTGTCTACACAAATTCGTATCCAAATACATATCCAAATACATATCCATCTTATGGATATCCTAATTATGGATATCCTAATTATGGCACTGTCCCTCCCTACTATTCGTCGTATTACTTGCCGACCGGCTATTTGCCGCCAGTGGTATCCTACTGACATCCTATGCTCATCTGATAGACCAATCTCGTCGGCAGTACCAAGAGGTATTAATAATCCCAATGAAGAGCCATTACCAGATGAAGACAATTATGACTTCTTGCAAGCCTCTTGGCGGCCATAACTCTTGCCGCTGCCTATACTCCTGAGCAACAGACTACAGTCGACGGCGTTCGTCTCTCCTTCCAGCTTGGACAGGCATACGAAAAAGCTATCCAGGGCCAGAATATTCCTGCCTACAATTCCCTGGTCGATCAGTGGAATGCATGGGTCGTCAAGAACTTCGGAAACGACACTGCATTGCTAATGGCAAAGATTACCGCGCCTGTCAATTTGCAGAAGCCCTACCTCGCGTCCAACGATACAACAAGCAAGGGCATAGTCCATGAGATGGATGGAGGTTCAAAATACGCTACCAATGACGCCAATCTGCTGCCGGACTCGGCCATAGCGAGATATGCCGCGTCGGAGCAGGGAATGGCTACTGGTTCGGACTTCCTGGGCGGGGTCTGAGCCCACAGGTCATCCATCAGGACGATCGCCGGCCCGCAGCAAATCGCTCATCATTTTACAATGCCGATTTGCTCACGGCCTCGATCTCCTTAACAACTCCAAATCAGGCTCCTACTATCCTTATTTGATCCGGTGTGTTTTCGTGCACCGGGCTTTTGTTTCCTGTTATTGAGGTGCCGTAAACACTGTAGACCCCACCGCCAGAGAGCTTTGCCGATGCCGTATTGTGATCTATAGGGCCATTGTAGAGGTTCAACGTGCTGTAGAGCCCTGTGCTGGTGTAGTCGCATCCGACAATACAGACCTCTAAAGTTGAGGCCTCAACAGATCCCATCATCAGAAGTATGGCAACAAGAATTAGCAGTTTCAAATGTATTCCTCATGCCTCAAACCAGAACCTCTTACTGAGGTATTACATGTCTCGAATGAATTTAAATTTTCTCTAAGGAGAAGACTGAGATCTTTATGTCTTTCCGGTCTGGCAGTGTTTTCCCCTCATGGAGGCGCGGATCAATGTATATTTGCCTGAATCAGCCCTGCTACCGGATTTGCAGGGCGATCCATGCACTCTGATCTATGTCTGCTTATTCGATTATTCCTTTCTGCATGACGACATACGGCATCCTCTTAGTGTCATCTGAATTATCGACATCAGCGTGGTATCCATCTCTTATCCGGACTTCTATCATGTATATGCCCGCCTTTGACCGGCCTGTATCCCATGTCCAGACATTGTTTGTGGTCCATGATGTCATAGGCAACCACTGCTCTTCGGTTGAAGGCCCTTTAAGGACATACTGGTAAAGAATTGTGTCCTTATCCGGATCAGAGCCCCTAGCAGTCCATGTCACACTGACACCTTTGTCTTGAGGGCTTTGTCTGTCCGACTTGACGCTCAGTAGTGCTGGCTTGGAGTTTATCCGCGAGCTGCCGCCAATACCTGCAATGTTGTCGATACCATATTCGGCGCTGATATGGCTATCATGTCCCCAGGGTGCCGCATGGTGCTCATCCCTTATGCGCATATCTATGATATTTACACCGCTATCGATCGGGCTGGTGGACCAATTCCACGTATTGTCCTCGCTCCAGCTGGTCATTGGTTTCCAGGTATTTCCTGTCATGGGTCCATTCAACCAGAACTGGTAAAGCAGTCTATCTCCATCAGGATCGTAAGCGTCACCCGTCCAAATGATTGTCGAGCCTGCAGTTAGAGGACCTTCCTGATCTGGCGTCAGACTCTTGGCCGCAGGCACCTGGTTCATGGCACCAGCCCCCACCACAGATGGTATCGGTTCCGAGCTTTGAGCATTCTCTGTGAACAGCAAGAGTTCTTCTGTAGTAATGGCCTGACCTGAGCAGATAAACGCCATTAACAACAAAGCACACGCTAGATGAATCCAATGATAATTCCATCCCTTCATTTTAACCCCTTGAAATCCCCTTTTTTAAACTCTAATCTTTATTTCAGATCATTATAGTTATATTTTCTGATTGCCGGCCAAGATTATGGGCCTGGAGCCACTACCCGATCTCCTGTCGCCGGCAGGACCGTGTCACGCAAAAGCGAGAGCAACCGAGCTGCAGCCTTAAGCGTTCACGATTTCGAGTTGCTCTGCTGACCGCAGCAACTCCTGAATTCATGGTTGAGGTCCGCGAAGTATTGCCCATCTTCCGGGACGAAGTTCCTGAGTCTGCCGCATGTACCTGGGTTGGCTCTGCCATCACATACTGCAGTGTGCCCACCTCTATCCGATCTGCAGCTCGATTATATAGTCATGCGCCCAGAGTAGCAAGATCCGGGTGAATACGTCGGGTTTTTTCCGCTGATTTGATCTAACAAATGATCTGCTGCCCGATTTTCCAAACATATATATGCCATGTTAACCAACATATTCAATGATCTTTGGCAGTGGATTGGGAGTTTGAATATATGAAGTGTCTTTCATCCATAACCACAATAGTTTTCTTAGCAGGGTTGATCTTCGTCAATGCTCAGGCAGAATCGAGTAACGCCTCCGAAGGCTCTGAATTATGGCTTCTGTGCAAAAGCCGTTTGCTGCAAGCATCTTCGGTGCAAAAATCTCTCAAGCTGCATGGAGGTCTAAACCCACCTGGTATCTGGTATCGGAGAACGATAGGATGATCAATCCTGATCTGGAGCGCTTCATGGCAAAACGCATGGGTGCCGGGGAAGTTATCTCCGTGCCGGCAAGCCATGCTTCGCTGGTCTCGCATCCAAACGAGGTCGCCAAGCTGATAATGGGTGCAGCAAATGCCACTGCAATAGGATAATGCAGCACTTTGGCGAAGAGCGGGCGGGAGTAGCATAATGAATCTCACTGCCCATAGCCCTAATCCATTTTGAACCTTGATTCTTGCGATCCTGGTCATTTGTGTATCACAAATAAGAAGCGCTCGACAGAAAGTCGTCAATTATGGCAGAACTTGGCTGAAACAGGATGGTGTTAATATATGCTGGCGGTTAGGATTCATGAATTCGGCGGTCCGGAGGTTTTGAGGTATGAGGATGTTCCGGTTCCGCAGCCGGGTCCGGGCGAGATCCGAATAAAGGTAATAGCAGCGGGGGTTAATCCGGTCGACTGGAAGATACGAAATGGCTCAATGAAAATACCCTTGCCGATTACTCTCGGTTTTGATGTCTCAGGAATTGTGGACGCCATTGGGCCGAGAGTGGATGCATTTCATCCTGGTGATCCGGTCTTTGCCAAAGCATCATTCGCACACGGTGGATACGCCGAGTATACGCTTGTCAACGATTCCCAGGCAGCTTTGAAACCCAGAAGCATTGGATTTATCGAAGCCGCTGCCATACCTACTGCGGGTCTTACTGCCTGGCAAATGCTCTTCGACATCGCAGGGCTCAAAACTGATCAGAAGGTGCTTATACATGGAGCTGCCGGGGGCGTGGGAAGTTTCGCGCTTCAATTCGCAAAATGGAAGGGAGCTTATGCCATCGCTACTGCGTCCTATAACAATAGTGAGTTCTTAGATAGCCTGGGCGCGGATGAGGTGATTGATTACAACGCTCAAAGGTTCGAAGACATTGTGCATGATGCCGATGTGGTGATAGACACTGTCGGCGGGGACACATTTGATCGATCCTGGGGCGTCCTGAAACCTGGCGGGATCCTGGTCACAACAGTTGCCGATGTTCAGGAAGGTGCAACAGATGCCCGTGGCGTGCGGGCAAAGCACATTGTCAGTCGAGCCGACGGCAATGAACTCGCACAGATCGCGAAGATTATTGATGGAAAGCTCATCGCGCCCATCGTAACTACTGTGCTTCCCCTCAGCGAAGCCCGAAAAGCGCAGGAATTGAGCGAAAGCCGCCATACACGGGGAAAGATCGTCTTAAGGGTGGCGGAAGAGCCAAAGTAGTGGCCGATGAAAATCGAAGTGCTTTGGCATCATGATCTTCGACTTGCATGGGAAAACAGATTTTGGCTCACGATTGTGGCGCGAAAAAGAAGAGATGATTGGCAGGACCCTGATCTCAACAGGGCCCCATCAGAGCGACCACCCCAAAAAAATGGTCTTTCGGTTTGATTGATTCAGTAATTCTATGCCGAAATGGCTAAGTGGCACCGTATAACTGGAATTTATTTAAAATGATGTGGCACAAAATACAAATAAATGGCACCAAATGTGAATCGTAATTGTATCTTGTTTGGGATTACAACAACTTCATGAGCGTTCGCGACGATATATGAAAACGGTAGTTGGCTTCAATTGTTCCTCAAATCCCATTCTATAGGAATTCAAGATCATGTATAACCTCTCGGAGATGCAAAATGAGAGCATCGATGAAATATCGGGGTATCAAGCATTGCTATCCGAATTAATGCGGTTCGTTTGATGGATCTGTCAGATTAGTTCATAATAAGGAGGGAGGCAAAAGTCGTCAGGGGTGCAGAAGGGAGTAAATAGATCATCGACTTTCGCCGATATACTATACGACAATTGTAGATATTTAAGGCTTTCGATCAAGTCAGGAAAATATTGATGCAAAAATCCTTATCGAAGAAAAAATCGAAAAACATATGATCGATTCTCAGGCGGGCCAGCGCCGAAATCCACAGCGCCCTTTTAAGAGGAGCCTGCCACCGAAGTGGCGGCCTGACCCTGCCTGAAGCTCGATTATAATCTGACCTTGGGTTCAAGGCGACAATAGCGCTGGAATTTGACACAGCGTCCAAATTGCAGGAACCCGCCTCTAATCGGGCCTCATGCTCGCCTCTCGCCTTTTGGCCTGTGCCGCTTCATGCCCGGTCGTGTATTAGCGCGAAATCTTTCGGCCGATTACTGCACCTGTTACCGTGCGCAACTTTTGTCGCCGAGATTCAGTTTCACAGGCCCCCAAGCCCGAATGCAGTGCCACGACGGCATGCATCTCCTGAAACAAGGAACGCGATCTGATCCATAAGCGATCGCAAGCCGCCCCTTTACAGGACTGCCTAAATCATCCTTGCCAAACAGAGCATTATCGGAATCTGGGTTATGCCCACGACACACCCGCCACCCTTTTGCATGAAGCGGCAAACTACCTGTATAATCGTTATAGATATTAGTAGTTTGCGGTTGAATTTTTAGTATGGCTGGATTCGTTATTTCAGATCGATGTTTGTGTCCTGGAGTCGATAGCTGCAGATGCATCCCTGGTGCTCTGCAGCGAAGACGTGTCTTGGAAGCGATAGAAGATTTAGCTGAAACCGTGCCGCAGACCGATATGATGGTGACACGACCAACTTTGCAGATCTATCGGTTACGGCCTCCGGATTTTTCCTGCAGCAATTCCTGAGCATCCGCGTGCATGCGGCTCAGCTTCTTGGTTAGGGGGTGATCAGGTCCGTACTCTTGCTCTGCCAGCCCTTTGATCCGCCAGATATCGGATAGAAGCTTGCCAATTTCCTTCTTTACGTAATTTCGATTTTGCTCTGTCATGAATATAAATTGTGATATTAAATATATAAAACAATATCTGCCCGTTCTTATTTAGTGCTTCGAGATTATCTTATGCGGCGCGGCTACACAAGAAAGGAGCATCAAGAGACATGCTGATACTTCATTTCCAGAAACGCCACCAGCCCCTTTTCTTGATCTCTTCCTCACCCGGGTTTCAAGGATAGCTGATTGATGATGCTTTGGGTGAGCTGCGATAAATGGCCGCGAAGAAATGAGATCTCATCGTCTTTCAAACGTAAGGTATCTTTAAATGCTCTACGTAAACTTCAACCTCCTAGATACCTAATCTTTTCTAGCCTGCTTCCCTCATCCAATCTTCGTTCGATTTTGCTCGACGACTCATTTCTCTCGCGCCTCTTGTCTGATTATGCCTGGGAAGGCAGATCGCAGGAAACTGGTAGATTCAATATCTATCAAAACATTTTTACAGGCATTCCCGAGTAATCCGTTCTCAAATTCTTGTAGGGATTTGATTCACTCACTACTAGTACCTGAGGTGGCTTCTGTGAGTCAAATTGCGGCGGAACACCTCGATGCAAGCTGCGGGGTATTCGCCTAAAAATCAGCATAGGCCGCAGTGTATTCTTTCTCGAAGAGCTCTACTTGCTTGATTTAGTTCCGATGCCATTTCGTTTTCGATTTATACTGGCAGACGAGTATTATTTCCTTGATCGGAGAACATTCAAGATAACACATTGATAATTGAAACATTCGTTCCCATGGCTTCCTAAATAGCAATAAAATTTTTAGATGAATTGCGCTTAGCCTGATTATGACTTCGATTGTTTTCCCAGCCACTTACGCCTTTTATGTGTTTTGGTATCTCCCTTGGTTTAAAGCTATTGTATGATTTTTAATAAAGACTGCAATTGAAGTTGCCCTTTTGGAGTTGAGGCACTCATTTCTTGTTATTTCGTTCTTATTGGCACGACCTCTGCATATTAGCATGATTTCATAAATGATCTCTTGTCTGCTTCTCACTTTCATATAATCACCATGATAGTATTTTTATATGGGGTATTGCATAATACGATGGGCTTCCTTTTCCCAAAGATCGTATGCAGTAGCATTTTCCTCGGGCCTGCTCAATGCAAATTCTTTAAATTCGGGAGTTGACATATGATATTTGATCGCATCCCTTAACTTCTCAATCCTAAGCGGTTTGATTAGAAAATCGTCTGCACCTGCCTCGAAGCACATATCACGGTAATTTTTTAATGACGTGACAACTATGATCTTCAGGCTTTGGTGCCATTTCTGGCGGATGATTTTTGTTGCCTCTAATCCATCCATCTCAGGCATTTGAATATCCATGATCACCATATCATAGGACTGATCATCCAAAGCTTCAATTGCTTCTATACCATTTGTTGCAAGATCTACATGATGCCCAAGCTTTTTGAGCATTAACGATGCAATCTTCAGGTTAACGGCGCTATCGTCCACCAGCAAAATGTTTAAAGGCATTACATATCCCCTCCAGGTACATTTTAGATTCGGAATAGGTGCTATAAAAATCTTTTTCCTGTAATAATTATAATCCTTAAATATGGTTCGGATTTTATGACATGTATACGGCTCATTACAATTGATTTTACTCTTTAGTTGTTTAGAGATCTCAATATTTCTTTAGTAGAATACTAATCCTTGAAAATAATTAATAATTAGTTTATTCGATTATGTGATACTTGAGGTGGTTTGATAGAGACACAGTTACATAGTATACAGGAAATCCGAGTTGTTTGACAGATCCGTACAGATTTTTCTTATTGGTTGAAAGTTGCCACCAGACGTATTAAAATTTATTGAAGAAATGACCATGTGCGATGAGAAGCAAATCCAATTTACGGCATAAGTAGCCTTCGCGACATGCTTAATGGATCAATATGCTAATCATGGATCTTCACCTTGTAGCCTTCAGATGCTCGATTTTGAGTTTCATCTACGATTTCGTATTCATCAAGCTCAATGATCCGATCCTTGGATGCAGGATCCCCTTTCATTGAGTTCGCCGGTGACCAGATGCCATCCCTCAGCACCCTATTCAGCAGAGCAAATCCAACTGCCGTCAACACCATTCCCGTTAGTATTGCCATTTCAGGATCTCATATGTACACGGCCAATATATATGTATCCGAGTCTTGCCGTATCATCTCGCCTTCCTTTGCTGCCAGCATTACTCATCCATCCATTGAGGCTTAAGCAAGCAATACGAGTGATAGATATTATCACCTTGCCCAGGATTGTTGATTTGTGGACAACCAAAGAAACTATAATATTAAATATATAAAACAATACCTGCCCGTTCTCATTTAATGCATCGATGTTATCTTGCATTCTTGTATGGCGTGGTTACACTTGAACGGAGCATCAAGAGACATGCTGACATTTCATTTCCAGAACCGCCAACAGCTCTTCGCCTTGGCCTGCATTTTCCTATAGCAATCTAGTAATGTAGCTGCCTCATTAGTTTCTTCAAGAAAAAGAAAGTTTAGTCCAATCATTGCCATGTGGGATCTTAGCCCGAACGATTCCGATTATCCACTCTTCCTTTACAGGCACGAGGTAGCTGATTCCTTCTCCCACGAAGGTTCCATTTCCTGTCTTATAAATAATCAGGCCCGTATTCTTGTCCAGGTATCTGTCGGCTCCCACATCCATGATCTCATCGCGGTGCGAGTTAATGTAGGACATATTGGCCATGCCGAACATTTGCCCCGCCATCTGGTCGATCACATCGTTATGATCTCCTTTAGTGATGTATCCAGAGAACGGCGCGTCAGGCCCATCTTTCCACATGGGCTCGCCTGTTTTCACATATCTCAGAGCACGGTGTATGATTGGTGTGGCCTTCTCCTGGCCCGGAGAATTTCCTAGAAGCAGTTGGCATTGATCCTGGCGAGTCAGGTTATCTTTTCCATAAGGGCGATAAAGGATAACATCTCCCGGTAAGTTAAACGATTTGTAACCTGTCAGTTCCGCTTCAGCATATGTGATTATATTACTTTTTGAAATGTTCTCTACTACAACCAGATCACCGATATTTAGATTAGGCGACATGCTGCTCGAGTCAACAGAAACCATTAACTGTAGGACCGTCCGGCCATTGCGTTCAATGTAGTTCTCTGATAAAATATTGGCTGAAATGTTCCCGCCAATCAATAAAAAGATCAATAAAATCATTCCAACGAAGCACACTGATTTCATATCATGCCCACTTCCAGAACCGCCAACAGCTTTCGCCCTGCCATCTTCCTTTTATCGAGGCTGCATGAATATCTAGTTTTTGTGTAGGTCGTAGGGCATGGTTCGCCAGAGATAGCCTTATCCGTGCAATTGCTTATCGCATCTCGATTCGCCTTGCAGATGCAAAGAGCAGGCTCAGGTCACTTAAAATTCAACGGGATATGGTTTTTATCGCTATCCATAAGAAATCTATATAATAACAATCTCTCTTCCTGTAGGAGGAGATACTAACGAAGAGTTCCAAGTTACTGGCTATAGGAATACTCATATTGCTTTTTGCAGCTATCGCCTTCGCGCAAACGGGCGAAATAGAAGCTCGGGCGGTATTAAATGGAGAAGGTGTATCTGCCAAAATGTATCTCGATGGTACAGCTTTTCCAAACTTGAGAGGAATTGCAAATTCACAGGGAAATCTAAGCATTAACACGAGTCAAGGACAGCACACCATTTATTGCCTTTACACTAAAGGGTTGAATAATTACATTGGGAGCCAGAGTGTTTATGTTAAGGGTTATGCATCAACGCCGCTTACGATTAATCTACGCCCAAAAAGCATACCATTCCCTGGTTGAACTTTTCACTTTTCTCGCGCCTCTATTGAATTGCAGTGGCCTTCTCTCCTGGAATGGATTGTAACAAGCATCTTTTGTCATATCGCGCTACTGTCTTCATAAACGCATACTGACCAATATCAAATCGGCCCTGAGATTCCTTAGTTTTCTCCTGAATATTTCTCATGGTTCTCTTGGTCCGCCTTGTTTCCGATCCTTGTCATGGCCGGGTATCTCACTGCATTCAGGTCATCTGTGGTCGAGTCTAATAATTCATAGGCCAGAGATGTCATCGATTACAGGGAATTACCGAGAATAATTTGCTAAAGGTTATGAAAATAAGAGTCCCATCTCCAGAACTGCCATTATCAATATTAGATTAACTGATTATTAATAAAGTTCCCGTATTCTTAATATCTCCAGCTTGCCTGTAAAAAGACAGGAAAAAGATTAATATGTAAAGGGATATGTAAGTAGTATGCTTGCTCCTATCGATCTTATGGAGGATCATCTTTTGGCTATAACAATATTGCCATAGAATCAAGCTATTTAAGTCCAGAATTGGAGATATTGATAATTATATATTGATGTTGGAGCTGATAATAAGAGCCGAAAAACGAGGATACAAAACCTCACAATTTATAGTGCAAAAAGAGTTGCGCTTCGCCACATAAGCGGAGTCGGGTTTTTAGATTGGGAAAGGACCCAACCCAAGTCGCGGGCTGGAACAGGAGGACATACGAGGGATGCTGACAGAACTGGAAGATAAGAGTGGCAAACTCAGGCAGGAGTCCCTTGCCTTCAAGGATCGAGGGAGCCAACTGAATGCTGAGGCGAGCAAGTGGGTCGCCAAGCGAAATGAGCTCAATAGGGCCACTGAAGAGCTGATTGATAAGGCCCAGGAGTTCAAGAAGCTGCGGGACGAGAGTAACAAGAATGTGGCACAGTTCAAAAAGAAGAGGGATGAGTCCAACGAGAAGACCTACCAGTTCTATGAAAAGATAGATGATA
The DNA here is from genome assembly GCA_963782455.1 of uncultured Methanosarcinales archaeon. Classification (GTDB taxonomy): domain Archaea; phylum Halobacteriota; class Methanosarcinia; order Methanotrichales; family Methanotrichaceae; genus Methanothrix. The sequence continues at coordinate 133,293 of CAWAJP010000011.1, forward strand.
TCCGGAAGAAGCACAACCTCACATGTGAGCGTTCCATCAGAGATCTGCGCCGCGAGATAGATCATCAGGAGTTCCGGCAGCAGACAGAGGTCTTAAGCCCGGATAAAGAGAAGCAGCTGGTTGATAAGATCGCCGCTTTGCATGCGGAGTTTCGAAGCCGCAAAGAGCAGCTTGAGAAGAACGAAGAGCTGAGGAAGCTTCTCGATGAGGCACAAGCCTTGAGGGATGAGGCATCCAGTTACCATGATCAGGTGATCAAGTTCGCCGAACTGGCCCAGGAATATCACGATCAGATGATTGGTACCTTCAAAGAAGCCGATCAGACTCGTGCTGAGGCCGATGCTGCTCAAAAGGAGTTCGTGAAGGCTCAGTAACATTTCCTCGATGGGCAAAATCAATAGCCATGAACCTATTTTTATATATTTATATTTAGTAGATCTATGAAACGAATCGATTAATATATAAAATTTGCCTGTAAAATTATGCTCCGGTTGGGATTTGAACCCAAGTCGAAGGAGTGAGAGTCCTACATGATTGGCCGAGCTACACTACCGGAGCGCGGATTGGGGGTGGTTGTTACTATCATTTAAGGCTTTTGGCTCTGTATGTAGCAGTCGCACAAATCTCGCAGGACGCACTCCTCGTGCCTGGGCCCCCGTGCCCGGCAAATAAGCCTGCCGTGCCTTATCAGGTTCAGGTGAAGGGAAAGATACTTCTCGACAGGAACGATTCTTTCCAGAACCTTTTGCGCCTTTTCCGGCTTTACCTCTTCTGGAATCAGGCCCAGGCGTCGCGAGACGCGGTAGACGTGCGTGTCCACAGGCAGGAATGGCAGTCCGAAGGCAAAGAGTAGAACAACGGACGCCGTCTTTGGCCCGACGCCCGGCAGGGCCAGAAGATACAGCATGGCCGCATCCTTTCCCATATCGCCCAGAAAGCCAAGGTCGATCGTCCCCTTGTCCTGCTTGATCTTGAGGAGCGTCTCCCTTATTCTTCGCGCCTTTATCTCCGCCAGGCCGCCGGCTCTGATCCTGTCTGCCACGTCTTTTGTGGATGCACCAAGGAGCTGCTCATAATCCGCAAATGCCTTCTTCAGATTGCCGAAGGCTCGCAGGCTATTTGTATCGCTGGTGTTCTGGGAGAGTATGGTCATGACCAGCAGATCGACCGGGTCGATCATCTCTGCTCTGGGAACGCCATATTGCTCCTCTAGAATGCGAATGCAAGCCGTGACTTTCTGTTCGTCCAGTTCATCCATCTCTATTGAAAATGTCGCCCATGCTTTAAAGCTTGGGACGGATGCACCTCCCAGGCTTCGGCCAGCAAAATTATTAACCCGAGTGATTAAATAAATTATGCAATGGACTTTGTCGAGATCTACCCCTTTCTTGTTGCCCTGCTCATAGGTACCCTCATCGGCACCGAGCGCCAGCGCAGACAGGTCGAGGATAAGGTTCGGGGTGTGGCGGGACTACGCACCTTCATATTGATCTCGCTCCTGGGAGCCTTATGTGCTGACCTGGCAGGCCACTACGGCCCCAACTTTGCTTTAGCCGCCATCTCCACATTTACCATCCTCGTTGCGGCAGGATATACTTCTTCGGTCAATTCACTCGGCAGAATCGATTTCACGGCAGCCGTGGCCGCCGTGGTCACCTTCGCTTTAGGAATGCTGACCAGCTTCCCGGAAAGCGTGCCCCTGGCGGTGGCTCTCGCCATCATAACCACCTGGGTCCTGGCCACGCGGACCATCACGCATCACTATGTAGAAGTCCTGAGCGAGACGGATCTGCTGGACACCCTCAAGATGGGCATAATCGCCCTGGTGATCTATCCGCTGCTTCCCGAGTCTCCCATGGGTCCGTGGGGTGTCATCAACCTCCGCCAGATCTGGCTTTTCGTGCTGATGGTCAGCCTGATTGGTTATGTGGGGTACATCCTGATCCGGATCCTTGGAGCAGAGCGTGGCCTGAGCCTAACCGGCATACTTGGCGGCCTTGTTTCGAGTACTGCCGTCACATCTTCCATGGCCGAGGGGGTAAAGGTGGATAAAAGGATAATGTCCTCTGCTGTCTTCGCCACGGCCATTGCGAGCTGTACCATGTTCCCCAGAATGCTCTTCCTCATCGCCGTGACAAACAAAGACCTGTTTTTGGCCATTCTGCCGCCGCTCTTGATTATGACCATAGTAGGCACGGCTCTTGCCTATCTGTCTCTAAGAAAAAATCCTTCCACCGGAAAGGATGTCGATGTGAAAGACCCATTTCGCATCATCCCCGCGCTGAAATTCGGCGCGTTCTTCGCTTTTGTTCTTTTCATCTCAAAGCTTGCCAGCGTCTACTTTGGCGATACTGGAATCTATGCCGCCAGCATAGTCTCCGGTCTGGCTGATGTCGATGCTATAACCCTGACCATGGCAACTCTCGCCAAGTCAACCCTTGCCGGGAACGTGGCGGTCACATCCATCACCCTGGCTGCGATAACCAATACTCTGGTAAAACTCACCATCGCCTACGTGTTGGGTTCACGGGAGTTCGGCAATAAGATGGCTGCCGTCCTGTTGCCAACTGTTGTGGCCGGGATTCTGGCCTTATTCTTGTTCTGAGATCCAGACGGAACGAAAGGAGTGAGCATGAAGTTGCCGCAATTAGAAATAAAAAAATAAGAAAGATGGGCCCGACGCGATTCGAACGCGTGATCCCCGCCGTGTAAGGGCGATGTCATAACCAGCTAGACCACGGGCCCTGCCCCTTTCACTATCTCTTCGTTATATTAGATCTTATCGCTTAGCCTGCCTCGCCGCAGGCCAAGCGTGATCCTCTCGAAGCCACTGTTAAGATCAGGCCTTGCGATCCCTGACCCGAATGTACATGCCTGTGCTTGTCTCGTCCAGCAGCTTCTCTGAAGGCTTCTTTGTCGCCAGGCTGACCACTATCATGGCTGCTATCGATAGCACAAATCCATATATGCTGGGATGCATGGGCATGGGCGCGATAAACCTGGCATAATAGCTGAAGGCGAGGGCTCCGGCCAGGCCTACTCCCATGGACGCCAGCGCCCCTTCACGGGTAGCCCTGCGCCAGAACAGCCCTGCAAATAGGGGTGTCACAAAGCAGGCCAGCATCACGCCTATGGCCATCCAGATCAGCCAGGCGAGCAGGTCCGGGGGGTTGGACCAGGCCAGCCACAGAGTGAGAAGGGTGGCGGCTACTATTGCCACGCGGCTGAGGAGTGTGATCGACTCCTCAGATGCATCCCTGTTGATAAACTGCCGGTAGACGTCCCAACTTACGTAGCTCCCTATGGTCAGCATCAGCCGATCTGTTGTCGACATCACCGCCGACAGCACAATTATCGCCACCACAGGCGCGAAGAATCCCGGGAAGACATATTCGGAGGCCGCGATGAATGAGTAGTCTGGGGGATTGGCGACCTCGGTAGGCAGAGCTATCAGGCCCTCATGAACCATGGACAGTGCAGCGAATCCTGTGATCTTGCACAGATACATGACCACTGCATAGACTACAAAGGCCGCCAGCGGAGCCCATTTAAAGTACTTGACATCCCTGGCAGCCAGAACGTTATTAACCACATGCGGAGCTGCCGCCAGTCCGAAGGTGAGCATGAAGAAGAACGACACCAGGTACTCGGGTGTCATGAAGGCATACTTGGCGTAAGGCGGGTGCACCTGGGGATACCATAGATGAGTCATATTCACATCTATGCTCGCGAGAACGGTGTTGACATGTGTCATGCCGCCAGCTGCCTCAATTACCACCGGCCCTACGAGTAGAACGCCTACCAGTATCATTATTCCCTGGACCAGGGAGGCCATGCCAATAGCGTACAGCCCACCCAGAATGGTATAGCCCATGACGATGACGGCACCAATCACCAGCGCCCACTGATAAGGTATCTTGAAGAGCCAGGACAGGACCATGCTGATGGCGACGTACTGCCCCACCAGGTAGATTATGGAGATGAGAACGCCGATTATGGCAGACATCCCTCGAATGCCGCTCGGGCTGTAGAACCTGTGGGCGAAATAGTCTTGTACAGTCACGTAACCCGTCTTCGAGGCGACGGCGTGAAGCTTCGTGCCGAAGAACAGTATGCAGACAGCAGCCGAGAGCGGCACGAAGATCTGCTCCCAGATGCTGGGCCACCCTGTGGCGTAGCCCAAACCCGCAACTCCCAGAATAGTCATGCCGCTGCAGATGCTGGCAACGATTAGAAGGGTAAATGTCCAGAAGCCCAGGTTTCGTCCAGCCACCAGGAAATCAGCAGAGTTCTTGATCTTCTTGGAGGCCAGAGCGCCAATGGCGATAAGAAGAACAAAATACAGTATTATAACGATTGTACCCAGAAAGTCCAATCCGATCACCACCTCAGTGCCCAGAGCAGGAGTAGAAGCGAGACGGCAACGGGCACAACTATAACCCCTATAAATGTATCTTCAGGTAAACCTAAGATCAAACGGAATCCTCCTCAATATAACGTAGTGGCATAGTTCAAACACGCGTCTAATAAAGCTAACCTATCCCAAGTGAGAAACTTTTATAGTGGGCTGACCAAATTATCAGGGATGAGCGAAAGACTTTCACCAACAGGCAGCGATCTAAAAAGACTGTGCGACAATGCCGCCAAGGCCGTAGTCTCCGCCATCCAGGATATGGTTGGCACCAGTGCCAGCGGCCAAATGGTAAAGATGGGTGCAGATGGCACTCCCACGAAGAGAATCGACCACGCTGCAGAGGAGGCAGTTCTCGATGTACTCCGTGGCTCCGGATTGGGTTTCAGTGTTTTGAGTGAGGAGATAGGATCGGTCAAGATCGGTAAGGAGTCCGACTATTTCCTTCACCTCGATCCGCTGGACGGGACATTCAATGCCATCGCCGGCATCCCTTTCTATTCCGTATCCATTTACATAAGCCGGGACGATTGTCGTTTCGCCTTCATCTTTGATCTGGCTCGAGGTCACAGCTATTATGCCGAAGCCGGCAGGGGCGCATATGCCGGGCCGGAGGGCCGCATTTTTGTCTCCCAGAACAATGATCTGAATGATTTCAGCATCTCGGCTTACACTCTGCGGCCCAATACCGCTAGAATTGCAGGAATTGGCGACAGGGTACGCCGGATTCGCACCTTGGGGAGCGCTTCTCTTGAGATGGCCCTGGTCGCTTCTGGAAAACTGGATGCATTTGTGGATCTGCGGGGTATGATGCGTGTGGTGGACGTGGCGGCAGGCAAGCTCATGATAGAGGAAGCGGGCGGGGTCGTTACCGACGCCGGTGGAGATGAGCTTCAGGTGGGCGCAAATATGTGGCAAAAGAAGTATCTTATCGGCTCAAACGGCTTGCAGCACAAGGACTTGCTGCACCTCATAGGCGGTGATAGCCATTAAGATAGGATTTGTATCCAGACAGCAACCGGAATCCATACAGCTGGTGAAAGAGCTCATCTGTCAGATAGAGTCGGAGATGATGGGTTCAGAGATCCTGGTGGATGTTGATATCGCACAGCAGGTTGGCCGGGCGGCCACCACCGTGTCGGAGATGGAGAAGCAAAAGGTGGATTTCATAGTGTCGGTAGGCGGTGATGGAACCATCCTTCGCACCATTCATAAGATGGAGGACCCGGTCCCCATCCTGGGGATAAACATGGGTACGCTTGGCTTTTTGGTGGATGTCGAACCAAAGGACGCGGTCTACGTCCTGAAGCACCTGATCCCCGGCTTTGAGGTAGACGTGCGTTCCCGGCTCAAACTGCTCTTGAACGGAGTATGCCTCCCTCGTGCCACCAATGAAATCGCTTTTCTGACCGCAAGTCCGGCCAAGATGATTGAGTTTGAGATAATCGTGGACGGTTCGCTCATGGAGGACTTCCGGGCAGACGGCGTCATCATTGCCACCTCCACAGGTTCCACAGCCTATGCCATGTCCGCTGGCGGTCCTATCGTAGACCCGCGAGTGGATGCCATTGTGCTGGTCCCCATGGCACCCTTCAAGCTCTCCAGCCGTCCCTGGGTGATTCCGGGAGATAGCGTGATCGAGGTCAGGCTCAAGCTGCCGGAAAAGGAAGCTTTGGTCGTGGTAGACGGACAGAACTCGACTATTATATCCTCAATGGATAAAGTGGTGATAAGCAAGGCCGAGACTCCTGCCCGGTTTGTGAAGGTAGGCAGAGACGGATTTTACGCCAAGGTGAAGAGCAAGCTGACCTGAGCCACCATTTTTCCGGCTCTTTGCCCATTTTTCGGTATCTGGCAGGAAACTTTTGCACATTCCTGGCCAAATCTTTAAATTTTGGGGGCATCAGTGTAGCCTATGCCTGCTCAGTCCGGACTGCAACTAGAAGCGTATGGCCTTTGGGCCTATGACTTTGAGATCTGATAACATGGCTAATTAGGTCTTCTATAACCCTTAAGGAGTTCGGGAAAACTATATCTTATATGCATTATACACAAATATGTCCTGAGAAATTTGCGGGTAGTGGCCCGAGCGGAAGGTCGCATGACTGAGATCGAGAACCTGGAAATATATTTCTCCCGAGCTGGCGCTCAGGCATCCCATATGAAATCTCTGATTGACAGAATACGGGAGCCAATCGAGCCTGTACAGAATGTCAGGAACTCCGTTCGTTCTTGCATCGGATATTCTCCACAAATATTCATTTTTCTGCTGGCCATAATTGTTTCTCTGGCGACTCCGATCTTATGCCAGCCTCTTCCGGATCAAGGGACGGCTATGCCGCCTGCAAGTTATCAAGGGCCGTTATCCATCCCATCCCAATTTTCCGGTGATTGGTATTCGGTCGACGGCGGACCGGATCTGCAGATTGCCTTAGCGCGCTCGAGCGTCTACCGGAACGAGGACACTTCGCTCTTCCTGACTGTATCCAATATCGGACGCGTTACATCCTTTAGAGCTGTAGCCGAGCCGGCGCAGAGCCGGCCGGATGAAATGTTTGCGGCCCAAAAGGAGCTTGCGCTTGAGGCTCTGCGATCCTCTGCCCAGGATGTATCTATACAACTGGTTGCCGGGAACAAAAGCGCCATGAATCTGAAGCGAGAGGTGGCTTATGCTGGCTCTTTGCGAGACGGCCAGGTCTCAGCACTCCTGGAATACCCTATTGAGGTTTATGAGAATACAGAGCCCGGCAATTACACGCTTTACGCCATCGCTAATTACACCTACCAGCAGGATGTGGCGGTCAAACCTCATAGCGATAGTCCAGATAATCCGGACATCTTTTATTGGTATAACAATGCCCGGCAGGTCATACCCCTCACGCTGCGCATAGAAAAGTTGAGCGGGGTTGACCTTAAGGCTCTGAATGTGTCACCAGAAAACCTGAGTGTCGGATCAAAGAATAATGTTATTAATATATTTATTCAAAACAATGGGAGCGATGCCGCCAAAGATTTGGTGGCGAGGCTTAGACCTGAGACCGGACTCTATGTTGATGCGGATGAATCCCCTATATCTCGATTGCCTCCGGGCGAGAAAGCAGAACTGATCTATGAAGTGGACGTCTCGAAGGATGCAGTCGCAGGCAAATTGTATCGGTTTACTCTGGAATTTGATTTTTCTGATAGCTACAGAAAGAATCTGCAGGATAGCGATTACGCCTACATCCGCGTCCAACCCAATCTCGAAGGAATCATCCTCCAATACTGGTGGTTAATCGCGATTGCTGCAGCATTGATCGCTCTGGCGTTGATCTTTAGAATCAGAGGTAAAAAAAATGCAGCTGGCAAGTAGGTTTTGCCTGGAGGCTGAGACAAAGACGCCTCAAGCTCTGGAAGAGCCATGAGCGCTGAGCTGATACAGGTGCCCGCGAAGGACAAATTCGCTGTGGTCGGTCGCAATATCAGCAAGAGCTTCGATAAACTGCGCGTTTTGCAGGATCTGTCCGTCCACATTCCCAGAGGGGTTACGTACTGTCTTCTGGGACCGAATGGGTCCGGAAAGACCACCTTGATGAGGATGATAATGGGGCTGGTTAAGCTCGACTCGGGCGAGATCTATGTGCTGGATGAACCACTGGACCGGATAAGCAAGGTCTATCCAAGGCTAGGGTACATGCCCCAACAAAGGCCGCTTTATCCAGACCTTACCGTCCAGGAGAACCTGGAGTTCTATGCGGGTCTCTATGGAATTCGCGGACGGGAAAGGTCCAGGAAGATCGAGGAAGTTCTGCAGATTGTAGATCTATCCCAAACCCGAAAAAGAGTTACAGGTATGCTTAGCGGCGGTATGTACCAGAGGATATCGCTCGCCTGTACCCTGATCAACAGCCCTGATCTGCTCCTGCTCGACGAACCTACGGTAGGAATTGATCCTGTGACCAAGCAATCCTTCTGGGGATACTTCCGGGAACTGACTGAGAGCGGCAAGACGGTAGTTATTACCACCCATATCATGGAAGAGGCAGAGCGTTGCGATATGGTAGGGTTCATGCGCAACGGTCTAATGCTTGCCGAAAGCTCTCCTGACGATCTGAAGAAGTTTGCGGGCCTGAAGAAGCGTCTCCTGATGAAGGTAGATGACCCGGAACATGAGATGGCAAAGCTGGCGGGAGCTGGCCTGGAGGTAAGCCGGGAAGGCGACATGCTGGCGGTTGAAGTTACCGATGCCACCAAGATCAGGCAAATACTGGACACCGTAATGCCCCTGGACTTCAATGTCATCGAGCCCACGCTGGAAGACGCGTTCCTCAAGCTTGCCATTTGAGCCTGTGGCGGAAAATATGGTACAAATCGAAGATGTCTCTGAGAGTCTTTACAGGATTTGGTCGGTAGGTCTCAGGGTGATCCGTCAGACCAAGCGAGATCGGCGTACCGTAGGCGCCCTGATCATCAACCCCATAATCCTGATGCTACTCATTGGATACGCATTCTCTGGAACTTTTACCGGCATAAATCTCGGCATAGTGGAGCTGAATACGGGACCGGTTCAGGAGAATGTTCTGAATCACCTGCAGGCTTCGAATATCTTTTCGATCGCTTATCTTGCCTCTGAATCGGAGGCTCGAAAGCTAATATCAGATGAAACGCTCAATGGGGCAGTAGTCTTAGGAAAAGACGAAATCAGGCTGATCCTGGATGGAACCAGTCCTCAGGTAGCAGGCACCATAGTCACGGTAGTAGGGGCGGGAATGCAGGCTGCTGCCATGCAGATACTGGGCCAAACACCAGCCCCGGCCCAGCTTCCTGCCATCACCCAGCATTATGTCTATGGATACGACCTGGAGGTAAAAGACTCAGTTGGGCCTGCTTTGCTGGGCGTCACTATATTCTTCTTCACGTCTCTTAACACTACTATTGGATTCCTGAGAGAGAGACTTCAGGGAACACTGGAAAAGGTTATGGTGTCGCCCCTGGACAGGATGGAGCTGGTCTCCGGCTACATCCTGGCGTATCTGGTCCTTTCTATCGCACAGTCTGTCATTACCTTTACCATCCTGGTAGTGGGCTTCAAGGTGCCCATCGGGGGCAATTTGCTGGCTGTTCTTGTTGTAGTCGTACTGCTCAGTGCGGGCTCGCTCAGCTTTGGGGCGTTTCTGTCCAACTTCGTCACAACTGAGTTTCAGGTCATGCAGCTCAATCCTGTGCTAACATTTCCCCAGGTGATTCTCTCGGGAGCCTGGGTTCCAATTCAGTCGATTCCGGATTGGTTGAGGCCTCTGTCGTACTTCTTTCCTCTCACTTATGCCTCAGATGCTTTAAAACTGACACTGCTGAAAGGCGCATCTCTCACGGATATCCTTTACCCGGACGTTCTTGCCTTGCTGATCTTCTTTATTGTTACCTTCTTTATGGCCACCTTTATGATCAAAAAGGAGATAGCCTGATCGTTTTTTTTGGAATAAGCCGAAATCGCGGCAACAATGCGATTAAGATCATCAGCGGATTTCGGCTCCCTTTGGACGATTCCAGCATATCCCTGTCAAGTTCGGCCCAGCCTCTCGATAAGCTCCCTAGCACTTCAGCCGGGGCAGGAACATGGGCACTCTCTTTTTGTAGGCATCATACAGAGGCCCGAACTGAAGATGCAGCGATCGCTCCTCATGCAGCGCGCCGGTGTAGAAGTAAACCGTCGCCAGGATGTTGAAGGCCAGCAGATTCAGGGTCATGATGGGGCTGAGCCAGATGAAGACGGCGGCAAAGAAGAAGAGCGGATTTCTGAGATGGCAGTAGAAGCCACTCGTTACCAGCCCTCCTGCAGCACTTGTTCGGGTTATCTGCTCCATTCCCAGAAAGTAGGAGATGCCTGTCTGGCGCAGACTGGCCAGAATCCCAATAGCCGCCAATGCTTGACAGGCGGCCATCAGCCCGATCAGGGGCCAGGAGACGATGTACAGTATTCTGTCAGGTAGATAGACGAAGATGTAAATGAAGGGCAGTACCATGACCAAAGACAGAACGACGTAGGCCAGCCGCTGCCAGCGGTCGAAGGCGTTGCCGAATGTTCTTCGGGCCCGGTCCTTGAACCTGGGATCGGCAAGAAGGCTATGCACAAAAGAAAAGATCGCAAAATAAGCCACCATGGCCAAAAAACCTGCAAATATCATTTCACGCTCCAAGTAAAGAATTCTCCGTCACCCGGCTTTAGCTTCAAAGGCAGATCTATCCCAAGGGCAGATAAAATATTACTTCCTCGTCCGGAATGCAGGCGACATTCAGGCCGCGCCTCTCGAGGAGAGATGAGACCGCTTCCATCAGCCTGACCAGGCAATCGTTATGCTGCTCCACAGATACGCCCTTGAAGTCTCCAAAGCCACCCGTAACCATATCCTCACCGAACTCCATTTCCGGCAGAGTTACCACCAGCTCCGTCGATTCTTCCAGGCATAGGCCGACTTCTCCGGCGACAAGGTCCAGTATGCGCAAATACTCTTCATAGTCCATGACGCATACCATCGCCTGGGCGCGGCTCTGATCGTCATCCTGGTCCGCCCTTGCCAGGTAGAGAGCAAAGCCTGCCACATCTATCTCCTCCAGTGCCCGGCCGCAGGAGATCTGGTTTGCAGCATCTTGCATAACTCTGAGCATGTCCTCCAAGCACTCCACAGCCCTGGCGGCGACTATCTCCAGGTTCTTGCTGTCTATTTCTGACGTCATTTTGCAGCTCCCATCTGTTGGCCGTTGACGGTACATGCTCTGGATAGCTCTGCTGTTACATGATTGGCACTAAACGGCGTTGACAGATACGGCTCAATTTCATTCTATTGGGATCATCAAGATCCTATCACGATCCAACTGCGATCCAATAGGATCTATTGCCCCTGGCAAACTATAATAATTCTCACCACCCGAGGGTGGCCTCGAGGATTTGGTGATCTTCGGGCATGATTGAATCGTCAAATTTCGTTGAGGCTCAGGAAGAGAAGAGGGCAATAGAGGCGAAGCTTCTTCAAAAGGAGGAGCTGGAGTTCTGGGAGCGCCAGAAGAGGGGTGGAGTCGAATCGGATCTCAAGATAGCGCGTGACCTTCCGGAAGATACTCCTGATAATATTTTGCGCCTTCTCGGCGACTTCGAGAATGAAGCGGCAAAATTTTGCTTCTCGGGGGCGAAAGGCCGTGTTCTGGACGCCGGCTGCGGCAACGGAAATCTGTTACTCCGGGCTCTGTTGAGTGATATGGCGGAGAACGGAGCTACTGAGTTCATCGGCATGGATTTTTCCCGCAATATGCTTGACCGGGCAGCATATCGGGCGGCAGACTTCTCGCATGCTGCATTTTTGCAAGGCAGCGTAACCAGTCTCCCGTTCCAGGATCGGTCCTTCGATTGGGTGGCGAGCAGTGGAGTCCTGACCTGTCTTCCCAACTCTGAGGCCGCAGCTCTTGCCCTGCAGGAATTTTATCGCGTTCTCAGACCGGGAGGAACGCTGGTGGTTGACTTCTTCAACCGCATCTCGCACTACACTCTGCTCAGGAAGCATCTCTTTTGGGAATCGATAAACCCACCAGAATACGTCTCCCCGTCGGAATTCCAAAGAAGCCTGGAGAAGGCAGGCTTTCTTGTCCAGTCTTGTCGCGGCTTCGACTTCAAACCCTGCCAGGGATACTTATTCATGAGCCGCTGGCGTATACTGGTAGATCCATACTTCTTGCAGGAGAAGCTATCGAGCTATCTGGAGAGGAGGATAATCCCGTGGCTGCCAAAGGCAAATCTTCTTGGCTACAGGATTTACGTAAAATGCGTCAAAAAATAGGGTTTCGAGATTGTTTGGTATTCTCCATTCAGCTTTTCAAGCCGTCCTTTCCAGCACCAGTTTGATCAGGCACTTGGCAGACGAGACATTGAGCTGATGCTTCAAACCACCATTAGATCTCTAAATTAGATTTCCAAATTCCCTTTAAGGTGTCAAATAAATGCTGCCTACCAATACACGGTAGGCAGCATTCATGCAATCCAATCAGATCGATTGGTTATGCTCTTGAGGTTTGCCAGAGAGACAGCCGGATGTCAGTGATTCAGGCTTTTTTCTTGTATCTGATCACCAAGACCGGCCTGGTTCCTCTTCTTGCTACATCAAAAACCACGCTGCCAATCAATAGATCATCCATCCAGCCCTTGCCGTGAGAGCTCATAGCTATCAGAGATGAATCCTTCTTTTCAGACGTTGAGATTATCCTATCCGCTTCCCCGCCAACATCCACAAAGGGTGCCGTGTGCACAGCTGCCATGCCGCCTGTTCCATAAGTCCTTGCTTCGCCGGCCTCTGCGGTAAGCACTTCTGTGGTCGCCTTAATGCCCGCTTTTTCCAGTTCATCGCGGATGGCATCCAGCTTAGTTTGTGCGTCCTTTACCCTAGCTTCTACCTCTTTGGCAGACTCGCCTTTAGCAACGACATTAATAAGCTCGACATTATTGGTTAGCTTATAATCTTTTACCCGATTAATGGCAGTCATTCCCGCCTCGGAGAAATCTGTCGGAAGCAGCACATTATAGAACAGATGCTGGCAGAACTTTTCCAGGTTCTCGTCTTCCAGGTTCTTATAACGCATGATCAGGAGATCATGTTTCCCATAGCGCAATACGCCAGTGGAGACGCTTCCCAGCAGTAGGCCTCTCAGGATGCTTTTTCCGCGAGCGCCCATAACAACAAGGGAGACATTCTCTTCGTCTGCAACATTCCGAATTACTTCATATGCCTCTTCCTCTTCTGTTGATACTGCCATCACTTTGACCTTTAACCCTAAATCCTCAAGGGTCTTTTTCAATAGCTCCAATTTTGCGTTGGCCTCCTTGACTTCATCTCCTGGAGACCATACTCTGGCCAAAGGATCTCGGGTTATTACATTCAATAGAACTACTTCCTTTACTCCTGGAATCTCGCCGACACACTCCAGCACAGGGTTAGTGTGTTTCGAGAAATCCGTCGGAACCAATACTTTTTCGTACATCAGACTTACCTCTTTTTGACCAGCTACCATGGTTTTATTACTACTTTAATACTTGCTAAGTACACATCCAATAGCATCCTATACAACACATTAAGATACGATCTAATGAAATAATTTACGAATATCTTCTTATAGATCATATCTCTCCTCTAATTCAAGGCAGGTCTATAGTTCCCACCACTCTGAGCTTTCCGCCCTCTGGATAGGTCAAGACGGCCCTAGTTCCTGGGCGGTAGACCAGCATCTTATCCAGTTTTAGTGTTAACTCGACTTTATGCCAATCGCTCTCGGCAATGACTGCTTCCACCCTGGCAGGGACGAATTGCATCCAATGGCCGATATGAAATACCATGCCCTCTTTCAGCGGGGAGGGCCAGTACTTGACTATCTGCACCCTGGCCTTCAATGAGGAGATCTGCTTGATGGATTTGTCGTTGGTGAGAATGGTTCCTCTATCCAGATCTTCGACTTCTATTCCCTTGAGGGCTATGCCCGTCCTCTCGCCCGAGCCTGCTACATCAAAATCCTCATCGTGCTTCTGGATGGACCTGACCTGGGCCGTCTTATCTCCCGGCAATACCCGCAGCTCGTCATGTTTCTTGATGGTGCCTTCGGCGACGGAACCCAGGGCCACGGTTCCAATTCCTCGCACGTTGAAGAAGTGATCTACAGGCATGGTTCCTGTCTCTGAGTCATAGCTGGTCTGCATCTTGGCTACATCTTCCAAAAGCCTCTCGCGAAGTGCGTTCTTGTCGTCAGCCAAAAATTCATAGCCGTCAACTACTGTGCCCTTGATGAGTGGTGAGATCTGCTCGCGGGTGATATAGTTTCTTAAGATCACAATTCCATCTTTTTGGCCGATCGAATCCAGCATGATTACCGACTCGCCGAAAGCGGGATTTATCTGATCCACAATCAGTAGTGCCTTTTGAGACATGGAAACTGCGTAGAAGAGCGGAGCGATCCTTTCAGGATATCTGGTCGGTTCTATGAAGGTAACTGTGTTCTGCCCTTTTTTCAGGTTGTAAAAGGTAAGATCGCTGACAGTGCCCTTCTTTCCCAGATCTTTGCCAAAATCTGGAGCACCCAGGATCGCTACATTAAGATTCGCCATGTGTAGCTTGAGTTATTCCTGGGATAATAGGTTTTGCGGTGGCCAGAGATGTTTCTTGCCCTATTCGCATCTATTTATAGCAGTGCGAAAAGACGCATTGTGATGTGTGGAGCAGATTTATCCGATCTCGATGATGAAAATATCCAAAAGAAAAAGAAGAATGGATCTTCCAATAGTTCCAGCAATAACGGAGGCGAGAAGAGACCTGAGAGCTGATCCTTGGATTGGTCTGATCCACTCGAATGTTATCGCGTTATATGTTCCCATATAGCTCTGCTGTCTGTTAGACGCCATTTGACTCAAAGGAGGCTCCCGGATCCTGGCATTTTTTTCTTATCTTGCAGCATATCGATCCATTCAAAAGATATTTAACATATCCGAACCTACATAATTGCATCTTTGAATGTTGGGTGTTGAAAGTTATGATTAGTTCAAAAGAAATGGAAAATATGGGAAAGGCGATTGAAGAGATCGGTGCGACCAAGAGCTGCATAACCGCGAGTGTAATAAAAGATGTCAGGAAAATCGTGCTGGAAAAAGGACTGGATGCCGCTGAGATTCATGCAGCTCAACTATCGGGAACTGATCAGAACACCGAACTCTCTCGCGTGTTCGAGATCTGCCGGAAGTACAAGCTGAGTCCGGAGGCCATCGTCCAGGTACTGGACAAGCTTCCCATCATAGAGTCTGGCAAATGGTAGATCTCTGATCCTTTTTATTGAAAAAATAACCCCAATTTTTATATTTTGATTGCAGTTGCATCCAGCCATTTTGGGCTCTTAAAATGTATGGTCGAGTGTTACATCCATTTACTTTACACCGTAGCCATGATGGGATTAGTTGATCTGCAATGCATAATCTATAAATACGTTGTACCTTTTACAGCAGTATAGTACAAGATTATACATTGGGTTGGTGTTACTTTGAATTATCTACAAAATATCATGGAAGGGCATGACCTCTCCGTGGAGGAGGCCGAGGCCCTCATGGGCGAGATCTTCAATAAAGCGACTGATGCCCAGATCGGGGCTCTGCTAATTGCCTTGCGATTGAAAGGCGAATCAGTGTCTGAGATCGCGGGTTTTGCCAAAAAGATGCGAGAATCCGCGATTCGCATCCTCCCCCGGGTAAACGGCACTCTGGTTGATACCTGCGGCACGGGCGGGGATGCCTCCAATACCATCAATGTCAGCACGGCCGCAGCCATAGTCTCCGCTGCCTGTGGAGTTCCGGTAGCCAAACACGGGAACTATGCCATAAGCTCGAAATGCGGAAGCGCCAATGTCCTCTCAGAACTGGGCCTGAATATCAGCCCTGAGCCCGGCGCGGTTCAGTCTATGATCGAGAAGATTGGAATCGGATTTATGCTGGCTCCCGCCTTTCACCCTGCCATGAAGCGTGTCGGCGCGATTCGCAAGGAACTTGGCATTCGAACAGTCTTCAACATCCTGGGGCCGCTAACCAACCCAGCCGGAGCGAAGGCGCAGGTTATGGGCGTCTACGACCCAATTCTATGTGAAAAGCTGGCCAGGGTTCTGTTGATCTTGGGGACTGAAAGGGCGATGGTAGTGCACGGAGAGGGCATGGACGAGATCACGAATACCGGCGAAACATACGTTGCGGAGCTCAGAGACGGGGTTGTGAAAAGCTACAAACTCCGGCCCGAGGACCTCGGCTATCCCCTGGCCGGGGCGAAAGATATCGCTGGGGGAACGCCTGAGGAGAATGCCGGCAAATTGGTGCAGGTGATGCTGGGCAAGAAGTCCCCTGCAAGAGATATCGTAGCTATGAACTCCGGAGCGGCGATCTATGTCTCAGGCCTGGCTTCTACTCTAAAAAAAGGTGCAGAAATGGCTGAGGCCGCCATAGATTCGGGAAAGGCCCTGGAGACCCTGCAGAGAATGGTGAACATGAACGGTGAACCACAGAGATTGGAGAGATTCTTGTGACCAGGATCAAGATCTGCGGCCTGCAAGATCAGTCCGATCTGGACGCGGCCCTGGCAGCGGGCGCTGATGCGGTGGGATTTGTGGTGGAGATCGAGCGTTCGCGTCACTGCATCACGGCTGCCGCTGCCCGGAACCTGATCAGAAATGTGCCTGTGTTTGCTAAGAGCGTGGTCGTAATCTCGCCTCAGGATATTGATGACGCGGTACGGCTTTCTCGCGAGACAAATGCAGATCTATTGCAGGTTCATAGCACCCTATGTGCCGAGGACATCAGGGCCTTGAAAGGGCTCGTGCCTCAGAAGATTATAGTCGCATCGCCTGCAGAGTCTGAGGAAGTTCATACAATGGCGAACGCAGCAGACGCCGTTCTGCTTGACACTTATAGTGATGGAATGCTGGGGGGCTCGGGACTGGCTCATGACTGGGATTTGAGCGCCGACCTGGTGCAGGAGCTGAGGGTTCCTGTCATCCTGGCGGGAGGGCTTCGCCCCGAAAACGTTCGCGAAGCGGTGCAAAAGGTCAGGCCATATGCGGTTGATGTTTCCAGCGGCGTTGAGACCGATGGCCGGAAGGACGCATTGAAGATGATAGAGTTTGTCGCTCAGGTGAAGTCATGCCTCTAGAGCCAGTACTGGTAGATGTTTCAGAAAAGGTCAGCGTCGACGCGCCTCTTTCGCTTTATATGAATCTGCGAACGCGCCGGTACCCTTACCTTCTGGAATCTGTGGAAAAATCAGGTAACCGTGCACGATTCTCCTTTGTGGGAGCCGATCCTTCCGCGGTCGTGACCATCAAGAACCGCTATCTCACTATGGATTTCTTTAACGGCGGCCAGGATCAGATGGAGGATCGTCTCTCTTCCTGCGTAGAATTGCACAGATCCGGCAAGAGGCTGGAGGGCAATATTAAGGAGGGCTTTGACCTCTTCGATGCGCTGCGCTCCGCCATCCCCTGCCAGAGATCCAGTGACGCCAACAGCTTCGGCCGGCAGGTATTTTTCGGCGGAGGAATCGGTTATCTGGCCTACGATCTGGTGCAGGAGCGACTTGGCAAGAGTTCCCGCTCCTCCACACCTGACGCCCAGTTTGCCGTAATGGAAAGCACCTTCATTTACGATCATCTGATGAGAAAGGTCTACTTCGCTGTCGCTCCCATCTTTCCCGGAGCAAAGACGAACCTGATCGAGATCATCGAGGGGATCGATCCGGAGGACAGCCAGGCGGAAGAGCTGCAGGGCGAGCTTCTCGGAATGGGTGATGCAGATGTCTATCAGAAAGGGGTGCTTCGCTCCAAGGTTCATATTACGGACGGAGATATTTTTCAGGTGGTGCTGGCCAGGTCCGCCCGTGTGTCGTGCACCAACTCCCTCGGTCTTTATCGAAGGCTGCGCAGCATCAATCCCAGCCCTTACACCTACCTCTTCGAGTTCGGGCCTCTTGCAATCGTAGGTGCCTCACCCGAGACCCTCTTTTCCGCTTACGCCGGAAAGCTGAGGGTGAATCCAATAGCAGGCACCTGTCCGCGGGGAAAGACGGAAGAAGAAGATGCATCTTTTGCAGCATCGATGCTGCAGGATGAGAAGGAGAGGGCGGAGCACGTCATGCTCGTAGACCTGGGCAGGAATGACGTGCGGTCCGTCTGCAGATCCGGCACCGTACAGGTGGCAGATTTTATGTCCGTCCTGAAGTACTCTCACGTTCAACACATCGAGACCACTGTGGTGGGAGATCTGCGTGAAGAGTGCGACCAGTTCGATGCAGCGCGTTCGGTCTTCCCGGCGGGAACGCTCTCCGGCGCACCAAAGCTTCGGGCCATGGAGATCATAAACAACCTGGAAGAGGAGCCACGGGGCCTGTATGGCGGCGGTATCGGCTACTTCTCGGTTGACGGGAGCGCGGACTTTGCCATAGCCATAAGAAGCGTTCTCCTCCAGGACGGGGTCGCTACCGTTCAGGCGGGTGCGGGCATTGTGGCAGATTCTGATCCCCTGCGGGAATACGAGGAGACGGAGCGAAAGATGGCAGCCATGAGGCGGGCTCTGGGGGTGGCTTGATGAGACCGATTCTTTTTGTGGATAATCAGGATTCGTTCGTCTGGAACCTGGTGGATTACGTATCCGTGTTCTACGAGAATACCCCGGTTCGCTCCAATGACATCCGGCTGAATGAGGTCGAGGAACTGGACCCTATCGGAATTGTGATCTCGCCCGGACCCGGCCATCCTGCCAATGCCCGAGATATCGGCAGCTGTCTGGAGATAATACTGAACTTTCCCGATACGCCGATTCTGGGAGTCTGCCTGGGCCACCAGGCCATGAACCTGGCTTACGGCGGAACTATTTCTCACACCAGGCCTCTGCACGGCAAGACTTCGGAGATAAAGCACGATGGACTGGGCATATTCCGGGGGCTGGAGAATCCTTTGCAGGGCGGGCGCTACCACTCTCTGGCTGTGGAGAAGCTTGCCCCGGACCTGGAAGTCGCCGCTTCGACCCCGGACGGGGTGGTTATGAGCATCAGGCACAGGACCCATCCTCACTGTGGCGTCCAGTTCCATCCTGAGTCCGTGCTCACGCCTTCTGGAAAGAAGATCATCTCCAACTGGGTCGAGGACGTGGTAGGATGCACCCCCTGATAGATGAAATCCTGAAAGCATCTCGAGCGCGCGGCCCGCATGCTACTGCCGTCTGGCCGCGGGAAGAGCGCCGGGATCTGATCGGCTCGGCTGATGCCCTGAAGAGCAGGGGCATAATTCCCGTTATTGCCGAGATAAAGCCCAAGGCGATTGGAAGGGCTTTGGCTCCGGAGGAGGTGGCGGCATACGCCAGGGCCTACGCCGAAAACAACGCCTGCGCCGTCTCAGTTCTCACCGAGCCCACGCACTTTCTGGGCTCACTGGAGAACGCCCTGATCGCCCGCAGGTCGGGCCTGCCGGTCCTGAGAAAGGACTTCATCTTCGATGAGAGGCAGCTTTCCGAGGTTCAGGCCGATCTGGTGCTGCTCATTGCATCCTTAGGCATTGACCTGAAGAGATTTGTGGACGGGGCCAGGGCCTATGGAATGGAGCCTCTGGTGGAGGTTCATGATGAGTCTGAGATGAAGCTGGCTCTGGTGAGCGGCACCAGGATCATCGGCATCAATAATCGCAACCTGAATACCCTGGAGGTAGATCTTGGTACTTTCGAGCGGCTGGCTCCGCTGGCAAAGGAGGCCGGGGCCGGAGTGTTCCTGGTGGCTGAAAGCGGGGTGCACAGCCGGGAGGATGCTCAGCGCATGATGCGGGCAGGAGCAGATGCCCTTCTGGTAGGAACGGAGTTGATGGAGAGGCCGGAGAGGCTGGGGGAGCTGAACCGTTTCTGATGAGTGGTTATGAGCTGTTCGGATATGCACCCTTTGTGAATTAATGTGGATACGCTAATGTCGTTCAACTGCAGATGGGATCTATCCGATGCCAGCAGGAACAACGTCCGCACATTCTTTCGGGGTTCCGCGAGTCGGCCCGGCGGGCCTCCCGCGCTATGGTTGGGGCGCCTTTCCTGGGCCGCGGCCGGCCAAGCGACGACAGCTAAGCTGCAGACTGACAGAAAGCCACAATGTTTCGAATGGAGCCTCCATCTGCGGACGTCCCAAACTCGTTCGACGATAAAGGGCATAGTTCCATAGATTGTTCCCCGCAGCGCGCGGGGTTAGGGGGGGCCCGCACGATCTCGGGTGCGCCCCGTCACCACAGCGCGTTTCACCGCGCGGAGCCCAGAAGAAGTGGTGAGATAATTTTTGCGCCTAAATGAAAGATACGCTAATGTCATTTGACAGCAAACGGGCAGAGTAGATGCAAACTAGGACGGCGGTCCTCTTTCGGAGTGCCGCGAGTCGGCCTGTGGGCCTCCCGCGCTATGGTTGGGGCGCCGCTCAAGGCCGCGGCCGGCCGAGCGACGACGATTAAGCTGCAGACAGATCGAATGTCCAAAGTTTCGAATTGGACCTCCATATCGGGCCTTCTCAAACTCGTCCAAGGTAAAGGGCATAGTTTCATAGATTGTTCCCCGCAGCGCGCGGGGTTAGGGGGGGCCGCACGATCTCGGGTGCGCCCCGTCACCACAGCGCGTTTCACCGCGCGGAGCCCGGAAGAATATGTTGGATAATTTTTTGCGACGAATTAGAATTCATTTAACTGCAGATGGGATCTATCTGATGCTTGAATGAACAATATTCGTACATCCTTCCGGAATGCCGCGAGTCGGCCTGTGGGCCTCCCGCGCTATGGTTGGGGCGCCTCTCCTGGGCCGCGGCCGGCCAAGCGACGACGATTTAGCTGCAGACTGATAGTGCGTTCCAAGGTCAGACCTTTTCCGCCAGCCTCAGCTTCTTCTTCCTCTTCTCTTCCTTCATTCTCTCTACTTTGTAGTCCTGGAAGAGGCTCTCCAGTTTTTCTGCCTCGAGCCTTGCCTGACGGGCTTTCATCTGCTCAGTCCATCGAGCCTGGGCAGCCTCGACATCCTCCGGCCGGACAAATGGCAGACCATCGATCCTCTGCACAGGCAGCTCTTGGCTCGAGAATAGCGGTATGCCTAAATCAAGAAAGTGCTCACGCAGCGCCGGAGCCATCTCGCTGTCAGTGATCACCGCCGCGATTCCTGTATCCTTGATAAGCTCTGCAGTGCTTTTACCACCGCCGCTGGCATCCTCCAGGTAGATCATGTCCCCCTCTCCAAGAGCATATCGCTCTGCTGCCAGAAGCACGGCCTCCCTGGAGAAGGCGCCCACCGGCTTCAGACGCCGCAGGCCTTTTATCTCTTCTATCCGCTCTGCTTTTTTCCGGGCCGCAGCATTCCTCTTCAGCTTTTTAGTGTACTTTCTTTCCGAGCGTAATATCGCCCGCAGGCGTTCGATCTCTTTGTCTCGAATCTTGATCTCATGCTGGCGCTTGATCTCTCTTGCCGTCTTGTCCCGCAATCGGTCCAGCTTCTCGCCAGCGCTCCGCAGAGCCGCTTCCTTTGCCGCCAGCTCAGTTCTCAGCTCATCCACATAGGAGCGCAGAGTTCTGACCTGCTCTGTGAGCTGCTGGTTTTGCAGGCGGTGGGCACTGTTATCGGGATCGGTGTTTGCTGCCGCTGCCAGCATTGAAGCCGCCTGCCTGATCTCAGGTGGAGTTGGTCTGATGAACTCGGCAACTGCATTCTCTATGGAGTAGCCCCTGACCACCAGAGCCTTCACTTCATCCGGGTCGACCTCTGCAGGGGCCTTTTTCTCCACCAGCAGGAATTTGTTCTTGTATTTCTTGAAGGCGCTGAGGGCCGCAGCCAGAGCATCACGCTCGTGGTCGTTTCTATAGCCTACCTCCCTTCCCAGGGCGATCTTCTCAACGCCCGGCATGTCCGCCCCGGGTGAGAAGAGAACAGCATTAAAAGCCCTCTTCACCTTCTCTACGGCACCGGGCGTGGGGAAGACATCAGTGGCGACAACGAGCGGCCTTCCTCTGGCAGCGATCCATTCGATCACATCCGAAGAGGACATAGCCCGGGAGCTTATCAGGTCAACCAAATCTCCGCTGAGGTCCAGGGCGGCAATGCCCGTCGTCGTTCCTGGATCCAGGCCCACGATGATGTATCCTCGCCTTTGTAAGAGGGGCTTGTACTGCAGCTCGGGCCGCTCAATGCTCTGCACTTTAACCTGGGCATCCGCCGAGTAGCCCGTGTTGATGTGCACCTTTTCGCGAGAGGCTTCCACTACGAACTCCGCTCTGGTGTAGCCGCCAAGGCCCTCTACAGTCCTGATGGTGTATTCCAGGCCGGCTTCACGCAGCTGTCGCTCCACATCCCGCGCCAGGCCTTTTACTGCGCCATGGATCTTGCGAGAATAGCGGTTCTGGCTCCAGCCGCCCCTGCCAAGCGATCGCCTCCTGCTCACCTTGATCCATGTCCGCTCCTCGAAAGCAGAAATAACGGCGCCAACGCCCTTCGCAGCCAGCCGGGCGCAGGTCTCTGCCTCCTGTAGCGGTTTGGTGCGGTCAAAGGTGATGCCATTCCAGCGAGCCAGTCTGACCAGAGATTCCGGCCGTTCTCCGCCCGTCACCTGCACCAGCCTTGTTGCGCCCGGCAGCCGCCGCATAATGTTGATCAGCTCATTTCGTCCGGCGGCCAGCTCGTGGACGTTGTCCATAGCAACGATCTCCGGCTGGCGCTCCCTGATAAGCCGCATCAGCTTGTGCCTGCTGATCATGTGGTGGCTGGTAGTTGTATCCCCCTCCAGGATAACCAGCGAATAGCTCGGCGTCCGGCGGCTGCTTGGCGAGCCGCTGGCGATATCCACACCGAATATGCTCAACTCCGCCCTGCCTCCCGGACGCGTATAAGCGCCTCTTCCAGAGTCATCTCCATTCTGTACTTGCGCTCGAAGAAATGCAAAACATTAGCAATATCTCTCTCCAGGAGCTCCTGGGCATGAGGGTGAGTGACCTCTACCGCCTGAGGCCAGTCGATGATCTTGGGACCTGTTTCTGAGATCATGATGTTAAACTCACTCAGATCGGAATGGATGATGCCCTGATTCAGAGCCCGGCCCACCTCATTCAGTATCATGTTCAAACCATCCACAGGATCCGAGAGCGTGATCTTGTTGAGCTGGGGGCCGTCGATGAACTCCATCGCCAGTGCATGCCGGCTTACGGCAACGGGCCTGGGAATGGAAACCTGGGGGTAGAGCTTTTTCATCACCTGGTGCTCGTGTCTGGCGGCAAGAGCTGCGGCATAGAGCCAGGGCACCTTTGGTTTGTCCGTGAGGTGGTCGCGCAGGCGGCGCACGTGTTTGAAGCTGGTCCTCCCCTGACGGTGGAACTTGATGGCCAGGGGAATCTCACCCAGTGCCCCGTAAACAACAGACTCTTTGCCTACTCCGATTTGTTCGCCGATGCTGTTTACGCAATTTCTTTTCACGAAATCCGAAAGTGCCAGTAGATCATATGCATCGAAATTTATCTGGTAGCCCAGATAATGAAGCGTTTCCCGCACCACCAGCTTATGCTCAAAAAGATACTGCAGCCGGTACTCGACTTTGCTGGCCGAGAGGCCGGATAGCTGCGAGATGACGAAGGTTGGGACCCACTCGTGGGTCCTCATCCCCGCTTCAATTGCGCCCAGCAAAGAGAAGTCCTCCTTGCACAGGCTCAGAAATGCTTCTGCGAGATTTTCCACAGAAGATAATATGCCTTATTCGTCTAAAGCTTTACCTCTGGCCTATTTCTGATAGCTTTGCCATTGGCTCTCCAGGTCGGGATTCCGGATGGTCTCCATAACATAGTCTGTAAACTGGGTACCCGTGGCGCCGTCGGCCCTGCCGGTGAGTCTCACCTTTTTCTCGAACAGGCCACATACATCCAGAGCCATCTCCATCTTGCTCGCCTGATCCGCGAAGCCAATATGCCGTAGCAGCATCACTGAGGCTCGCATCATGCTGGCAGGATCGGCATAAGCGGCTCTTCCCTCCTCCACCATTCGCGGAGCTGATCCGTGGATGGCTTCGAACATGGCATAACGCTTGCCGATGTTCGCGCTCCCGGCTGTGCCCACTCCGCCCTGGAACTCAGCAGCCTCATCGGTCAGGATGTCTCCGTAGAGATTGGGCAGAACTATGACCTTGAAATCCTTTCTGCGTTTTTCGTCGACCAGTTTGGCGGCCATGATATCCACGAACCAGTCATCGAACTGAATTTCCGGATACTCCTTCGCTACACGCCTGGCCGTTTCCAGGAACTTGCCGTCTGTAGTCTTTATGACATTGGCCTTGGTGACGGCCGAGACGCGCCTTATGCCGTTCTTCCTGGCATACTCAAATGCCAGACGCACGATGCGCTCTGCTCCCTGGCTGGTGATGACTTTGAAGTCCACCGCCAGATCGTCAGTGACATTCAGGCCTGAGCTGCCCAGAACGTACTCGCCCTCGGTGTTCTCCCTGTAGAAGATCCAGTCGATGCCCTTCTCCGGCACCTTTACTGGCCGGACATTGGCGAAGAGATCCAGCTCGCGGCGCATGGAGACGTTGGCGCTCTCCAGGTTGGGCCATTTGTCACCCTTTTTGGGCGTGGTGAGAGGGCCTTTCAAGATAACGTGGCATTCCTTCAGCGCCGCCAGCGTTTCTTCTGGCAGGGCTAACATGACTTTGACCCTCTCCTCGATGGTCAGGCCGGTGATGTCCTGCAGCTTAACCCGCCCGTCTTTGATCTCTTTTGCCAGGACATACTCCAGCACCCTTACTGCCTCTTTGGTGATGTAGGGGCCGATGCCGTCGCCGCCTACAACTCCGACTATTATGGGCGTAAGCCGGCTGTAGTCTACCCAATCCTCTCCCGCCTTCATCTGGTCAACGCGCTTGAGCTGCGTCTCCAGAAGCTTGGCAAAGTGCTCCTTCGCCCTCTCGATGGCCTCAGTCTGATTCATGGCTCGCACCTGATTCTTGAAGGTTAGGAGCACTTCTGGGTGATCAATCTTTTGCAGATCGATCTTATCCAGTGTATCTCTTGGGTCGAGAGCAAACTCAAAACGTCTGACTGGATTTGCTTTATTAATGCCGCAAAATGCCGATGAAGCCCGTCAATGTCAATTATTGCGAAAGGATCTCGATCATGCCCTGTATCACTTTTTATCAGGTAACTCAATCGGAAGAAGATTTTCGCTTTTTCCACCAGGCAACAATAAGCGGGCTGATAAAAGTTATTGCGTAGTATAGATAAACATCCAGCTTGTAATACCCGTCTGCTGGACTGAATGCTCTAATAATAAATAGGTAATCGAGAACAACAGCAATTATTGTCCAAACAGCAGCCAAAATCAAATAGTACTTGAAACTATCGCCTTTCACTTTTTTGAATAATACCCAAAAAGTAATTATTACGCCAATTGGCATAATGGCCCAACCAATTAATGAAGCGGGAAGCAGAAAGAAGAGAATAATACCCAAGATATAGCCAATGAACCAAAGAGCCAGTCCCCAGCCTAACGAATCTTTTAACAATTGTTTGTTCATCATATTCCTCTTGATTGAACCTGTCAATCCTATTCATATGACTTGTTCATAAATTTTTCGAAAATATTGCTTTGTCAATACTGTTTCAAATACATCTAATTGGATAATCCGACAAATGTATTTTATTGTCGTCCACATTCTTTCGAGTTATACCAACAAAGCGATAGACAAAAAACCTGCCTTGCAGAAGGTTTATGGCGACTTACAGGCAGTCTTCAGGCTATGCCTGCCAGTACAGGATCAATAGGTATTGGTTCTGAAAAATGAGAATAATCCAGGACGTAAACCCAGGCATGAAGTCGAAAGCATATTCATAAAATTGTGCTGGCCGTATACCGGCCAGGAGAGTCGTATATTATATAAATGCGTGCAGCTTGTGACCTAATAAGGTCTCCCGTAAGCACTATTTTTGGCGCTCCTTTTCATAGACTAGAGCTGCTGCTTTGTCCTTGTTAATCGTGCCTTGTGGGTGGTTCGGTGGCGAGTAGATTGTGTAAAGCTTCAATGGCTCTGAATTCGAGCGGTTGACGATATTATGCGCCGTCCCTGCGGGAATGACTACCGCAGAGCCATTCTCGAGATTGTACTCCTTGCCATTCACGATAGCCTGCCCAATTCCGGACTCGACTCTGATGAATTGATCTATATCCTTGTGAGTCTCCATGCCAATGTCCTCGCCAGGCGCAATCGACATTACAACCAGCTGGCTGTGAAGTCCCGTGAACAGAACATCACGAAAATATGTATTCTCTAACGATTTTTTTTCGATATTGATCACATATCCATCCGCGAGATCGCCTCCGCTAGCCGCAATTGTAATGTTTGAATCTGTGTTGTTCGAATTTGTGTTGTTTGAATTTGTGTTGTTTGAACTTTCCGATGCTGCGCATGCCTGAAATAAAAGGCAGAAGAGCACCGTCATACACAGCAAAATTTTGCTATATCTCATTTTAACACCTATTATTGCTTAATCGGCTTCTTCGAGTCCTGAGCTTAACTCAAATTTTAAGAGAGGCACGGACAAATAACCAACCGGATGGCATAGTCTTTTGAATTCATTCTCAGATCTCTCGAATTGTTTACACATATTGTAAATTCAGCGCGATTTACCATGATGTTCCTGGGCGAAACTTTCGCCTTTCTTTATCCATTTTCGCTTCCAGTCTTTCTTCCTGCATCAGCCGTCGTTTTCTGGCATCTGGCTTCTTCTCTATATACTATCCCTGATTTCTTAAATCCTATTTTTGAGATTCTGTAATGAGGAGGTTGCCATTGAATAAAAGCTTTTTGGCATTAAAATATTAAAGATCTACAAGCCATGCAGGCAGCAATAGGATCTCACCTGTGGGGTAGCTCCACCTCCGCGGCCGCTCGCGCCCATGAGTGCTCGCCCAAATGCAAGTCCCGCCTGAAGTTATATAATTATATAGGAATCGCGTGAATGGAATTACTTCCTCTCAATTTTATCCGGCATGGCCAGGTCCCCTTAACTGTAACAAAAAGATTAAATCATCGGTAAGATTGTATCAGTATTCAAAGACCGATTGTGTATGATGTAGATGCCCAAAATGTTTGGCAATAACTCGACAAATAAAGTAATGGCAGTGATTGATCGCATATACGCGTTTCACCTATCATCGGTCTCGACTTGGATGACACCCGTTTCAAAACGCATAGCACAGGAGATGATATAAATGAAAAGAAGGATTTCTAAAACCAGACTCTATCTGGTAATAATCGTATTGGCAGCATCGATTCTTACCTTAAACGCCTTCGCTGTAGGAGACGATAGTCATAAGCCGATAACTCGAGATCTCATCGATCTAATAGAGAAAAATCCAGAAATCGGGAACATGCTGGAAGAATCCATCGCAAAAGCTAAAGAGATAAATCCCGACCCGATAATGAATCCTGTTCAGAACTTATCAGACTACTATAATTTCATAGACCGTACCTCAGAGCTCATCCCGCAAGATGTACTTGATGATCCATCCAATCTCACACGCGACCAAATACTGCAAAGTATCTGCTACTTTTATTTTCTGGTTGACCAGCCTCTTCCCGAATTAGAGAACAAGGGTCTGTTCAATAATGCGATTCAATACTATGAGCCTTTTTCCACATGGCTGCATGATTTTGCCGATACGTGGGGAATGTTCCTTGATACCGACGCGTCATGGAGCCCAAAAATCTATCAGGAGTTTTATAACGACACGAGTTTCGGTTTGCAGAACGGATGGTATGAGTCCTCATCTAACTGGAGCACATTTAACCGGTTCTTCTCCAGATACTTAGAATCGCCAAATGCACGACCTATCGCTTCGATAATTGATCCGGCTGTCGTTGTTTCGCCAGCTGATTCCGTTCCGCAGGGAGTGTGGGCGATTGAAAACAATTCAACTATTCAGGCGGAAAACGGATTGGAAGTCAAACTCGTGCATTACTATAGCGTCGAGGATCTGCTCGGTAATGACAGTCAGTACAAAGATGCCTTTGCCAATGGCGTACTCACTCACTCATTCCTTAATGTAAATGACTATCACCGATATCATTTTGCTGTTGGCGGAATAATTAAAGAAAAGAAATCCATAGAGCAAAATGTTGCTTTGGAGGTGGCGTGGAACTCGACACAAAACAAGTATGATCCAATCGATTCGATCGGCTGGCAGTTCTCTCAGACCCGTGGTTATGTAATAGTGGATACCGGAAAATATGGACTGGTGGCACTTATTCCCATGGGTATGGCCCAGGTGTCTTCCGTTAATTTTGAGGATGATGTAAATGTGGGGACAACTCATGAAAAGGGCGACATGCTCGGGAATTTTCTGTTTGGAGGGTCTGATTTCGTTATGCTTTTCCAGGAAAGTGCCGGGTTTGAAATGACGGCGACGTCAGGCAATCATATTCTTATGGGTGAGAAGTATGGCGAGTTGAAGGGTGCATAGGTCCAAGCAGCACGTACGATCCATAATCTTCACTCCTTTTTTGCTACACTTTAAATGAACTAGATATTATTATAAGGATACTCACTGCAAGATTTTCATGTGTCCCTCTTAGGGAGTTCTCTGAGCTATCCTTCACTCCTCGCTCGTATCAGCACAGTATCTGTCTGGTTTTATCCTCTGAATCCCTCGGAACTGATGCACTCCAGCTCCCCGCAGAAGAACCCACCTGGGCTTAGCTCGCTACTCGTTGTCCCCCCGACATACGTGCGGCCTGCTCGCCCAAAGGCCGCCCTGGCAGGGACAATTGAGCTGGGGATGGTCGTATCCTATCTCTATGGTTCATCGAATCCTTATTCGGGATCATTCAAACTGCATCATCTTGGACAATGCCTTCTCCAGCTTTTTTTGCGTTTTCGAGTCGGGACTAAGCAGCAGATCCAAATCCCTTTCAACTCTCTTGATGGTCTCAGCTGAAGCTGGGCAGTCCTCGTAAATCTCCAGGCCCTCGAGCCCGATTTGACCGGGGCTTAAGAAGGGGCTGCACCTGCAGACCATTGGACGGGCCGGATATATCTGGCATCCTTTTGTAGCCTTATCATAGAACCGGCATGGTGCACTGACCTTAAAGGCGCGAATGTCTGGCTCGCTGGGGTGAGGGATGGTGTACTCTTCGATCGCTTCTTCCGGAGAGATGGCAAAGTAGCTTGCCAATCTCCGGATATCTTTGGGGTAGATATCGATTGGATCGGCTACCTGGCAGCATGCTCCGCATCGCTGGCATCCAAAATCCATCTGGACCTGAATTTTCAAATAATCATAGGGATCAAGCGGCATACAATCACGTTGTTCCAGGCATTCGTCGGACTGATAGTTATAATCGTCTGCCCCGCCAGGGCCCTGGAATCGCCCGAGTTCCGGAGTACAGGAGATCAACCCGCTCCACTCGCATGGCTGTATTCTTCAGCCTTCCCGGAATATTCGCAGATACCTGATCGGTTCACAGTCCTCAGACGGATGCGAATTCTCGCATATGGTTACGCCTTTATGGAGGCTTCAGGTAGGCGATGCTCTCTGTCCACTCAGACCACCCCGCAAGTGGGACTCGGCTGAAGGCCGCAGTATAACAGCTCCATGCCCGTCTAAGATGGGCCATGTTTGATCCAAATCCTCAAATAAAAAAACTTTCAAGAATGGCGATAAAAATAAGTATTAAATATGTTCAACTTTCCTGTAATGGGGTTTATCTATGAAGATTCTTTCTAGCTCAGCCATAGCCGCTCTCCTGGTCTTGTGTGTTATGATTGCGGGAGTTGCAGCGGATGCCAAGCCAGGAGGGAACGCGGCCTTGCCCTCATCTCATATGATCGCGAGCGTCCCCTGGCACCAGCAAATGAATGGCCTGTTTTGCGGCGAAGGCGTTCTGGAAAGCATTTACGACTACTACGGGCCGGATATCAATCAGAAAGAGATTGCTGATGTGGCGCGAAGTTCCTCCGCAGGAACTTGGTCCTTTGACATGGTCCGTTCAGGTCACTTCAGCAACATGAGTTCAGCTCAGGGGAGATTCTTTCCTCATGATGTTCCTGCCGCCGGATATCCCGAAAGGGCTTTAGGTTATGCATCCTTTCCCCATTCTTCTGATGAATTCTGGCTGGAGGAGCTGAAGAGTCTTATTGCTGCCGATACTCCTGTAATTTTACTCATGACGTTCGAACCGAACGGCGGTGGAGGTCACTACAGGACGGCGATAGGTTATGACGACCTGAACGGCACCATCTACTTCAGCGATCCCTGGGGAAGGGACCAGAAGCATAAGACCAACAAAACGGGAATCACAGCCTGGACATACAGCGAACTGCAGAGCGGCTGGAACTACACGGCGGCAGGCGAATCTCATCCTTACTGGGGGATGGTGATGATGCCCTGGAGTGTCCGCGTCAAGACCTCAGGATCGCTAACGCCTGGTTCAACTGCAACTGTCTCTGCTGATATTTCATATCCCTGCCCAATGCCTTTCAGCTCATCCCTGTATCCTGCCAAAAAAGCGGTGGCAACGATTACTTTGCCTGATGGCGTCTCCCTCAATTCCGGGACATCTGGATCTATGAACATCTCTCTGGGAGACATGTCGGCAGGGTCGAGTGCGAAGGCAAGCTGGAAGATCAGGATTAATAAGCCTGTTAGCGGAAAGTCAATTATCGTAAACGCACGAGGGATCGTATCCGGTCAGGTGCCTGAAGCGCATTGGACTGGTGTGAGCGTATCATATCCGCCTTACAGCTACACGGACGCCATTGGAGGAAATGGATCGATTCAGCTCTAAATCTGGCTATTTTCCCTTTTTTTAGTAATCCTATTATGGCTTTCGTAATAAATGAATGTCCGTATGATGTCGATCGCCAGAAAAAAGGTGGTACTCGCTTTACTTTCGACCTGGAGCTCAATGGTTTGGGTGAGCTGTTCTCAGGTTCCGCAGGGGCTCTCTGTGAAGCTCTTCTCGAAGACCTCTCTCTCTGGAGCAACTTCGGCAAAGATCTGGGCCTCGAAGTGCTGCACCTCTGTGTCCTCATCCAGCCAGGCGTCCGGAGGCAGCCCAGCTTTGACGCAGGTCTGGCTCAAGAACTCCATAGAATCAAAGCCCCACTCAGGAGCCACCTGGGGAAGGAGCAAACCTGAGAACGGTCCTTTGGAGACGATCAAACCGTCCTTACCAATTCGAACCAGTTCTGGCAGCTTCTTCTTGGGTTCACGATAGGGCTCGGGCTTGGTAAGGATGGTGACCTCCATCTCCATCCTTTTCAGCTCTCCAGGCCTTATTCCAGGGAAACGCGGATCGCGGGTGCCGGCATTGATTGCTGAATCCACAATCGCCCGGCCAAGTGCCATGACAGGCTGTGGGTAACCGATGCAACCCCGCAAAGCTCCATCCTCGTGCAGTGTTACAAAGACGCCTCGCTTCTCATCGAAGACGGAAGGAAGTCCTTCGGGCTCCAGGATCTTTTTATTTTCCACATAAATGGTCAGGCTCTCCCTGGCCAGACGAACCGCCATCTTTCCCTCATCTAGAGTCAGCATATGTATTAATGGACCTGGAAGATATTAAAAGTTGTGCGGGCCCAATAGGCATCTAGGTCAATTTCAAGTCCAGTTGATCTGGTTCCAGTATTCGTACTCATGCTCCCAATTATCCTTGTTCATCTTCACCAGGTTCTTGAAATAGCTGCGAATCTCTTCTTGCATCTCCCGTTGCCCTATGTAATCGCGCTTGAGGCGTATGTCCTCAGCCAGAACTTTTCCGAGCTGATGAGCCTTCTTCTCCGCCTCTTCCAGGGCCCCTGGCCCTTTGGACATCTGTGCTCCCACGTTTCCCGAGACCAATGCCCCGAAGTTCATCATCAGGTCGTCCAGATAATCCGTAACCTGATCATAGTTGTTGCCGCCTGTAGCCACGCTGCAGCAGTACTTTCCCGTGAGGAGCTGGCAGTGAACGGCGTCTGCCATGCGGTCTATGAGAGTCTTCATCTGCGCTGTCACTGTGTGGAAGTAGTTGGGCGATCCCCAGACTATGCCATCGGCTGCCAGAATCTTGCTGTAAAGCCCTTCGAAGTCGTCTTTGTGCACGCACTTGCCCTTCTTGAAACAGACCTGACAGGCATTGCAGTACTTGATATCAAGGTCGCAGACATTTACCAGCTCCACAGTTGCTCCTGCATTCGTGGCGCCGTCCAGGACAGCCTGAACCAGCCGAAGCGTCGTGCTCTTGGAGCCTCTGGGGCTGGCACAAATTCCTAAGATCTTCATCTTGTTTCCTCCTTCGTCATATCTCGAATGATTTTAATGATTCCCTTTTGTTGATCGTGCAGGTAATCCGTCATTCTTTATCTTTTCTTGTTTTCTCCTGAACCGGCCGGGATGTCTCAGGTTACCACCGCCGTCTTGAAGACCCTCCAGGCCACCAGGAACATAATTGCAGCAAATCCCATCAGCGCCAGGAGCGATAGGATCAGATCATTGGTCGTGTAAACATAATGAATGCCGATGGCATAGAAGTCATTGCCGACAGAAAAGTAGCGCACACCGTTGACCAGGTGGGTCAGAGGATTGAACTGAGACAGGACCCTCACGGGGCCAGGGAAAGCATCGATGGGATAGAGAGCATTGCTGGCGAAGAACAGCGGCAGCGTCAAGAGTGTGATGACCGCCTGCAGCCCTTCTGGTGTCTCCATGCTCATGGAGATGGCGGAGGAGAGGAACAGAAAGCCCAGAGAGAATATGCCTACAAAGAGCAGCACTCCCAAGATTGCGCCTGCTGTATGGAGTAGTGTGTATCCCTGGAAGAATCGAACTCCGATGACCAGGCCAAATCCCATGATGACCATAACCTGAATGAAGGATTTGGTGACGCCTGAGAGACCTATGCCCACTATGATGTGGTTTCGGGGCATGGGGCTCGCCAGGAGTTCCCTCATCAGCCCCCAGTTCTTGTCAAAAAGGAGAGTGATGCCTCCGAAGAGACTGGTGAAAAGAGTGGTCAGTGCAATCACTCCTGCTCCCATGAAGGTGAGATAGGAGACCGCGACGGCTCCCTCGGGCACGACCATGCCGGTACCAAGTCGGCTGAAGTTATTGGACATGGCAGCTCCATATAGCGCCATCCAAAGTGCAGGCTGAATCAGGGATGCTACCAGCACAATTCTGAACCGGACGAATCTGAGCATATCGCGCCAATAGATGGTCAAAAACTCGGTGGACATTTTCTACCTCCCGCTTCTCGGCTGGATTCGGGGCAGCTTTTCAGCCCCTGCATTTCTGATGTCCCTGCCGGTATGATGGATGAAGACGTCATCCAGTGTGGGCTTCTTCAGGTTCACGCTGACGATCTCGATGCCTTTCTCCTTGATCCTGTTCATCAAGATAGGAAGGCAGTGAGTGCCGTCGGTGTTGATGGTGACCACCAGCCCCTGGGTTGTGGTCAGCACGTTTCTTACAGCTCCGAGACCCTTCAGGAGCCTCTCTGCAGTCTCGTTGTCGCTGGTATCCATGTAGATCATATCATTTCCCAGGGCATCCTTGAGCTTGGTCGGGTCGCCGGAGGCGATGATCTTGCCGTGGTCCACGATGTCGATCCAATTGCTAACCAAATCCGCTTCGTCCATATAATGGGTGGTCAGAAAGATAGTAGTTCCAGAATCGTTGACCATCTTGATGTAGTCCCAGAGTCTGCGCCTGGTTTGGGTGTCCAGGCCGATGGTGGGCTCATCCAGGAAAAGCACTCGAGGCCTGGTCATGAGCCCACGGCCGATCTCCAGGCGTCGTTTCATGCCACCCGAAAGGTAACGGGTGCGGACATTCCTCTTCTCTTCCAGCTCTACCAGATGGATGATCTCCTCAGTCCTTTTTTTCCTCTCATCTTTGGGCATGGAATAGATTCTGCCGTGAAGCTCCAGAGTCTCCCAAACAGTAAGATCACGATCCAGTGTCTCATCCTGAAAGACGATGCCAATGGACTTGCGAACATCCTGGGGCTCTGTGGCCAGGTTGTGTCCAGCAATGGTGACCGTGCCCTTCTGAACGGGCAGAAGAGTCGTAAGAATGTTGATGACGGTGCTCTTTCCTGCACCGTTGGGGCCCAGGAAGGAGAAGATCTCTCCTTCCCGGACGAAGAAGCTGACATCGTCTACAGCCTTGAAGTCGCCATATCTGTATTCAAGGTTCTTTACCTCTATGATGTTCTCAGACATTTCAGCCAATTTCTTGGCTTTCTCTGGATTTATAGATGCCTTCCAGGTCTATAGAGCTTCGATCTTATTGAGGTGGACGATGACGATTATCCCTGACTGAAGCTTGCTGGTGTCTGAGCGAGATCGAAAAAAAGGAGTCTGGAAAATTGTCGAATCATAAGTCGAGGCTTCTTGAGATGCGCCGGCTGGAGAGAAGCGCTACCCGGCTCAAGGGCACATCCGTTTCCAGATTGTAGCCCAGCTCGCCCGCCAGAGCGTGTGCATAAGCCAGAATCTCAGAGTGCTGCGGCATCGCCTCCCTCTCCAATCGGGCCCGGGAGCGACCCAGATGCATATAAGCCTTGACCTCCACAAAGTCCGGCTTGGCTCTCTCGATAACTCTGGCATAATCTTCCGGGCGCTCCATGTTCAGGCCTCTTGCCAGAGTCATGCGGATCACGCTGCGGCAGCGGTGCTCTTTCAGGATCTCCAGGGACTCCTGGATCCTGGGCCAGAGGTCTCCTGCGGGGTTGCATACGCGCCGGTAGAGCTCTGCATCAGGCGCATTGAGACTGAGATAGAGCTGCGTCGGTCTTAGCTCCTCCAGTACCTCGGGGTGAGTGGCGTTGCTGACCACAAAGGAGGTCATGCCTCGGTGCGTGATGAGATCGATCAGCTCTTTCAAGTAGGGATAAAGTGTGGGCTCGCCCATGAGTGAGATGGCCACGTGCCTGGGCTCGCGTGCCTCTGCCAGACGCTCTTGATTGGTGGTCTTGGCCCCGCCGTAGCCGGAAAGAAACTTCTTCTGCCCTGCTAGGATGCCTTCCAACAGCTCCGCGGGCTCCGTCGGCTCTTTTCCGGACCTCGGGTCGTCTACCGGCCTCCAGCAGTGCAGGCAGAGATGATTGCACTCTAAGGTAGGCGTCATCTGCACGCAGCGGTGGCTGGAGATGCCGTAGAAGTGGTGCTTGTAGCACTGATCGCCTCCCCGCATGCTGCGATTGAGCCAGAGGCAGGGCTTGACAGCGCCTGAACCTACGAGGTGGTAGCCCTGGCGGGCTAGGGTCTGTCTGGCGGGATCTTGAGTTTCCATGCTGAAAGCTGAAAGAATATCCCGTGATATATAGTTACGTAGAGCCATCTGGATCGGGGCGGTCTGAACTCTCAAATTATAGTCCTAAACGCAACTTTCTAAGCTCAAGAGTCTGAATAGTCGCTTATTTCTATGTCTATGCATATCGATTTCTCTTCAGAATTTTCCAGTTTAGCTTAAAGATTGTTGCGTTGTATGTGTTTAGCTCCTCCCTTGAATAAATGCCTGATCACGATGTGTTTGAACTTTTCGGGATTTAGGCTTGAACTAATCCTAGAAGAAAGCTGCTAATGCATCCAAGTTGCTTATTCAATATTCTTACGGCTGATTATGATTTGTAATTACCAAAATCTTTAAGTGTTTGTAACATAATTAAGAATCATTGATTCTTAGGGGCTATTGGGAAATAATTTGAACAATCTAGACGCAATGTTGAAGATGAATATTCATTCAATAGACATTTCTTGGTCTTGCCAAGATGAAATTTGAGCATTTTATCTCCCGTCAACCACTAAGTGGATGAAAGTGCCGAGGTGGGGGGGCGCTATAAAAGCACCAGCTAAAAGGAGTCTAGTGATCGAAAATGGGAGAATATCGTGAGATAACAGCGAAGCTCAAAAAAAGCACTCCGCGGTGGTATCAAACCCAAATATCATCGGGTCATCCAGTCGGCTGCGGGGCGACTGCTTGGGCAATCGTCTTCGGCTACTGGAAGGAGCATAAGGACAAGACCAATCTCCTGCCCCGCGTCACCAGAATGCCCTATCTGCAGACGGGCGTACACGACGCCGCCCTGGCTCCGGAAATGGCGGATATCGGCCGGATCATAGACACGACCTACGGGGAATGGATGGGCAAGAAGTACGGGCGCACTCTCGGCGGAAAAATGGAGGGCGCCAAGAAATACGTAAAGGACAAGGGCTACATGAACGTCTCCATAGAGAGGGTCCGGGACAGCGAGTACGACAAGTTTCGCAGGGTCAAGGAATGGCTGGACTATGACCGGCCAGTTATCATCTTGACCAACGAGTCGGACCATGCCTTCACCTCCCTCCACTATCCAGTCATCGAGGAGGCGCGGCTGAGGCAGAAGAAGGTCTTGGGCAAGTGGCGTGACCGGGACGTTTACTATTTCGTCAACATGGGGAACGGCGGGCCCAACGAGGAGATCTGGGTCCGGGAGGCCGGTGCCAACGACCATCCGCACACCGGCTCGTTCTCGATGTTCCTGCTGAACATTGGGTAAGAAGGACCGTTTTGTTGGCGACCCCATATACGAGCTGAGGGGCTTTGAATATGCCCTTCCTTTTATTTTATTCGAATACCCTGCAGCTTGCTGAGGAATGGTCATAACAACAAATTTAACCCAAGAAAGATCATTTTCTCCTGGCTGGCTCACGAACGAAATAAATAAAGCCTTGGCCGTTAACATCGCAGGCGGATGCAAGTGCGACATTTGATACTGGCGATCGCTATATTATTCTCGATTCTCATTGTTGATGCCGCCAGTCAAAGCATACCTGCCGCAACTATACTTCAGCAGATCGTTGCAGGCGAGCCTGTTGATTATGATAATGTAAATGTTACTGGAGATCTTAACTTCAGCAAAGCGAGTTTGTTGACTGTCCAGGGCCATTTCTATCTGGTAAACTCTACAATTTCAAATACCACATTCGATGGCATCACCTTCGCGAATGATGCCGTCTTCTGGGGCACCTCCTTTGGCAACGTCAGTTTTGACAAAGCCAGCTTTTTGGGGATGGCAGACCTTGCCAATACCAGCTTTCAGAATTCCAGCTTCAGTGAAGCCTCCTTCAGCGGGCCCGCGGTATTCGATGGAGCCCGGTTCCTGGGACGCGTCAGCTTCGAGGATGCAGTGTTCCGTCAGGATGCCAGCTTCAACGATGCGCTCTTTGTTGGTGTTGCAGACTTCAACTATACCGACTTCGATTCATACACTTACTTCTCAGGAGCTCAATTCCTCCAGGAAGCTCTCTTCTCTGACGTGGATTTTTCCGGAGCGCTGGACTTTTCCGCGTCTTCCTTCGCAGGAAGCGCCAACTTCTTCCAGTCCCGCTTCAACACCGCCAGCTTCAGCAATACCATCTTCTCCGGACCTGCGCAGTTCGGCTTGGCCAAATTCTCGGGCCTCTCTTCTTTTGGCGAAGCCGTCTTTGCAGGCGAAGCCGGCTTCAACATGGCCCGCTTTTCCGATGCCGCCTACTTCTCTGGAGCCGAATTCCAGAAGGATGCCTTCTTCGGCTTGATCAAGTTCCAGGATATTGCCAGCTTTCTGGGCGCCAGGTTCGACGGCGACCTCAACTTCAAGGGCGGATCGATCTCCACCCTCCTCTTTGAGAAGGCGGCGTTGGACACGCACTCTCGCATCAACCTGAACGACACCGACTTTGCTCGCTTCAAGGCCCACTGGTCGGAGATCACCGACCACATGGTCTGGGATCCGGGAGCTTATCTGGCACTGATCAGCAACTATCACAGCCTGGGCTGGTCAGAGGATGAGGACAGCTGTTATTACCAATATCGAAAGCTCGATCAATCTCAGAAGAGATGGGGGGTGTCCAAGGCGATTGATGTAGCGTCCTGGCTCTCCTGTGGCTACGGCGTCCGTCCCGACTATGCCGTTGTTTGGACGCTCCTGACCATCCTGGCATTTGCCCTGGTCTTCTGGAAAGGAGACGGTATTCGCAGGTCTGCCAAACCACTGCATGAGCCGGCCAAGCAGGACGGCGTACCGGATCACGTCACCTTCCGAAATGCTCTCTTCTTCAGCACTATGATCTTCTTATCACAGGGCCCCATCGACTTCCTGCCGGTGGGCCGGCACAGGTATAACGTCATCCTGGAAGGAATCTTAGGCTGGCTGCTTCTGGCTCTGTTCCTCGTGACACTGGGCAGAGTTATGATTCGTTAATACAAAAACGATAAATCCAGGGACACCTCAAACGGGATCTGTGGTTGCAATTAATAAAGGGGCTCTTCTGGTCATCTCCCTTATGCTGCTATGCTCTGCATCTTCTGCGCAGCTTGAGGTCAGCGCGTTCTCCCAGCAGGGTCCAACCCACCCGTCTGTTTCGGCCGAGGACATCCTTGCCAAAATAGGATCTGGCGAGCCATTGAACTACAATAATGTCACCATAACCGGCCAACTGGACCTGACCCAGCTATCCGGGCCGGTGAGACAATCGGTGAAGATCACAAATTCTATCTTTCAGGGCCTGTTGAATTTCAATTCTGTGAGCTTCGACGGGACACTGGATCTGCGGGGCTGTGTTTTTCAGGAGAACGCAAGCTTTGCCAAATCAAGTTTTCTGGGTGACGTCAGTCTCTCCGGTGCCCAATTCACTGGACAGGCCAATTTTCAGAACTCCCATTTTGGGGGCCAGGCTACATTTCTGAGCGCCCTCTTTCTGAACGACACCAGCTTTGGGAACGCCCAGTTCGATGGAGATGCGGTATTCCTCAATTCCTATTTTGCCAGAGATGTGGACTACAATTTTGCTCAATTTTTCCGTATAGGATCTTTCGGTGATACTGTTTTCGAGAACGTGAGCTTCCTGGAAACGCAGTTTAGCGGGCACACCTCCTTTCTTGATGCACAATTTCTGGGAAATGCCACATTTGCTGCTACCAGCTTTGCCAGCGACGTGGTCTTCCGTGACGCCCGGTTCCTGAGAGGCAGCACTTTTGGTCTCTCCAGCTTCGGGGGTTTGGCAGACTTCGCGGGCGTCGATTTCAAGGAGACTGCCTACTTTGGAGGCGTAAAGTTTGCAGATCTGGCTTACTTTGTCAGCGCTCGATTCGATAAAGATCTGATCCTTGAAGAATCGAGGCTCTACAGCATGCAACTGGACAATGTAACCTTCGGAGAAGGGTCAAAGATCAACCTTAACAATGCCGACTTCACCAGGTTCATAGTCCACTGGGCCATCATAAAGGACCGCCTGGATTTCAACGGAGCCGCTTACCTCGCACTGGTGAGGAACTATAAGAGCCTGGAGTGGTTTGAAGATGCCGATGAATGCTACTATCAGTACCGAAGAATCGGCCAGGACGGGGCGCCTTGGGGCTGGTCCAAGCTCTCCGATATCATCTCCTGGCTCTCCTGCGGCTATGGAGTTCGGGTAAGCTACACCGCCTTCTGGTGCCTCTTTACCATTCTCATCTTTGGTGT
The DNA here is from genome assembly GCA_963782455.1 of uncultured Methanosarcinales archaeon. Classification (GTDB taxonomy): domain Archaea; phylum Halobacteriota; class Methanosarcinia; order Methanotrichales; family Methanotrichaceae; genus Methanothrix. Next base: position 172,737 of record CAWAJP010000011.1, read on the forward strand.
AATGTTTTGGGCAGGAAAAGGCATGAACAAGTTCGAGATCGAATGCCTTGAGCTTCCAGGAGACCAAACGCTGAAGCCCAGCAAGCGTGTCTCCTTCACCGATGCCCTGTACTTCAGCATAGCCATGTTCACCACCTCCCAGGCACCTGTCAACACTTATCCCGTAGGCGTTTACAAGCATCTGGCTATGGCGGAAGGGATATTGGGCTGGTTCTTCCTGGGCCTCTTCGTGGTGGTACTGAGCGCAGTGCTCATCCGCTGAGCGAAAGACCGGGCAATTGATTGAACCGGAGACTGAACTGAGCAGATATCGAAGAAGCTCGCCAATCCGGAAAGATTGATATACGTGTTGGTTATACGGAAAAGGCTGAAAAGGGCGCGTGGCCTAGTCAGGATAAGGCGGCAGCCTCCTAAGCTGTAGATCGGGGGTTCGAATCCCCCCGCGCCCGCTCGTTTTTCTACTGTATTTCTTTAAACCTGATCAAACAGCCGTCTCATGCTTTGCTAAAAATTGATTATAATATCTGTTTCAGGGCACGATCTTGGAGATGGCCAGCTCCAGAATATCCTCTGCCCCGGACTTTTTCAATCGTGGGATGAGCAGGTTAACATTGGATCTGTCTACAACTGTTTCCACCGCGTAGTAGTGGGTGTTGTAGAGCTTGGATATGGTGGGATTCTTCATACTGGGCAGCATAGAGATAACGTCCTCAATCGCCCCCTCGGGCACATTCATCTTCAATAGAGTTTTTCCTTTTGCCCTTATCACCGCAGAGAGGAGCGTCTCCACGGCAATGATCTCCTCGCGCTTCTCAGCATCGGCATAGCTCTTCTTATTGGCTATCAGCTCAGATGTGGACTCCAGCATGACATCTATGATCTTCAGGCCGTTCTTCTTCAGTGTTGAACCTGTCTCAGTGAGGTCGACGACCACATCAGTGAGCTCCGGAACTTTTGCCTCAGTGGCTCCAAATGAGAATTGAATCTCCACAGGTATTCCCAAGCCGAGGAAGAATGCCTGGGTGAGGCTGGGATACTCTGTCGCCACACGGCTTCCCGGTTTTATCTGGCTGGCTGAGTGAATGTCCAGGCTTTCGGGAACGGCCACCACCAGCTTTACCTTGCCCGGCCCCTGTTTGCCGTAGTTAAGCTCTGTGACCTTGGTTACCACGGCACCGGACTCCATTATCCAGTCGGTACCGGAGATACCCAGGTCGAAGTAGCCCTTGGCCACGTATCCCGGTATCTCTTGGGGACGCAGGATCTTCACCTTGCCGATGCGGGGGTCTTCTATGCGAGCATTGTACTCTCGCTCCGTTCTCTTAACCTCCAGACCTGCCTGTTCGAAGAGCTGCAGCGTCTGATTTTGCAGGCTGCCCTTAGGAATGGCGATGTCGATCATTCTGATGCTCTCCTTTTGGAGATTCGTATTTTTGCCTTTTGCTCGACTGAAGGCCGGATTCTTTTTCTCCTATTCCGGCATTTCGGCTCACAATATTTATAAATAACTACAGTAATAAACATGTGTTAGGAGAGAGCATGGCATCGGTGATAATCTCAGATACGCACTTCGGCTTGGGTACGTCGACCTTAAGTGATCCTGCAAAGGTCGACCAGTTAATGCGAGAGATATCGGAATTTGGGAATGGCTGCGATGAGGTCGTGCTCCTGGGCGATATCTTCGATTTCTGGAGGGTGCGTCCAGAGAATGCCGTGCGAGACTCACTCTATTTTCTGAAGAGACTCAGCCAGGAGGAGCTGAAGATTCGTTACGTGGTGGGAAATCATGATCATCATCTTGTGGTGCAAAAGCAGGAAGGCGAGTTCATGGAGAGGACTGCAAGAGGCGATCTCTTTCCTGTTTACATTCCTTCACTACGCTGGCGCCAGACTATAAACGGCCTGAACATCGATATGCTCTATCCCACTTACCGTGTCCGTTGCTGTAATCGCACCGTCCTTTTCACCCACGGTCATCATCTGGATGGCATCCAGACCTTTACCATGCAGCTGGTAGAGAAGCTCCGCAGAATCTCTGGAGAGGAGCTTCTGCCAGCAGACCTGGAGATGATAATGAGCTATGCCTACGAGAGCATCTACCGCTCTGCTTGCATCGGGGAGATGGTCTTTTTTGAGGATCGCATCTGGGAAGCTTCCAACATGCTGCATAAGTTCACCTCCGCAGTCTTTCGCAAGCAACGTTTCACCTCCGTAGAGGGACAATATGATGCCATATTGAAGTTCCTGTGCGACCAGAATCAAGGGATGGTAGACTGCTTCATCTATGGGGATACACACCGTGCAGGCATCTATCAGAGGAAGGGCGGCCCATTGGCTGTAAACGCGGGCAGCTTCACACGCGAGCCCAGAAAAGGGTCCTGCATTGAGACGCCAAACACATACATAATTCTCAATGAGATGGGTCTGGCCTTAAGACAGCTTGGCCGCTCTAAATCTCTATACCTGTGCGAGCTTCTCTAAACCCAAACCTTTTCATCCTTGATCATCCAGTCTCTGATATGTTCGAACCAGATGAGGAAACTATGGTCCTGGAGGTCGTTCGCGGATTTTTCTCCATCCCCCCGGAGGAGATGATGAAGATCGGCGATCTGACCAAAAATCTTCTCTTCAACCCGGTAACAGGAAGCGAGGAGGATGCGATGAGCAGTCTAAAGGAGGCGCTGGAAGGTTTGCCCACTGAGCACGTTCTAATGGCAGGCATGTTCGTATCAGGCCTCCTGCGGTGCAACCTTGCCCGGCAGATTGAACAACAATACGCTCAAGCCAAGGCTGAAGGCGACGCTGAACCTGGCTGTGATGCACTTAGGGAATGATCGGACGCATGCATCGATCTGATCTCGGATGAAGGAGGCGCTTCTCGCGTGTCGGGACCAGTTAGCACTCAGGTCTGAGCTTAGGCTTATAGTCGACGCCATACTGACAGGCCAAATCAAGACCGAAACGGACCTGGTCTCTCGAAAAAAAGATGTCTCTTCCAGTCTCGGACTGTCTACTCTCCCCAGCAACGCCGATATCCTCTCACAGGCATTGCCCCAAGAGCGGGAGTTGCTTAAGATGCTGGTGCGCAAGCCCACTCGGACTCTCTCCGGTGTTGCGGTCATTGCTGCCATGACCTCTCCTGCTCGTTGTCCGCATGGCACATGCGTTCCGTGCCCGGGAGGAATTGAATGCGTCTCACCGCAAAGCTACACCGGCCGGGAACCGGCAGCTCTTCGGGCTGGGCAGCACGGCTATGATCCCTATGCACAGGTTACTGCGAGGCTGGGACAATTGGGGGAGATCGGCCACCCTCTGGACAAGTCGGAGCTCATCATCATGGGCGGGACGATATCATCCCGGCCTCTGGGCTACCAGCACTGGTTTGTCCGGCGCTGCCTCCAGGCCATGAACGATTATCCCGGGACAAATGGCCCGGGCTCCGGGTGGCAGTCTTTTGCCGGGCTCGCGATGGCTAATGAGACGGCATCGGTTCGCAATATCGGAACCACTTTCGAGACCCGGCCGGACTGGTGCGGCCCCAAAGAGATAGATGAGATGCGCTGCCTTGGGGCCACCAAGGTGGAGCTGGGTGTGCAGAGCACCCGCGATGATCTCCTGCAAAATATGAAGCGCGGCCACACCGTCGAAGATTCTGTAACGGCCAATCGCAATCTTCGGGAAGCGGGACTGAAGGTGGGCTTTCATATGATGCCGGGGCTTCCCGGCTCCACACCGGAAGTGGACCTGGAGGTATTCAGGAATCTCTTTACGGACAGCCGCTTTCGGCCTGACTACCTCAAGATCTATCCGACTCTGGTGATAGAGGGAACTGAGCTTTACAGGCAATACCTGAAGGGCGAGTATGAGCCACTAGGGGACGCCGCTGCCGCTGAACTTGTCTCCCGTATAAAGGAGAGGCTACCAGGCTACGTCCGGCTGCAGCGCGTGCAGAGGGATATCCCGGCCCAGCTTATTGTGGCGGGGGTGAAGAAATCCAATCTGCGCCAGCTGGCTTCCCAGAATTTGCGTGCGCGCGGCGGCAAATGTCGCTGCATCCGCTGTCGGGAAGCCGGACTTCGCAAGGTTTTGCAGGCTGATGTGGAGCTGAAGCATGACGCCTACGAAGCCTGTGGCGGGATGGAGCACTTCTTCTCTTTTGTTGCAGAAGACGATACACTGGTCGGTTTCCTGCGCTTGCGCCTGGGCGCCCGCGCGCTTGTGCGGGAGCTGCATGTGTACGGCCCCATGGTTCCCATCGGCACCAGATCGGATGGGTGGCAGCATCAGGGCTATGGGACGCGTCTGCTGGAGGCGGCGGAGGTTCTGGCCCGGGAGGAAGGGTACAAAGCTCTGGAGATTACGAGCGGCATAGGAGCTAGAGGGTACTACCGGCGGCTGGGTTACAATCTATGTGAAAATTATATGACGAAATCATTGTCATGAACCTCTGTCTCGGTAACCGTGAAAAAATTTGTAAGTTGAAACGATCACCACAAGCTTTAAATTCCGTGCACCGAAGAACATTCGCGATCTGAGGAATTACAATATGCGTTGGCAAGGCACAATCGGTAGGAAGTCCACGGGCGGGAAATTGATTCCGGCCAGGGGCAAAAGAAAGTATGAGGTAGGCAGAGAGCAGAGTGACACCACCATCGCCGAAGTCAGAGTCAAGAAGATCGAGACATTGGGCGGAAATGTGAAGATGCGCATGCTGCGCGGCAATATGGCCGCAGTCGCTGACCCCAAGACCGGCAAATCCACGACAGTCAAGATCGAGACTGTAAAGGATAACAAGGCCAATCTGCACTACATGAGAAGGAACATCCTCACCAAGGGTGCGGTCATCAAGACAGAGCTGGGAGATGCCAGGATAACCAACCGGCCCGGCCAGGATGGCATCATCAATGCCATACTGCTGCCCGCCCAGTAAACTCTTTTCCTTTTAATGTTCATCGTCTTCCGGTGTAGCTGCGGCCGTCATCTCTATTCACCCGAAGACGCCAAGACCAGAACCTGTCCCTGTGGAAAGAGAACCCTTCTCAGCAAGACGAGGATTCTGGCCAGGGCAGAGGACGCCAGGACCGCGGGTGAGGTCGTCCGTCGGCTGCAACTGGGAGAGCACGGCATGACTGGATTCAAATCGGCAAAGCTTTAGCCAGGTTGATTGTCCATCTTCCGTCTCATGCCATTCATTCTTTCTGTCTCTTTGGCATAATGACAAAGGAGGCCTGGGTTTCGCTGAGAAGCGATCCGTCACCGGAATTGGTGACACTGCCTTTCAGGAAAGCGATGCTCCTGCCTTTCTTTATTACTTTTCCTCTGGCTGTGATCTCGCCCTTCCTTATACCCTGCAAAAAGGTGGTGCTCTCAGAGATGGTGGCGATGCCCTCATCCCCATCCAGGACCGTGAAAAGGGCCAGAGCCATGGCTTCGTCGCATAGAGCCGTGAAAAGTCCTCCCTGCAGCCATCCCGCCCCGTTAAGCATATCCTGACGCACCTGCATGGAGAGCATTGCCTCTCCCTTTCCAAGAGGGCCCAGATTGATTCCCATCAACCGGAAGAACGGGTTGGCGTCCCTTCCTCTGCTTCGGATATCTTCCAGGTAGCTCATTTCAAATCAAGACCCGGGACTTATCCCATGTTATCTATGTTACGCAAAGGAAAAACGGGTTTTAAATAGGTGATGGAAGATCGGTGCACCCATTCTGGACAGATATGGAACAGTAATTATTAATGATCCAGAGTGATCTATGGCTATATGGCAATTCTTGTAGGCTGCAGCGGCTGGTCCTATGACGACTGGGTGGGCAGGTTCTACCCCATGGAGCTGGCGAAGAAGAAAGGCGAATGGCTGGCCTACTACGCCAAATATTTCCGGACTGTGGAGATCAACAGCACCTTCTACCGGCCTCCGGGCGATCTGCAGGTCTCATCCTGGATTAAAAAGGGCAATGATTTGTCTGATTTCGAGTATTCCCTGAAGATGCCACAGCTTGTGACCCATAAATCCATGGTCCAGGGCGAGGCCAGTGCCGCCGTCCATTGGGCGAAAGCCTTTGAGAAGACCTGTGTCCAGCCCCTGGGCGAGGCCGGTCTCCTGGGATGTGTGCTTCTGCAGCTCTCGCCCTACTTTCAGAATACCGGTGTGACGCAGCAAATCCTGGAAGCGGTTCTGGATGCCCTGGCTTTTCGCGACTATGATTATGCAGTGGAGTTTCGCCATCACTCCTGGCAGGAGGCCGTAACTGGGGAGATCGACCCCGGTGCGATGCAGATTCTTAAAGATCACAATGCAGCCAATGTCCTGGTCGACGGCCCTGGTCTGCACGCCCGCAGCGCTGCCAGTGCAGACCATTCTTACTTTCGTTTTCACGGCCGCAATTATGACATATGGTACAAGAAGAAGAAAGAGGACGACTTCCGGTTGGACAGGTACGACTATCTCTACAGCAAGGAGCAGCTTGACCCCTGGGTGCCGCGCATAAAGGAGGCGGAATTGAAGGCGAGGGCGGTAAGAGTTTACTTCAATAACCACGCCCGGTCCAAGTCGGTGAGAAACGCCTTCCAGCTCATGGACCTGCTCATGCTGCCCCACGAATCGCGGGAGATAAGACTGCAGAACCAATTTACCCTCGGAAATTTTTCCGGGCTTTGAGACTCCCTGAGCGAAGTTTCGGCTCCTGCCATAAAGAACAAGGGATGAAGATGCGCCTGAAGGAGATGCTGCAAGGAATTGTGCCCGAAGAGAGTCTGGTCAGGCTTCCGAATGGCTACCACGTCGTTGGAGATATTGCCGTTCTATCCCTCGACCAGGAGTTTAATGAACACAAGATAGAGATCGCATCAGCCATATTGAATCAGTGCAATCACATTCATACCGTGCTTAACAAGACCTCGCGGCTGGAGGGCGAGCAGAGGGTTGCCAGATTGGAGGTGCTTGCGGGCACTGGAAATACCATCACCGCTCATAGGGAGTTCGGTTTCATCTACCATCTGGATGTGGCGCGGGTCTTCTTCAGCAGCCGTCTGGGCCGCGAAAGAATGAGAGTGGCCTCCCAGGTCAGGTCTGGTGAAGATGTGCTGGTGCCATTCGCGGGCTCGGGTCCCTTCGTGGTGCCGCTTGCTGCCCAGGGCGCTCGAGTCGTGGCTCTGGAGAAGAATCGCGAAGCGTGTCTATGGCTGGCCAGGAACGCCCGTCAAAATCGCGTTGAGGAGAGGATCGAGGTGGTGCACGGTGATGCACTTCATATGGCCAGATTACTGAAGAGGGATTTCGACAGGGTCGTGTCGCCTACTCCCTACGGGATGGACCGGGGTTTGGAGACCGCATTGCAAATGGTGAAGGCTGGTGGCTGGCTTCATTTTTACACCTTCAAGAAGCGCGACCAGATCGAGGCCCTCAGCAAGAGCTACGAGGATCTGGGCCTGAAGGTAATGCAATGCCGCCGCTGCGGCAATGTGGCGCCCGGGATCAGCCGGTGGGTCTTCGATATGGTAAAGTTCTGATGCTCAGGTGCTCTCAGGCATGCGAACCCAATAGAGCACATCGTTTTTTTCGTGTTGGGCCCATCTCTCCCATTTGTGTCTGAGCATCCTGATTTCATACTGGATGACGCTAATACGTCGCTATTGGTTCGGAAACGAAATCCTTAAATACGGCGATTGACGTATCTATGACTTGGCAAGAGTCGAACTCTCATTTCTTTCCCCTCCGTCTTAGTGACTTTTGCCCCCCTCCTAAAATTTCATCCGGTAAGGATGTTTCATATGCTCTATTCCGTATTCCTCTGCTGCAATAACGGCTCCCCGTCATTCTTCTCGGAGCAAGACGGAGAGCCAGGCAAAAAAAGATGGACGAATGCTTTTTCGGGCTCGCCAGAAGCGAGAATGAAATCGATCCTATTTCGTTAATCAGGGACAGGGCAGGGTCATGACTGAAGCATTTCCCACGACTGTCTCCGATCTTATCTGCGCATAACCCACATATGTTCCACCCATCATAAGTGATGGAACTGTGTTCGCATTCTTCTGCACCCGCTGGCCGATCCTGGCCGTTCCCTGGATCTCGGAGCTGATATCATAGACGGAAAAGTTGTCGCTCTGGTAAATCTTCGTATCCTTGATGAGATCCTTATCAATCTGATACGTCTCAGAGAAGACCGAGCCAACTTCATAATTCTTGGCACACAGAGCATTACGTAGGTCGCTTTGCGTGAGGGGTGGAATGTACGGCTTGTAGTCAAAATTGACTGATGTGGAGATGGATGTTTCATCCATATTCGAGTCACTGTAGGCCTCGGAATCTATGGTTCTGGTGCCCATTCCGCTCCCGCTCGCTCCCATGACCATCTTCTGTCCTTTAAATCCTGTCTGGGTCTGAAGGATTCTCGACTCATCCATATAGCCGTTGACGAAGACCCAGGAATGCTCAGTGTAGTTCTGCGCCAATGTATCCCCTGCATTCGCAACATCTGCGGATACAGTCAAAAAAGCTGCAATGCAAGCCGCAGACATCAGCAGTATCAAAAGCATTCCTCTCATTCTCAGCTCCTCGTTTACTTCCTGTTGTGGTAATGGTGCATCAAATATAAATGTGATCCTGTGATTAGAGGGGCTGCAAAACCGTTCCTGCATATGGCTAAGAAGAGAGGGGAAGGCGGCTGGAAAATTCCCGTATCGGACAACGGCCGGCTTCCTCTCTGATCTGGGGTTTCCATTCCTTATTTATCCTTCAATTTCGTCCCGCGTTTGCATTAGAAGTCTACCAGGGCAGGACCCAGCGAATAGTACATTTCGGCAGGAATTCCATTGATGCGGCCACTAGAATCCGGTTCTGGCATTAGTGACAGTCCTGTTTGATTCCAGCTTGCATCAATGGAATGGACTGGAGTGAAGGTCCTGCTGGCGGAATACTGACTCACCGCCAGTGGCGAAGTAATGGGCTTGAGCATGAGCGATTCGTTCTTTCCAAATATGGACTCAATCCAGGAATTATATTCTGTGACTGCCTGGTTGTAGCCGGCAGTGTCTCCCGCTTTTGCCTGATCGTATCTCTGGGCCATATCCCATCCTTGATTGAGACCTTCCAGGATTCCTTTCTGATAGTCGCTCAGGGCCGGGGTTGGACTAACAAGCGCTGCCACTAAAACCAGAACAATAGGGATGAATAATGCTTTCTTCATTTTTCATTCTCCTGTGAATCAATTGTACCGTTCAATTATTTGGAAGTATCCCGCGAAAAGATTGGGGTGATTTGAGGGAAGCTGAGGCTCGGTTGTCTTCAGCCCATCCTATTTTCGTCTCTGCATCCAATACAACTCAGGCAGAAACCAGGGCTTATCTGAATCGAATGCATCCACAAAAAGTGAGGCTATCCAAAAGCGGCATCGTTGTCCCTTAGTAGAGCCTCTATCACCTCTGCCCTGACAAGTCCGCTGACAGGTGCAAAAGCGCTCTTTTTGCAACCACCGATTTTGGTTCGGTCGAGATCGCCACGGATCCACTGCTCGTGCGTGATCTGATCCAGGGACAGCGCACCCTGAGCAATGCTGTAAATGCGACCGGCAAACGCCCGGGCTGACTTCTCCTGGACGCAGGCCGAAACATAAGTAGGGCTGACGATGAAAATGGATCCGGTTTTTAGAGGTTGTTCCAGGATGGTGCGCAAGATCTCCCGGCCTGCCTCCTTATCGAAGCCGCCCGCACCAAGGCCGTAGAGATCAAGCTCCACAACGGCATAGCGGCTTCTTGGAGCAATGAGGGCGATAGCCACGAATGCCCGGGAATGAATAGAGCACCAATCCCAGTACTGCAGCAAAATCTTGCGGCTTTGCATCCAGATGACGTGGCGGGCAGCGACGGCCTCTTCCAGGGTATTATGCGGCTTTAGCACGAGAAAAATGAATGTGGTCAAAGTAGGTGTAGCTTTTGGGCCGGAATTATGGGCCGATCCATAAGTCAGGCGATTGACCGAGAGCGACCGCCGAACCGATAACTTCTGCGGCATGAAATTAGGGAGCAGTTCAGAAATCGTCCAAACCCGCGTCCAGGCTGAGCTTGCAGATAGCGTTGATCTCGGTCGCGTGTCCACGTTTACGTTTTCAAAATAACCATCTTCCTGGGTCCTCAGTCGTGAGCTGTTTAGTATTTATGGGATGAGGAACGAATTGCTAAGGTACTGTCATATCCTGAAGGTCTTATTGGTTGATGGAACGATCAAATAGTCGGGCATTTGAGTCGAAAGCCATGGGCCCCCGGGTTTTGAATGCCCGGCAATCGAGGCTTGGACCAAAGGACCGATGTCCGGAGAATGCATCGATCCGGGGATTCGGATAGAAATTCGTGCTGACAAATAAATCGTTAAGCGGAGGTGTGAGTAAGATGAGCAAGAAGAAGGGCGCTAAGGGTATGCCAAGCGAGGGACCAGGCAAACACAATCCCTCGAAGCCCCAGAAGATCAAGTCGGATGCACCTGTCTTTGATAAAGCGAAAGGCGGCATGAAGAATGAGCGGCCTAGAAAGACTCGAATTTAGGGGCTAATGGTATTGAGCTTCTGAGATGGCGGCTCCGGTGGCTTATGAGCTAATGTAAGTTCAAAGCCTTCCGGGGTTCCGCTGTTATGGACTGATCGATTGAGGCGATATCTGAAGCCATCAAAATTATATCCATTATGGGAGCTGAGAGTTTTTATAGCAGCGAAACTGTCGCATTTCCGGTTATGCTGGAAAGATTTTCCGTCCCGGCAAATCACGGTGTTTACTTTGGGGCATCAAGAGCCAGAAGCGGCAGCTTTCCCAGCAGCAGGATCCAGAAAGGACTGATCCTTTTCAGGAATGATCGAGATCTATCAGAGGAAGGCGTAGGTTTTGGAATGCCTGTGCTCAAATTGGGAAATGAATCAATATTCCCTGGTTCCTGGAAGATGTCAGTCGAGAGATGCGACGGCCGAACGTTGGTCAAAGCTGAATATGCTATGAATCTTGTGGCACGTATGGCTAAGGGAGACAATGTTATCAATAATCGCATATTCTGTCTCGCCTGTAGCATGTTTTCCAGGATTCACAGAGAGACGCCTAAATTAAGGCAAAGGATGTCAAATTTGTCTGGAATTCTGAGGCTGCTCGTGGGTTTGAAGGACGCCTTTTGTGAGATCTCCAGCCCAGGGTCAGTGAATGCGACCTACCTGATCAGTGGATCAAAAGTTGATGTATTTCTCAGGTTTCCAGAGATTGATGGTTGCACCGAAAAGATTGTCTTGAACGAGCTCGGAGCAAACTGGTTTGATACATATGCGGATTCAGATGGATGCATCTTGAAAGGGAACGAAATAGGCTGCTGGGACGAGATATTTGCGGACGGAGCCGCATTTCTGGATCCGGCAGACGGACTATCGTTCGCTTTGAAGACGGTTGATGGTGCCAGGATGTTTCGAGGAAGAGAGCTTGTGCCGGGCAGGCTGGCCTGGTCCGGCCTCGCTTATGTATTGCCGCCCCAAAGAGGCGAATTGGCTTATTCCATTACAATAGGCAGCACATGACCCGAATTCTCCTCATATATCCATATTTCCGCCCGGGGCACAACCGATCAGCCTTCCGGTTCCCGCCGCTGGGATTGGGCTATTTGGCTTCAAGCCTGGAGAAAAAAGGATACCATCCCCAGATACTGGACTGCACCTTCTTGACGCATGAAGATGCTTTTCAAAGAGCGATCGAGGCCAAAGCCGATATTGTTGGAGTTTACTGCATGGTGACAATGAGGAGCGTCAGCCTCATGTTCGCCCGGCTGTTGCAGGATCGGTGTGATCTTCTCGTTGCTGGCGGGCCGCTTCCATCCTGCGACCCGAGCTCTTTTTGGGACGACTTCGACCTTGTGGTCAAGGGCGAAGGCGAATCTGCGATTGTTGAGATCGTGCAGGCATATGAGACGGATTTCGGCTATGATAAAATTGCAGGGCTGGCATACCGTCAGGGAGATCGGACTATTGAGACGCGAAAGAGGGAATTGCAGCTTGACCTGGATCAGATACCCTTTCCGGCCAGGAATCTCTTCCCGAACCGGATGTACATGGACCACTGGAAGAAGCATTTCGGCTACTCCGCTACAACGGTTATGACCACCCGGGGCTGCCCCTTCAGCTGCGAGTTCTGCAGCAATGCCGTCTTCGGGACATCTTACCGAGAGCGTTCTTCAGAAAATGTTCTGAACGAGGTCGAGGAGGCTCTTGCTCTGGGCTATGAACGGATTCATTTCGCGGATGATGTATTCACCTTGAACAAGAAGCGGATAGTGCAGATCTGCGATGACATCCAGAGTCGAGGGATGGACTTCAAATGGGAGTGCCTGGGCAGGGTGGACTCGATTGACAAGGCCACGGCAGAGGCTATGAAGAGTGCCGGTTGCGACAGGATCTTCTTCGGGATAGAGTCCGGCGACGAGTCCACTTTGGGGCTCATGGGAAAGAGGATCTCCCTGGAACAGGCAGAGAGAGCGATTGATGCTGCCAGGTCTGCGGGGCTGAAAACCGGCGCATTTTTTATTCTCTGCTATCCTGGGGAGGACGATGACAGCGTTCTCAAGACCATAAGGTTTGCTACATCTCTTCCCCTTGACTACCTCTCATTCACCATGCCTTACCCTCTTCCGGGAACAAGGCTGTTTGAGAGGGTCAAGAACAGGTCCGTAAGAGACTGGGACGGCCGGACGAGTCTGCTTTCAGATCACACCCTGACCTTTGAGAGCGAGTTTTCTGAATTCAAGATGAAGTTTGCCATCCTCAAAGGTCAGGCTCAGTTCTGCCTCCGTAAGAGGCTGGGGCGCGGGGCATTTCTGGTGAACAGGCCATTCGAGATATTGACTGATAGGGTTTTCAGGATCATGAAATAAAGAAGTGCCTGACAGATTTAGAGGATGCTTATCGGGTGCCAGACACATTATATTTCAAATATATTATGTCATATTTGCCACAATTTCAATATGAGATTGTCACATAATCCATTCTACCTCAGTCCGGGCAGGAATCTCTTCATGACCTCAGCCGCCAGGATCACCGGAAGGCCGGCCACCAGGACTAGCATCCAGCTCTGGGGTGTCAGCGGCTCCGTCTGGAAGATGGATTGCATAAACGGAATGTAAACCACGGCAAGAATTGACAAAATCGATCCCGCGATTCCAAGTAGTAACGTCTTATTGCTGAAGGGGTTCATCCTCAACACGGACTTTTCCAGGGATCGGCTGCTGTAGGCGTTGTAGACCGTGAAGAAGCCGAGGCCCACGAAGGCCATAGTCCTGGCATAATTCAGGTTCTGCCCCATCTGTAAAGACATCGTATACAGCCAGAGGGTGCCGGTGACGATGACGGCCGCGATTCCCAGTGTATAAACCATCAAGCTTCTGGTGGGCATAGGCTCCTTGGGATCACGTGGTTTTCTGTGCATGATCCCAGCGTGGGCAGGCTCTAGAGCCAGGCCAATGGCCGGGAACTCCTCAGCCACGACATTTATCCAGAGGATCTGCGCTGCCAGAAGAGGTAGAGGGAAACCAAAGGCAACCGCGAAAAAGATTGTAGCCAGCTCCGCAAAGCTGACTGAAAGAAGGTAGGAAGTGCCCTTTCTGATATTGTCATAGATCCTTCTTCCTTCTTCAACTGCGCCGACGATGGTTGCGAAGTTGTCATCGACGATGACCATATCTGATGCTTCCTTCGCGACCTCTGTGCCGGTTTTTCCCATAGCCACGCCAATATCTGCGGCCTTCAGAGCTGGAGCATCATTGACTCCGTCTCCTGTCATTGCCACAATATGTCCTCTTCCCTTCAGCGCCTCTACTATGCGAACCTTGTGCTCTGCCGTAACCCTTGCAAAAACTGATACATCATCGATCCTCCCCTGGAGCTGCTCATCACTCATCTTATCGAGCTGTGCCCCTTCGATCACAATCCCATTACCTATGCCGAGCTCCTCGCTGATGGCCCTGGCAGTCAGGCGGTGGTCTCCTGTGATCATAACCGTCCTTATGCCTGCCATCTTGCTGACTCGAATCGCGTCCTGTGCCTCAATTCTCGGGGGGTCCATCATACCCACAAGCCCGGCAAAGATCAGTTCGGACTCAACCAAATTCACATCATATGGATCGCTGACCGTCACAGGCTTCCAGGCCAGAGCCAAGACCCGCAAAGCATGACCCGCCATTTCGTCCGCTTTGGCCAGGATCAATTTGCGATCCGCATCTGTCATGTGCTTTATGCCATCGGGGCTGACCAGGCTCACGCATCTTCCTAGCACTTCTTCCGGCGCGCCCTTCATAGAGACGATCCGGCCAACGCCTGCAGCCTCATCTACAGTTGCCATCCTCTTGCGATCGGAATCGAAGGGGAATTCTTCGAGTCTGGTGAAGCTTTTTCTAACATCGGGAAGTCCTGCCTTTTTTGCGGCTACCAGTAGCGCCCCCTCGGTGGGATCACCAACTATGTGCAGGCATTCATTGGCGGTTTCGATACCGGCATTATTGGTAAGGGCACCGATCATAAGAATTTTGGCCAAATCTGCCTCTTTGGGATCGATTCTAACTCCATCAATCGTGAACTGGCCTACGGGATCATAGCCCGATCCAGTGACTTCGATGGTCCTGTAGGAGAAGACCTCCCTCACCGTCATCTCGTTCCTGGTGAGGGTACCTGTTTTGTCAGTGCAAATTACGGTAGTCGATCCCAGAGTCTCGACTGCAGGAAGCCTCCTGATGATGGCGTTCTTTCTGGCCATTGCCTGGGTTCCGAAGGCCAGGGCCAGAGTTACGACAAAAGGAAGGGCTTCAGGGACACCGGCAACGGCTAAAGCGATCGCTGCAATCAGGGTGTCTATAATTGGCGATCCTCTGCCAGCCTCCAGGATGAAGACGGCAATGGATATCACCAGTACCACGATTGCCTGCTTTTTGGCCAGCTGTTCGAGTTTTATCTTGAGAGGCGGCTCTGCAGGACTATCTTTGATCATGCCCGCGATTCTTCCGAGCTCCGTGTTGGGACCTGTAGCTGTGAGCACTGCTCTGCAATTGCCGTAGGAGACGATGGTTCCCATGAAGACCATGTTCTTTCGATCTGCCAGAGCTGACAGTTCGGGCAGAATAGCCGCACTCTTCTTGACGGGCAGAGATTCCCCTGTTAGAGAGGACTCTATTACCTCAAGTGATGTCTCTTCTAAAATGCGGCCGTCCGCCGGCACCTTGTCTCCTGCTTCGAGAAAGATCACGTCGCCCAAAACCAGGTCCACTGCCGGGATCGTGCTCATCTTGCCGTCTCTGATGACGTCCGCTTCCGGAGCCAACGTCTCCCGGAGCGCTTCCATCGCCCTTTCCGCTTTGTACTCCTGGAAAAAACCAATTATGGCGACGAGAATGACAATCCCTAGAATGACGTAGGCGTTGGTGGTTTCACCGGCGACATAAGAGATGAGGGCCGCAAAGACCAGCACCAGTACCATATAGTCTTTAAACTTGGAAAGAAATATCTTCAAAGGGGAGGGTTTAGTAGGGCTTTCCAGTTGATTGGGGCCGTTCTCGGCGAGCCTCCGGGCAGCATCTTCAAAGCCAAGGCCCTTTTGTCCTGAATTCAGGGAAGCCAGGACTTCTTCAGTTGCCATTGAATGCCATAACACTCTTCAGACCTCTCTTGGGGCGGGATAGGAGTGACTCCGACAATTGTAGAAATACTTAGCGCTATCTTGACGAAATCCTGAGACAAAATCTGAAACCGATAGAAAATTATGGCGCGACATTTGTCAGAAATAATGCCATCAATAAGGCCAGAGGTTTTCCGAGGGGAGACTTATCGCCATCCTGTAACGAATGCCGCGTTTATGATGAGGTTAGGGAGATTCGTTCCCATCTCATTTTTTTCTTCCGCTTCTCGACGATGATTTTTAAGTGATCTCAACTGTGGTTGGGGATTCGTCAGTTATGGCGAGCGAATCAGGCTCTTCGGGTATCACGAGCCAGGCAATGAGGTAAACCAGGAGCCCTCCTCCTGCGCATAGCACCAGAATCAAAGCGATCAGACGGATAACGATCGGGTCAACGTCCAGGTATTTGGCCAGACCGCCGCATACGCCCCCGACCCAACGATCCTCCCTCGAACGGTATAATTTCTTGGTCATGTAGCACCTATCAGTTCCTATCATTTTCGCTTAATATTAACTGCAATGAGTGTTAAGGAATTTGATCACGAAATAGAGATAGATCTGAATGTATATAAAACCACATGGATGGCATTTTCCGGCTACTCTGGTTTCGACCCTGATGTCCGCACTGCCCATAAGCCGGTCATGTATCATCGCTGGCTTCACGGGGATTCGCTCGATCCAGCACACTGATTAGAGGGACCTGTTCGAAAAGGGACTTTATCCAAATTCCGCTTTATCCTACCGGGCCCTTTCCCAATTGCGAAGAAACGCAGCTATTGTTCCCACTATGCATAAGGCGGCCGCAATGATCATCACATTGCTTATTGTTGCGCTGAGCAGTTCCGGTTTTGCATCCAGGACTGCACCATGATAGCCAGCCTGGTTTAGCAGTTGGTAGAGCAGAAGCGTGGAGACTGAGACTCCTAAGGCCATGCCCATATTTCTTACCGCCGAGGAGAGGCTGGAAGCCACGCCGAGCATCTCTTTCGGCAAAGCTGTCATGATTTCGGTATTAATGGGACTCTGGTAGAGGATGCTTCCTATCCCGAGGATTATGAAGGAGATGTAAATCCAGTTTATACTATCCCTGCGAATAGCACTTCCCATGATCACCAGAGATGCGGCCACAATTATCATCCCCAGGGCGGAGCTATAGCGGTAATGATATCTGTCATAGAGCCAGCCTCCCAGGGGAGAGCCGAAGACCAATATGGCCGGCAATATGAGAAATACAGTGCCGACCTTTGCCGGCGAGTAGCCCATGGCTCCCTGCAAATAGAAGGGCCCCAGGATGAATACGGCGAAGTTCGCAATGATGAACAATATTATGCTGATGACCGGAAGAACGAACTTCTTCTCTCGAAAGATGGACAGGTCCAGGAGGGGCGAGCTCTTTCGTGACTCTATCCAGACAAAGGCCACAAGTGATGCCGGTGTCAGCAGGGCCAGGAAGGCTTCGGTGGATGTGATAGTGGCGCTGGACCCCAGATCTCCCAGGAGTAGCATCAATGATACTATGAAGACAATGAGCACGGCGCTGCCAAGCCAATCCAGGTCCAGTTTCTCTGATTTTACTTCCTCTATTTTCATGTACCTGGCCGCAAGGGCCAAGAGCACAATGCCGATGGGAAGATTGATGAGGAATATGTATTTCCAGCCCACAAAATCGACCAGGTAGCCGCCCATCATAGGTCCGGCGATGCTGCCCAGGGAGACGGTAGTGCCGATGTAGCCCATGGCTCTGCCCTGCTCTCCCCGGTGATAGAGCTCAAAGATTATTGCGGTGCTGATGGAGAAGGCCATGGCCGCGCCCATTGCCTGGAGAGCCCGAAAGAATATGAGCATGCCAAGGCTTGAGGAGAGGCCGCAAGCGACGGAAGCCAGTGTGAAGAGAACGAATCCCCATAAAAAGATCCGAACCTTGCCTGTCCGATCTGCAACTTTTCCAAAGATCAGGAGAAAGCTCGTCACCGTTACCAGGTATGAGGTAATCACCCACTGGGACTGGGCCACGTCGGCTCGAAAATAGCGAGTGATGGTAGGAAGTGCAATGGACACCACTGAGCCGTCTATAACGAACATGAAGATGCCAAGCAGGATGAGGAAAGCGACGATATTTCTGTTAGCGACGGGAAGCTCCGATGAACCCGAGTGTGCCGGGTCTTCCAAGGACGCATCTGGCCGATCTTGCCAATCTTCCTTGCCACCTCCAACTCTGTCAGCTTTGGCATCATTGCCGGCACTTCTCTGTTGATTAGATTGCAGTTTCACAAGGGAGCAATGAAAGCATGAAGAGGTATATATGCGTCACCGAATGTTGCTCAGCATTTTCCGCTATTCATTTTCGCTCAGACGCCGCCCTGGAAATTAACAGATAATCGATCTACATCAAAGATCCGGCAGCATTGACGCGGCGAGGGTCTCCTTTCTCTGAGCTATCCTGTATCCCGTTACTATCAGCCTCTTTCCGCCCAGGCTTCTGTCCAAATCCGGATCGCCCGTGTCCACCAGGAGGCGAGACAGCTCAGCCAGCTTGTGGGGTGTTGATACTATGATGAGGTTCTCAGGCCCTACCCTCTCCAGTACTGCTGCGCTTATCTGCTGGCTGCCCCGGCCCAGGATGAATCCCTGCGCTCCAATGGGAGATACGATGATCTTCGCGCTCTTAACCATATCCAGCAGGTCCAGAAGGTCTTTTTCGGCAGCGTCTTTCAAGATCAATTTCCCATTTTGAACCACATCTACGCCCAGCAATGTTTTCTCGACTCCTAAATGCTCGGCAATCCTGCCTGTAGTGGTTCCCGCTCCCATAATATAGGCTGAGCCATCCCTCATGAACTCGCAGGCAAAAATAGCTATCTGGTCCTTGAACTCTTCCTCGCTTGAGGAGCTATAGACCCTCTTTCTGTCCTGCACCAGCACAGGCTGGTAGGGAGTTTTGGCTATGGAATAAAGCCTGGTCTGCAGAACTCCGGAGCGGTAGAGCTCTTCGTCTACATCCACGATCTCTGTATCTCTGGCCTTGAGTTCGCCCCGCACAAAGCCGAGAGTCAGCTCAGCGGCTGCTTCAGGGCTGACTGCAAAGACACCGGAATGCATCTTGACGCCCGCAGGAATGCCGAGGATGGGCACCTGATCTGTCTCTGACGCCACATCTCGAGCCGTCCCGTCGCCTCCGCAAAATAGGATCAGATCCGCACCGCTTTCCAGGAAGGCCTGGCAGGCGGCTTTTGTGTCTTTTGAGCCGGACTCTTGCGGGGCTTCGTAGACTACCTCATAATGAAGTTCGCATTCTCCCAAAGCCCATTCGCCCATCTCGCCGCTGGCAGTAAAAAAGTGCAGGTTTTTCGCGTCTCTGGAAAGCAGACGCAGGCATGCCCGGGCTCTATCGGCCGCCCGGGGCCTGGCCCCCCTGGCTCTTGCCTCTTTTGCCAGGCCGTCCGTGCCCTTCAGGCCCACAGCTCCGCCCATGCCCGCAATGGGGTTGATCAGGAAGCCTATCCTCCCGATTCTTCCTGCCATCAGACCATAGCCCTCAAACCTGAGGCAGCTTGGCCAGAGACTGCTTCACCAGATCGGCGGGATACTCGTAGTCTACCAGCTTGCCGTCGTTATAGGCGTCATAAGCCGCCAGATCAAAGTGGCCGTGCCCTGTCAGGGAGATGAAGATGATCTTGTCCTCGCCTGTCTTCCTGCACCTAAGTGCCTCATCAATGGCGGGCTTTATGGCATGAGCCGCCTCCGGAGCCGGGATTATGCCTTCTGTGCGGGCGAAGAGGGTGGCCGCTTCGAAGACCTCCGTCTGCTGTAACGCTACTGCCTCGATCAGGCCGTCGTGGACCAGGTTGCATAGCAGTGGCGCGTCCCCATGGTAGCGCAGTCCGCCGGCATGAATTCCGGGCGGTATGAAGTCGTGGCCCAGGGTGTACATCTTTATCACCGGTGCCATGCCCGCGGTGTCGCCAAAGTCGTAAGCATAAAGCCCCTTAGTCAGAGTGGGACAGGCAGTGGGCTCGCAGGCCACCATACGCAAATCCTTCTTATCTTTCATCTTATCGGGAATGAATGGGAAGACCATCCCCGGGAAGTTGCTCCCGCCGCCGCAGCAGCCGAACATGACATCAGGATAGTCGTCCGTCAGTTCGAACTGTTTCTTCAGTTCCAGACCCTCAACGGTTTGATGGAGGAGAACATGATTGAGAACAGACCCCAGCGCATAATTGGTATTATCGTGGCTCGCGGCATCCTCTACCGCCTCAGAGATGGCAATGCCCAAGCTTCCTGGTGTGTCTGGGATCTCTGCCAGAACGCGTCTTCCGTAGTTTGTCCGGTCAGACGGGCTGGCGAGGCACTCTGCTCCCCAGACACGCATGGCGCTCTTGCGGTAGGGTTTGCTGTCAAAGCTTGATCTCACCATGTAAACGGTGCACTTCAGGCCGAATAGACAGGTAGCCAGGCTCAGAGCCGAGCCCCACTGGCCAGCGCCCGTCTCTGTGGCCAGCCTTTCTATGCCCTCTTTCATGTTGTAGTAAGCCTGAGGAACTGCCGTATTGGGCTTATGGCTTCCCGCCGGGCTGACGCCTTCATATTTGTAGTAGATTTTGGCAGGCGTCTTGAGTGCCTTCTCCAGAGCTGCGGCCCGGTACAGAGGCGTTGGCCTCCAGAGCCTGTAGATGTCGCGTACCTCTTCCGGGATGTCTATCCAGCGGTCCGTGCTCATCTCTTGCCGGATGAGCGCCTTGGGAAAGATCATCTCCATATCAGCGGCACTAAGAGGCTTCAGCGTCCCGGGATGCAAAGGCGCGTCCAGGGGGGTAGGCATGTCGGCAGCAACGTTATACCACTTTTTGGGGATCTCTTCCTCGTCGAGCAAGTACTTGATCTTCATCTGGACACTCCATATCTAAACTATGATGCAATCTCTTGTACATCGTTGATTCGTCAGCTTTATTTAAAGGCTTTGAAATGGTCTGAAGACTTTTTAATTGATTCTTCTGGCCGGCAATGTTAAGATTTATTTATCAGGGATGAAATGATTCTTCCCATGAGTGGCAAAACCCTGTCGGAGAAGATATTTTCCAGAGCGGCAAATAAAGAGGTGCATTCTGGCGAGTTCGTCATGGCGAAGATAGACGGAGCCATGATTCACGATATCACGGGTCCCCTGGCGGTCAAGGGATTCCATGAGATCGCAGGTAAGGACGCCAAGGTATGGGATCCCTCGAAGATCGTGCTGCTCTTCGATCATCAGGTTCCTGCGGACAGCCTGAAGGCGGCGGAAAATCATATCATGCTGCGCAAGTTCGCTTTGGAGCAGGGCATCCTCAACTACGATATTTTCTGCGGCGTATGCCACCAGGTTATGCCCGAGAAGGGCCATGTACTTCCCGGCAGCATAATCGTGGGCACGGACTCGCATACCTGTACCTACGGTGCCTTCGGGGCTTTCGCTACCGGGGTCGGATCTACGGATATGGCATCTGTCTTTGCCACGGGGAAGCTCTGGTTCATGGTGCCCAAGACCCTGCAGCTCACGATCGAGGGAAGGCTGCCGAAGTATGTCACCTCAAAGGACGCGGTGCTGCGTATTATTGGCGACGTCGGGGCTGATGGTGCCAACTACCTGGCCTGCGAGTTCAAGGGCGAAGCCGCATCCCGGATGAGCATCCCTGAGAGGATGACGGTATCCAATATGGCTATAGAGATGGGGGCCAAGGCCGGCATCTTTGAGCCGGATGAGACCACCATAAAGTACCTGGAGGGCCGCGTGGAGGACAAAGCGGCTGTGAAGGCAGGCATCATCAGGGGTGATGAGGATGCCGAGGTCTCCAGGAAGCAGTGGAATGTGGACGACCTCGAACCCCAGATCGCTATGCCTCATAACGTGGATAACGTCCTGCCCATCAGCCAGGTTCCCCACACCAAGATCGATCAGGTATTCCTGGGCTCCTGTACCAACGGACGCTTCGAGGACCTGTTGCTTGCTTCGGAGCTTATGAAAGGCGAACCTGTGGCCAGAGGAGTGCGCATGATTGTGGTTCCAGCCAGCCGTGAGGAGTACATGAAGTGCCTGCACGCCGGCCTGGTAGAGACGTTCATGGAGGCGGGAGCGATGTTCGAGTCAGCCTGTTGCGGACCATGCATGGGCGGGAGCTTCGGCCTCCTGGGTGCGGGCGAGCACGGCCTCTCCACCTCAAACCGCAACTTCGTGGGCCGTCAGGGCAGCCCACAGGCCTTCGTCTACCTCTGTTCGCCAGCCACAGCCGGATCCAGCGCCATCACCGGGTACATCACCGATCCCAGAGAAGTCTAGATGAAAGTAGCCCTGAAGCTCGCCTACCTGGGCGACAATTATTACGGCTTCCAGCGCCAGCCGGATCTGGTGACCGTGGACTCAGAAGTCAGAAAGGCGCTGGCACAGATCGGCGTCATCCACGGAGACTTCTGCTACGCTGGCAGGACGGACAGGGGCGTCTCGGCCCTGGGTCAGGTCATCGACTTCTGGATCGACGAAGACAAAGAGAAATTGACCCGCCCGCGGTGCGTAAACGGGCGGCTGCCCCGCGATATCTGGACCTGGGCCTGGGCACGGGCGCCCATAGGCTTCTCCGCCCGCTGGAACGCTCAGTGGCGGGAGTACCGCTACCTCCTCTGGCATCCGGGCCTGGACCCGGAGTTGATGCACGCAGCTGCAAAGCTGCTTTTGGGCGAGCACGATTTTCGGAACTTCTCCTCTGCCAAGGTAGGGACGGTAAAGACCGTGCAAAAGCTGGAGATCTCTGAGCAGAACGATCTCTTCGTCTTCGACATCCGCGCAGACGGCTTTCTCTGGAATATGGTGAGAAAGATCGTGGGTGCCCTGGAGAAGGTGGGGTCTGGCCAGAAGGACATGAGATGGTTTGCGGACCTCCTCAGGCCCGAGCTGAACCACGGTGCGCCCACGGCCCCAGCCGAAGGGCTCATTCTCATGGAAGTGGGCTACGAAGGATTGGACTGGCAGGTGGACGAGTACTCGCGGGCGCGGGCGGCCAAGGGCCTGGCGGCGACGGTGCAGAGCAGGATGGCGGGGGCGAGTGTGGCGAGGGAGATGGAGAAGGCGATGAGGCCGTAATGGTGAGACCAGGAGAACCGTAATTTGCATTTTCGGCCAGGATCTTCTGGCGCGTATGGCAGTTTTTTGGGCATAATCATTTCAATCTCGCGACGTTACGGAACTATTTCCTGGTGATGCATTTTACATGTACTAAATTATACAACTTACTAAATAAACCAAGATTCGCTTGTGTAATTATTATTTTATACTATTAATACCTGCAACTTATAATAAACCAATAGAGTTTTAATCGCGATCGATAAACGCGAATAGTAGATCCCTTTATCCTCTGCATAACACCATAGAGAGTGAAGAGATTTGATGAGCTAACCCGGGCATAAAGATAAGGTACGGATCAATGATATTGAAACTCGCCAAATCTTTGCTGATCCATTGAGCTGCAAGATACGGCTTTCTTGCGTAATCAATCCTCAAAGATCGTGCTGAGGTAGCCAAATAAGGACGTATCCAATCGCCATTTTCATAACGCCATGAAAATTATTTCCTGCCAACCCCCATAATCCGCGATCTTCCTGGGTAAAAAATCCAGGACAACGGCCGTAGATTTCTCGGAGGCGGTAGGATGGGCGGGCTGGAGAAGTGCTCAAAGAAGCCCCATGTTCTCAAGCTGCATCCTGACGATCTTTGCGCCTTCTTCGCACTCCTCCGGAGATTTGCCGCCTGTAATCACCAGTTTGCCGGAGCTGAATATGAGCACTACTACCTTAGGCTGCTTGATCCTGTAAACCAGCCCTGGAAACTGCTCAGGCTCGTACTCGATGTTCTCCAGGCCCAGGCCAAGGGCGACGGCGTTTAAGTTAAGATCCGTCTTCAGATCTGCTGAGGCCACAATATTCTGAATGTGGATCTCAGGATCGAGATCGACCTCTTCTGAGCCGATAGACTTGAGCGTATTGGCCAGGCTGGTGATGACCGTGCGAACGTCCTCTACGTTCTTGGACCCGGTGCATACTATCTTGCCGGAAGTGAATATGAGAAAAGCGGCTTTAGGGGCCTTGACTCTATAGACGAGGCCGGGAAACTTCTTTTTGTTATAGACTGCGCCCACCAGCTCGGCTTCGATCTTCGGCAGGTCAAACGCATCCGCCAGCTTGGTAGATGCCACTACATTCACGATATCTATTGTGGAGTTCATTGGCAAGTATTTCCAACGCCTCTTTATAAAGTCCAGCATTGGACCTGTGGCGAGCCAGCAAACGGGTCTTTATAATTTTACCACGCAAGTCAAGGAATGATCAAAGAAAATATATCGATCTATGCCACGCCTCTCTTCTACTGGACTTTGAATGCCTCTATGGAGGACTGATCGATTCCTTGATTCTCAGAACCAATCTCTAGGGACCTATCTTCGAGGCATTTCTGCTTTTGGGCCTTCTCCGCCTTCTCCTGCTCCCTTTTCCTTTGCAGCTCCGCCACGAAGCCGGAGGTGAGAATGGACGTAGGCAGGGCGAAGGTAGCCACCCCCAATATTATTATCAAACCACTCACCAGCTTTCCCAATGGAGTTATGGGATAAAAATTGTCGCCGATAGTGGTCATGGTCAGCACCGCCCACCACATCGTGGCAGGTATATCTGGAAAAATCTGGGGCTGAGCATCATGCTCCAGGAAGTAGACCACCGTCGAGGAGAGCACCATGAAAAATAGTATGGCTGAAAAGCTCATAAACAGCTCGTGCCGCTGGGCCCGGATCACATTTTCGATGGTCTCCAAAGAGGCCGAGTACCGTCTGAGCTTGAGCAGCCGGAAGGTCCAGAGCAGGCGAAGGCTGCGAAGAAGCTGGTGATCGGTTGGAAACGCCAGGATCGCATAGGCCGGAAGTATCACCATGAGGTCCACCAGTGCCAGAGGAGTCAGGGCGTAGCGAAGCCTCCCAAGGATTGGTCGCCCGTATTTCGGCTTTACATCGCATGACCAGATGCGCAAAAGGTACTCTATGGTGAAGAGTCCTATTGATATGCTGGCGAAGTAACGGAATAGATCCCTGTGCACGATATAAAGGCTATCCACCGTCTCCAGGACCACCGCAGCGACGTTAGAGACTACCAGGACCAGCATAGCGAGGTTGAAAGCCTCGGCCACTCTGTCCTCCGGATCGGTTGCCTCCAGAATCTCGTAGACTCGTTCCTTGTAGCGTTTTGCCATCCAAAGCCTCAGTTATGTCTATCTTAATATATACGAACTTGCCCTCTTTTTGATATGCGTGCTGCCTGCCTCCAGCAACAGATTGTTCCCTGCGAGAATGAAAATAACCTGGCTCAAGCGTTGCAGATGGCCGAATCTGCCCTGGACGGAGGCGCACGGGTCCTGGTATATCCTGAACTCTTCTTAACAGGTTTTTGTTATGAAACGTCTTTGCCTGTAGCAACCGAAGGCCCAACTCGCTCTGCGCTTGATCCTTTTCGCGAGCTGGCAGAGGCGCACGATTGCTTGATCATAGGCTCGCTTCGCTCTGGCCGCCAAAACCTCGGCTTCTGCCTGGACTCCGTTGGCCTGGAGCTGCGCCCCAAGATCCATCCCTTCGGAGCGGAAAAGGAGCACTTCGATGGAGGAGACTTTATCTCGCCTGTTGCCACAAAATGGGGGCGGGTAGGCCTTCAGATCTGCTATGACCTGCGCTTTCCAGAGGTCGCGCGCTCACTAGCATTGCAGGGCGCAGATTTCCTGGTGACTGTGGCCCAGTTCCCGGCTTCCCGCATGGTGCAGTGGCGGGCGCTAAGTATTGCCAGGGCGATAGAGAATCAGATTCCTCACCTGGCCTGCAACTGGGGAAATGCCGGTGGCTCCCTGATCGTCAATGCCCTGGGAGTTGTGGAGGCACAGGCCGGTTCCGGTGAGACAATTATATGGAACGATATCGACATGGCTTTGCGAGATGATGTGCGCGGCGAGATTCCTGTCTTTGCCGACCGGCGGCCGGATATCTACTGAGGTGAAAAAGCGTGAACGCACTTACCTGGAATTTCCTGGTCTCGAAGTTCAGGGAGTATTATATTGAATCATCCCTGGAAACACCGCCTGGTCTCGTATCCCGGGAATGGGGCTTTCTCTTCTTTGACGAATCAGGCATGCGCCGCCATAAGTCCTTTTTTAGTAGAGGCGAGCTGGAGGACTATGTGCGTGCCATGGTGCCGAGGCATGTCTATCACTCCGCAGCCTATTACCAGCGGCCTGGGGCCCCCACTATGAAGGAGAAGATCTGGCAGGGCGCGGACCTGATCTTCGACCTGGACGCAGACCATCTGCGCAATGCTCCCAAGAGCTATGGCGAGATGCTGGAGCTGGTAAAGAGGGAGACACAGAAGCTCTTGACCTTTCTTCTCTCGGATTTTGGATTCAATGAAGAAAAACTCAGCGTGGTCTTTTCCGGGGGCAGGGGCTATCACATTCACATTCGCGACCCGAGAATATTTACCCTGGGTGGCGACGAGCGGAGGGAAGTTGTAGATTATCTATCCGGCCGGGGACTGGCCATGGAGAAGTTTATCCACGAAGCTCCTATAGAGGGCGACTGGGGTAAGGACGGTGCTACGCGACTGCGAGCGCCAGACCAGGGTGCGCCTGGTTGGGGCGGCCGAATAAACCGTTCCATCATCTCTTTCGTGGAAAGTCTGCGTCGCCTGGATGAATCAGAGGCAATTGCGGTTCTATCAAAAAGCAAGGGCATCGGACCCAAGAAAGCCGCCAGTTTTTACAGAAGCCTGCAGGGTGCAAATGTGCTGGAAGAGATCCGCAGAGGGAACCTGGACCTCTTCCGGGGAAGCGCCGGTATCTGGAAGCTTCTTCTCGTTGAGTACCTGGACGACGAGGGGGTGAAGGTGGGCTTCAATCTGGATGAGGAGCGAGGTGAAACCGACGAGCCCGTCACTGCCGACGTGCGCCGGCTGATTCGCTGTCCGGGCAGCCTGCATGGCGGCTCTGGCCTGAGGGTGACGCCTCTGTCGATCCGCGACCTGGAGAATTTCGATCCCCTTCAGGATGCCGTGGTCTTTGGAGACGAGATCATGCCTCTGGAGATTCTGAAGCCCTTCAATACTCAGATGCGCGGGGAGAGCTACCACCTGACAGAGGGACCGGAAGAGCTGCCAGCCTGCGTGGCGGTCTTTCTCATGGCCCGCGGGGTGGCTGAAGCCCGGACAAAGCTTTAGACCGGTGAAAAATCTATATAGTATTTAATTCATCATAATGAGTCCGCACTAAGAACTGTTGAGGTGGAAAATTGGATCTCGCCAATGCGCTCAGAGAAGAGCGCAAATCTGCGGAGCTTCAGCATCTGGATAAGGATTTTTACCAGCAGGTTGGCGTCTATCTGACTGGCCTGGGGCAGGAGCTCTCCCGTGTAGATGATACCTTTAGCGTAGAGGCTCAGATTCTCCAGGACACCCTAAAGAGCGAGAAGAATAGCGTAAACAAGCTCATAGACCAGAGGGTAAAGAAGATTGTCCGCCGGGCGCTCCGCAATGCAAGATCCGCTTCCCGGGAGGATGCCTTCCAGGGTATGACCAGGGAGGAAGAGGAGATCTACCGCCAGATGTTATCTGCCATCGCCAGTGGTCGCGAGGCCATACTTGCCCATGTAGCTCACACCGAAAGGCCTTCACGGGGCAAGAAAGACATATCGCAGGAATACGAAGTCGTGCGATTGCTGGATAGTGTTCCTATGTTTGCGGGAGTTGACGGGAAAAATTACCTTCTCGCAAAGGATGATGTGGCCGTTCTCCCTGCAGTACATGCCAGAAATCTGCGCAACAAAAATTTAGCCTCTGAAGTGAAAATCGGGGAATAATTCGACGAATTTCTTTTTTTTAGGTTATAATAATAATTATTAATAAAATATTTAATTTATATTTATCCTAATGTGATCCACTTTAATTGTGGGAGAATATCTTTAAGATAAAAGAACCATCCTCTCGCGATGAGCGAGATAGCCTCGATGCTGGTGACGCACCGCAAGGCCTCCATCGATGAGATCGAGAAGGCCTGGCACGGAGATGTGGAGACCATTCTCAGATGGGTGGGGTCTCAAGACAGGGTAGAGGAATGCGCCGTGCTCAAGACCTGCAACCGTGTCGAGATTTATGTGGTCAGCGCGCGAGGCGAGAAGGTGCTCTTTGATCTGGCCAAGAAGGCGCGCGTCTCCTCTCGCATTATCGACTTCCATGATCATGATGAATCGCTTCTTCATCTACTGCGTCTGGCCTCGGGTCTTGAATCTATGATCATAGGTGAGGACCAGATCCTTGGTCAGATGAAGGAGCTGACCCAGATGGCGGCGAAGGCGGGAACTACGGGATGGATGTTGGAGACGGCTTTCAAGAAGGCAATTCAGGTGGGCAAACGCGTACGCAGAGAGACTCACATCAATGAGAGGTCTGTATCCGTGGGCTCTGCCGCAGTTGACCTGGCGGAAGAGATTCTGGGTGATCTGGGAGGATTGTCTGTTCTGGTAATCGGCGCAGGAGACACCGGGGAGCTCATATCCCGTGCTCTGCTGGCCAAAGATATCGGA
Organism: uncultured Methanosarcinales archaeon; assembly: GCA_963782455.1. Classification (GTDB taxonomy): domain Archaea; phylum Halobacteriota; class Methanosarcinia; order Methanotrichales; family Methanotrichaceae; genus Methanothrix. The sequence continues at coordinate 201,033 of CAWAJP010000011.1, forward strand.
TCGCTGACTGTCACCAACAGGACTCTGAGCTCAGCAGAGTCTCTGGCCGCGTCCCTGGGCGGAAATGCGGTGCCCTTTGAGGAGCTGCCTTCCTGCCTCAAGAAGACTGATGTGGTGATAAGCGCCACCTCTGCGCCCCATTACATCTTGCTCAAAGATGATATTGAGAAGGCCATGGCAGACCGTAGTGAGAAGCTGCTCATAATAGACATCGCCAATCCTAGAGACGTAGATGAGGCGGCGTCCGAGGTCCTAAATGTTGAGCTGCATAACATTGACAGCCTCAAGAGCATAAGCTCGGAAAATATGAGACAGAGAATGGTGGAGGCAGCAACGGTCGAAGCCATCATCGCCGAAGAGCTGGAGCTTCTCAAGGCCAAGTACAAGAGAAAAGAGGCAGAGGATCTGCTGGCCAGGCTTTACTCTCAGGCAGAGGCCATCAAGGACCAGGAGGTCAGGAAGGCTATGAATAAGCTCTCGGCAAGGCATACATTGGGCGAGATAGAGCAGCGGGTATTGCAGGACATGAGCCATTCCATTGTGAACAAGCTCCTCTCTGAGCCGACGAAAGCCCTGAAGAGCGCTGCAGAGCGGGGAGACGTAGAGGTTCTAAAATCTCTCAATGAGCTATTCGGGCTGGAGGATAAGGTATGAGAAGAATGAGGCGGCTGAGAAAACCCGGAATTCGGGACCTGGTTGCAGAAACCGATCTAGGCATTGCGGATCTGATACAGCCCATCTTCGTGGATCAGAGAATATCCTGCCCGAGAAGAATCGATTCCATGCCCGGTCAGTTTCGGCAGAGCCTTGAGAGCCTGGCGGCAGAAGCCGGCGTTCTGGAAGAGCTGGGCGTGCCGGCTGTGCTCTTGTTCGGCCTGCCAGCTCAAAAGGATGAATTGGGGTCGGGAGCCTACGATCCTGATGGTGTGATTCAGAAGGCTGTGCGCATTGTCAAGGAGACCACTGATCTGGTAGTTATAACCGACCTGTGCCTGTGTGAGTATACAAGTCACGGCCACTGCGGTCTGATCCGGGGCGGGAAGGTCTTAAACGATGAGACTCTGCCCCTGCTGGGGGATGTGGCAGTGAGCCATGCCGAGGCCGGTGCCGATATCGTTGCTCCCAGCGGCATGATGGACCACATGGTGCAGGCTATACGGGCCGCCCTGGATATGGACGGGTACACGGATACGCCCATCCTATCCTATGCCGCAAAGTATGCGTCCACCTTTTACGGTCCCTTTCGCGAGGCAGCCGAATCCGGGTTCGCTTTTGGCGATCGCAAAGGATACCAGATGAACCCTGCCAACTCCGCCGAGGCTCTTTGGGAGGTGCAGCTTGACATTGAGGAAGGCGCAGATATGGTCATGGTCAAGCCGGCCATGCCCTATCTGGACATCCTTCGTGCTGTCAAAGATATGTTCGGGATGCCCACCGCCGCCTACCAGGTATCGGGCGAGTACTCCATGATTGCCGCTGCTGCGGAGCAGGGTTGGCTGGATGAAAGGGCTGCCTTTCTGGAGGCTCTGACCTGCATAAAGAGGGCAGGAGCGGATATGATTATTACATACTATGCTAAAAATTTCGCAGAGGGATGTGGGGATTGAATAACGCATAAACAATTCAAATATTCTTTGATTATGGTCTCACAAAAAAATAGATATGTAACTTAAGCTCCCTTCAAGGGACGGATTATTAACTATTCTTTACCTGCCTTTATGCCTCAGCAGGCAAAAAAGATATAACATAGGAATAAGAGTGGTTGTGGTCGCGCTCGACCGCGTGTATAAGATCTCTTAGAGAGCTGGAGGATTGCCTTCCGCTGAATGCGACGCAGTCGCGCTCTAAAGCTAATTCACGCAAAAACCACTATTAACCTAATTAGCGTCCGAAGTGAAGATTGAGAGATGATATGTTGTGAAGATGCCAAAAAAGCTTAACGCTTATTGTCCGTTTTGCAAAAAACACACTGCTCAAACGGTGGAGCGGGTGAGAAAAGGCCGGGCTTCCTCTTTGACCCATATTTCGAGGCAGAAGCTCAGAGCCAATGGAATAGGGAATCAGGGCAAGTTTTCCAAGGTCCCCGGCGGAGACAAGCCAACGAAGAGACTGAATCTGAGATATCGCTGTGGCGCTTGCAAGAAGGCTCATAACCGCCCAGGTTTCAGGGCTGGCAAGTTCGATCTTGTGGAGAGCTAATTATGTCATCCAAGTTCGTAAAGGTAAAGTGCAACGACTGCGAGAACGAGCAGGTGATCTTCGCCCATGCTTCTACCGTCGTCAAATGCCTGGTTTGCGGGCGCACTTTAGCTGAGCCTACAGGCGGCAAGGCTGAGATCAAAACCCAGGTAGTAGAAGTGTTAGAGTGATCTTTGATGCAACGTGAGGGCTGGCCAGAGCCCGGATCTCTAGTGGTCTGCACCGTGACTCAGGTGGTGGACTTCGGAGCCTTCGTCTCTATTGACGAGTATTCCGGTAAGCAAGGCCTGATTCATATCTCCGAAGTGGCTAGCGGATGGATCAAGTACATTCGCGACCACGTGCGAGAAGGGCAGAAGATCGTCTGCAAGGTATTGAATGTAGACACATCCCGTCACCACATCGATCTCTCCTTAAAAGATGTAAATGAGCATCAGAGAAGGGAGAAAATTCAGGAGTGGAAGGCAGATCAAAAAGCCTGGAAATGGCTGGAGATGGCGTACAAGGATCGGCCCGAAGATGCGAAGAGAGTAGCTGATTCATTGGTGGCGGCTTACGACAGCCTTTATCTGGCTATGGAAGAGGCGGCAATCTGTGGAGCCGAGGCCCTTAAGGATGCCGATCTGACAGAAGAAGACCTAAAGATGCTGGAGAGTCTCTCCAAGGATAACGTCAAGATACCATCTGTAGACATCAGCGGCTACGTGGACATCACTTCTCCTGCTCCCGACGGAGTCGAAGTCATCCGCAAAGCCCTCAAACAGGCCAAACGCACCAAAGATAAGGATGCCACACTCACCATCTCCTATATCGGTGCGCCGCGCTACCGCATTCATGTAACCGCGCCGGACTACAAGCATGCTGAGTCTGTTCTTAAAAAGTCCGCTCAAGCTGTTGTGAAATACATAGAACAACACGGCGGAGAAGGCACCTTCCTTCGAGAAGCATGAGATCCAAGATCCTGAGGTGTACGGCTTGCGGCCGATACACCCTAAAGGACGTCTGCCCTGTATGCGGGGGTTGTGCTGCCATTACCAAGCCGGCAAGATTCTCTCCTGACGACCCCTATGGGAAATATCGAAGAGCTCTAAATCCGGAGGCAAAATGAAAGAGACCCTGGTTCACCGTATAAAAGAAGTAACCCTTAAAGATCCAATTCTGGTGGAGGGGTTGCCTGGTGTCGGCCATGTGGGAAAGCTAGTGGCCGATCACATTGTAGAGGAGCTGAAGGCTGAGAAGATCATTGAGATCTACTCACCCCATTTTCCTCCTCAGGTAATGGTGAAAGAAGACGGCACCATCAAGCAGGTCCGAAATGAGATTTATGCGCGCCAGGGCGAGAACGGCGAACCTGATCTCCTCATCCTCATCGGCGACTACCAGAGCGCCACTAACGAGGGGCATTATGAGCTCACCAGCATCTTTCTGGATATTGCGGAGAGCTTCAATGTGAAGCGGATTTATGCATTGGGCGGCTATGGAACAGGCCAGTTTGTAGAGAAGTCTACGGTTATGGGTGCTGCCACGAGACCTGAACTTGTAGAAGAGATGAAGCTACAGGGCGTGCTTTTTCACGAGAACGAGCCAGGCGGAGGCATCATCGGTGTCTCAGGGCTCTTGCTGGGATTGGGAGCTTTGCGGGGAATAGATGCCATCTGTCTCATGGGTGTGACCAGCGGCTATCTTGTCGATCCCAAAGCCGCATCAGAGGTCTTGCGCGTTCTCTCCCATATTCTCGGTTTGGAAGTTGGTATGCATGCATTAGAGGAGAGGGCAAAAGAGATGGAGAAGATCATCGGCAAGCTCCAGGAAATGGAACGAGCTCAAGCTCCTTTCGAGGCTGGCGGGGATGAAGACCTCAGGTATATCGGATAGTCTACTCGAATCTGCTCATCAGCTACTCGCTCTGGCCCTCAGAGAGGGGGCGGCAGAGGCTGAGGTTTACGGCATGGTGGGCCGGTCCGTGGATGCTGATCTGCGCAAAGGATCTGTGGAAATGGCCAGCGAGAGCTTTCATAGTGGCCTCGGACTTCGGGCTGTAGTGAAAGGCGCCGTAGGATTTTCCAGCACAAGCGACATGTCGCTCCTGGAATTCGTCGCCACGAGCGCTGTCAAATCCGCAAAAGCACGGGGCTCAGACGAATCCTGGATATCTCTTCCCGCTCCAGTGAAGGTCAGGCCCGCGCATGGCATCTTTGACCGGCGCTTGGAGCAGATCCGTTCCGAAGAATGCCTTGAGGCCGCGACGAGCATGCTTGAGGGCTGCAGCACAGTCAAAGATGCACAGCCCGTTTCGGGGAGCGTAGCATGCGTTTGTGGCACAGGTTTTGTGATCAATTCACTGGGTCTGGAGTTGCTGGAGACTGCCACACTCATGCAGGCTTCCATGGAGGCCATTGCCAAAGCCGGGGATGTGTCCACCGGCAGTGACTTTTTCAATTCCAGATGCTTTCAGCCATCAATGGAGGCTGTGGGTAAGGCAGCAGCTCTCATGGCCAGGGCATCGCAGGCAGGAACAAAAGCCGAGAGCGGGACTTTCGATGTACTCCTTAAGCCTCTGGCTGTGGCAGAGCTGCTGGAGGGTACAATTCTTTCCTCTTTTGAAGCCGACAATGTGCAAAAGGGCCGTTCTTCCCTTAAAGGACGGGTGGGTGAGACGATCTCTTCAGAGGGACTGAATATCCATGATGACGGCCTGCTTGCAGGAGGATTAGACTCTTCTGCCTTTGATGGCGAGGGGGTACCCTCCCAGAGGACTGTCTTGATCGAGAAGGGTGTCTTGAAGGGATTTCTCTATGATAGCTACACGGCAGGAAAGGATGGTGTCAAATCCACAGGCAATGCATCCCGGCAAGGTTATTCCGATGTTCCCAGGGTGGGCATTCGTAATCTGATTATCAGCTCTCCTGTCGCTTATGATCTGCTGGAGGAGACGAAAGGATATCTGGTAAATGGTCTAATCGGGGCTCATACTGCCAACCCCATCTCCGGCGACTTCTCAGTGGAAGCGAGAAATGCCTTCCACATCTCACCAGGCGAGACGCCCGTGCCCATTCGCTCTTTGATGCTGGCCGGAAATATCTACGATCTCCTGAAAAATATCGAGGTAGGAACTGACGTGCGGGCCGTGGGCGGCATAGTCACTCCGACCATAAAAGCCAAGATGAATGTAGTAGGTAGCTAAGAGGAGGATTTTGATGATTATCGGAGGGCCTGCCTCCCAGCTTCTAGCTGGCAGGGTGGCAGCCATTTTAGGAGAGACGCTTGCTCTATGCGACTATAAGACATTTCCTGATGGCGAATCCTACACTCAGGTGGTGACGCCGCTGGAAGATGAAGTCGTAGTAGTCCAGTCCACACCAACCGATCAGGATCTCGTCTATCTGTTGCAGCTCCTGGATGTCTGCAGGGCGAGCAGGGTTTCTCTGGTCATACCATATTTCGGCTATGCCCGCCAGGACAAGATCTTCAAGCCTGGCGAGCCCATGACTGCCAGGGCGGTGGCCACGGCCTTGAATCCTTTCTTGAAGGAAGGCCGGGTCCATCTGGTAAATATCCATGCGCCCTCTGTTATGTCTCATTTCCAGTGCCCTATTGAGAATCTGGATGCAACCCCCCTTCTGGCCGAACGGATAGGCACAATGGGCCTGAAGGATGCGGTAGTCATCTCTCCAGACAAGGGAGCGGTGGCTATGGCCAAAACGGCAGCCGCCACTCTTGGCTGCGATTGCGATTATCTGCAGAAGACCCGCCTGTCCGGCACGGAAGTCTCCATGGCTCCCAAAGAGGTGGCGGTTAAGGGCAGGGACGTGGTCATCTTCGACGACATGATCGCTACAGGCGGCACCATGGCGACAGCTATAACGTTGCTCCGCCAGCAGGGAGCCAACCGGGTCTATCTGGCTGCAGTGCATCCCGTCCTGACAGGATCAGCCGTCATCAAGCTCTACCGTTCCGGAGTGGAGGCGGTGCTGGCCACGGATACGCTGGACAAGGCCGTAAGCACGGTATCTGTGGCGCCAATGATCGCGAAGGCGCTGAGAGCGTAAGGGAACTAATATGCGGCTGATGAAGATCGGGATTCATTGACATCATTAACTCGACCTTATTCAAGAGTCGTGGCTACCTCCAGACAATGGAACTCTCGACCAGTCTGTAGCTTAACCACCGTCGCTCGGCCGGCCGCGGCCTCGAGCGGCGCCCCTGCCCATAGCGCGGGAGGCCAGCAGGCCGACTCGCGGCACCCCGGAAAAATGTGCGAAGGTTGTTCCTTAAAGCATTGGATAGATCCATCTGTAGTCGAATGACCCCTAATTAGTTGCAAAAGATCAACCCACAACATCTTCCGGTCCCGCGCGGTGAGACGCGGCGGCCACCGGCCCACTCCAGGCCGTGGCGGCCCCCCTAACCCCGCGGCCGCGGGGAACAATCTACGAAACTATGCCCTTATTGTTGAATGTTTTTTGAGAAGGCCCTACGCGGAGTGCATATCGGAGCAGTTCATAGTCGTCGCATCTGAATGGAAACAAGGCAGAAGCTATTAATGATTAAGGCCTACCAGTTCCGAGATGAAGCTTCAAGCCGTGATTGGCGGCGATAAAATAGATGATATGGAGTTTAGGTTCTTTTTTCTTTATAAGGCGGTAGAGTTGGGCTGTGAGAGGTTCTCTTCTTTCATTCGAAATTCGGAAGGTTCGCGAGGTCTCGTGGTGAGGATCGAAGGCAATGACGACCAGGTTGCCTGTTTCAAGAATTTTGTTGAGGATCAAGTGCATGGGGGTATGCAAATATCAAGCATAATTTTTGAAGAGTACACGGGTCACGTATATGCTATTGAAGCCTTCTTAGCCTTTTGCACCGCAGAACTTCTGGACAAATGGGACAGGGAATATAGATCAGCAGGAAAAACTGAATAGCAATTCTAATGATGTTATGATTTAGCGAGGCTTTCTACAATGTCCGGCAATACTTTTGGCACCATATTTCGCATCACCACCTGGGGAGAGTCGCACGGCAGGGCCGTGGGCGTGGTAGTGGACGGCTGCCCGGCTGGCCTGGCCCTGGCTGCGGAGGACATCCAGAAGGAGCTGGACCGCAGGCGTCCCGGCCAGAGCCGTGCCTCAACGCAGCGCAAGGAAGAGGACCGCGCAGAAATCCTATCCGGCATCTTCGAGGGCAGGACCACGGGCACGCCCATCTCCATGCTCGTCTGGAATAAGGACGCAGACTCGTCCGCCTACGACCTCTTGCGGGATAAACCACGACCTGGTCATGCTGATTATGCCTACCTGATGAAGTACGGCCTGCGTGATCACCGGGGCGGGGGCAGGGCCTCGGCCCGGGAGACAGTGGGCCGCGTCGCCGCCGGTGCCATCGCCAAGAAGCTGCTACACGGGGCGGGGGTCGAGGTCGTGGCTTATGTGGCGGAATTGGGCGGTATAAAAGCAGAAATCGATTCATCAGACTTGAAAGAGCTTCGTGCGCGAGCAGAGGCCAATCCCGTCCGCTGTCCAGACCTTGCGGCCGCGGAGAAGATGATGGAGCGTCTGGAAACCGTTCGCCAGAAGGGTGACAGCCTGGGCGGCATTGTCGTGATAACTGCGGAAGGCGTGCCTCCGGGTTTGGGCGAGCCGGTCTTCGATAAACTGGATGCCGACCTGGCCAAGGCCTTGATGAGCATCGGCTCAGTGAAGGCGGTGGAGATCGGCGCTGGTCTGGGGAGCGCAGAGCTCTCTGGCAGTGAGATGAACGATCCCATTCTTATTCAGGCGGGCAAGATTGATTTTGAGAGCAACAACGCCGGCGGCATCCTGGGAGGTATTTCCACGGGTGACGCCGTCGTCTGCAGAATTAGCGTGAAGCCGACGCCCTCCATTGCCAAGCCGCAGCAAACGGTTGACCTTGCTTCCGGCAAAGCCGCGGTGATCGAGATCAAAGGAAGGCATGATCCGGCCATCCCCCCCAGAATTGTGCCTGTTGCCGAATCCATGGTCGCACTGGTTCTGGCAGATCACCTGCTGCGGCAGAGGGCGGCGAGGCTCTGATTTTATATCTTTTCCAGGCCAAATAGCTTTATGCGTAAGGAGTTTCGCAGCCTCATCCCCTTGCAGGAAGCCAAATCGATCATTCTTGACCGCCTGCCCAGAATACAGAAAGAGACCATTCCCCTAGAGTGCTCACGAGGCCGCATCCTGGCCGAGAAGATCGTCTCTGATGTGGATGTTCCGGGTTTTCATCGTGCCTCTATGGACGGCTACGCCGTTAGGGCCGCGGATACGCTTGAATCCAGAGAGGACCGACCCGTCTCCCTCCGCCTGGCAGGATGCGTCCCCATGGGAACGCTTCCTGATGTACGGGTTGACCGGGGCGAGGCGGCCGAGGTCTCCACAGGCTCCATGATGCCGGACGGGGCGGATTCCGTAGTCATGATTGAGTATGCTCAGGCGAAAGATGACCGGATCTATATCCGCAGGCCAGTCTACTGCGGCGAGAATGTGCAGAAGGCCGGAAGCGATATCTCTTTTGGTGAATTGGTGCTCTTTCCCGGTACAAGGATCACCTCGCGCGAGGCGGGTGTTCTGGCCGCCCTGGGCCGGGAGACCGTCCTGGTGCTGAGCCTCAAGGTAGGGTTGGCTTCTACCGGAGGCGAGCTCGTGCCTCCCGGCCACATCCTTGGCCCAGGCCAGATCTATGACATCAACACCTATACCATAGCCGCCGGGGTGCATGATTGTGGAGCTTCAGCCGTTACATATGGCATTCTCCCGGACGAGCGAGAAAAGATGGCAAAGACACTGCAGAAGATGGCCCATGAGTGCGAGATGGTTCTGGTTAGCGGCAGCACCTCTGCCGGGGCCGGAGATATGGTCTACCAGGTTCTGGACGAGATAGGGGAACTCATATTTCATGGAGTGAACCTGAAGCCGGGCAAGCCCACCATCTTCGGTCTGATCGATAATACGCCCTGCCTGGGACTGCCAGGCTATCCCACCAGTGCTTTGACGGTCTTCTATGAGCTCGCGGCACCGGTCATACGCAGGGCCCTGGGCCAAAGGCATCAGGGAAACAGGATCCAGGGGAGGCTGGCGGGGCCGCTGCGAACGGAGGGCCGCCAGCAGATGCTGGCAGTAGGCGTCTCCGGGGAGGTGGTCTATCCCGTAGACAAGGGAAGCGGCTCCATAACAACCCTGGCACTGGCAGATGGGGTCATCGAGATCCCATCTGGCGTCGAGTACCTGGAGAAGGACACACTGGTAGATGTGAAGCTATTCAGAGACCTGCAGGTGCCAAACCTGATCGTGGCCGGTGAGAACTCTGTTATTCTCGAGAGACTTGCCGAGCGCCTTCCCTGGAGGCTTATGCTGCTGAATGCAGGCTCCTTGCTGGGTAGAATATATCTGGAGGACCGAGTGGCGGACCTGGCTTCCATTTCAGATCTTGATACCGCTCCTATTCCCACTGGGATGCAGAAAGTAATGGGATACAAGAGAGAGCTGGGCCTGATTTACAGGGACACAGGGGCCATATCCGACCCTAATTGCCGTATTGTGGGCTGGAACAGGGACTCGGCTATGAAGGTCGCATTCGAGCGGGCTTTGTTGGACCTGGGCATCACCAACCCACGGTACGTGCGCGCGGCCAGGACCCATTCGGCAGTGGCGGCGGCTGTGGCCTCAGGCCGTGCGGACTTGGGTTTTGCAGAGAGGGCGGCAGCAATTGACGCGGGACTGGGCTTCAAATTTCTAATAGAAGACGAGATGCAATTCCTGGCTAGATCCGGCTCGATCAACAATCCCTGGCTGAAATCATTTATTGACGCACTTCTGCCGGAGTGAACATTCTGGCCCTTCTCTCGTAATAGCCGAGAGGGTGACGAATCCTGCGGCAGAGTTCGTCCTCGCCGGGACAATTGCCGTAGGTCGTCATGGTGGCGCATGCAGGCGGACGGTATTGGGTTCCTGCGGCTCCTGCGATATGCTCTACCTGATAGCGGGTCCTCTCCAGATCGAAGTCAGGGCTGGTGTTGAAGAGGGCGATCACCTCCTCGGGGGGCATGTTGATCTGCAAGAGAAAGCTGACCAGGGCAAAACGTGCACTATGGGCCAGGTTCACACCTTTTGCGACATCGGAGAGCATTTTCTTGATGCAGGGCGGAAAGGCTCCTTCTTCCACAGCACCCAAATTCACCTTCTGACGGGCCCTCAATGTCTCCAGCTGCTGGCAGAGTGGCTTCAGGTATTCCTCCAGGGTCTGACAAACCTTCTCGTCCACAGGGATCGGCAACCCTTTCAAAACCTTCTCCCTGATCACCTCCTCCAGGATACGTTTCAGCTCAACTTCCGTCACCGTGATATAACCCTCAAACAGATCCCGGTTTGTCAGCTTCCATTTTGGGCTGTGCATGCGGTGGGCTGCTCGAATGTACTCGGCAAAATAGATCTTCCAGGGTCCGGGGCCTCGAAGATTAAGCCCCAGGTCACCCGCCAGCTGGACCAACCCCTCTTTCTCATTTTGCATCCTCTTGTTGGCCAGCTTTGCCTCTGCCAGAGCATAGCGGCGCAATAGAATTGGATCGCCCAGACACGAAACCATCACCCTGGCCAGGGGATAGGAGAGCAGCTCCGCGAGAAGCTCGGCTTCGGTATAGCCCGAACTTTCAGGAATGGCATCGCCCATGGCTCCTGCCACCCGCTCTGCAGCACGGCTGCGTACGGTCTTAAAAGAGGATTTGGAGAGAAGGCTCTCTAAGGAGTATCCCAGGCTTCGAACGCGCTCTGTTGCTTCTTGCGTAAAAGGGTAGTCCGAGTCCCTCATTCCTGTTCAATGCGGGGTGCGAGGAGGTAGTTGATCTCCACGGACTGGCCGAGCTTGAAGTTCACTCGCAGGGGATAGTCTATGCCCATCTCCAGAGTGACCTCGCCTGCCTTGCTTATTGACTTAGACATATCCTCCAGATAGTCCAGCGAGAAGAGGCTCCTCGCCTCGCCCGGCTTCATGCCCAGCAGTTCCTGGCTCGGGATCTTGAGCTTGAGGGAGTCTATGTCTCCTTTGGCCTCCATGTAGAATCCCTCATCAGAGACGCCCAGGATCACGTGATCGCTGACCTTTTCTGCGGCTTTTACCGCCCGGCGCAGTTCCACTCCCGGCAGAGTCACATGTGCCGGCAAGTCAAGCTCGGGGATGCGTGGCTCTTTTCTTATCGCCGTAGGATCGATCAGACTTAATGTGTAGGAGAGTGACCCCACACCGATCTTCAGTTTATGGCTCTCTTCGTCCAGTTCCAGTTGAACGTTCTCGCCCTTATCGGCCATGCTCAAGACATCGCTCAGTCGAACCAGGTCTACGCCAATTTCACCCTGATCGGCCTTGAAGTACTCGAAGGCGTCATTGCCGATCTTGAGCGACACCATAGCTACGTTCGCAGGGTCTACTGCCTTCAGCTCCAAGCCCTTTTCGGATATGGAGAACTTAACCTCATCCACCAGAGAAGAGACTGAATCGATTGCATCGCGCAAAGTTTCCGCGTTGATTACTGCCTTGAACATTCCTTGCTCCTCCTGAATGAGGACAATTTAATATTTAATATAGTTGATGCTTAGTCGTACTCGCGCCAGGTTCTGCTGCATTTGGTGCAGCGGAAGAATCGTACCTCGCTCTCATCAGCAGAACGTAGCTGGCGCAGCCACCAGTAGGCGACATTATTACCGCACTCGGGACACCTGGCACTGGTGGTAGGAAGGCCTGCCGACTCCTGCTCCAACACAGGTATAACGCGATCGAATTGCTTGGTCTTGCTTATCAGAGATTCGCCTGCAGACTTCGGTATCTTATGGCCGCATTTTCTGCAGACCATCATGCCGTCTTTGGGCATCATCATGCTCTTGCATTGGGGACAAAACTCCATCGCCAAGGAGGTAATCACTCGTCATATTAAAGTTTGCCAGTCCCCGTAGAGTGAAACGAAGAGGCAAGATATGAGCACAGCGATAAATGTGATCTGCCTGGATCGCCCAGGAATGCTGCGCGATATTGCGGGCGCGGTGGCAAAGAGAGGTGGAAACATCATCTATACCCAGCAGTTCGTAATGGAACGTGGCTTGAATCGCGGTAAAGCTTCCGTCTACATGGAAGTAGACGGCCAGGAAGAGGTTATTCGTGAGATGGCAGGAGAGCTGGAGGATTTTGATTCCATCTTCGAGGTCTCCATCCATGAGCCTTTTGAGAAGATATTCGGCTCCAGGGTGATAATAATCGGCGGCGGAGCACAGGTGGCCCAGGTCGCCGTTGGGGCGGTGAGCGAAGCCGACCGGCACAATTTGCGGGGAGAGCGGATCAGCGTGGACACCATTCCACTGGTGGGTGAGGCTGCCATTGCTGATGCCGTCAGTGCTGTGAGCCGGCTGCCGCGCGCGTCCATCCTGGTTCTGGCAGGGGCGCTCATGGGCGGGCGCATCACTGAGGAGGTGAAGAGGCTTCAAGCGGATGGGATACCTGTCATCGCTCTGAGGATGGCAGGGTCGGTCCCCGATCAGGCCGATCTGGTTGTGACGGACCCCATACAGGCTGGCACATTTGCTGTGATGCATGTGGCCAGCACGGCGGTCTTCGATATAACCAGGGTGAGAGGCCGGGAGTTCTAGCCGTTTTGGATCTCAGCCAAATTCCTGAGCTTCTCGCCGGAGAACAGTTCTTGGACTGTGTAGAACTTCTCCTCTACCTGGAGCACAGGCGCTGAAAGCGCGAATACCCCATTTATGCGCAGCTCCGTTAGGGCTTCTGGTGTTGCCATGTCAAGATTCTCGAAAGAGATGCCTGCCTCTGCCAGCGCCGCTTTGAGCTGCTCGCACTTAGGGCAGGACTCCATGGAATAGACTTTGTACTTCAAAGAAATACCTCTTATGCGTAGCTGTCAGATATTACAAAATATTAGAATTTTGTTGCTGACTATAAGCGATTTTGCAGACGTTTATCGCAGTGTCATGGGATATGATCTCTTGGCCCAGGTCGCGTATCCCTGCTCTACTGCCTTCTCGGCACATTCACAGCAGCAGGAGAAGTTAGCGATGTATTCTATTCCTTCCAACTCATGCTCAAATACATTATTGCAGCTGAATCCAGATATTCGCCTGAAATCGTCGCCTTTTCCAAACTCGTCACATTCTGCCGGAGCAGGACGCTCCACAATGACCCAATCTCTGGGCAGAAGTATGGGCAAGGTGGCCAGATTCATACCGCATCCGCAAGGGCCATAAACGTCTTCCAAATCCTTAAAGATGATTGCCTTACATACCGTCTCGCTCATCGTCCCCACCTTTCTCTGATGGTATATGGGGCAACCTAAATAACATTTCCCGTCCACTTTTCGGTTTCTTTCCATTCCTAGGGGTTAATATCTCAAATGGCGCCGTCATGTTTGACGAATTTCTAAAAAAATGCTGAATACAGGTCTAATCTTGCGCCAAAAATCTGTAATTGGGCTAATTATGATGCCTATCCCAATAAATCGGTACCATCGCCAAAACAAAAATTATATATGGAATTAGGGGATGATAGCTGCCTATTCTGGTTTGTAGCATTAGACGGGTTGAATTCTGGCTCTTCTGGCTGCGAAATCCGGATTTATGAGGTGAATTACAAATGCCGATACTTCCCGTCGCTCCGGTGAGCAGACTCATCCGCGAGGCAGGGGCAAACAGAGTAAGTGAAGGCGCGAGGGATGCGCTGGCAGAGGTTCTCGAGGGCTATGGTCTGGAGGTGGCTCATGAGGCAGTGGGCTGGGCCAATCATGCCAAGAGAAAGACGGTCAAGGCTGAGGACATAAGAGAAGCAGTCAAAAGAGTTAAACCTCCCGCGGTTACTGAAAGGTGATCGATGGCAAAAGACGTCTCTTCGGGGTTAGACTACCGGGCTTTAGGCCTCTTATGCGGCATTGAAATACATCAACAGCTCGACACCGCTTGCAAGCTCTTTTGCGGCTGTCCCACAAAGCACCGCGAAGTCGAGGAGTCCAATTTCGAGTTCTTCCGGTATCTCCGACCTTCGAGAAGCGAGCTTGGCGAGATCGATCGCGCCGCTTTAGAAGAGGTTCTTGTATCGCGCAAGTTTCACTATAAATCTTATGATACCACCTGCCTGGTGGAAGCAGATGAGGAGCCGCCTCAGGAGATCAACTCCGAAGCTCTGGAGATCTCTCTCATCATCGCGCGGCTGCTCAACATACTGGTAGTGGATGAGGTGCAGACCATGCGTAAGATGGTGATAGACGGCTCCAACACCTCCGGCTTCCAGCGCACTGCCTACATCGGATCAGAAGGCAAGATCGAAACAGAACAGGGTGACGTCGGCATAAGCGTCCTCTGTCTGGAAGAGGAGGCGGCGCGCATCATCGAGGATCGCGGGGACAGTGTGGTCTACTCTCTCGACCGGTTGGGCATTCCGTTAGTGGAAATTGGCACTGCACCGGATATCATCTCCCCAGCGCACGCCCGCGAGGTCGCGTCGTACCTGGGAATGATTCTGCGCTCCACTGGCCGGGTAAAGAGGGGCTTGGGCACCATCCGTCAGGATGTAAACGTCTCCATCAAGGGCGGAGCGCGCGTGGAAGTGAAGGGCGTCCAGGCCCTGAATCTCGTTGACAAGGTGGTAGAGTTTGAGGCACTGCGCCAGGTCAGGCTTCTGGAGATAAGGGCGGAGCTCGTGAGGCGCAAAGCCTCGGTTGATGATGCCTTGTGGGATGTCACAGCCCTTTTCGCAGATACGGGCTCGAAGGTCATAGCAAAGTCTCTCAAGATGGGTGGCGTGGTCCTGGCCTGCCGCCTACAAGGCTTTGCTGGCCTGGTCGGCAGGGAGATTCAGCCCGGTCGGCGCCTGGGCTCAGAGATGTCCGACCGGGCAAAACGGGCAGGAGTAGGCGGAATATTTCATACCGATGAGCTCCCTGCTTACGGGGTGACCGAAAGTGAGGTCGAAGCTGTACGGGCCCTCCTTGGCGCAGCAGATGGGGATGCATTCGTCATGGTTACAAGCAGCAGGGATCGAGCAGAGAAGGCTTTGCAAGCAGTTCAGGTTCGTGCGCGTGAGGCGCTGGCCTACGTACCTGAGGAGACGCGCCGGGCGCTTCCTAACGGCTGTTCGGAGTACATGCGGCCGTTGCCGGGTTCTGCCAGAATGTATCCCGAGACGGATGTGCCATCGGTCGTAATCACGGAAGAGGTACTGGATCAGCTCCAGCTTCCTGAGCTCTTTCTTGCTCGTTCGAATCGTTTCGGACGCGAGTATGGCCTGAACGCAGAGCAGGCTCGTGTAATGGCCGCTTCTCCTAACTATCAGCTCTTTGAGGAGATCGTGGTAACGTTTGAGGTTCCATCCTCCATGGTGGTTCGAGCACTGGAGACAATACCCATTGAGCTGGCCAGAGAGGGCGCGTCCGTCTCCAACCTGACAGACCAGCACTATAAGGACTGCTTTGGCCTGGTAAGGGCAGGCCAGGTCGCCAAGGAGGGGCTGGTGGATCTACTTCGGTCTTTGGCGGAACATCCTGATTGGAATGCCTCAGAGGCTGCGAAGGCCGCGGGCCTTGCCGGAGTCGACGAGGCTGAAGTGGAAAAGGCCGTGCAGGCAATAGTCGCCAGCAAGGTCGATCTGGTGCGCTCTAAAGGCGAGAGGGCGGCAGCTCCTCTCATGGGACTTGTGATGCAGGAGCTGAGGGGCAAAGCAGATGGTGCTGTAGTGAGCGCCATATTGAAGAAGGAAATACAAAATATACTAAACGAGTGAGCCCCGAAAAAACTAAGAAACCTGATATGCTCCTCTGGGAGGAGACGCTATTCAAGGATAGGGATCTGTTCGAGTTAGATCATCTGCCGGAGCACTTCCTCCACCGGGAAGCGCAGATGAACAGCCTCAAGTTTTGCATCCGCCCGGCACTGCAGGGCGGCAGGCCCGTCAACGCCCTATGCCTCGGTCCTCCCGGTACGGGAAAGACCACGGCTATTCTCAAGCTCTTTGAGGAGATCGAAGCTCATTCTTCCCAGATCGTCCCGGTGCATGTCAACTGTCAGATGAACTCCACCAGGTACGCGGTCTTCTACCAGCTTTACAAAAAGATCTTCGAGCATGCGCCTCCGTCTAGCGGGATCTCCTTCAAGCGCGTCTTCGAGAAGGTTGCTCAGCTTTCAGCGGACGAAAACAAGGTGCTGGTAGTGGCTCTGGATGACATAAATTATCTCTTCCACGAAAATGAGGTAGATCACGTTTTATACTCTCTGTTGCGGGCGCATGAGACCTGCCCTGGTGCCAGAATGGGTGTCATCGGCGTCATGAGCGAGCTTACTTTGAACTATGTTTTCGACCCCAGGGTAGTCTCCGTCTTTCAGGCGGAGGATGTGGTCTTTCCTCTCTACATGCGTTCGGAGATACGCGACATTCTGGGACGCCGGGTGCAGATGGGCTTCTATCCCGGTGTGATGGCAGACGATGTTCTGGATGCTGTTGTGGATTACACTGAAAAGTCCGGGGATCTGCGGGTGGGGATAGACCTGCTCAAGAGGTCGGGCCTGACTGCAGAGAAGCGCGCCTCTAAGAGCATCTCGTTAGAGGATGTAGCAAGCTCTTACGATCGTTCCCGGCTGGTTCATCTCACATATGCCCTGAAGTCCTTGAAGGCGGATGAACAAAAGGTGCTGAGAATGGCGGTTAGCCAGGAGAGCTGGCGCGCAGGCGAGCTCTTTCGTTGCTTTCATGAGGAGACTGGAGCTGGGTATACCCGTTTTCATGAGATTCTCAATAAGCTGGATGCTATCCGGCTGATTAATGCCGACTTCACCGGGGCGGGGGAGCGTGGTCGGAGCCGCGTCATCAGCGTGCGCTACGAGCCAGAAGAGATTCTGAGCCGGCTGGGTTCATAATAACTTTTAAAAGTAGTCTCTATAAAATGTATACTCGGTAAATTCTCTATATAGATAATATAGACAAGGACTTTAACTACGGATGTGATTTCACATGCTGTATGGATCGGCCACGAATAAAGATGCCTCGTAAGTATGGCGAGCTGTTCGTTGAGACACTCTTATTCGTGTCCGCTATCGTTTCTATCCTCATTATGGTTCTCATCTTCTACTTCCTCATAAATGAAAGCCTTCCTGCCTTTTCCGAACTCGGACTTGTCTCTCTGCTTCTTGGCACAAAATGGCATCCTGCGGGTGAAATCTATGGCTTGATGCCTCTGATCGCATCCTCTCTTATCATCACTCTTCTCGCGCTCTTCATCAATATCGCCATCGGTTTTCCTCTGGCCATTTATCTGGCAGAACTGGCAGGTCCCAGAAGCAAGGCCTTGCTTAAACCGGCCATAGAGCTTCTGGCCGGGGTGCCATCCATCGTCTACGGTTTCCTGGGAGTGATAATCCTCGTGTCCTACCTGCAGGATAGCTTTGATATGCTTACTGGTAGATCCATTCTGGCCGGGGCCATCTTGCTCGGCATTATGTACATTCCTTATCTGACTACCATTTGCGAGGATGCTCTGAGGGCTGTGCCAAGCGAATTCAAAGAAGGTTCACTGGCACTGGGCGCTAATCGGTGGCAAACGCTCAGGAACGTGACGATACCGGCCGCATCATCGGGAATTACCGCGGCCGTTCTGCTCAACATCGGAAGCATAATCGGTGAGACCATGGCAGTGCTTCTTGTAGTGGGAAATGTGGCCAGATTGCCTTCTCCTATCTATAATATCTTTGGCCAGGGGGCAACTTTCACCTCGGTAATCGCAGGCGAAATGGGCGAGGTGGCCAGGGGTTCAACGCATTATCACGTTCTATTTGCGGTAGGTTTTGTCCTCTTGATTGTCGTTTCAGTTCTCAGTCTGATTGCGGATTATGCCAGGGCTCGCATAAAGAGGAGATTCGGAGGATATTGAATATGAGGATTAACCCTATTCTTGCGGTATCATTTGCGTTATCTTCATTCCTATTCATATCTTCGATAACGGGTCTCATCCTGCAGCCGGACCTGGAAAAGGTGGCGCCGATTTGGGAAGCCTGCCTTATTCTCGACCCACTCTTGATTCTCGTATCCTATTTGATGACAAGAGCCGTTTCCAGAAAGACGGCTCCCTTCCTGCTACTGGATCTTATCATTTGTGAGGGGATTCTCTTCCTGGCATATTCGGGGGTCCTTCATCCCGGTTTCGTAATCCATAGGCCCTTTGGTGTGGGTGCGTCATTTGATTATGCTTTCGTCTTCCCTCTTCTCGTCTTTTTTGCCAGCTTGCTTTGCATAAAGGATGCTCTCAATATCGTCTACGGCTACAGCGCCAGGGGAAGAGAAGCCCTGGTATTTCTGGCCATAAAGCTCTCAGCCATTTTATCGCTTCTGCTCCTGGGCGGTATTCTCTTTATCATAATCTACAAAGGAATCTGGGTCATAAACTGGGAGTTCTTGACGACTCCTCACCGGAGGCTGGGTCAGGCTGGCGGGATCAGTACGGCCATATTGGGATCGCTATGGATGGTTCTTGGCGCCATGATCGTCTCTTCACCTCTGGGCATTGGAGCTGCCATCTACCTGCACGAGTACTCCAAGAGCCAAAGGCTCAATCGTTTGGTCACCATTGCTGTGAGCTGTTTGAATGGCGTTCCTTCCGTTGTCTTCGGCCTCTTTGGCCTGGCCTTTCTGGTAACTGTTTTCGGGGTATCTCTTCTATCCGGGTCCATAATTCTGGGCCTGATAAATATTCCCACGATAATTCTGACCAGCCAGGAAGCCCTCAGAAGCGTTCCCAACTCCCTGCGTGAGGGAAGCATGGCCCTGGGGGCAACGAAGTGGCAGACGATAAGAAAAGTTGTCATTCCTTCTGCCATGCCTGGCATCCTCACAGGCGTAATCATCGGGGTGGCCAAGGCCTCAGGAGAGACGGCTCCCATCATGTGGACGGCTGTAACCTTTACTGCAACCCCTGTTCAGATGATCTACGGCGTCATACCTGATGTATTTCAGCCGGTGAACAACCTGGATTACCATCTCTTGAACCTGATCTATTTCCTGGGGGCATGGGATGTAGAGTCCAGGGCCTGGGGCACCGCTCTGGTGCTGATCTCTCTGGTGCTGGGAACGAACATGCTGGCCATAGTGGTACGAAATCATTACCGCAAAAGAATATCCTGGTAGGGCCGGGAAATGATTTCTTCCGCTCTTAACTTCCTGGTTTAAAAGAAGTCCTCGCAGTATTATGTGGTTTGTGCGCCAGTTACAGGAATTGGATCAGACCTTTTTCTCGGTTCTCTGTGCGCTCTGCGACTTCGCGTTTTCTTCCTTAAGCCGCCATATTTGATTATTCCTCCACGAATATTAGCTAAGGGCCTAACAAAGTCAAAGAGAATACGCACGGAGGTAGGGAGCATTTCTTACTCACTCGATAGAGCGAAGATCCCTGAATCGGTACTTGAATCAAAAGAGATTGGTCTTTCTCAGAGTTATGAATGGTAATATATTTGTTAAATAATTATTGTTGCCGAAACATTTGATGAAAGTGATTACTGGGGACTGTGGATCGTCAACCCTCCATCCTCACAGCAAAGTCACACATCACCCTGGCGAGCAGATCATGAATTACTGGCACCTCGTCCTCCTTAAGGTCTGACGGCATCAGCGGTAGGGCAAACATAACGGCCATGTCAAGCTTTACCGCGGTCAAAGGACTGTGATGATCGCCTGCCTTCAACACTTCATTACGAACGTCCGTAATGCTGCAACGCATTGCTTTCAGCTCTTCTTCGCCCTGCTCTAGCGTCTTATCTTTGCATTTCATCTCCCAGGCGCTTAAGATCGCAGAGCCTAAATTGGCCTTGAGTTCATCCTTAATATTGACCGCTTTCAGGAGGTCCAAAATATATCCAAGTTTGAGTGATCTGACCTCTCCAGCTCTTGCCACCAGGCCGCTTCTTTCCATGATTGCTTCGTAGTATTCGAGAAGTCCAAGTAGATTCTCAACGTATCTAGGATCCTCACAGCCAATAGCGTTAATCATTTTTTCCTCCTCTTGCACAAATTGAATGGGTAGTTTGCCGCGTCGATTTGTTTTCGGTTGTGTAGAACGCAAAAAAGATGCTCGAAATACTCTCATCCTTGAGATTAGAATTCTGAGAATCGACCGCCTTTCGGAAATGTTCAGGACTCTTTGGCGACTGCATATCCCACTCCTTCAATCGAAGGACTTGGGATGGTCCGTCGTGGTAGCCCATATCATGGGATAAAGCGCTCGACACTAATAATTGGAATTGAATCCGGCTGATATATCCCTTGTCTCATTAGACTATATGGATGTATATTGAGTATATAATCTATATATTTATCTCGACATGGACCCGTCGATGTCAACTCCCGAATATTCATATTATTGATTGGCGGTCATTATCTTCGGCCTTGACGCAAGAGAAGAAGTTCGGATGCATGAGATGCTATCTCGATTTCGTATTCCTCATTCTGGCGATGTGTCTGGCCAATAAGAATATAGACTATATACACAATTAAATGGTATAGGTGTTATAAGATAGTCTATATTTTATTTCGGTTAGCTTTACTTCGCATTTCCCCATCCTAACCGCCCGTGAATTCATTGGGAAAGCTATTCGATGCGCTGATAGTTGCTTTAAGTCGAATAGCTCGGGAGCAGGGGCTCCGGAACAAGAGACGCCTTCAATTATGTTATCATAGTGTCCGCATCTGGGATTAAGTTATGCAGTGGATGGGTCGTTAGGTACGATCACCCTCGATGGCATCAAGCCTACAGCCCGGACAATTAAAGGCGGAAGCTGCGAACTTCATAGCAATCTGTACTTTTCCTCTTCCGGCAGTGCCTCACCTGGTGCCCGTTCCTCTATAGGTTTCATGGTAAGACATATTGGTCAGAAAGTTGCTGATAAGCATGAGTTCATGCCATTTTTGGGAGAAATCCCGTCCTATTATCACTGAAATCGACTTATTCGGTACCTCGATCTATCGTTTTCTCTATTATTTCTTTAATTGATTGGGAGTGCAGAAATGAAATTGGCTCCGCTCGGTGCGATGGAAACCATATTGGAAGGCCGATTGCCTGGTCAGGAAAGCCTTATGGGGCGCACGTTGGTTCCTGATTAATCGTACCGGTTCATATCTGCCATAGGCATTACTGCCATTTCGCATGGACCTATACCTTCTCTTTTTCGGCTATATTATATATCTCAGGAATTACGCTCTGAATGTTTTTAAAATCCTTGAGCAGCTTTGCTCCTTTTGGCGTGGTTGTAAATAATACTGAGGACTTTCTGGTGGTCGTGATCTCCAGGAGTCCATTTTTTATAAGTAGATCTATATATGGAATTACCGTTCTGAAGTTTAGGTTAGATTGATAAACGATTCTGGTCTTGCTCGCGCCGTCGGTGCAGACGTCTAATATCTGAGAGATTATGGCATCTTTGCTTCTTTTCATATATTTCCCCCACAATATAACCCGGTTCGCATTTTGAACCACTCTGCCCTAAAAAGGACTTGTTTCTCCAACGAGCAGTAATGCTCTGGCATCAATGGTAACATATAAATCTGTCGCATTGCCGCGGCGGGTTACTTATAAGGTCTAATATATGCGAATTTTTTCCTTATCATTCAGATAATTTCCGATTTTGATCAACAATATCTGTTAGATAGCTACTGTGCTTGTTTCGAATAATATTTCATCCCTAATTTGCTTCCTTAAGATCTTTCTCACAATTTAGGTTAGAGATACGAATTCGCGATTCTAATGATAACCTCTGCCTGGTAAGATATTCATGTTCTCTCGCATATTGAACGGCATGTCGGGAATTTGGAAATGATGATGTAGCTGCCTCCCAACATGGGTGCTTCGAATGTCCTCTCTACAACAGCGTCATCTACTCCTATCTTTAAAGGAGTGGCAAGCAGCATGGGACGGGCTTTTTGGCAGGCAAAAAAACAGTAGGGAACATTTGCAGGTCGAATCGATCAATTAACCGGATTTTCTCGCATATCTGGCCGAAACAATTAATGTGTAACTTGGAGGAGAATACGCTCAAAATTCTGGAGCTTTGCCTGTAATTCGCTCGTCCATTGCCGTTTTGATTATTATTCTGTCCTGGTGATTACTACAAGAATTACGTCAAACTAACTACAAATTAACCATTTTGTTTATTTGAATATATTTCAGAGACGTCTGATTAGTACTATTGGATCTGATTTATATATCTAGCAATAAAAGTTGATATACTTAGTGAAACAAACTCGAGTTATAAAAGTGATGTACTAAAGGTATGGAAGCTTTTTAAGAGTGGTAAGAAGGAACTAAGTATGGGTGTGGCAAAGTATCGGCCTGCAATCAAGATTGTCCTCAAGCTTCTTGAGTGCATATCCAAGAGCCAATCAAAAGGGCGTGCCTTGAAGACCCATATAATCCAGTGCGCTAATCTAAAGACAACATCCGCCGAAAAGTATATCCAGATGCTCAAAGATGCCGGATATGTCGAGGAAAAGAGAGAAGCGTGGGGGGCACGAGAAGTGATAGCGTATGAACTTACACCCTTGGGAAAAGCAAGGTATGAATGGTTCAAGACGATCAATGATGAGCTCTTTATATTGAATGAATGGGGAAATGAGTGAGAAAATGGAACAGAATGCCTCAATAGATGCTGTATATAACGCGGTTGAGCGGATTGAGCAGCAAAAAAAGCGGCTTACCCGGAATGTGATGGGAATCTCTATCTCAGCATTGCTTGGCTTGGTGGTGAATGCGTTTTTCTTTATGATATTCTCGCACCAAAAAGGGGCATTAAATAACGCAAATATTATATTAATTGTTGGTATATTTTTGATATGCATGCTTCTTTTAGGCTTGGCGATAAAGAAATATATCTTGCTGAAGAAGTTTAAACAGAGGCTCAATCGTGTTGTTGAATTGGAAGAGACTATCTATAATGAGGTTCTAAGGCCCCATCCAGAATAGAATCATAATAGGCCTCTTGCGGTCCTCAAATATCACCTTTCTTATCGTCTCGTTCTCTCTGACGTGAAATCATCGAGAGAATCAGGGAAAAGTATTAATGATAATATTCATTATTGTATTATATTTCATTGTATTATATACTTTTAGAACGTATCTCACTTTGAATGACCGTGTTTTGTTACTCAAATTCCAGAACTGAGATGTTTTGGCCGATAATTAAACGTATTGCGGGCGCACCGCACAAAAGGCTCGAAATATCCAGCTTCGTCACATGAAGCGGAATCTGGCCATCTTCATAGTCCTGAACTGGATATGATGTTTTATCTAATTGCCGCAAGCAGTGATGAATTGTATTAATAGGGGCTGAAAAGAAGGATAGAATGCAGAAGAAACAGCTTCAAGCCAATCAGATAAGTGACGTTTTATGTGCTGATATGATTTCATCTAATTTGATATAATATTTGGGCATATTTGGGGAAGATAGATCCATAAGGATGCAACATATGGAGGCAAGCGCGGTCCTGCTAGATCTACCTCTATTTTATCTAAAGGCATCCTATCATTTAAATGCTTTATGGATAAACAACACGCCTAATTGTCACGTACCAATTGTACTGGAAAATGATATGCTCTCCCACTTAGACGCCTTTCAATCAGAGCAATAAAATTGAGAAATTTGTTGAATCTGGATCAATTACCTATGTATATATTCAAATAAGTCTATTTCTAATGCTCTTTTTCCCGTCTCGAAAAAAATTCTGCTTGATATATGGGGATCACTGCTGATCGTTCGCAATAACCATTGCTGGTGGAATGGTGAAGGACATTTTGTTGGTTGGACGAATTGGTCCAGGAAGATCTGCAGATTGGTTTATCCCCGAATCCATGGCTCCGTCCGAGCGGAACGGCTGTTCAAGTTGTGATTGCCCGGAGCTAATCCATGGATAATGCCACGAGCAAGAAGAACCTATTTGCCGATAACAACTGGGTCAAAGTTACATATTGCACGGCAACAATCTTGGCAAATATATTCGCAGGAATATAAGTATATTGACATGGAATATCTTTGTATCAGAATCGTTTTCGCCTTTCAGTGCCTGATAAGATATCAGCGTTTCTTCAAGAAATGGATCTAATGTTAATGAGTTCTTTGCAAAGGCTCTGACACTATTCGTTAAACCCCTCTTGCATCAAACTTCAATAAAAGTTTTGACATATATTTATCTGATTATTGGTCCTTAATACGGGTTTCAATCTACCACGGATCGTAATTTGGATATAGAAGGAAAACCTATTTATAAGATCAATCGTCATTCAACGAAATGACAGTATTGATCTAATCGACAAATAAGAACGCCCTAAAGATACGGTACTTGTTACAGTACTTACTCTACTATTTCAGATCAGTACTTAGTTTAAGGAGGATCGATAAATGAAAAAATGCATACTAGCTCTAGCATTAGCTCTTTTCTTGTGTAGCTCAATGACACCTGCTCTGAGTATATCGGTGAGCGTCGGTGGGGGAGATATGGCAAACTCTGCCTCATTGTCCACTAACTATAATCTGGATAGCTCGACCAGGCTTCAGGAGCAGACAGCACTTAGTGGAAGCGGAATCGATCAGTCCAGAACGGCTTCTGGCACCGGTAACAATCTCATTGATCAGTCGATCAGCGGGAATGGATACAGCGTCAATAATGTTATTGACAGCTCCGGTTCCTTCAGCACTACTTCTTCAACGGCAGCATCGGGCAATAATGTCGGCTTGAGCCAAAACTTGGCAGGCACTGGAGATCTCAGCGCATCTCTCGGTGGGAATACCGCCTTAGGTTCCTCTAGCCAGATGACAGAAGTTACCAATGGTGCATTATCTACGACTCAGAGCCTTGCTGCGGCAAATGGTGTTTACTCTGGTCAGAGCACTGAATTAAGTGGAGACTCAGGCGGCATTGCCACCAGCTCATCATCGGAGCAAAACAATGTCGATATAGCTGGAGGTTTCTCCGGACAGGGCGATCTGAAGGCAGATCTATCAGCAATGGCGAGTGGTACCTCCTCGGTCGGCGGCGGAGCGTCCTTCCTGGGAGTCTCTGTTCTAGATGACGAAGATATGCAGATGTTGGCCTCTGGTGACATAGGCTTTTCTGTGGACGGCCTGACTGTCCAAACCAGTGGCAGTATAGGATCTTTCGGCCTGAGCGCAACCAACGAGGATAATGTTATTGCCAGCGATATTGGCAGCGATACATCTGAGTTGCTAACTGGTCCAGCAATAACCTCTTTGGGAGGGAGAAGCTCAGCCTATTCGCTGACTGGAAGAAAATGGGTCCAAAAGAATCCACAGATCAAGATGCAATTGACTGCAGACACCAATTTCGCGAGAACAGGGCTGACTACCGCAGGCGCGCTTGCAGCCATAACCGCAGCTACTAATACCTGGGATGCCGCCACGAACCAGAATCTGTTTTCCGATTCAGGTGCCAGCCTTACAAATGCCAGGAACTGGAAGCTTGACGGTGTAAACGATATCGCATTCAAACCTTATGCCAGGGGTTGTACCGCACTGGCGTCCAGTGGTACCTGGTATCAGATAAGAGGAGTTAAAGCCGGCCAATACTATCCTATTATTGAGTCTGACCTATCCTTTAATTCGAATTACAGGTGGTCTACTTCGGGCACTGGCGGATATGATTTCCAGAGTGTGGTGTTGCACGAATTAGGTCACTCGATAGGATTAGGGGACCTGTATGGTAGAGCAGCTTACACTAAAGATACCCAACAGGTGATGCACTATTACACTGGTGTCAAGCGCACTCTTGGAAACGGTGACGAAACCGGTGTTTGGAAAATGTACGGTTAACTAGAGCTCCGTACAGGTTTCCTTTTTTTTGCAAATTGTAAACTTTTTGGAAATAATATGATTTCAACTTAAGATAATATTTTAAGTCAAATCTCAATTTTGTACAATTTGCCATGTACTTGACATATTTCTCTCATTTTATCACACCCATATCTTAACTTGGCTTCATTAGATAAATCCACAATGCAATCGCGCGAATTCGCGACGTTGGTTCTAAACCTCTTCCAATCAAGTTGCTCTTTGTATTTACATCAATATATAAAATATGAATAAAATATCGTATGATAGGAACTTATTTCTGTGGCAAGAATGTGCTTATGCTGCAGTTAATAGGATAGCATTTTGATATTCTTTTGACTTTATGTGGCATGCCTTTCATGCTTCTTCTGTCTTTGTGTTATAATATCTGATGAAACATAAAAACATAAAAATTAATATAAGTACCACCAATAAAAAACTTTATATTATGATAGTAATGGTACGTATGATTAATCATTAATTGAGTGGCTGATAATAACTCTGGTGGGATCAAAATACGAAAAATACATTTGCAATCCTAAATGGTTGCCTTGATGATAGGCTCCGCGTCGGCGGCCTTATCAATTAGAATGAGCTGCGATTCGGGAAGCGACTCTGCATCACAGATACTGAACTTCGATTTGAACAAGGATGCTCAGCTCGGGAGCCAGACTTTGACTTCGGGTGGCTATATCGGAAGCGACATCTCAATTGATGCCCCCTCCCGCAAGAATTCGCTGTCGGTGTCAAGTGGACAGATGACCGTGGATACTCAATCTTCAGATGGTCTATCCGAAAGACTGGTCGGAGATAAGAATGGAGTAGGCGGAGACCTCAAGATCGCTGGAGTAGATGTTCCCGTTCTCTCCAGTCCCGATGCAATGTACTCTGTAGACATGCTAGGGGTGGGTTCTGATGGCGGCATTCTATCTGTTGGAAGCCTTACGACCCTGCCTACAAAATCACTAGCGGCTCTCACGCTGACGGGTCCCATTATAACTCATGATGGTGGAAATGCTAACGCGCATGTCTTTACCGGTCGCAAATGGATCCAAAAGGACCCTCAGATCAAGATGTAGCTAACCAATGATGCCAACTTCGCGAAAATCGGTCTGACCACTGCAGGCGCACTCGGAGCCATAACCGCAGCTACCAATACCTGGGATAATGCCACGAACCAGAATCTGTTTTCAGATTCCGGCGCGAGCCTTACTACAGTTCAGAACTGGAAGTTCAACGGTGTAAACGATATCGCATTCAGACCTTATGCTAACGGATGCACCGCACTGGCTTCCGCTGGTACATGGTATAAGATCAAGGGGATTGCAGCCGGGCAGCCCTACCCGATACTTGAGTCAGATATCTCCTTTTAATCCAAACTTCAAGTGGACCACAGGCGGCACGGGCTATGATTTCCAGAGCGTCGCCCTCCACGAACTTGGACATACGATCGGACTTGGTGACTTGTATAACAGGGCCTAATACGCCAAGGATACCTGACTAGGTGATGCACTATTACACTGGTGTCAAGCGCATCTTTGGAAATGGTGACGCTACAGGGGTTTGGAAGCTGTACGGCTAATCTATATCCCTACGTTTTTTTTTTCTTGGATAACTCCTGCAATCTCTTGAAATTGATTATTTGTCAACTTGCGTCTATTTATGCCACCAGGATGCGCCTATGACTTATTCCACAATAACGATG
Organism: uncultured Methanosarcinales archaeon; assembly: GCA_963782455.1. Classification (GTDB taxonomy): domain Archaea; phylum Halobacteriota; class Methanosarcinia; order Methanotrichales; family Methanotrichaceae; genus Methanothrix. The sequence goes on from CAWAJP010000011.1 coordinate 228,804, forward strand.
ATTCGGCAAAAGCTATATGTAATTAGACGATCTTGTGTTAATTGGAGGGATGAATAATATAAAATTGAAACTCATTTATATCTTCATAATTATGGGAGCAATCCTGTCCCAGGCAGATGCACGCGTAGGTTACGACATAAATGTGGTAGTTAACAATAGCAGCTCAAGCTCCTCCTTCGGGTGGAGTCATCATACGACAGTGTTATCATATAAATTAGAGAGTCACATCAAAGGCGATGGAAATACCTCTAAATATATAAATGTAAATGGATTTGATGATATTAATTTAAAAGAAACTACCCATACCATGAACGGTAGGCTTAAGGAAGATAAGAGCTTATCGTTGGCAAGCCAGGTGAATTGGATTTATATAGACGAGGATGTGACGAACAATCCAGAAGAAGCCTATCATGTCGAAATAAATGAGAGCATGCCTTCTAGTCTGCTAAATGTAGAGGAGATCGCTTACAGAGGGGATGGAATCCATAAGCGAAATTCATATATAAATAATGATGATGAAATAATAACGAATTATCAAGCAAAAAGATTCTCAGAATCTTCGGCCTTCCTGGCAATATATCGAAATGCCTTCATAGTCGCTGATGTAACTCCGGCAAGAGTCGAAAAATTCATAGGTGAAAATTATAGCACAATATTCCAGGTGAGTTCAGACTCAGATTTGTATTCTGGATTTAAATTCAAATCATCTGACAATCTAATCGATCAAAGCTATGTTGGCTCATTCAAACTAAATGCAAAAGTGTCTCGGGTTCATAGTTTTGAAAGATCTCCGGCGGAAGATGATTGGCTGGGTTGTTGTCCAACGGGATATGAAGGCCTTGATTATTCATTGCAGGCAGCGAGATTATCTTTGCTTCGTTCGGCCTTAATGGATGTCAATCAAGGCATAAAATGAATGGAGGTCACCAAATGAGACGAAATACTTTAGCGGTTTTGGCACTGACTTTTGTAGCTGCCATCTGCATATTGAATGCGACGGCCACAATGACTACAGACAAAAGCCTGCCTATTAAGGATGCAAAGGATCCTATCTTGAGGACGATGCAGGCAGGCAGTGCAGCCAATGAAACAGTTACTGGACAGTTAGTGTTGAGAAGCTGGAATAGTTTTGTGGAGAACTTCGACTATCAGGGCCAAATTCTCAATGATACTGCCCGCGGCAATGCCACTTATGGTGAGGCTATGGTCCAAAGCGCCGCGCTTCTGGTGCTGAATTCTCAGGCATTGGCAGAAGGGGAGAAAATAGTCCCTGGGGAGAAGTATCAAGATTTCCACGACTACACTCTCAACTCAATGAAATATTTCAACGTGTATCTCTATAATATGGCAAAGCTATTTGAAACACGAGATGGGAGATACGCAAGAACTGCAAGAGACGCGTTTAACCTCAGCGTGGACTACTATACAAAAGGAAAGGACGAAGCGAACTTTCTCTTTTGAGAGTAGACTTTCTTTAATCGGCAGGGGGTGAGCGGCAAAGCGCCCCTCATCCATCTGGCAATTTTTGGCAGTTTTGTTGATTTCAGTTCGAAATGTTGAAATCTTCTCGATTTTGATCAAAATGTTTTGATCAAGACGGTACACCGCATGCTTTTATATTCGATAAGATTTAGCCGGTATATATTTTTGATAAATTTCTATTAAGTTCTACAAAACAGTATGACAAATCAGGATCAAAGATCTTAATCCCCGCGTCTTAAACAGAGTACGTATTTATTCTTAGCATTTACTATTAGCATTCGTTATTAGCCTTTATTTATTACTTCAGAACAACAAATTCATCGTATCTAGGGGGAGATAGATCCTTCTAAAGGAGGCAAAGTATAATGTATAAAAGATGCGTGAAAGCCATTACAGTCTTAGCTGTTTTGCTGATATCGCTAATTTCGATATCATCCGCGGCAAGCCTGCATGCTTCGTCCGATCTATATAAGGGTCAATGCGGAGTGGAATTGTCTGTTCCTGCTCCAGGAATTCTAAGGAACGATGTACAAAATCCCAGTTTGGTGAATGTGGTCAATCCAGAATTGATCACAATCGATCCAAAATACGGGATTATAACCGTAAATGCAGATGGGTCTTTCGTATATGATGTACCAGAAGATATAGGGACCAGCGCCACCGTTACCTTTACCTACACCATAACTGATGGAAATACTGTAAGCAATTCGGCAACAGTAAAGATCTTGGTCTCCTGTAGATGCCATGCCGCAGCACCAGATGTCACGGCATGCCTGGGCACACAGGTCGGAACCGAGTTTCTCATGTCGGAAGGCGCTGGATGCTTTGGATGCGATTCCACAGGCACCATTGATGTCAGCCAAATACCTGCTGATCCAGTAGCAGGGGAAACCTACACCTACACGGTATCCTGTCCGGGCTGCACCATCTTAACAGGCCATGTTACTTTCGAAGGTGCATGCATAATTGAGTCTGTGCCCTTCACAGTCTGCGAAGGCATAGTTCCAACCTCTGAACTTATCCTGGCTAATGGAGTCGTCACATGCAGTTGCGACGAATCTCCCGTGATCTCAGATATCCATATGGTCGATGACCATTGGGAGTACACCATCACCTGCCAGTCGGAATGTGGACCAACAACCGCAACCGGCGTTGTGAACATCGATACACCGTGCGTGCCCACCTGGGAACCCTTCTCAGTCTGCGAAGGCACAGATGTCACAGCAGCTCTTATCATTGCTAATGCACAAGTATCCTGTGGCAGTGGTGTATGCGATACAACTCCTGTGATCTCAGATATCACTGAGGTAGCGGATGGTTTTGATTACACAATCACATGCACCTCAGCCGATGGCTGCGTATCAACAGCAACCGGCCATGTGGACGTCGATGCAGCGTGTGAGCCTACCTGGAATCTCTTCACTGTCTGCGAAGAAACCGAAGTCACCGAGGCCCTTATCCTGGCTAATGCTGAGATATCCTGTGGCACGGGTGTTTGCGACGCAACCCCTGTGATATCCGATATCACTGAAGTGGCAGATGGTTTTGATTACACGATCACCTGCACATCAGCCGATGGCTGCGTATCAACAGCAACCGGCCATGTGGACATATGTGTGATTAGTTTCATAGGCTTCGATGTCCAGTGCGATCAACCACCACTGTCACTCACCCCTGCGGACATCATAGAGCTTGGCATGGTAGAATGTGTTGGTTGCACCGACAATACGCCAGTGATCACTGATGTTAGATTTGTTGAGTTAGTAAATCCAGGTGCAGAGGATGAGTATGAGTTGTGGGCATACACAATTACCTGCAATGGTTGCACCGCAACAGGCCAGTTCAACAACTTCTGCCTCTCTGGATGTGTCTGCGCGCCCCAAGCTCCAAATGTGTGTGGATGCACTGCAAACCCGTTCTTCCCATTGGCTCAATTCCACGATAGGGATGGAGGCTGCTACGCCTCTGCGGGTTGTGACGTGACCGAGATAATAGATGACTCTGGAGTCGATTACTCTACACCAGGAATCTATACATACACAGTAATCTGCTCGGGATGCAACTACGAAACAAGGACTAAGGATGGTCTGATAAAAGTTGTAAACCCAGTGGACGGCTTGTGCGAAGATCATTGCTAGAGTGAAAGCACCAAATGGTGCTATCCACTCACTTTTTTTGTTCGCTACGTTAAGTCGTGCAGTTCATAAAATATGCTCTAACAGTAATTCCTGGGTCGGGATGCATTTTCTGACATTTTGCATTGCAGCAAAATATTCTCTGAATTGGATTTCTCTAAATGCTTCGCCAAAAAATGATTTAGTCCTCGTAACAAGAGCTTCATCTCCAAGGCGATCATCCCAAAATACCTATGAATCCATCTCCTGAAATGTTTACTGATGAGAGATACTTACTTTTAATATGGGAGAATTCATATCTTTTGAGTTCCTTTTTAAATTATCAACAAAACATATGGAGGCAAAGTAATGAATAGCACGAGAATGAAAGCCACTGTAGTCCTAACTATTTTGTTGATATCGCTAATTTCGATATCGACGGCAGTAGGACTGAAAGCTTCGTCCGATTCTTATTCGGGCCAATGCGGAGTGGAATTATCTGTTCCAGCTCCGGGAATTCTTAAGAATGATGCACAAAATCCCAGTTTGGTACAGGTGGTAAATCCCGAGTCTATCACTATCGATCCAAAATACGGGACTATAACTGTAAATGCAGATGGGTCCTTCGTATATGATGTACCAGAAAATATCGGGACCAGCGCCGTTGTCACCTTCACTTACACGGCAACTGATGGAACGGTTATAAGTAATGCGGCAACAGTAAAGATCTTGGTCTCCTGCAGATGCCATGGCGCAGCACCAGATGTCAAAGTATGCCTGGGAACAGAGATCACACCCGAGTTTCTCATGTCAGAAGGTGCGGGATGCTTTGGATGCGATTCCACAGGCGTCTGGGACCTCAGTGCTATACCCGATGATCCGGAGGCTGGGGTTAGTTACCAGTATACGGTATCCTGTCCGGGCTGCAGCATGTTTACGGGCCACGTAATTTTCGAAGCTCCCTGTGAGCCTGCCTGGCAACCCTTCACAGTCTGCGAAGGCACAGTTGTCACCGAGGCCCTTATCAGGGAGAATGGACAAGTATCCTGCCTCTTCGAGGGTCAAGTTTGCGATACAACTCCTGAGATTTCAGATATCAATGAAGTCGATGATCACTGGGAGTATACCATCACCTGCCAGTCGGAATGCGGCCCAACAACTGATACCGGCATTGTGAACATATGTTTGATTAATGTTTTCGGCTTCGATATCGAGGTATGCAGTCAACTACCACTCAGTGACGAGACGATCATAGAGCTTGGCCAGGTTGAATGTGCTGGTTGCAGCGACAATACGCCAATTATCTCTGATGTTATCGAAATCGATCGAACTGCAGACATGGTAACATACCAATACACAATTACCTGCAATGGTTGCACTGCAATAGGCGTTTTCACAACCCCGCCCTGCTTACCCCCAGTACCATGCTCGTTGGTTGCTCCAAACATCTGTGGATGCACGGAAAGCCCCGTGTTCCCACTGGACGTGTTCCTCTCAGGTGGTGGAGGCTGCGGCCCTGATGAGACCACCACTATGGATAACATAGATGACTCTGCAGTCGACTATAGTACACCTGGAGTCTACCCATACACACTCACCTGCTACCAATGCCCTGAGGGACCAACCACTGCTACTGGTTACATAAAGATCGTACCCCCATTGGACGGCGAATGCGTATTTACTTGCTGTTAGAGTGAACGCACCGATCGGTGCTCTTCACTCACCTTTTTTGTTTGCCGCACTCCGCTACAAGAGCGGGCATATTGGGTTTAATGTTGAACTCTTCTCGCACAATTTTTATATAATTAATTAAATTTATTTTAGCAGTTTATTCAAAATTTGTAGAAAGCATAATATTCAGATATCCAGGCATATCGTTGTGAGATAGAAATATCTCCGAAATAGGACTTCTCTGATACACTTGGGAAAGATCCAGGTTTCTCGTAAGGGGGGCATCGCATTCAAGGTCGATCGCCCCAAAGCACCTACGAATCGATCTCCCGAAATGGTTTAAGGATAGAGATACTTATCGATAATACTGCAGAATTCTTATCTTTTGAGTTCTTTTGAAATTACCAACAAAATATAGGAGGCAAGCAAATGAATAACAGAAGCATGAAAACCACTGCAGTCCTAACTGTTTTGTTGATATCGCTAATTTCGATATCGACGGCAGTAGGACTGAAAGCCTCGTCCGACTCTTATTCGGGCCAATGCGGAGTGGAATTATCTGTTCCAGCTCCGGGAATTCTCAAGAACGATGCACAAAATCCCAGTTTGCTGCAGGTGGTAAATCCCGAGTCTATCACTATCGATCCAAAATACGGGACTATAACCGTAAATGCAGATGGGTCCTTCGTATATGATGTGCCAGAAAATATCGGGACCAGCGCCGTTGTCACCTTCACTTACAAGGCAACTGATGGAAAGGTTATAAGCAACGAGGCAACAGTAAAGATTACCGTCTCCTGCAGATGCCATGGCGCAGCACCAGATGTCACAGTATGCCTGGGCACAGAGGTCACACCCGAGTTTCTCATGTCAGAAGGTGCGGGATGCTTTGGATGCGATTCCACAGGCGTCTGGGATCTCAGTGCTATACCCGATGATCCGGAGGCTGGGGTTAGTTACCAGTATACGGTATCCTGTCCGGGTTGCAGCATGTTTACGGGCCACGTAATTTTCGAAGCTCCGTGTGAGCCTGCCTGGGTGCCCTTCACAGTCTGCGAAGAAACCGAAGTCACCGAGACCCTTATCAGGGAGAATGGACACGTATCCTGTCTCTTCGAGGGTCAAGTTTGCGATACAACTCCTGAGATTTCAGATATCCATGAAGTCGATGATCACTGGGAGTATACCATCACCTGCCAGTCGGAATGCGGCCCAACAACTGATACCGGCATTGTGGACATATGTGTGATCAATTTCATAGGCTTCGATATCCAGTGCGATCAACCACCACTGTCACTTACTCCTGCGGACATCATAGAACTTGGCCAGGTTGAATGTGTCGGTTGCAGTGATGATACGCCAATTATCTCTGATGTTATCGAAATCGATCAAACTCCAGACATGGCAACATACCAATACACAATTACCTGCAATGGTTGCACCGCAATAGGATTATTCGGACCCATTTGCGATTTCCCGGGACCATGCTCGCCGGTTGCTCCAAACATCTGTGGATGCACGGGAAGCCCTGTGTTCCCATTGGACGTGTTCCTCACCCGTGGTGGCTGCGGTACCGATGAGACCATCACTATGGATAACATAGATGACTCTGCAGTCGACTATAGTACACCTGGTGAATACCCGTACACACTCACCTGCTACCAATGCCCTGAGGGACCAACCACTGCTACTGGTTACATAAAGATCGTACCACCATTGGACGGCGAATGCGTATTTACTTGCTGTTAGAGTGAAAGCACCGATCGGTGCTATCCACTCACCTTTTTTGTTGCCACACTCCGCTACAAGACAAGCATATTGGCATTGTTGCTCACCATTTTTCATAAATCTGCCTTCTGCATCTATTCTGATTTAGGGACGAGGCATACTCGGAACGTTTCGTTGCGGCCAAATATTCTCTGAATAGAATTTCTCTGGATGGCTGCACCTGAGAATGGGGCTCGGGTTTCTCGCGAGAGAAGCATCGCATTCAAAAGTCGTTCATCCAAAATGCCTGCAAAATCACTCTCTTGGAATTGTCTAAGGATGAAAGATACTTACAGTCAATTCTGGGAAATTATTATCGTTTGAAGTTCGGATTGAAGTCCACAACGTATGGAGGCAAGTAGATGAATAATAGATGCACGAAATCAAAGGTAGTTCTTACTGTCTTGTTGCTATCGCTGATCTCGATATCGACGGCAGTAGGACTTAAAGCTTCGTCCGACTTATATTCGGGCCAGTGCGGTGTGGAATTGTCTGTTCCAGCTCCTGGAATTCTTAAAAATGATGCACAAAATCCCAGTTTGTTGCAGGTGGTAAATCCCGGGTCGATCGCGATTAATCCAAAATACGGGACTATAACTGTAAATGCAGATGGGTCTTTTGTATATGATGTGCCAGAAAATATCGGGACCAGTGCCGTTGTCACCTTCTCTTACACGGCAACTGATGGAAAGACTGTAAGCAATCCGGCAACAGTAAAGATCGCGGTCTCCTGCAGATGCCATGGCGCGGCACCAGATGTCACTGTATGCCTGGGAACACCGATCACACGCGATTTGCTTATGTCGGAAGGCGCTGGATGCTTTGGATGCGATTCCACAGGAGTCTGGGATCTCAGCAAAATACCAGCTCAGCCAGTAGCAGGGCAAACCTACCCATATACGGTATCCTGTCCGGGCTGCAGCGTGTTTACGGGCCATGTTACAATTGTCGGTCCGTGCACGATCTCGACAGAGCCTTTTACAGTCTGCACCGGTGCAGAACCAACGGCCGATATGATCTTGGATCGCGGAAGTGTCACATGCAGTTGTGATACAGCTCCCGTGATCTCAAATATCATTCAAGTCGGCGATCATTGGGAGTACACCATCACCTGCCAGTCGGTTTGCGGTCCAAAGACAGAGACGGGCAGAGTGAACATCGAACCACCATGTGTGCCTACCTCGGAACCCTTCACCGTCTGCGAAGGCATGGTTCCAGACTCAGATCTTATCCTGGCTAATGGAGACGTATCCTGCGGCTCCGATGAGGGCGTTTGCGATACAACTCCTGTGGTCTCAAACATCATTCGAGTCGATGACCATTGGGTGTACACAATAACCTGCACAACGGCACTTGGTTGCATTTCAACAGGCACGGGTACAGTGAACATCGAGACGCCATGCGCACCAACCTCAGAGCCTTTCTGCTCGGCAGAATCTCCAACTGTTGATCAGATCCTGGATGAAGGATCTGTTACCTGTGGTGGTGTTTGCGATGCAACTCCTGTGATATCCGATATCCACGAGGTCGGCGACCACTGGGAGTACACTATTACGTGCACAACCACCCTTGGCTGCACAGCATCAGCGACCGGCATCGTGAACAAACTGTGTGAGATCCCACCACCTGTAGGCTTCACAATTGGTTCAGATATCTGTCCAGACCACAACCTACCAACATCCGCTGAGATCCTGGAACTGGGAGCTGTGAGCTGCGGTCCCTGTGATGCGACTCCCTTGATATCCAATATTCAATGGGTCGACACGCCACCATATCCCGATGATTGGGTTGGGACATATGACATAACCTGTGCATCATCAAGCTGTCCAGCCTCTGACGCAGGTGAATTCATAAGTCCAGCTTGCGAACCTACTTGTGCCTGCGCGCCCGTGGCTCCAAATCTGTGCGGATGCACGGAAAGCCCGACATTCCCGCTGCAAGAATTCCTGGACAAAGGAGGAAGCTGCGGCAGCTCTCCAGAATGTGATGTGACCATCACGATGGACAACATTGATGACTCCGAAGTAGAATACAGTGTACCCAATGATTCTAAGGGTATTACTGCCCCCCAGTATTACACATACACGGTCCACTGCAACAATGGATGCACAAATAGCGATATAGAGGGTCACATCTTCATCGCACTCCCGAGGGACGGCAAATGCGAATTTGCATGCTGTGGTTAGAGTGAAAGCACCAAATAGTGCTTCGCTCACTCTTTTTTCACCTCAAAATCCACAATTCTGGTATAGTTTCACTGCTGCTGATAAATTCTCACGTCTATTCCTAAATAATTCATAAAGTCTACTTCGGCAATTTATTCCGAGTTCGTGGACTGGGGTATTTTCATGTATTTTTGTTGTGCCGACAAGATATTTTTCGAAATAAGATTTCTCTAATGCTACGCTTGGAAAGATACATGGTTCTTGTGAATAGAGCATCACACTCAAAGTTGATTCCTCTAAATCCCTTCGAATGTAGCTCTCGTATTGTTTTAAGGATAAGAGATACTTACCAACTGTACTGTAAAACTCTTATCGTTGAAGTTCTCATTGAAGTCTGTAACTTATGGAGGCAAGTATATGCATAACAGGTTTATGAAAACCATCGCAGTTCTGGCTGTTTTGGTGATATCGTTGATTTCGGTATCCTCGGCAGCAAATCCGCGAGCCATGTCCGATCTTTATAAAGCAGAATGTGGTGTGGAATTATCTGTTCCAGCTCCGGGAATTCTGACGAATGATGTAAAATCGTCTGGTCAGTTGCAGGTTCTCGATCCCGAGAAGATCTCGATTGATCCAAAATACGGGACACTGACGGTAAATGAAGACGGGTCGTTCGTCTACGACGCTTCCCCAAATATTGCTCAGGGCACCTACGTTACATTCAACTACAAGGCGACTGACGGCAGCAAGAAGACCAGTCCGGCTCTGGTTAAGATCCAGATATCCTGTATATGCCGTGGCATAGCACCAGAGGTCACTGTCTGTCCTGGCACGAAGATCACCTCCAAGTTTCTCATATCTGAAGGTGCTCAATGTACGGGATGTCGCGATGTGACGCCAAAGCTCGATCTTCGCAAAATACCCGCGCATCCTGTTGCTGGGGCCTGCTACCCATATACGGTATCCTGTTCTAATTGCGGCGCGATTGAGGGTCAGGTCTGCTTCAGCGATTCGTGTACAATCACGTCCGCACCATTCACAGTCGGGCCTGATGTAAAACCAGGTGCTGAGCAGATCATGATCGAAGGAAGTGTCACCTGTGATTGCGATGCTCCTCTTGCGATCTCAAAAATTCATAAAGTAGAGGATCACTGGGAATACACTATTACTGGCGAGTCGGAATGCGGTTCCATAACAGGGACGGGCGTCGTGAACATCGATCCGGCATGTGAAATAACGCCACCCCTTGGCTTCACATTGCAGTGCCCGGCCGACCTGCCGTCACCGGATCTGGTCATAGAACAAAGCGGTCTAAGCTGTGGGTGCGATGTGGCTCCTTTGATAACCGATATACATTGGCTCACCAAAGAAAAACAGATGGGTGTGTATACTTACACCTGCACATTAGCGGATGGCAGTACTTCTTCAGATACAGGCCAATTTGTAACCGCAGATGGCTGCAACCAGCAGATGCCTGCCGGTGTTACTGCTGAGCAGAACTTGTGAGGTTGCAGAGATTATCAATTCCAAATATAGAAATCTACGGGCTCTGTGCAGCACAAGCGGTTCAGAGAATGCTGTAAAATCTCTGTTGGAGGTTAGAGCGCTCTGGGGCTCTAATCGCAATCTTTTTGCAGGAGCCTGCTGGTCTTCTATCAAAATCTCCGCCGAATTAATAAGTTTTCTTTGCTGCAAGAGCCTTGCATGTAATAGTCAAGCTTGAAATTCAGGCGAATCTTTCTCTTATATTTGTTTATGGATATTTACTTCAATTAGGTCTATCTGCTCTGTTGCATGACCCTCTGTGGGTTTTTCTCCTAATGATACTCTACTGATGCTTGATACTTAACAATAATACTGGGAAATTCTTATCCCTTGAGTTCTCATCAATCAATAGTAGAATTGGTCGCAAAGCAAAAGTGCCAGAGTGTAAAGATGAAAATAGCTTATAAAGATATTTGCGCTAATTTAATACCATTAATGGTCTTACTCTGCCTTTTAGGCCAGTATAGCTGCATTGGATGCTTGAGCTTTTTGACCTATTCGGTCTTGGATTCAGATTCCTGCGCTGACTCGAATATCCAACACACATACCTCAACCAAACGATGGGATCTGATACAGGAAATATCTTTGAGAGCGCTTCGGAAAGGTCCAATCCGCTTGCCCGGAATCTTGCATCTGTAAGGTCCTTCTTTATCCCGGGTGCAGCGGCACAGGAGAGCTCAGATTACACCTATACAAAACAAGGAATAAAATTTGTAGAAAATGAGAGCTCAAAAGGAATAGGATTCGCCAGCATAAGACGCAATATTGAGACTCAAGAGGGTGATTCTATATCCCGCACTGAGCACGGAAGCGGGTCTTACTCAAGTGAAAAGAGGACCGAATTTTATTCTATAAACATAAGTGATGGATTGGTGGAAGAAGAGGACCATTTTTACGAGCATGCGCCTTTTTTCTCTGACTATCCATATTATGATACAATAGCCTCGAAAGATGACAGTCTATTCGCTCTTTATAATAGAACGTCCTTTGCTCTACCCCTCCAGCGATCCATAAATTTCGCCAGCATGTGGTCTGATATCACCAGTGCTTACAGCAAACGGGACGATCGATCCTTTATGGCGTCATATATGTATGCCACTAAATTAAATAAAAGCATGAACCTGGTCGTTGATGAAAGCGATATCGGTGCAAATTTTGAATCCGATTTCCAGGGTGCCGCAGATATTCGGTACAAATCAAAACTCAGCAATTACATGGAAAGATATATTGGAACCTTTAGAGTAAATGAAGATGCCACTTCGGATACGACAGCCTTTTCTTCGAGCGGAAATGGTTTTGTAGATATAGACAAGAGCATTAAAAAGGAAGGCATCGCCCGGAGTTACGAACAGGGCAGTGGCGATCTAAATCTTGAGGAAAAGATAAATCCTGAGGATAACTACTTAGCAAAGAATATAAGCTTGATTCACAAACCGGTGAAATTCGATCTTGGCTCTGGAAATTCGCTCAACTATTCTCTCAAATGGAATGAGGGCGTATCTTCTCAGGAAATTGATCATGGTCGGATCAGCGAGAAGTTCACGAGCCTTGATGAGATGGAAAAAGATACCATAGTTTCAGATTTGACTCAAATGGAAACGGAGGTTAAGTTCACAGGCAAAGGCGAGTTTTCTGTGGAAGCCAAGAACATCACTGATGAGCAGGAGTACATCGGAGATTATAGCATCCGAAGGGATGTATCCATAGTTAAGATCCCTCGCTACAACAAGCCCCACATCAAGGCAGTTGAAGAGGTCTATTTCGATCCATTGGACTGCAATATAGTCAACTATGAGATAATCCTGACGAATGATGGAACCAGTGATCTTTGGCCTGTTTTTGTCAAAGACACCTTCCCTGCAGGCTCCACTTTCCTGGAATCCTCACTGGACCCCATTGAGCTCACTTCCAGGTATGCAAATTGGTCCATCCCGGAGCTCTATCCGGGAGAATCGATCTGGATAGGGCTCAAGCTGAGACTTCTAAAGAACGTCGACAAGTTGACAAATCGTGTGAGGGCGACCGCTTATACTTTGAACACCGCTGGCCGGCTTGTCAGGACCTATGGTGACTACAATTCAACCATTCTGCTGGATCCAAACAGATGCGCTCCTCAGGAGCTCCTGCTAACCATGAATGCGGCCCAGGATGCAGATAATAAACATAATATCACCTACAGAGTGACGCTAGAGAACCTGGCTGATTACAACATGAGTGTGAACCTCAGTGCTGATCTCCTCAATAATGCAACGATACTGACCACATCGCCGAAGCCCAATATCATCGGGGAGGATAACATCACCTGGTCATTCAAGCTGCTGGCCGGCAAGAAGAGAACACTGAGCTACAAGGTCGATGTTAAAAGGGATGGTCTTATTTCCTGCAGTGCGATCGCATACGCGGATTCTCTCGACGGCCAGGAACACTTGACCCGTGATTTCCGGGCCTGGGTATTCATAGCGAAGCCCAATGAACCATCGGTGGACCGTATCGTCGATGACTGGTTGCCGGAAGATTTGGCAGAACCTCTTGCCGCGGCAAATACATACGGCTCTGTTCCTTGCTTGTGCTTATCGTTGCCAGATGACACTGTGACGCCAGACCGGCCTGAGATCAGGCTGGTACGTGATCTCCAGGGGTACACTGCAGAGCTTCCTTGCTGCTGAGTTCGACTCAAATCATAAACTGGAAGGCAGCCCTCAATTGATGGCGGCATATCTGCCCGCGGACTTGACAGAGTTGCCCGATCAAACTCTATTCTTATGCCAATGCGGTTTTCCTTGATTTGATTTGAGCGAAGGGATGCCTAATGGAATGCTGAACCATAAAATTCCATGATCTTCCTATCATAAGAGATGCATTATCTTCCGCGTCTCTGTGATCCAAAACCCATTTTTCTAGGGGCACTGGCTCTACCTGAGATCGTATTCTTTGTGAGTCAAATCTATCAAGACTGGGTTTTGGCTCATCAAATGCACTCTGGACCACCTCACCGTATCGTTGTATGCTTCATTGAAACATTCTTGCAGATGTATTCTATCACCTTTACGGCTCTGTTCTCTTATTGCATCGCACAGGTTTTTAGTAAATATGCTGAAAGAGCCGGTCCATTCCTCATTACTGGGTTCGTTATCCTTAGAAGACGCCATGATGAGCTGGCCTTCTCCAATGGCATTGCTAAATCCGCCTCCATTACAAGCATCCACTATTACAGCCAGATTCTTGAGGTCCTTTAGATATTGTTTCAGCTCGTAATCGCTTATGTACGATGTATGATTGCCGTTTGCGTCTTTAGGAATCAGATAGAAATTACCGTCGCTATCCTTTTCACCATGTCCTGAGAAATAGAAGATTATGTTTCCCGTGCTCTTTTTCAGATTTGCGTCCTTCAGTGCTACATTCAGGATATTGTTCTTGGTCGGTTTTGTATCTGCATTGTCGCTTAGCAGAATAACTTTATAGCCGAGCGACTTCAGGAGATCAGCGACTGACTTGGCATCATTGTCACAAGTGTGCAAGTCCATTCGATCGCTATATTCGTCAATTCCCACCACAACTGCATAGTTTTGGTTGGCATTTTCTCTATGGCCGGAGGGCGGAAGTTTTTCACGATTATATAGGTTCTTAAGATCTGTTTGGCCGATATTATCGGCTCTGCTGGGGGTTCTTTGATAGTCGCGAATCAGGGTATCGAAGCCCTCTGTCGTATCGCGGGCATTGATTAGGCTTCTCGGAGAATTGAACTGATTGTGCAGGGAGTTTTGAAGTGTCATCTATAAGGTTCAGGTCAAATAGGTGGCTGTAAATTGAATCTTGAATCTTTATGTTATTATCCTCTGTGATCGTATCCGGGGGCAGCGCTTGTTCCTCGGTCTCCTTGTTGCCTCTCTCGAAAGCTGAGAGTTTTTTATAGAGGTCGCTATCCGTCCTATTTTGTTCTATGAAAAGAGTGGATCTTCTCAGATTCTCCGGGCTCTGAGTCTCCGGAGGAATGTAATTATCAACTGTTCCTACCAGATGAGCTGCTTGATGGATCCCGTCTTGCCTCTTGACAGAATTACTATCCAGATAACTCAGATAAATTTGGTTTTCGTTTTCGTCTCCCATTATATCCTTTGTCTTCTGCCTATTTTTGCTTATATAATTTTCATATATATATCTTAAATCTGAATTTGCCGTAGAGATTGTCGAATCATTTCCATATATCGGATGATTCATGTTAGTGATATTTTCATCATGGCCTATTGATTGATATTGTCTGTTCGTTGGAGTTATATCTATTAATTTAGTAAAATAGTTTGCTTCTGCAATATAATCTCTTGCCGTTTTGCTATTTCCGTTTGAAAGATCTTTTTCAAGAACCAGATCTGGATTAAACCGATTAGGGTCTATTGACGTGGTGAGGATGGAGGGATAATTCTGTTCCTGTTTTGATATCAGTTTCTCCCAGGATCCATAAGATCCGTCAAATGGATCTGGTGCAGTAAGCAGCGACTCTTCTGTGGGATTTGCCTCTGCTAAGATTTTTAGATAATTTGAAACCTCTGTCTCCTGGTTCTTAATAGCTCCTGCTGATACGATCGTTAAGGCATATAGCAGAAGGACTATAAGATATCCTATTCTCAATTGGATCCCATGTTTGTCTTTTAGTTATAATATCTCTGTTTGGTCCTATAAATAGAAATCCATATTTTCCGTACTTACTTGAGTTAAATAGTTATTATTCTTATAGTTTTTTCAGACGTAGCACTCTTAAAACCAATTCCTATCCCTTTAATAAATTAGAGTTGCATCTAAGTGTATGGCTTCTTCAAAAGAGCATTGATTCTATTTGAGGAGGTCGGGGAAGAAAATGAAAATGGAGGCAAAGAGAATATGTGGAAATATTTAGCAGCTTTGTTAGTAGTTCTCTTTTCAATGGGAGGACTCGTTTCGGCTCAGGAAGTACCAGTTTGTACTGATTGCTATGCGAACATAATCACCCAGACTGATACTCAGACAATCCAAAATGTGAGATTGGGAATTGAGTCCGCCGACAATCCTCAACCCGCAGTAGCCGTTGGAAATGAAGGACTCAGCGCAGCTATCATAGTGACCAAGGCCCCGGATACCACCTTAACCCGACTGAGGAAGACCAGATGTTTGTCGCTGCTCCCTTCGCCAGGATTGATCAGAACATGGACCAGACCATCAACGGCCTGGGAAGCGAGATGTTGACTGATGGCGAGGGCGCCAAGGGCATCACCTGGAACAAGGCTATTCAGGCTGCATGGGTCGCCAACCAGGGCGTAAAGGAGTTCGAGGGCGAGACTGCAACTGAAGCCGGACGAGTACGTCAAGGAAGGCTCCTACGTCAGCCAGTCCACAACCCAGGACATCACCAACGTATACGACTACGCTGACCGTGATGACGCCAAGGTTCTGAACGTTGACAACAAGCTGGCCATGATCGTTGACAGCCTTACCGCAGTCATAGATCTGACCGCTAACGCCGACTCCGCGGCCCACGATACCCAGACTTCCACAGGCGCCATAGACAACAACGTTAACATCGTTGTCTCTGGAACTGACCCCTGAAGAAGTTAATTGACCTAGAAATAATATCCGAATATGATGCGGGTTCTAGTACCGCATCATATTCATCATCTCCGGGCATTTACAGATTGAAGATACCGGAAATGGTGAATATTGGGGAAGAAAAGGTATATGGAGGTTATAAGAATATGTGGAAATATTTAGTAGCTCTATTAGTGATTCTCTTTTCAATGGGAGGATTAGTCACAGCTCAGATACCAAATTGTGCTGATTGCTATGCGAACATAGTCACTCAGAACGATATTCAGACGATCGATACTGTAAGACTTGCAGGTGAGGTTTTCACCAACGAGGGCCTTGATACCAGAGTCGCCGTTGGAAATGAAGGACTCAGCGCAGGCATTATCGTAACCCAGGCTCCCGTGAATCCCGCGACAGAAGACCAGTTATTTGTATCCGCTCCCTTCGCAAGAATCGATCAGTACATGAACCAGAAAGTCTCCAACCTGGGAACCTCTGGTGAAACTGAGAGAGATGGCGCCAAGGGCATCGTCTGGAACAAGGCTATTCAAGCATCATGGGTCGCCAACCAGGGCGTAAAGGAGTTCGAGGGCGAGGTAGGAACTGAGGGCGCAGAGTACGTCAAGGAAGGCTCCTACGTCAGCCAGTCCACAACCCAGCTCACCGATAATGTGTACGACTTCGACAGCAAAGAGAATGGCAAGGTTCTGAACGTCGATAACAAGCTGGCCATGATCGTTGATAACCTCAACTCCATCATCAGCCTGACCGCTAACGCGGATTCCGAGGCCCACGACACCCAGACTTCCACCGGTGCAATAGACAACAACGTTAACATCGTTGTCTCCGGAACTGACCCCTGAAGAAGTCTAACTGAATCGCGATAGAGACCAAAACATCAGAATATGGTGCAGGCACATGCTGCATCCATATTCTAACATTATTTAGGCACTACTATGTCAGAAATTATTAATGCATCCCGGACATATACCATAATGTTAGCAGTCGCCCTAATATTGTCGCAATTCATCATACTGGGTTGCTGCGATTCGGATGCTGACATATCTAATATCAACACTGGTTCAATCGACACGAACACGTATGATTATAATCTTGATACAATAACGGATTCAAATAGCTTAACACCAACCACAGACTCGCTCTGGTCCGTAGGGTCTTTTGATAAGCATAGTGTTGCGTCTTTTAGCAACGGTGCAATGGGACTCTCGAATGATATGGAAACCTATCTAACCCCGCAGGAAGATGGCTCAGTATTGAAATCCCGTAAAATAACGATGATCTCATTTGGTTCAGAATTGATGACGATAGGAGATATCTCCAGCTTTACCGGTCAGGATATGCTTGGCAATGAATTCGGCACTGGATCCGAAAGCGTAATTACTCTCAAGAACTGCGTGTTTCCCTTTGCCCTGGTAAAAGAAGATCTTGTAATGCTGTCTGCCGGCGGCATTGGTATGAATGATGCAGGTTCAAGGACCCTTCTGCTATTGCCTGACGTCTATACTGCAGACGAAGCTGCGATATTGGGCCAAATTCTTGGCACGGGCTCGATAACTGACATCGAAATGTTTAAATCCAGTGCTGACATAGAAGGCATGTTCAATAATGCGGGGTTCGATTTCAGTAAATATTTCGGCACAACGGATTTAGGCGTATTCATGGGCATGTTTGATAATAGCGAAATATGGGATATCTTTCGGCAGGGAGCGCTAGATCGGCTAGAAGCTGAGGCCGATAAGCAAGACCAGAGCTTCGGGAACTACCGTGCTTCGTCTGGTGGAGTCACGTGTACCTGGGGCTATAAGATGTAATAAATGTGGCTGCATGAGATTCATTATCTTATATTTACTACTGATGTCTTCCATAACACCTACACTGGGAGATGGGATTATTAATGGGATATCCCTCCAGGAAATGGATGGAACTGAAGCGATATCTCCCTTAAAAGACAACGTGAGCGACCTAATTGCATCAAATGGTGTGCCATTTAATGTCATGCCTCCCTCTTTTGAGAAGCCACGAGCAGAACAGATATTTGTAATCGGGGACGTAGCGCTATCTCAAGTTGCGAAAAATCTGAACAATTTATCCCAGGAAAGGCCAGGGATTGTCGGTAATGGTAAGCTTACTGCTCTATATAGCACTTTTAGCTCTGCGTTCGGAACGGCCAGATTACCGATAGATATCATCCAATATGGCTCAAATAATTCGCAATTACCAGAAGATCTGAGCTCTGGTCTGGGAAAAAGTCTTAATGAAAGAAGTGTAGAATATTTCCAGATCGACTTTCCAGTTTTTCCCACAATTGATACATCTTCGGGCAGCTCAGAATCGAAAGGTGGAGTTACGGTAATATGGAATCCTTAGAATCTGCATCTTTTTGGAATGGCTGGGATCTATCAAAAGCAATCCTGATTCTTCTCCTTATCGTAAATATTGTGTCTGCTGATGTGAGAATATCGAATTCCTACTCTACCTCTGGAAGCGAGAGCCGTGAGAACGTAATTTTACATAATATGGACTATTCAAATACTGCGAGCATATTCAATGATAATTATAATGCGAATTCGCGTGCTAATACCGCTAACGAATCCGAAATAAGCAATTTTAATAATATAATTAATAGCAATTCCGTGATAGGCGCAAGCATTGCCGATCTGCAATTGGGTGACTCCAATGATTTAGGATATTCTAGGTCCTTATTAGGTGGGACCTCGCAACTCATAGGCTTCTCTTATTCCCTGGAGTCGGGGTCAGAACCCACTGATTTGAGCCTCAATTATCTTGATACCCAAGTCCATTACAGTGACGATGTATCGAATTTAGTCAATAATCACTATCAAGGGTCGTTCCAATCATATAACTCCAATATCTTCTCGTCAAATAGTGGCAGATCCAACGGGAAAGCTCCCAGCGGATTTAACGATGTAATCTCGTTAGAATTTTTGGGCAAGAGTTGCGAGATGGATTCCTTCTTGGAGGAGTTTGCTGGCAACAATCCAGCTGAATATGTGTGGAAGAGTACTTTCAGCAAAAGAGGTACCGCATTGGTCGATCTAAGGGCAAATGCGTATCAGGGTAACCCTGTCTATCTTGGAATTAAGGGCACCAGCGTCAGCACGCCAGACTTGCCTGACAAATTTTCGCCTGTGTCATACTTTGATCCATCAGTACCTGCCAATAATCTAAAAGCGTTGCCAAGTGACCCGGCGACAGTATACATGCAATACGAATTGGATCAATATTAAATATCGCTCTACTTAGTCGTTGACGGGAGATAAATTGCTCAAATTCCATCTCGGCAAAGCCAGAATAAAGACGCTGAAATAGCGTTCAGCTTGTTATCTTGCCACCAGATATGAGCAGACTATTTTCCAACAACCCCTTAGCAGAACAACCAGGACTGTCTATACCCGGGGTATCTCTGATATGTGCTCTTCTTGATCGAGTTCTTTGATAGCTCTGATTAGTGGCTTAAATGGCCCTTGTATCTCTGTTCTTATAAATTGCTGGCATAACTGTTAATTTTTAAACTAGAACTCTGCCATTCCCCTTCATCTAAATTGCTTAATAAAAGCTCAAAAATCCATGGCAATCAGGCCTTCGCTCTGATTTGAGTCCATAACAGTTAAGCGCATTAATTATGCTGCTATATACGCACGATCTTCGTATAGATAGATTAATCGCATGGTCATCGTGTTGACAATGGTGTCTTAGCTTCTGGATGGAGTTCAGGCGGGAAAGCACCAACTTCTCTCTTGAGTTCATCATTGATACCTTCTAGCCCGTTTGTTATTCCATCTCGATTCCAGTGCTTCTTCCTTATTCTTATTAGGGCTTAACGATCTGCACACGGTAATCCTCAACTTCTCCATCCGGTGCGGGTCCCTCAAAGGATAGGCCTCTTATACTGCTAAAGCGGAAACGGGAATAAGTACTGCCTACCAGGGCACCTGCCGGAACAGTGACGTTGATATGATTGACGCCGCCTTCCAGACGTCGGTCTGAAATGATCATCTCTCCCCCTTCTGTCCAATCACCATCGCCGTCGAAGTCCATCCAGGCATCTAGGAACCCAGGTGCTGAAGCGGTGACATCGATAAGTGCAATTCCTCCTTGATTAAGGGGGCTGGCAAAGGTAACACCGTCTTCGTCATCAGTCTCATTTAGATCATCGCCGGTAGCATTTATATTCGGCTGCCCATCTACTTCTGCATCAATCTTTTTGCCGAGATAAAAGCCTGGCACGATCAAATGTCTTGCACCATTGGAAACGAGAAGCGTATGATACCTATTGGGAGCATCTCCGAAGTCGAACTCTCCTTCAATAAGAATAATGATATATCCATAAAATTTAACATCATTCACCGCTCTTGGCTCATCCGTTTCTCCTGGTGGATTGTCTGGTTTATCTTCTCTTTTTTCAATTATTAATGGGAACTCCATATTACAGGAAGGTATGTCGAAATTATTGATTCTGCTTTTAAATTCATCCACGAATTTATTAATGTCTTCAGGGACGTTGCTTTCTGCCACTATCTGGTCACTTCTGTATATAATTGCCACGTTTCCTATATCCGGATTATCTACTCCTGCTTCTTGTACTAAACGCTGGACTATGAAATTGTTATTATTCAAGGCTCCTGCTATCTGCACGCTATTCTGCAGACCGCTAGAGACGTCCCTATCGTTAGCCCCTTGGTTGACGCTCTGCATGATCCAGCTTCCTGCTGCTGATGGCATTGAGAGCCAAAATAACATATATGCAGCGCACAATACTAATCCAATGATGGTCCTCATTTGATTTATTCCTCTAGTCGATCATAACTTGCCGGGACACGATTATTATCCTGAGAGAACTTTTTGATGTATAAAAGGTACGGAACATAAAAACCTAAAACGAATTAAGTTCTACTAATCAGTAATTTTAAATCCGAATATAGGTTATCTTCTATCATACAGAAAAGAATTTTAACCTGATAGACTTTATTGTACCTGGACATTGGCGCTGCATCAAGAAACTAAAGGCAGCAGCAAGGATGATGATACATGTCACAACTCAAATTAACAGATGGTGGAAACATACGAACGCTTGGCATAATTCTAATGGCGATGGCTATTCTTTGTACATCTGCAAGCGCTGAATGCTCTGCCTGCGACTGGATAATGGAGAAGATCAACGGCATCTTCCCGGGTGATTCCAATGCCGGCAACAGTGCTGCAACAGGTGCCAACTCGAATCTGGAAGTAAAATCCGTTACACCAGAGAGTTCGAATGCGAGCGAAATAAGTGGCGATATGCTTGTCACTCCTTCTGGAGTCGGCAAAGATGATGTGATTCTCGATGTGAGCGAATCCCCAACATCTTTTATACCTGGAGCAGTTCACGTCTCCTACCTGCAATTCATAGACAATAACAATACCGCTTCACTCAAGACTTTCCCTGAGATCGCCAAGATCCTGGGTGATGCAGGCATCGAGCGTAGCGATTCCTTGGTTATATATGGTGAATGTCTGCCCTGTGGGGGTGGACCCTCTACGGCAACCTATGCCTATTGGATACTCCGTTACGTCGGTCATGATAAAGTGAAGGTACTGGATGGTGGGATTGACGCCTGGACCAATTCGGGAATGCCCGTTCAAAATTCTTCTACCACAAGATCCGCTACCACCTATTCGCCAGTTCCAAGACCTGAGTTGTATGCGACATATGACTATGTCAAGAGTGGGGCAGCTCAGTTAGTCGATGCCAGAACTCCTGTGGAGTTTGAGCAGGGATCGATACCTGGTGCCATGAACATT
The DNA here is from genome assembly GCA_963782455.1 of uncultured Methanosarcinales archaeon. Lineage (GTDB taxonomy): Archaea > Halobacteriota > Methanosarcinia > Methanotrichales > Methanotrichaceae > Methanothrix. The sequence continues at coordinate 250,928 of CAWAJP010000011.1, forward strand.
CCTTACGATGGTCTGTTGGATGACAAATTGCTAAAGAATCGGTCCGGTATTGACGAGGTCTTCCGTAATTTGACGAGCGATAGACCTGTAGTCGTTTATACCACCACGGGAGTAAAAGCATCTTTGTCATGGTTCGCTCTGACGATGACGGGCCGTGAAGCCAAGATGTATACGTGGCGAGATTGGATTAAGAGCAATAGAACAGGATAGCTATTTCAAAACACCAATCCGATCAAAATAATCTTTTTTATTTTTCCCACTCCCTCTCCTTTTCTCCTTTTATCTCTGCTCGCCTCTGCCAATAGTTTTATGCTTTTGGGCCACCATTCTGTTACTATGAGAATTATCTCGGCGGCTGAGATGCAGGCTCTCGATTCCAATTGCAGGTATCTTGGCCTGCTTCCACTCCAGCTAATGGAGAATGCAGGAGCGGCTCTGGCTCGAGAGGTGAAGGCCAGGTGTTCCGGAAAGAGAATCAAAATTGTTGCCGGTCGGGGCAATAATGGCGGTGATGCCTTTGTTGCTGCGCGCCACCTCACCCGCTTCGATATAACGATATACCTTCTGGGCAGATCACGTGATATCTCCACTGATGAGGCAAAGAGGAACTGGGAAATTCTTGAGAAAATGGATTACGATCTCCGAGAGATAAAGGACCCGTCTGATCTGTTATTGGAAGAATGCGACCTGATTGTAGATGCAATCTTCGGAACGGGTGTGCAGGGCCGGGTTGTGGGTCTGGAGGCCATGGCAATAGGTGCCATCAACTCCTCTGGCAGGCGCGTCCTCTCCGTGGATGTCCCGAGTGGTCTTGGCACCAATACTGTGGTGCGGGCTGATGCTGTCGTTACATTTCACCGTCCCAAGCCTGATATGGCCGGCGATGTAGTGGTTGCGGATATAGGCATCCCGCCTGAAGCGGAGTTCTTTGTGGGTCCCGGCGATCTGTGGCTGGTAGGAAAAAGGTCTCCCGAGAGCCACAAAGGGGACAGCGGCAGGATTCTGGTAATAGGTGGAGGGCCGTATACCGGTGCACCGGCTCTCTCGGCCCTGGCAGCTCTTCGAGCCGGCGCTGATGTAGTTACTGTGGCGGCGCCAAGGACTGCAGCAAAAACCATCTCCAGTTTTTCGCCTAACTTGATCGTTCAGGAGCTGACGTCCGATCATCTGTGTCCTGAAGACATGTCAGTTCTTGTGGACCAGATCGCCAGACATGATGTGGTAGTGATGGGAATGGGATTGGGGAGACATCCCGAGACAATGGCGGCCTTAGCCGAGATAATTCCTCTGGCAAAGAAGATCGTCATTGATGCCGATGCACTGCAGCCGAATCTTCCTTTAAAAGGCATTGTGACACCACATGCGGGCGAGTTTAAGAGAATCAGCGGCATTCCTCTTGTCGATTTGGGCTACAGGGAGCGCATAGAGCCGCTGAAGAGCTATGCCGGCAAGAAGGGTCTTGTAGTTCTGCTCAAGGGGAAGGTCGATCTGATCTCGGATGGAGAGGTGGTGAGGGCCAATACCACAGGAAATCCAGGCATGACAGTTGGCGGTACCGGGGATGTTCTGGCAGGAGTTACAGGTGCTTTTTATGCCAGGATCTCAGCCATTCGAGCCGCGACCGCTGCCGCTTTCGTCAACGGAAGAGCAGGCGACCTGGTCTACGCGGAAAAGGACTTTGGCATGGTTGCCACTGACGTGGTCGAGAAGATTCCAGTGGCTATGAGGTTGTGATACTTTGACTGAGGTGATACTTTGATCGATGAGGTGAAGCTGGCCGGAATGGTGGATATCACTGCCAAGCCGCCACTTTTCAGGGCGGCTACCGCCTCCGGCACAATCCGGCTCAGAGAATCCACAATCAAAGCCATAACAACCGGGCAGGTAAAGAAAGGGGACGTCCTGACGACAGCCAGGCTGGCTGCCATCCTGGCGGTCAAGGATACACCCCGTTTGATTCCTCTCTGCCATCCTATTCCCATCACCGGGCTCGATGTGTTCTTCGATCTGGAGGAGGAGCGAGTGCGAGCTACCGTCACTGTGACGTCCGTGGGCAAGACGGGCGTGGAGATGGAGGCGCTCACTGGTGTCGCTGTAGCGTTGTTAAATATCTGGGATATGGTCAAGTATCTGGAGAAGGATGAGACCGGGAACTATCCGGAGACGGAGATAGAGGAAATCCGGGTGTTGCAGAAGAGGAAGGGCGTGTAAATAATAGAGTATACAAGTAAATTTTATTGTTTTGAATTGATAATCTCCTGCGAAGAAAGAGCGGGGAGCCTCATTAAGCAGATACCTTTATTTGAGCTGTGAATTTATGGGCCGAGTTCAGGGCAGCATCCAGATCTTCCAGCATCTCTAACTCCTCTGCATTCTCCAAATAAAGCTCCACAGCTTCCAACAGGTTGCAAAGGGCCACTTCGGGTGTGTGACTGCAACTTGCAACTCCTGTTTCCGGAGACTTGGCTACATAGATGCCATCCTCCTCCCAGATTGTAGCCGCCAAGCTTAGTTTCTTCATTCTTATCTGACCTCATTTACTCGATCTAAATCATTACAGGCGTCCTGGCTCTTCAATCCTTGCAATAAAATTGACGCTTTTGCCAGTTTTGTCAAAAGTTTTCAGGCCTTTATCCCAAACTCCGGCAGCCTTTCGCGCGCTGCCTCGCGGGCCTGCTGGTGCTCACAGAGGAATCTCTCTATCCTCTCTGCCACATCCTTCTTGCATGTTCCGCACATACGCCTGCCGCTGCGGCATTCAGCGTCCAGCTCCAGGAGCTCTTTGTCATCGTCTGAGAGATGGAAGACCAGGAACTCATAGATAGAGCACTTTTCCGGCTCGCCGCCCAGCTTCTTTTGCTCGCCCAGGCTCTGGCGGCCGCCGGTGATGGCACGCATGACCTTCTTGGCCGCTTCTTTGGGGTCTTCGGTCAGGGCGATATGGCTCTCCGGCTTGGAGGAAGACATCTTACCACCGGTCAGGCCCGTCATGAATCTGTGGTAGATGGAGGCAGGAGGTATGAAGCCGTACTCGCCATGCTCTGTCTCTAGTTTTATAATAATATGTTCGATCTCTTCCTGGAGATCTTTGATGTCGATGTCTTTGACACTGAGATTTGTAACATCGATATGCCCCTCATACCTTTTAACAGTTCCACAATGCATTCTATTCAGGGCTGATTCGGCTTCCTTCATGAGCTCCTGGCTCGCTAATTTTCCTCGAATGCTGATGTAGTCTCCTCTCCGCTCTACCAGGAATTTTCTCATGCGATAAGCAAGGTCGCGGGTGAGTTTGATGTGAGGGTCTTGATCGGCTCCCACAGGGATGACGACCGGTTTTGGTCCTCCAAACTCTCTCAATTGGGGATGAAGGATGTCGGCGCTCTGGGCCATGACGCTCTCCATGTGGGATATGTGGGTCTCGCCGGTGAATCCATATATGGCGCTGACCTCGGAAAAGTTGGCCTCACGGCCGAGCTCAAAGGCCAGATTCCTCATCGTGTAGTTCTCAGACTGGAAGTAAATGTGGCTGTTCTCTTTCGGCTGAAAGCCCAGGGCAATGAGGCTGAGGATGTATTCGTTGATGCCAAGTTGTCTGCACTTCTCCCAGCTTATGCCCCGCACGGCATGAGCCTCCATGTCGGCAATTGCAGCAAACGCATCTGCGCCCTGCTTCTGGTGCCAGATGATCTCGTTCATGACCATCATATGGCCGAAATGGGCTCTGCCGGAAGGCATGAAGCCGCTCATGACAGCGAATGGCTCGTGCCTCTCCATGGCCCGGAGGATGGAGTCATAATTTCTGTGACCGAAGATGATCTTGCGTCTCATGTAGGGATGAGGGTCCCTAAGCTTCGGAAGTATATCCTCGAAGCTCGATATCCCAAACTCTTCAAAGAGCTTGCTGTAATCTTCTACATGAACCGCACCCCAGGGATCAAGCTTCGTTTCCATGGCCCAGGGGTGTGAAATGATGATATATCTATCTTCTCATCGTTATTTTGAGGCCTTCCTCTTCGCCACCAATCGGATATATTTATATAATATTTTAATTTTATTTATATTTATTATTACGTATTTTGAGGGTAGCTCCCGTTCTGCATCATTTCTTCGATAGGTCGCGACTTCCATATATTCGTATCTATGAATTGACTGATATATTATCGTTGCGCGGGAGGATTATCTTCACTGAGTTGCATATTGATCACTCAATTTAGGCCCAAAAAAAATAAGTGACATCGAAATAAACTATTTATATGATTGGGTATTTGTTATATACAAAAATAGAATGAGGTTAATATGAGACAATTCTCAGTGAAAGTTTTGGATGATGCTGACAGGGAGTTCGTAGAGGTTCTCCGGGAGCTCGGCATTCCCAGAAATGTGGCCAGCATGATCACATATCTCGCCAATGTGGATGAGGCCACTTCACGGGAGATAGAGATCGGTTCAAACCTCCGGCAGCCAGAGGTAAGCATAGCTATGCGCACGCTGCGTAACAACAACTGGGTAGAGGAGAGGGAGATCAAGAAGGACGGAAAAGGCCGGCCGATGAAAGTCTACAGGCTAACCATATCCTTAGGGGATATCATAAAGCACTTCGAGGATGAAAAGCGAAAAGAGTCGGCTAAGACCCTGGAGAGCATTGAAAAACTCAAGGAGCTGAGTCGAGGCTTGAGCATCACGCCAGCATAGACTGAGGAACAAAAAAATAGCCTATAAGAACCGGCCATACGGGCCGATCTTATGAATCGTTCCAACAAAAACGCGTATTTCTCCACGGAGTGATAGCACTCTAAGGGATGAGATGGCAAAAGGGCATCCCATCTCCCAATCATTCGTACGTGTTTTTTAGAATGCGTTTTGGCTGTCAAAGAAATTTTTATAAAAATGTATGCCCGTCAAGCCATTCTTGGCTTGGCAGAACAATTAGGCGCTCAGGTATCGGATCGAACCATTGCTTTGCGGGAATTATTTCTCTTCTTCTCCCCTGCCCATCAGATCATCGAGGTTTTCTTCCATGAGCTTCTTGCTTTTGATCTCTTCCTTCTTGTCTCCCTTTCTCTCCGCATCTCGCTTCTTAAAATCAGCCAAGAATCTCACCTTAGACTACGCTCGCGGGATATGTAATTAACCTTTCCATCATTCTTCTCTAGTCCCCAAGTAGGCCCACTGATCATAGATTCCTTTTGAGTCGCGATTATCGATTATCTTGCCCTTCCATCCGGCCTGGCCGAGCGCCTTCGCGATGAGTTCTGCCTCCTTTTGGGTATAAACTGTGAAGAGAACCCTCTTCTCGGCGAGGCTGGAGGCCTTTAGTAGTATATCCTTCCAGAGGGGCCAGTTAAAATCGTCGATCAGTCCCACCATGAATCCCAGAACGGTATGAAACGACAGAGCTGGAAAAACGCGAGGCAAGAGCCTGGCATCCATGACAAAGCACTTCTCCGGGTCCATAAGCCCGCTCTTTAAGGACAAACATAGGTCGCAGCGATCAGAGTCCATGGAAAGAGGATGCTGACCCAGGCGGAGAAGGGCTTGAGTGGCCATGCCGCTGCCGCAGCAGATCTCCAGAATTCGGTCATCCGGGGAGATGATTGGCTCTATCAGGTCTACTAATCTCTCGATCCTCTCTTCTACAAAATAGACTGTGTCTTTTGTTTGGCAGTTCTCACATAGAAGCTCTCCTGCTAGGGAATAGGCAAAGTATTCTGTCAAAGCCAGAAAGAAATCGCGATCATTTGCCTGCACGGTCTTCAAGGTCTTAGATTTACACATTCCGGCATAATCCTGCAAGATCTTATGAGATGAGTATTTATCCGTCAGCAGTAGCCAGAACTCTGTCGGCGAAGATAGATGCAAGGCTAAACCCATTCCTCTGATTTCTATACAAGCATCTGCATCTAATCTACCATCCCGCCACTCTTCCAGGATATCGGCAGTAACTGGCAGATCTAATAGATCTTGCATAGACTCTTCGGCAAGAAATAGGCTCGCATCTTCTCCCAGTTGAAGAATTCGATTTAGCAGCACATAGACTCTTTTCAGGGCTCCTGAATATCAAGCTTCTCAGAGGCCGCGCGCCGGAACAGATATATTATATTCGTTGCAAAATGTGGTTGTTTGAAATTGGTAGATCTGCCGGGCATAGGCTCTCGCATAAGAGAGCGCCTTTTGGAGCATTATGGGGACGAAGAGAAAGCCCTGCAGGCCGTCTTGAATGGAGATGCGCCTGGCCTTTGCAAGGCCTTGAGCGAGCGCCAGGCTCTGCTTTTGATTCAATATGCCCGGGGTCTAAAATATGGGGTTGCGCCCGATGAATTCCTGGCCACAGATGAGGCTGTCAAGATCTATTCCATGCTGATCTCTCGCATAGCAGAGTTTGCTCATACTGAATACGCCCGGCTGAAGATAGGCACTCTTTTTCCTTCATCGTCACTGGAGCTTCTGGAGGAGAACCGTACAGTTGCCTCCAGAGCGCTGGAGACTGCAAAGAGGGTGCGCGGCCAGGGTCTGGAGGATTTGTTGAAGTTGATCCGGCCTCTGAGGGAAAAGGCACCGTCGAGGGTCAGGGAACGAGCTGTGGCCACTACCTCTGCCGGGGCTTTCCAGAAGCTAAAAGCGCGGGGGCTGGATAAATTGATAGATCTCCATTTGACAGAAAGCCCTCTGGAATTGATGGATCTCGCCAAGAGCTACAATCATGTCAGCCTGGTGGGCGAAGACATGGAAGGTGCAGCCGGCCTGGAGCTGGCCGAGTCTCTCGAGGAATGGTATCTTGTTCCCGAGGCGGTCCTGGGATTCTATAAGGAGAACCTTGGAACTCTTCTGGCGGCAAGCGAGGCGGCTACCAGGCTTCGGACGGCGGGTCTGACTGATTTTCGAGAATGGAAAGACCTCGAAGAGCTGATCGTCAGGTTGAATGAATGCGGCGACGGAGAGGGCGCGCGGCTCTCTAGATTGGCCTCACGGCTGGGGGAGTGCGTGAGTGAGGCAGCCTCATTTGCCAATGCGGAGCTGAAGAGAAAGATAGAGAAAAGTTCCCTTACGCTGGGTGGAACAGATCTTCTGCTGGTCATGAGCCGGGGTGAAGGAATCAGGGAGCTCTTTGAGATGCAGATGAAGGGCGTCTTCCAGGAGGTCTTGCGAGAGGCTAAAGCGCGTGCTGCAAAGGATCTGGAGCTGGAGGGATCTGAGACTGTCTGGCTGGATGAGATCTTCTCCTCTGAAGTCAGCTATCCACTGGAACTGGATCGACAGGCTTTACGGTCCTTTGAGCAGGATCTGAGAAGCCGGATGGAAGGGAGGGGCTTGAGGTCAAGAAGGGAGCTGGCAAGGAGCCTGGAAGGCCAGAAGGATAGAGCGGCGGCCCTGGTCCATGCCCTCATGGAGTTTGACTTCGTCCTGGCGCTGGGCAACTTTGCACTGGCGGAGGATCTCTATTTTCCTGAAAAGGCATCGGTGCCGTGCCTCTGTTTCGAGGAGGGGCGCCATCTCTTTTTAGAGAAGCCAGATGCAGTGAGCTATTGTCTGGGCGGGGAGGTGCATATGGAGAATGTGGCTCTTCTCAGCGGCGTAAACTCAGGCGGCAAGACATCTTTGCTGGATCTCATCGCCCAGATTGTCATCCTGGCGCACATGGGTCTGCCTGCACCCGCCCGGGCCTGCAGGCTAAGTCTGTTCCAGGAGATGTACTACTTCAGCAAGAGCCGCGGCACTCTGTCTGCAGGTGCCTTCGAGACGGCCATGAAAAAGTTTGCTGTAGTCGAGAATCCCAAGAGAAAGCTGGTACTGGCAGATGAGCTGGAGGCCATAACCGAGCCGGGAGCCTCGGCGCGCATCATTGCCTGCATGCTGGACGAGCTGAACAGGCGCGACTGCGTTGCCATCTTCGTCAGCCACCTGGCAGAAGATGTGCGGCGCTATGCTGAAACACCGGTTCGAGTAGACGGGATCGAAGCTGAGGGGCTGGACGAGAACAACTGCCTCGTGGTGAACCGCAGCCCGAGATACAATTATCTGGCGCGCAGCACCCCCGAGCTGATACTGGACCGGCTGGCGCGTACCACAAAAGGGCCGGAGCGGGAGTTTTATGCGAGGCTTCTCGCGAAATTCAGGTGAAGCCTAACGAACTGGATAGCGATATGTCATAAACCGTTTAGTTGAGATCTGCCAGAGGTGTTCCTTATATATTCTTGAGCTGAACTATTTTCATGCAAGTCTGGCAGATAGTCGTGATCTGTATCCTGATGATCCCGCTCTTCCTGGCGGCCAATTACTTCATAATAAAGAAGATGGCTGCGGAAAGAAGATCTCGCGATGATCGGATCGAGAGGGCCGTCTCAGACAGCGTAGCTGCAAGCTATGCCGAGAAGGGGTTGCCTCATCAGAGCTGGCCCAAGTACAAGGCGGCGATGAAGAAGAAAAAATAAGATTTCCGATCTTTTATGAGAGCCGGGACAACCCATACCCTTAACAATTCGGACGACCTCAACCCGGGCATTTGACCGATAGATATATACTCCTGAAGGTACCTCAGTAATAGGCTCCATTGCATTGATTCAAAAAGTTTGTTGAGATGTTTTTGTGGCACCATCGGTTCTTTGCAATCGAGAAAAAAGCACGTAAAAGGTACGTAATTTGAAGGAACGATTTGGAAATAGCAGGGGCAGCTTCAATTCAGGTCTCAAGAGTGATGACCAACGTGAGGCTCCTTTAAACGAGACGGATCTTATTAAAACGACTTGATCATGCATTATCACTTCAGTTTTAAAAATAGTATTCTTCGTTTAGCGCCTCTGCATCCGGTTGGAGTATCTATCTGGATGGCAATACCGCAGATAGACTCAACTTGTTTTCAGATCCTCGCGGGTCAATAATGGAAAGTATCAGGAAACGTTATCGTGAAATGGGTTTCGTGAAACTATATCCTGCGATGTCTTCCCGGATCCGCTCTGTGGAACTTCAACCAAATCTGAGGGCACCGCCCTAAAATCACTAAGAGGCAATAAATGTCATTTGGAAATTTAAATATCATAGATCCGCTCTTGCGAGCGCTGGCTAAAGAAGGATATAGCACACCCACGCCGATACAGATGCTGGCCATACCACCTCTGCTGGAAGGAAAAGACCTGGTGGGTATCGCTCAGACAGGCACGGGCAAGACTGCAGCATTCGTGCTGCCCATTCTACAAAGGATGATGGCGGAACGCAAGTCCTCACGACCAGGAGTTCCGCGTGTGCTTGTGCTCGCGCCCACTCGAGAGCTTGCCGCCCAGATAGGTCAGAGCTTTGCCACATACGGTCAGTTTCTCCGCTTCAGGCACCTGGTAATATTCGGCGGCGTCCGCCAGGGGCCGCAAGTGCAGATGCTCTCCCGGGGCGTCGATATCCTTATCGCCACACCAGGACGGCTGCTTGACCTGATGAATCAGGGTTACATAGAGCTGAAGGGCGTGGAGTTCTTCGTTCTTGATGAGATAGATCGCATGCTTGACATGGGTTTCATCAAGGATGTGCGAAGGGTAGTCTCAGCTCTGCCAGAGAAAAGGAACTCCCTCTTCTTCTCGGCCACAATGTCGCAGCAAACCGGTGAGTTTGCAGAGAGCTTCCTCACAGATCCGGTGCACGTAGAGGCAGCTCATACCACCTGCACACTGGACTGCATTGATCAGAGCGTCTTCTTTGTGGATCAGAACTCCAAGAACTCCCTGTTGCTGGACCTTCTCAGAGATGGAGATATGGAACGCGTTCTGGTCTTCGCCCGGACGAAACACAGGGCAGATAAAGTAGCGCTGATGCTCGAAAAGAATAGGATCAGGGCGGATGCCATTCACGGCAACAAGTCACAGAACCAGCGCACAAAGGCCATGCAAAATTTCAAGTCCGGCCACATCCAGGTACTCGTGGCAACGGATATTGCGGCGCGCGGCATCGATATCAGTGATATCACCCATGTCGTAAATTACGATCTGCCCAACGAGCCGGAGAGCTATGTTCACCGCATCGGTCGCACCGGGAGGGCAGGAGCCAGCGGCACTGCATTCTCGTTTTGCGCTGCAGACGAGCGCAGCTTCTTAAGGGATATCGAGAGGCTAACTCGGGAACAGATAAAGGTAGCAGATCACCAATTCCATTCCGAAAAGGCAAAGACGGCGACGGGTTTGGCCGCAAAGCCGGTCCCTCCCAATAGATCGAGGGTTACGCAAAGATCCGTCCAACCGAGGAGCATGGGCAAACCTGCTCCTCGCAGATCGCACACTGCCAGAGTCGCCTGTTGATTCGGGCAGCTTTGGGAGTAGGGCTATTTTTAAGATCGAAAAATAGCCGAAATATTTTTTATAATTTTTTTTTTGATAACCGGTCGCGCGTGCCTGCGCTTGGGGGAATGGACGAGCATGGGCGATGAGAGTGAATGGTAAGCACTTACAATGGCAGATGCATCAGTTGGTCACGTTCTGGCGCTACGGCGTACTTGCGGTAGTCAGGTTTCTGGAGCTATCTGGGATGCATAGATGAGCTTCGAATTGTAAGTCTTAACGCCTATCAAGTTTTAAAAAGCCCGGGTCCAACCAGGTACGATAAAAAGATAAGTGTTATAACTTTTTTCAATATTGAATTACCGTGGTCTCTGTTGGGGTACCATCCATTTTGTGGACAGGCTTCAGCGAGCCTGAGGATGTTTCAATAACGGTATTGTTAACGGGAATCTTTGGCAGCTGCATCATTGACGCATTGGCTCCATATGTTTGATTCAACTGATCATTGAATTGCTGGATAGCCAGATTGTATTGATCTACATTATTCGCCATTTGTCCCAGCTTCAGACCTTCCTTTACGCCATCCGTGTAAGCCTGCTCAACAGGAGACAAAGCCATGCTCGGCAAGACAAGTGCCAGCAGTAAAGTCATTGCAATTATTGTTCTCATCCAGGTGTAGTTGATTGTCGATGATTTAAACGTTTTGAGCCTACAATCGTGAGACTCCATCTAAATCCATCCATGACATATTCATGCAAACCGGAAAATATGTGCCTGTTGAATAAACCGTCCTCAATTCTCATATCGGCAATAACGCGGAATCTTTCGGAAGAATGTTTTATATCCAGAACGGTCCTCCCTTAACCCGGGCTATGGACCAATATCACGATCTCAAGACCCGAATCTCTGGTATACTGGAGCCGGGGGATGAAGACAGCAAATACTTCGACCCCTTCATCATGGGGCTTATATTTCTAAATGTAGCTGCTGTTGTCCTGGAGACCGTAGACTGGATATATCTGCGATATGCCTTCATCTTCGGCGCCTTTGAGATCTTTTCGGTAGCGGTCTTTACGGTTGAATACACGTTGCGCGTCTGGAGTTGCACTGCAAATCCGGATTTCAAAGATCCGGTTCGGGGCAGGCTGAGTTTCATGGTGACGCCATTGGCCCTGATAGACCTCATGGCGGTGCTGCCTTTCTACTTGCCTTTCGTCTTCGCGGATTTGAGGTTCATGAGAGCCCTGAGGCTCTTTCGACTTTTCCGGGTTCTGAAGCTGGCGCGCTACTCAGATTCTCTTAAGACCTTTGCGGACGTGCTGCGGCTCAAGAAGGAAGAGCTATTGCTCATGTTCTTTGCCATCGTGATTCTGCTTGTAGTCTCCTCCAGCCTGATGTATGATGCGGAGCACGAGGCTCAGCCGGATGCCTTTTCCAGTATTCCTGCGGCCATGTGGTGGGGCATCGTGACCCTCGCTACAGTGGGCTATGGAGACGTCTACCCGGTGACTCCCTGGGGCAAGTTCATCGGCTCGATAGTGGTAATTTTGGGGATCGGCCTGTTCGCCCTGCCTACGGGCGTTCTGGCTTCCGGCTTTGCTGAGGTGCTGGCCAAAAGAAAGGAGGAACAAAAGAAGGCAGGAATGATCTGCCCCCACTGCGGCCGCCATATCGGAGGCGTTGCCGGCCGGGCCAGAGTCGACTGCCCTGAAGACGAGAGCAAAATAGAATAGATCCCTGTGAGAATTGGTCAGACATGAAAGCATCTTCGGATATCACCAGGATCGAGCTGGCGGAAGAGTTCAGGATCTGTCCCCAGTGCGGCTACGAGCTGGGGTTTCACAGCTCATTCTTGCCGTCGGGTGAAGGCTACAGAATAATTCTCATCTGCCCGGAATGCGGGGCGAGGTACGATGTGGGATGGAGAGTGTGATGGCAGCATTTACAGCGACGGAATACATGGCAGCCGATGAGGGAAGGAATGAATCTTCATGAAAAAGAAAGATAGGCCTGCAGGAGTACTGCCGTCGATTGAGGATATAATCCTGGATTACGAGCAGACGTTTGCAGACCCTGATAATCCATCGACCCTTGTGGTCCAGGGAACAATTTTCGGCAGAAAGGGCTATTTCGATAAGGCGATACAGCACTTCGACAAGGCCATCGAGATCGACCCGCAATGCTTTGATGCCTGGTTCAACAAAGGAGTCGCTCTGATCAATAAAGGAGATGATCCAGGAGCACTGGAATGCTTCCAGAAAGCGGCTTTGATAAAGCCTGACCAAAGCGAAGCCTGGCTCAAGATGGGTGCCATTTGCCGAAGAATGAAAAATTACGAGAAAGCCCTTGAGTGCCTGGAAAAATGCCTGGAGCGAGAGCCTGAAAATATCTTTGCCATGACGGGAAAAATGCAGATACTCATAGATGATCTGGATGACAAGGAGAAGGCTCTGCAAACGATCGATAGAGCTCTGGAGACCGAGCAGGACCAGAGTTACTTCCTTGTGCGTAAAGGAGAAATCCTGTCCTCACAAGGTCGCTATGACTTGGCCCTTTCCTGCTTCGAAGAAGCTCTGCAATCTACCCCAGACGATGTCGTGGCCTGGCACGGAAAGGGAGCGATTCTCTTCAAGAGTGGTCTTTATGAGGATGCTTTACAGTGCTTTGAGAAGGCTCTAAAGGGTAGCGATTACTATGAAGCATCTCTGGCCAAAGGCTTTACGCTCATCGCTCTGGAAAGATACCATCAGGCTTTAAAGGATCTTAAGTTTTCCACGCGCAGGTTCTCCGAATCCTTCGAATTGTCCTTGGGCAAGGGCCTGGCCCAGATGGGCTTGAGAAGGTATCCTGAAGCGCTCAAATTCCTCGATAGAGCCATACGGCTTCGTCCCAACGAGGCAAGCATCTGGCAAGAGAAAGGAAGGCTGCTTGGAAAGATGGGTCGTGAGGAGGAGGCAAAAGCGGCCTTTGCGGAAGGTATCAGGCTAAGGCAGGCAGGAGAAATGAGCCTCTCATTTTGGCCGTACGAATTAGCGGAATCGCTAAACAACAAAGATGGCTGAACTGCTAGTACAAGGTGAAATACTTGGATTATCTGATTGCCCAGGAACGCTTGCACGACAAAATCGATAAAGTTGTATCTTGCGACGAAGATGAGCGAATTGGTTGACTATATGAATACCTTCACGATATAATCCTCAGAACCCATGGTTTAGTGGCATGTTTATTAGCCGATCTTGTTATAGCTCATCAAAACGTATTGCTTGAGGAAGATTACTTTGGAAAAAGAACCATGTATCCGAGACATACCCAAAATTAATAAACCAATTCAAGACATCCAAAATCTTAAAATTGCCAAAGAAGCTTTGCCGCTTTTAAACCCATTCCAAAAGCAACTAGGGATTGACACAAACAAAATGGATTCGGAGTTGTCAAAAGTCGAGGAGATGGGGCGCTCAGCCGAGGAGCTAGCATCTCTTCCAGATCGTTTCAATGACCTATTCGCTGAGCGCGGCTGGATCATCTATGAATTCATGAATCTCGAAGTTGCTAAGGCTGCAATTAAGAAAGCCGAATCAGGAGATATTGATGGCGCTGAAACTGACCTTGTCAATTATTATGACGATAAGATAGTTGGTTGGAATATATCGAGCATGAAGAGCGTGGAGGCATTCATACCGAGATGGCATCTTGCACAAAAGGCATTAATCGATTATCGTGAGGCACGCTATCATGCATGTGTCCCTGTCGTTCTTGCTCTGATTGACGGAATTGTCAATGAAGCTCACGAAAAAGGACGTGGAATGAAACTGGGGTTTTTTGCAGAAAATGCAAATTTAGATGCATGGGATTCCATTTCTGCTAATAGTAGGGGATTAAGAGTATTAGCGGGTATTTTTCGCAAAGGCCGTAAGAAAACAACAATAGAGCAAATATCCATACCTTATCGAAACGGCATACTGCATGGCATGGATCTCGGCTACGACAACAAAATGGTTGCAGCTAAAGCTTGGGCTGCGTTGTTTTCCGTACGTGATTGGGCTATAAAGGCTGAACAGGGATTACTGGACCCGCAACCTCTGGAAAAGCCAATAACGTGGAGTCAAGTGATCAAACAGATTCGTGAGAACGAAGTCGATATGCGAAAGCTACAGGAATGGAAACCAAGAGTCCTTAAACTCGGAGAAAATATTCCTGCCACCGGTGGTCCAGATAATTATGAGGACGGGACTCCTGAAAGGAAGCTTGCAGAGTTCCTTTCAAACTGGAAAAAAGCAAAGCCTGATTACCGTATCATGGCTGATTGCGTTCTATTGAATTCTCGTGACAATAAGAAAGCCATACCTGCGCGCATAAGAAAGACATACGACTCGAAGCACCTGCAATCATTCGAGTTGACCGGGATTCGAGACACTGCTGCAGCAAGAACGGTAATACAAGCGAATCTCGTCTATGAAGAATTTGGTAATCAAGTAGAAAAATCTGTCGAATTTATCATGATAAATAATGGGGCTGATGGAAAACCTGCCGTTCGTGAACCAGCAAGCTCTTGGTTCATCCTGTTTTGGGATATAGTATGAACTTGACTAGACGGTTTCGCCTCATGTTCTATGCCCGCAATGGCACAATCATCAAAGCCTCGTGGGTCCTCAGTAGCATCGACCACCTTACTTCTCCATCGCCTTTCTCTTCAAGTCCGTCGGCATCTTCTCAATGGCGTAGCGCAGCGCCACTCTTGGCATCCGTGCCTTTTTGCTCATCACGTAGTCGAAGACCTCTGCCTGGTGCTTCTTGCTTGCCTCCTTCAGCATCCAGCCGTAGCCCTTCTGCACCATATCGTCTTTGTCTTCCAGCAGCAGGTCTGAGATCTCAAAAACTTCCTTCAGGAAATCGCCCTTCCGGGCAGGAAGTATGAGCGTCACAGCCGAGGCGCGCCGCAGCCATCTATTCTCAGACCGGGCCCAAGTCTCCAGGTTTTCGACAAATTCGGGGTACATCTCCACAAAGCTTCCAATGGTGTGGTTGCACAGGGTATCGCACTTGGCCCAGTTGTCCACATACAGATCCACCCACCTCTCGAACACCAGAAAGTCCTCTGGTTTGTACGCTCGGCGGATGGAGAAGGCCCATTCAGAGGCGATGAAGGCCTCTTCACCGTACCCGGTCTGCAGGAGCTGTTCGCAAAGGGAGAATATCTCTTTCTTATCTCGATCTTTTATTTCGCGAAAATATTTGGCAGCGATTTTCTTGACCAGGGCACTCTTCACGCCGTGAAACCTGACCTCCTCTTTGAAGAAGCGTTTTGCGCTCTCCCGGGTCTTCTCGTCAACGCTCTCTAGCAACTCTTGCCTCACTGCCGCCAGGACATCCCTTTCCATATTTCACCATTGGATTTATCTTTATCAAAAAATCTTCGCTCATGTATGAAGCAGTTCGTCCTCACCACAGCCGCCTCAAAGCGCCTGATAGGCAAGGCCCTGGCAGTCCATCCGTCTGTCCAGGCCGCCCTGCGGTCCGCCACTCTGGTCATTGTCGCCGGTACTACCAACGGCTACGCTGCCGAGGAGATCTTGAAGGGCATTGGCCAGGAAGAGGGCTTCTCCAAGAAGCGGTTCTTCCGCGGCATCGTCCTGCCTCCGGGAAGCACGACCGAGGCGGGAAGGCTTCCTGACGAGAGCGATTTTCCTGGAGATGTAGTAATTGTAAAAGGGGTCTGGAAGAAGGGTATGACCATTTTCGATGTTGCGGATGACCTCAGAGAGGGTGATATGATCCTGAAAGGGGCTAACGCCTTGGACCCCGTCCGCCATCAGGCAGCCGTGCTCATCGGCCACCCGCGCGGGGGCACGATCGGCGTGGCTCTGCAGGCGACCGTGGGCCGGAGGGTGCGGCTCATCCTGCCCGTGGGACTGGAGAAGCGCGTTCCTGGCGATCTTATGGAGCTGTCAGCTCGCCTGAATGCTCCGGGCGGCAGCGGTCCGCGTCTCCTGCCCGTACCTGGTGAGGTCATCACTGAGATCGAGGCCTTCAGGCTTCTCTGCGGGGCCGGGGCAGAGATGGTGGCCGCGGGCGGGGTCGGCGGCGCAGAGGGGGCGGTCTGGCTGGCTCTTAGGGGCAGTGAGGAGCAGATGGAGAAGGCTGAAAGGCTTATGAAAATGGTCGCTGGAGAGCCCGGGTTTTGAGCTGTAAATGATAGGGATAGATGAAGAGTCCTGATCCATCATGCGCTGCGGTTTTCAGATCATTTTCTGCATCCAGACCACATCGAATTCCTGCCCCCATTTGCGCCCGATCCGAAGGAAGCGGCCGCACTCCCTGAAACCTTGCTTCTTGTGAAAATTCAGGCTCTTTGAGTTCAGAGATGAGATGCTTGCCATTATGGAGGTGATACCCTTCTCCCTGGCCTCGTTCAGGAGACGGACCTGCATTGCCCAACCGATCCCCTGGCCCGTATGCCCCGGTGCGATGAAATGGGTGACATCAGCAGTTCTGGAGAATGCAGGCTGGGGTTGTGAGGACGGAGCAGTGCAAAGCCCAGCACTCTTCCCTCGCCGTCCTTGGCCACGAGGAAGGGGTATCCTTCCGCCATGTTCTGGATGTGGCTGAAGAACTCATAAGGAACCTTATTTTCCGGATAGGCGGCAAAGCTGTTCTCTATGTAATGGTTAAAGTATCGATTATCTCTTCTTTATCTGATATCGAGGCCGGCTCCAAGTCTGAAGTCCAATCCCCTTCCCTCCCGGGTTTGAACAATCCTCAAAAGGAACTCTTGAGGACTGCCAGCAGTGTCAGATCAAACATTTCGATCAGGTATTTAAAGGGGAGATCGACGGATAATAGTCGAAGTTCGGCCCATCCCCGATCTTTCTGGGCGCATCGCAGAATCCATCGTTGTTAGTGTCATTGCATCCTTCGCTCGGCTGGTCGTAATCGCTGTAGTGGTTTCCGTATACCTTCGCTCCAGTTATCAATCCTAAAAGCCCCTGCAAGCCCCCGGTCCTTTCGCCCTCGCTCCATCGATTGTGGCTAGTGTCGTTCATCGTTATCTGATTGTCCAGGAGGTCGTTTGACAGGAAAGTGTTGTTCGTCTTTCCAGGCCGCACGTATATGCCGTACTTATTCTTGAGAATAATGTTATTCATTATCGTATTATTGTTTGACTCCACAAGTATGCCGGCGTTCCCGCATCCGCAATGGCCCGAGTTTGTGAGGTTGAAGCCGCTTACCGTCGTACCATTGGACAGTATTGTAATGGCGCTTGCCGATCCTCCTGCATCTACCACGGGCAGTCCCTTGCCTGTATTGATGCCCAGGAGTGTTACTGTATGGAAGAGATAGACGTTCTCGTGATAGGTTCCACTCTGAACTTCAATAATATCTCCCCTGCTGGCATTACCAGCCGCCTGCTGAATTACGGAATAGTTTGCATCCATTGGCCCGACTGTTATCTTGGAAGCACTCGCAAATCCCAGTATCAGAATTAGTATTATTATTAAGCACGCGCGCATAAACTCCCTCCTAGTAGCGTTTCCTATTAGAACTTTTTCATTAAACATTATTTTGATCTTATATCCTGCATACATACGCACAATTGATATTCCTCGATATGCGAATATCCTTGCCAAGATCAGAGGCTGATTCAATCAGAGAGCGATGATTTAAGGGAAGAGAACGAATGTTATGATGAGGTAGACGAAAATGTTAGATGGGATCAAGTGCCAGAACTGCGGCAAAGAGATCTCAGAGGACGAAGTCTTCGCGACAGAAGGCAAGACCCTCTGCGAGGATTGTTACATCGACGTTGGCCATAGGATCCGAATTTGCGACCCGTGGGGAGAGAGGTCGAAGAAGATCTTCCGTACGAGCCATGGACTGGAGGGAACTGAAGGGCTGACGGATCTGCAAAAGGCGATCTATGATTATATTCAGACCAGGGGCAAGGCCACCAGGATGGAGCTCATGGAGGAGTTCAAGCTGCCGGCAACAGAGCTGGATAACCAGTTCGCCATTCTCCGCCACTGCCAGCTTCTGAAAGGCAGGAAAGAAGGAGACAATGTTTATATTGTGCTCTGGTAGCACTTTGATTCGGCGAAGTGATCCTGCGATCCTTGGGGGCACTGTGATCTGATGTCGCTATGATCCCGCAGTTCTGCCGTTTTGAGGTTTCAAATGGGCCGGGAATAAAAAAGGGGCGGAGGGGCGAGACATGATCTATATTTCGAGAGGAGAGACCTGAAGATATCGAGGCGATCCGCGCCCGATGAATCCGGCCACCTGAAAGGCAGACCGCAGCAAAGTCCAGGCAGAGAGACTCCTGGTGGAGCTTACCTGGTGTGCAAAAGCACTGAAGGCGACAAGGTAGTGAACCGGGATCCCTCTTCGCGCCAGAGGTTCAGATCTGTCCCGAGCTTCAAGACCTGAGCCAACTCTCCCGGCAGTTGCAATGCTTCTAGAATTTCGGAATTTTCATGGGATCGATTTTTGTGCTTTTTGCGAGCACTACAACATGGCAAATCCTTTTGCTATTTGAGCGCAAATCTATTAAGAATTTTTCGTAAGTATGCATTATCCGTACAAATGAGAGAAACGGGAAAAACGACTGGACGATTATCTGCGCAGATTGATCTGTTCCTTCGCGAAAAAAAGATAAGTAGTCAGCAGCCCTAAACAATATGTTATTCTAAAAGGTGATGAAACTATGGCCGATACGAAATTTTATTCCTTGCCGGAACTGCCCTATCCCTACAATGCACTTGAGCCACAAATCTCCGAGTTCCAGCTCCAGCTGCACCACGACAAGCACCATGCCGCATATGTAAAGGGCGCCAACGCCATCCTGGAAAAGCTGGACACGGCCAGCCAGGCCGGAACAGATGTGGATATGAAGGCAACGCTGAAAGAGCTCTCCTTTCAGGTAGGCGGCCATAAGCTGCACAGCCTCTTCTGGAAGAATCTTGCTCCTGCCGGGAAGACCAGCAAAGAGCCTGGCGGCGTTCTGGCTGATGTCCTGAAGAAGGAGTTCGGCTCAATCGAGCGCTTCAAAAAGGAATTCACCGTGACGGCAAATAGCGTGGAAGGCTCCGGCTGGGCGGCTCTTGCCTGGTGCACGCACACCAAAAGGCCGCTCCTCATGCAGATCGAGAAGCATAACGTAAACGTAATCCCGACATACAAAATCCTCATGGTCCTGGATGTCTGGGAGCATGCCTACTACCTGGACTACAAGAATGACCGGGCCAAGTTCACAGAAGCCTTCTGGAGCATAGTGAACTGGGATGAGGTGAATATGAGGATGGAGGCGGCCCAGAAATAGAAACGCCAATAGTCTAATTTTTTTCTGTCAGAACTTATGAATAGTTATATTTGTTGTGTCAATCGCGATCTCTGCAATTCATCCAAATGCGGAATGGTTTTTAAAATTACTTTCGTCCTGCTAGGATTCTATTGATAGCTCTGCTGGGGACATATCAAGCGTTTACTTTATAACTTAGTGGAGACACATAATTGCCAAAAGATTTTGAGGGAGTTTGAGCGCAAAGCGAATAAACTCAGAAACGAAATATTGGTCTATTAGGTTGATTTACCAAGAGGATGCGTTATGTCGCTTTATCGTAGAGGGGATGGGCTTTGAGCAGCAGAATCGTGCAGCAGACCCTGGAAGGGTTAGCCGTTTCTGCTATGCCCAGGGTTAGAACCACAGATGGCCATCTGCTGGACTGGGACAGAGAGGCCATAGCCAAGCAGCTCCTGAAGGAGACTAAACTATCTGAACAATTCTATAAAGAACCAGGCATAACTGAGGAAGAGGCCAAGGACATCGCCAAAGAGGTGGAACGCCGGGTGAGGTGGATGAATGTCCGTTACCTGAGCGGCCCCCTGGTCAGGGAGATCATGAACGTGGTCCTTCTGGAGAAGCACCACACGGAGTGGCGAAACATCTGCACCCGAGTCGGGACGCCGGTCTTCGATGCTCACCTTATCGACATCGGTACCGGTTTCGAGGCCAAGGAGAACGCTAACCTCCAGGAGAATGCCGAGACCAGCCACAAGAAGAAGGCGGACAAGATCAGCAAGGAGCAGTATCTGCTACTATTGCCGCCCTACCTGGCCGACCGCCACCTGGCTGGGGATCTTCACATCCACGACCTGGAGTATTTTGGAACCAGGCCGTTCTGCCAGGATTGGGACCTGCGCTACTTCCTCTACTACGGCCTGATGCCCGACGGTCTTGGCACCAAGGCGAGCGTTGCCGGGCCTGCTAAGAAACCGGAGGTCGCCATTCTGCATGCCGTCAAGGCCCTGGGCAGCGCCCAGACCAACTTTGCCGGAGGCCAGGGGTTCTATAATTTCCTCACCTTTATTGCGCCCTATTTCGAGAGCCGCACTTACGCCGAGATCGTGCAGCTCATGCAGATGTTCGTCTACGAGATGACGCAGATGATGGTCGCTCGCGGCGGCCAGCTAGTCTTCTCCTCAGTCCAGCTCACCCCCGGAGTTCCCAAGCTCTGGAGGGATAAGCCCGCCGTCTATGCTGGAAAAGTCTGGAATGGCTCGACATCTGACGCGCCGCTGAAGACCTACGGCCAGTTCGAGCGCGAGGTGCGTCTGGCCTTTAAAGCTCTCATGGAGGTCATGCTGACTGGCGACTACTGGGGCAAGCCTTTCAACTTCCCCAAGCCCGAGATCAGCATCGAGCCTGACTTCATGAAAGAAGACGAGGCCTTCAATGCAGCTCACCCGGATCTTCCCACCTACCAGGATCTCTATCTAATGACTTTCAAGCTGGCAGCCGAGTACGGCACACCCTATTTCGATAACCAGCTCCCAGCTTATCGCGGGGCTGGGGAAGGAATATCATGCTATCAGTGCTGCGCGTATCAATTTGCCGCCACCTCGGACAGTGACGACCAGTTTGAGGACAAGCTGTACTTCAAAGACGGCAAGCATTTCTCCATGGGCTCCTGGCAGGTCGTATCCCTCAACTGTCCTCGCGCTGCCTATCTTGCTCGCGGAGACGACGAACTGCTCTTCGAGTACCTGCGGGAATTGATGGACACTTCCGTCGAGATCTTCAAGGTAAAGCGCGAATGGATGAGCCAGATCATCAAGAATCATCGCATGCCCTTTGCCACGCAGCAGCCTCGGGACCCCATCACAGGCGAGAAAGGCTCCATCGCTGTAGGCCTTGAAGGGCTGGTCTATACCATTGGCGTCGTAGGCGTCAACGAGATGGTTCAGTTCCACACAGGAAAGCAGATGCATGAGTCCCGGGAGTCCTGGAAACTCGCCGTACGTGCTATGACGGAGATGGAGATCTATGCCAGGAAACTCTCCCAACAGCACGGCATGACTATCGCTCTGGCGCGTACGCCAGCAGAGACCACTGCCCAGCGTTTCGCGGTATCAGACCTGATCCATGAGGAGTTCAGGGACTGCGCTGAGAGGGTTGTGAAGGGCGATCTGGACGCCGTGAAGAAGAACGTGCATAAGACGCGCGATTTGCCAGTTTATTACACCAATGGCACTCATCTGCCGCCCGGTGCAGATGTGACCATCTTCGAGAGAGCAAAGCTTGAGCACGTCTTCTTCCCCATAGTCGATGGCGGCAACATCTTTCATGTCTTCATGGGCGAGGCCACTCCCGACCCTAAGGGCCTGATGGACTTCGGCCTGCGCCTGGCCAGGGAGACCCAAATCGGCTACTTCACTTTCACCAAGGATATGACTGTATGTCTCGGCTGCTCCCAGGTCTCGGGAGGGCTGGAGGATAACTGCCCCAATTGCGGATCGGAAGATGTAGACCACATCAGCCGGATTACCGGGTATCTGCAGGCTGTTAGCGGATGGAACAGCGCCAAGCGCCAGGAGCTAAAAGACCGAAAAAGATACAACGAACTGGCATAAGCTGACGACATGGGCTAAACGAAAGGTATATATTGGATATACTAACAGGTGGATTTGCCAGTGAGCAAAATTGGAGGATTCAATAATGCCTGCAGTTGTTAATCGAGAAGAATGCGTAAGCTGTGGAACTTGCGTCGAGGAGTGCCCGGAAGAAGCCATCAGCTTGGACGACGAGGAAATAGCAGTTGTAAACAAGGAAAAGTGCACTGAGTGCAAGACATGCGTTGAGGCTTGCCCATCTGAAGCCATCAGCATGGAGTGAATGCACTTTCAGCATATTTTTTAGATTTCTTTTTCTCTTCGTCGGCTTGTGGCAGTGTCTTTCTCCGGTGATCCTTCTTCCGTTATGGCTTCATAGAACTTTTCCCAGTCCAGTGTTGTTGCCACACATCCTGACGTGGAGAGGGGAACTCCTCGAGCCGGTATGGCATGGCTGTGGCATAAGTCCAGGCCCTCTTTTATCTCCATATGGCAGCCCACCCCAACAATAGCACCCGGCCGGTATTTTTTGATGATCCTCTTTATGAAGCTGGAGCCCGGGACTATGAAGAATCTGTAGCCCATGGTCTCAGCATATTTCTTGGCCTCACCAATACTGCAGCGCCCGCAATTCACACATTTTATGCCCTCTGGAGTGAGCTTGGCAGGGCACTCGGTGCTGCGAACACATTGAGGCATGAAGATGAAGCGCTTCTCGCATGGAGTCCTTAAAAACTCCTTCTCGTTGATGTAATTTCTGAGGCGCACACCGACATCGTCCACCATAGAATCATCAGCCCTGATTACCCAGAAGATGGCCTTTATTACGCTCTCGAGAAGAATGATGCCAAAGAGCATAGTCCGGGCTGCGAAGAAGTTGCCTGTCTTAAATGAGTAAAATATGAGCAGAGCTACTAAAATCGAGAGAACCAGAACGATGACGGCCATAAAGACTACAGCTTCGCCCACGAGATAGAATAGCTGGTTCAGGTACGGAGGAAACATGATTGATTCTTCAATCATCTCCCGCTTATAAATCTGTTACCAACGAAGAACGGCGCAAGTTTTTTATCCCACCTGGCATTGTGGATTACACCTTCGCCTTTATGAAACCAAAATGAGGATTGAAAGATGGCAAAGATGCACAGCAGGAAAAAGGGCTCTTCCCGATCCAGACCACCCATGGTTGCGAAAACACCCGCGTGGTTTGATGTATCCAAAGAAGAGCTGGAAAAGACAATCATGAAACTGCACGATAGCGGTCTTCCCACCAGCCGCATCGGTCTGACATTGAGAGACCAGTACGGAGTGCCCAGCACCAAGCTGGTCCTGGGAAAGAGCATGACCAGTTTTATGATGGAGAACAAAGCCCTGCCGGATATTCCGGAGGATCTGGGCAATCTGATGAGAAAAGCTCTTCATGTGCGCAAACATATCAAAGCCAATAAGAAGGATGTCCACAACAAGAGAGCTTTGCATCTGACCGAGAACAAGATAAGAAGATTGGTTAAATACTATCACGACTCCGGGCGGCTGGCACCGGATTGGACCTATTCGCCTGAGACGGCTGAGATTCTCGTCTCATGAAACGGCTTGACAAGGCTGCAGAAGCTATTGCCAAGTCGATATTGCATTGCGACAGCATGCGTGTGATCTCACATAACGACGCGGACGGGATCACATCGGCAGGGCTGATTTGCAATGCGCTCCTGCGCGCAGGTATACCTTTTCAGGCCTCACTACTGAACCGGCTTGATGAATCTGTGATCAATGGTCTGACGGGACCTGTGGTATTCTGTGACATGGGCAGCGGCAAGCCGGAGCTGATCTCTCGCGTCAAAGACGATTGCTTCGTACTTGACCATCACCGTCCCGTGGGGACAATGAGCTGCATGCATCTCAATCCCCATCTCTATGGCATAGATGGGGCCTTTGAACTATCCGCGGCGGGCACAGTATATTCCGTGGTGCGTCACATGGGCGACAATGCCGATCTGTCAGGCCTTGCACTGGTCGGTGCCATGGGAGACCGCCAGGGCATGATTGGCGCGAACAGAACTATTCTGGATGAGGCCGTTGCCAGCGGCGCTGTAGAAGTGAGAGCAGGGCTGAAGATGTCCGAAGACGGTCCTGTGGAAGAGGTGTTCCAAAATAGCATCGAGCCGCTTCTGGACTTTACCGGCGATCCGGAAAAGACTCGTAAATTTCTGGACGATCTTTTGATAAAGGGCAATGTGGAGAGCCTGGGTGGGGATGAACTGGCCAGGATTTGCACGGCCCTCACACTGAAATTGCTTATGCAGGGAAGCTTTGCCGCTGATTCTGTTTTAGGAGAGGTGATCCGGCTCCGGCATGAGGTGGTTGAGAACTCACTGCAGATGGTGCAGCTGCTTAATGCCTGTGGCAACAGGGATGTTCCTGGCCTTGGTCTGACTTTATGCCTCCGGGACCGGAGCGCATTTGGTGAAGCTCGGAAGATGGCCCAGGAATACAAAGGCCACATCCTGCGAGAGCTGAACATACTCAGAGAGCAAAATAAGGTGATGAAGAACATTCGCTATCTGAAGATGGTGAATATGGAAGCGGGCGCTATCGTATCGGGTCTTGGAATTCGATATCTGTACACCGATATGCCCCTCATCACTCTGAACCACAAAGATGATATGGTTAAGATATCTGCGCGCGGGACCAAGCCGCTCATATCCAGGGGACTGGACCTTTCCATTGCCATGCGAAAAGCGGCTGAGGCCGTAGGCGGAGCCGGGGGAGGCCATACCATCGCCAGCGGTGCCTCCATACCTCCTGGCGCAGAGGAGAGGTTTTTGGCTCTGCTGGATGAGATTGTGGGCGAGCAGCTGCATGGAATCGCAAAATCTGAGTCCCGCGTCTCAGGTGCAACCAGCTACAGTGATGCGGCATGATCCGAGCCAGGCTGGTCTTTTATGGTGTGGGGGCAGGGCTGGTGGCGTTGGCCATTGAGCCCGATAACCTGCCTAATATGAGTCTTCAGACAGAATCCGACCGCATTTGCCTGCAATTCTCGACTGAGAAGATAGGCACTCTGCTCTCCACGGTTGACGATCTACTGATGAACATTAAAATAGCGGAAGATACACAATCTTGTGCGGAGGAAAGATGAAATTCCACTTAGAGGCAAGCTTTCGGCTCAGCGCCGACGCTGACAAGGCGAAAGATGCCATTTCAGACTTCTTTAAAGAGGCCGGGCCGATACTGCAGAAAGGCGCACCTGATGGTTGCGGCGCAAAGCTAACCGAGTGGAAGCTGGCCGGCAACAGAATCGATCTGGTCATTGACAGCGATAGGTTTGTGCGAGCCCATGATGCATTGCTCAGGCTGCGCCGGCCGCTGTCCGAGCTATTGGGAAAGCAATTTCGAATCGGTGTTCGTGGCCTGGATGTAAACAAGTTCGAGATAGAGGTCGAGTCCGAGAGAGCCATCGAGCACAAGATACCCTACGTTCGGGAGATAAGGTTCGAATGCGGCAAGCTGCTCCTTTCCTTGGATGTGGGCCCGTGCGGGACTCTCGGCCAGTCTGAGATTGAGAACCGCATACCTGACAGGATAATCAGCCTTCTGGAGGAGAAGCTGCAGAGCGGCTACGGTGGCAAGACAGAGCACTGGGAGTTGCTCTGGGAGAGCGCCTGCCGCGAGCCGAAGTTTACGTGCGACCCCACCGAGGAGATGCAAAAGGAGGGCTGGATCAAGCACGGCTCCAGCCGGGGCCAGTGGATCTACGGGCCCGAGGCAACGCATGTCTTCCGGACCTTCGAGCAGATCGTCCTGGAGGAGATCATCCGGCCTTTGGGCTACCAGGAGATGATCTTTCCCAAGCTGGACACCTGGGACGTCTGGAAGAAGAGCGGTCACGCTCAGGGTGTTTACCCGGAGATCTATTTCGTCTGCCCGCCCAAGACCCGCGATCCGGCTTACTGGGAAGAGGTCATGGACCACTACAAGGTCACCCATGAGGTGCCCCTGGAGCTGATCAAGGATAAGATCGACCTGCCCATCGGCGGGATGTGCTATGCCCAGTGCCCCACCTTCTGGGGGTTCCTGCAGGGAATGACTCTGCCAGAAAGTGAGCTGCCCATCACGGTCTTCGATCGTTCCGGTACTAGCCACCGCTATGAGTCCGGCGGAATCCACGGCATCGAGCGCGTGGACGAGTTCCACAGAATTGAGATCGTGTGGCTGGGAAACAAGGCCCAGGTCCTGGAGGAAGCTGAGAAGCTGAAAAGCTGCTACAAGCACATCTTCGAGGACATTCTGGAGCTGCACTGGAGGACCGCCTGGGTCACGCCCTGGTTCATGGCGCAGGAGGGTAAGACCGGCCTCTCTGAGATGACTGGTGCGGGCACAGTGGATTATGAAGCCGTGCTGCCCTACAACGGCAACTGGATTGAGTTTCAGAACCTGTCCGTGAACGGAGAGAAGTATCCCAAGGGCTTCACCGTAAAAGCGCAATCAGGAGAACCTCTATGGTCGGGCTGCAGCGGCGTGGGCCTGGAGCGCTGGGCCTCAGCATTCCTGAGCCAGAAGGGTCTTGACCCTGAGAACTGGCCAGCAGAATTCCGCCAACGCTTCGGGGAGATGCCTAAAGGGATCAGATTTCTCTGATTCCTGGGTCAACATTTTTTCTACTGATTTTGATCGTGTATTTGATTTGTGGTTAATATTCGTAGCTTAATAAACAAACAGTGGGTCTACGGAAGAACACCACAGAGTCGCAGAGCGCACAGAGGACGAACGAACGGAGACGACTGTTTGCTCAGAAGAAAATATGCTGGGAGGATTCGAATATTCTATTACCCACTCGATACAGCGAGGAACCAAATGATTCCTATATCATAGCATAGCTAGCGCCAACTTCCCAGAGCAACAGTCCTTTTTGCAATAATATCGAGATTGTTCGTCTCCCCGGATGTGATGAAGACCGCGCGTGGAGGGATGCCGTAGCCTGAACTCACGGGATCAATTGTGTGCAATCCCGGAGAAAGCATAAGCCGGTAATTTCCCTGCTCATCGGTAGCTCCTGATGTCCCGAAGCCGTCTACGGTTATGCTTGCAGAAGGTATGCCAGCACCGTTCTGATCCACTACTCTGCCCTGGACCCATCCCACACCGGCCGTGGTGTACGGCTGTCCAAACCTGTCGAAGCCTGCAGTGGCCGCGGGCGCTATGGGCGTCGTCGGCATTGCGCTCACATCATAACCTGTAATCCTCGGAGCGATGGCGAGCGTGCCCGTCTGAGCCTGCATCGCAGATGATGTGAAGCTGTATCCGGAAAGCTCCGCCATTATGGTGTAGTTGCCGGGAGGCACATTCATGCCATAGTAGCCCGTGGCATTGGTGGTGGTGTCAGTGGCCTGGCCCTCGCTTCCAATTATCCAGATGCCTGCTCCGGATATGCCTCTTCCAGATACATCAACTACCTGTCCCGTGAGTCCACTGCCTGAGGTGTAAATGTCCAATTCTCCCATGCCCTGGAGAGAGGCAGTTCCTGCCAGGAGTAAAATCATTACAAATAGTGCCTGGTACCTTGTCGCCATTTGAATCCCTGACTGCTATTGTCTTCTAAACAATTAAAGATTATGTTTTCTTTGAGTGAATCGCCATCTCATACTGGTTAGCTCAGCCGCGTTACGGCAGAATGATATTTAAAAAATCCTTAAGTACTAATATTGCCTCTCTAATTGTATGAGATTCCGAAATGCATCGATGATTTTAATGCTGGCCGTGTTGCTTCTGGCCAACGGCGTAGCTGCTACACAGACTGTAATTTATGTCGTAGATGAATCCAAAATGACTGTCAATAATGCGAGAATATACCTTGATAATTCAACACAGCCGATTGGCGTGACCACTTATAATACCGCGTTGGGTCGAAATGGCTGGGTTGGCGACATCAGCCAATCGGGCGAGCACACACTGACCGCGAAGTGGGAGCAGGCAAAACCGAATGTCGTATCTCACGAAGGGTCTGTGGCGGTTGATATTTCAGGAAATTCCACGATGCGGATAACCATAACCACACACGTAGTATGATTTTTGGAAACGGATCATGTCAGCCTTGGATCGGAAAAGAGGTTAGCAAGTCCACCTTTTGCTTATATTTTTCAAGCAACGTGAATAAAACGTGTAGAGGCCAATGACAATTGCCGCCGAAAAGCTCATCACTATTCGGCTCCAAAATATTATGTGGTTATTTTGGCCAGCTACCAACCTCATGCCCATGGAAATTCTGCAGGAGCGGGCCCGCGCAGCCCTGGCGCGGCTGGAGTCCTGCGACCTCTGTCCCCGACGCTGCGGCGTAAACCGCCTCCTGGACGAACGCGGCTTCTGCCGCATCGGCCGCCTCTCCCGCGTAGCCAGCTATGCTCCCCATTTCGGGGAGGAGCTGCCCCTCGTAGGCCGCGCCGGCTCCGGCACCATCTTCTTCTCAGGCTGCAACCTCTCCTGTGTCTTCTGCCAGAACTACGAGATCAGCCAGCTCGATGAAGGACAGGAGGTCACGGCGGAGGACCTGGCCCGCATGATGCTGACGCTGCAGCGCAAAGGCTGCCACAACATTAACTTCGTCACTCCCACTCATGTCGTCCCGCAGATCCTGGGGGCTCTGGTGCTGGCCCGAAAAGGCGGCCTTTGCATTCCTCTGGTCTATAACAGCGGAGGATACGACACCGTGGAGACGCTGCGGCTCCTGGAGGGCATCTTCGACATCTACATGCCCGATGCCAAGTTTGGCTCGGACGAGATGGCGCAAAAGTACTCCCGGGCACCAAGGTACACGCACTTCATGAAGTCGGCCATCCGGGAGATGCACCGCCAGGTGGGCGACCTGGTACTGGATGAGGAGGGCATCGCAGTGCGCGGGCTTATGGTCCGCCACCTTGTCCTCCCAGCGGGCGCCGCAGGCACGACTGAGGTTGTCCGCTTTCTTGCCGAAGAGATTTCCCTGAACGCTTACCTGAACATCATGCCACAATACCATCCGGAGTACAATGCCCGGCCCTTTTTGGAGCTGGATCGAAGCATAACGGGCCAGGAATACGCCGACGCCATTCGTCTCGCCGCTCAAGCAGGACTGACGAGGGGACTGGCAATCCTTTAATGCCAGGCGGCTCCCAATGATAAGCAGATGATTCCCTTCGAGTACCTGGAGCATACCGCAGATGTGAAGTTTCGCGCCTATGGCAAAACGCCAGAAGAGATGCTTTCCAACGCTGCGGCTGCTCTTTTCAAGACCATGGTGGACCCGGCCACGGTGCAGATCCGGGAGACCTGGAAGGTGGAGCTCGAGGCACCATTGCTGGAGGATCTGGCCTACCGATGGCTCTCAGAGATCGTGTTCCTCTTCGAGACCGAATCAGCGGTATTCGCCTCTTTCGAGGTTCTGCTCCAGCATAACGGGTCCTGGAAGCTGCAGGCAAAAATTGGCGGCGAGAGAATGGACCTCAAGAGACATGCCTTCGAGAACGAGGTTAAAGCCGTCACCATGCACCAGTTTCAGATAAAGAAGAATGAGAAGAACGATCTCTGGTGCATCCAGGTGATTTTGGACGTGTGATTATGGCAGATATCAACAAGATCGACGATAATATCTACGAGGTGCCCATCGGCTACCGGCCGGGCATGCGTGTGCCGGGGCGAATCTTCGTCTCCGCGGCTCTACGGGAGATGGTGGAGCAGGGCACAATAGATCAGGTGGCCAATGTTGCCACCCTGCCCGGCATCGTTAAGTACTCCATGGCCATGCCCGATGCTCATCTGGGCTACGGCTTTCCCATCGGCGGGGTAGCGGCTTTCCGGGAGGAGGGCGGCATCATCAGTCCCGGGGGCGTGGGCTTTGACATCAACTGCGGCGTGCGCCTTCTTCGCACCGACCTGGACTCAAAGTCAGTGCAGCCGCTCATCAACACCCTGATCGATGCTCTCTTCGAGGCCATACCCTCGGGCCTTGGTGCCACCGGCCGGCTGAAAGCCAGCGATCAGCAGCTCACCGAAGCCTTCATCTCCGGGTCCAAGTGGGCTGTGGAGCAGGGCTATGGTGTGGAAGCCGACGTGACTCACTGTGAAGAGAACGGCCAAATGCCAGGCGCAGATCCGGCCCAGGTGAGCGCGAAAGCGCGCAAGAGGGGCCGTCCTCAGCTGGGGACTCTGGGCAGCGGCAATCACTTTCTGGAGATCCAGCGGGTGGAAGAGATCTTTGATGAGGAAAAGGCAAAGCAGTTCGGCCTATTCAAAGGCCAGATTACGATTATGATCCACTGCGGCTCACGGGGAGCCGGTCACCAGATATGCACCGATCATCTGGAGGTCTTGAGCCAGGCGGTGAAGAAATACAATATCGAGATCCCAGACAAGCAGCTTGCCTGCGCGCCTTTAGGCTCTCCTGAGGCGGAGCGCTACTTTGGTGGAATGGTCTGCGCCGCCAACTATGCCTGGGCCAACCGGCATATCATCGCCCACTGGACGCGTGAGGTCTTTGAAAGGTACTTCCCTGATGCATCGCTGGATCTGGTATACGACGTAGCTCACAACGTGGCCAAGATCGAGGAGCATGATGTAGATGGCCAGCGTATGCGACTATACGTACACCGCAAGGGCGCGACAAGGGCCTTTGGTCCCAGCCGCATAGAGGTGCCTGAGACCTACAGAAAAGTCGGCCAGCCGGTGCTCATTCCGGGAAGCATGGGAACACCGTCATACGTTCTATGCGGCAACGACAATGCTCTGAATGTCTCCTTTGGCTCTGCATGCCACGGCGCAGGCAGGGTCATGAGCAGAAGCCAGGCCACCAGGCAGTTCACCGGCAAAAACGTCAAGGCAGCCTTGAATCTGCAGGGAATCGTGGTCAGGGCCACGTCTCCTGCCATGCTGGCAGAAGAGGCTCCTCAGGTCTACAAGCCCTCCGGAGATGTGGTGGACGTGGTACACAACCTCAAAATCGCCACCAAAGTCGCCAAGCTTGTGCCTCTCGGAGTATCTAAAGGATGAATCTGCGGGTGGTCCTGGTCGAGCCGCTCTACGAGGGCAATGTGGGCTCAGTGGCGAGAAGCATGAAGAACTTCGGCTTTCATGATCTCGTGCTCGTCAACCCCTGCAAGATCGAAGACTTCGGCTCGGCCATGGCCTCCCACGCCAGGGACGTTCTGCAGATGTCCAGGAGCTTCTCATCCCTGCAGGAGGCAGTGGTCGGGGCCAACCTGGTGGTGGGCACAACCGGCAAGAGACTGGAGACGGAGCAGCACCACCTGCGACTGCATCTGCGCGTGCCGTGCTTCACTCCGTCGGAGCTGGCAGAGAAGCTGAATGGAAAAGAGGGAACTGTAGCGCTGCTACTGGGCCGGGAGGACTGCGGCCTGAACAGTGAGGAACTGGCTATCTGTGACATGGTGGTTTCCATCCCCACCAGCAGCGAGTATCCGGTCATGAACCTCTCTCATGCGGCCACAGTTCTGTTCTATGAGCTCTCCGGAGCTGAGAGCGGGGGCACAGAGCTTGCCAGCCGGCAAAGCCTTGATCTACTGCGCAAACGAGCAAATTCGCTGCTGCAGGATGTCAGCTATCCCTTGCATAAGGTGGATTTTGCAGATCTGATGCTGCGGCGGATCTTGGGCAGGGCCGGGCTTACGGAAAGGGAGGCGCGCAGCCTTTTGGGTATTATAAACAGAATTCGCTGGAGGATAGATCACAGCCAGGAACATGGAATCGAGGTGGAAAGATAATAATGCCAAGGTGGCAAATCTCAAGATGAATGCTCGGCTCTTGAAGGTCTGCGAAAGCTGCATATCCTTGATGCATCAGATCTAATGCTCTGGAATCCATCTCAGCTTCTGGATGATTACGGCTTTTGCATTCTCTATCAGTGTGATGCTCTGCGCCCTATGCCTGCCGCTCTTCACAATGACTGCTGGCCCCGCTATCTTTCGAGCCTCGGCGTAGATCTTTGCACCGTGCAATGCATCGCCCTCTTCGTAGCAATCCATCAAACGGCCTCCAGACGGCCCTCTTTCTTCAGCTCGTCAGTAATCTGGCGCACCAGGTCAAAATCCAGCTCCAGATCTTGAGAGATCTCATCGGGATAAGCTTCATGATTTCTCTGAAAGTATCCTATGATCTCCTTTTTTGCCGTCTCGTAATCTACATCACGGCATTTTATCACCTTTATGGCAGTAAGCTTGTCACGAATTGCTTCTCTGACGAAGTCTGAGGCGTTTAGATAGACACCGGCATTAATCAGATCTTGAATCTGCATAAGTTCGCTGCGCGTGATCTTCGATCCTATAACACATCCCTGGGACTCCTTCGGTTTTGCAGCTCCTGCCATAGGTTAACCTTGGTTAACTTTTGTTAAAAAACTTTTGCCTGGAGATTTTATTTGTCTCTGCTTGGGCTTTGTCAGGATTGATTGCTTGCTCTATACCGCTCCGCAGAGGCTCTCCATCGAAGCGCTTCTTAAAGATCTCCCTCTGGGGCCGCCTCAGCACAGGTCTGCGCCCGGACCATTATCGTTATCACTGCTACCAATCAGGCTTTCATTGTTGCTCACACCAGGACCACACATACTTAATATTCCTAAGGAAATCTTCATATATTTTTGTGGTCCAAACGACTTTGAAGGAGATCATATGTTAGTATTAACTAAATTTGTTTGCACTACCGCAGAATCTCACTTCCCTTCTTCGTAGACTCTCTCAGCTCTGTCGCATATCTCATCCCAATCATACCTTCTGGCCATCTCTACGCACCGCCCTCGCATGTCATTCCCCTTTTCAAGCGCCCGGCATAGCCCCTTGGCAAGATCAATCGCCGTGGGCTCGCAGACTGACCCCGTCTGCTCTGTAACAAGATCCATCACTGCATTCATACGGTGATTCACTGTGGCCACGGGCAGACCGCAGGCATTTGCCTCCAGGGCAGCCATGCCGAAGCCCTCTCTAGTAGACGGCGAGGCGAATACCCTTGACGATTTCATGAGTGCCAAAGCATCATCATAGTCCTCCAGAAAGCCGCAAAACTCAACATTATTCTCCAGTCCACTTTTGCGAACCATGGATTTCAAAACGGACGTCTCCGGACCGTCTCCGATTATCAGGGCCCTCACATCCGGGATCTCCGACTTCACAATTTCGAGCGCCAGGATGAGCAGGTCTATGTTCTTGTGCCGAACCAGCCTTCCTGCGCAGATTATGTCCGACTGCTTCTCTGAAGGCCGAATCCTCTCAATTTTCTGCCAGTCGATGCCGTTTGGCACAACCTGGACCGCCTTTGCCCCCAGCCTCTCCAGATCCCTTCGGGTCCTCTCCGAGACGGCGATGTTCTCATCCGAAAGCCGGGAAGCTGCCTTTTCAATATAATCGCCCAGAAAGCCCTTCTTTCCCAGGTACTCGTACCAGTAGTCGCCCCAGACCTCATGCCAGGTGATGAACAAATCCCGTCTCTTTAGTGTTGTGAGAAGCTTTGCAGAGAAGCAGGAAAGATACGGGAAGTTCTGGCAATCGACTGTTTCGCAGTCTACTCCGGCGGATAGGACCTTGCCTGCAAAGTAAGCCGCCTCCTTCATCGATCTCTTGCCGCCGGCGTATAGCGGCATAGGCTGGCAGATGCCGTGCAGGCGCACACCGTCCCTGAGGACATCATTCTCTCCCTGCCACCACTTCATGCCATAGCAGTGGACCGTGTGGCCGCGCCGGGCCATCCTTTGCGAGAGCTCATAAATCCTCTTCTCGGCTCCGCCCTTTACCCAGGGATAGACTGCATCATAAAGGTAGGCGATCTCCAATTCCAAACACCTATAACCTTCAGTCGTCCTGATGCCCGTTGTATAGCATTAGCAGGCTGATGAACATTCCAGAGAAGATCGTCTGGATTCCAAGGATTGATAGGATCATGGCGATCATGGCGTTCTGGGCGGCATCCAGTGCCCCAAAGCCGGATCCACCCCATCTCAAAAGGACGCTCAAACCAAGAATAACGCCTGCTGCAAGCAGTACCGCACCCAAAATCAGCTCCTTTTCCAGGGAATGGTAACTTATCAGTTTTTTAATTCTCCCCGGGTTGGAGAGCCCGTAAGTAACGCCGAATGCACCGAAATAGAGTCCCGCCAGGAGCATCTGGTACCCTATGATCAGCAATAGGCCGCCGAGGATCAGAGAATGCATCCTCGATCCTCCCTGCAGATATACCCCCACGGCCAGGATCAGCCCGAAACCAAGAGCCAGCAGTCCGGGAACGAGCAGAAAAGGCACAGGCCGGTAGAGCATCATAAAACGCAGATGCCTCCAGCCGTCAGTAAAGGAGTGGAGTTTGGAAGCCCCTTTGCGCGGGTGATATGTGATTGGAACTTCGGCGATTCTCAGATTCTTAGAGGCCGCCTCGATCACCATCTCCGAGGCGAACTCCATTCCTCCCGACCTGAGCCGTAGCTTTTTCAGTCCTTCGCGAGTGATGGCTCGCAGACCGCAATGTGAGTCCGAAATGTTTGTGGAAAATAGTCGATTCAGCACCCAGGTCAGGATAGGGTTTCCAATATAGCGATGGAGGGCAGGCATGGCCCCGGGAAGAATCTCTCCTTTCAGCCTGGACCCCATCACCATGTCGTAATTGCCGCTCTTAAGGAGGACGAGCATATCCTGGATGGCTCCGGGATCGTAAGTCAGGTCCCCGTCCATAAGAACGATATAATCCCCTCGCGCCTCCTCAAATCCTGCCAGATAGGCATTTCCATATCCCAGTTTTTCGGGCCGGATAATCTTTGCTCCGCAGGATGCAGCAATATTTGGAGTCTGATCGATCGAGCTGTCTGAAACTATAACTTCTCCCTCCAGACCGCTCTTCGCGAAGGCCATTTGAGCTTTTCGTATGCATTCGCAGATGGTCTCGGATTCGTTTCTGGTAGGGATAATCAGGCTGATCTCAGGCACAATTCATAGCGACTGCGGTTTTATCTGTTAAGCCTTTCCTTAGAATGAGGCGTTTGACCTCTGGCGAGGGGCTGAAAGCCGCGAAAGAGGGAACCCGGAGCTATGCGTTCTTTCCTAAAAATAGTATCTAAGGCATCCTTGCCCGGTTGCCAGGAGCCGAAAAACCGAAGAAAAAGGGATTTGCATTCTTCTACTCTGCGGTCTCCTCTTTGGTTTCTTCAGGTTCTGCTTTCTTTGCTTCCTCAGGTTCTGCAGGCTTTGCTTCTTCGACTTCCACCTTTCGAACTTCCTTCTTCGGACCTTTGCCCAGAACCACCAGGGACGCCTTGGCCTGAATCCTGGCCAGAGGATAATCGTCTTTGGCCACCTTCTCCAGGGCCTCAACGGCTCGGTTGTCCTTCAGCTCACCTACTATCCAGGCGGCTCCTGCGCGCACGTCCTTGTCCGTGTCTCCCAGGGCCTGAATTATGCGATCGGAGACCTGTTTTCCGTATGCAGCAATGGCCACCATGGCATTGCTCTTGACCAGGTACTCTTCGTCTTTAAGAGCCTCGATGAGCGCCTCCAGGGACTCAGAGGCTTCGCGTTTGGAGAGGAGGATGATGGCGTTGGAGCGCACCAGCATGTGCTTGTCTTTGGTTGCTGCGATCAGCTTCTCTGTGGACCAGCTCGGATCGGGGAGCACCGCGGGCATGGAAGGCGCTTCAGCGCCACAGGTCGGACAGGTTTCCTCCATCATGGAACGGGTGACTATGGGGGCAGCCTTGTCCTCGCTTGTCTTCTCTTCAGTCGTAATCTCATCAGCTTTCTTTTCTTCTTCCATGCCTTTTTCTTTTGCGGCTATTCTACTTCAGCTTTTCCCAATGAGAAGGCTTTTTTATTTGCATCCAGGTACCTGGGTGGCACCACATCGCAAAGAGCCTTCAGGATAAGCTCCTCGGGCAGTGGAATGTACCTGGCAAGGGCCCCGAGCATTACAACATTCATGGCCTGGGCTGTGCCGGCTTTCTTGGCTATCGCCGTGGCATCCATGGGCACTACCTTCCGGCAAAGAACTTGCAAGGGTGCGAGAATCTCTTCCAGTGCGGGGTAGCGAGCCTCGCCCGTGGTGACAGTAACCGGCAGCACCGGCCTGGTGTTGACCAGGGCTACGCCCTCAGGCGAGAGGAAGTGGGCGAAGCGCAGGGCTTCCGCAGGCTCCAGGGCTATCAAAACATCCGCCCTGCCTGAGGCGACCATGGGACTGAAGCGGCATCCTATGCGGGTATGATTGGTTACACTGCCACCTCTCTGGGCCATGCCGTGCGTCTCAGCTCCGCGCACGGGCTTTCCGGCCATAACCCCTGCCCGGCCGATGACGTCCGAGATCAGTATGACTCCCTGTCCGCCTACTCCTACGATTACTATATCACATTCCGATGTCCTCATCCTTTCACCTCCAGGATGCTGGAGCTGGGGCAGATCTCTGCACAGACTCCGCAGCCGGTGCATAGATTATTTATTTTGGCCATATCGCCCTCGAATTCTATGGCCGGGCAGCCAAAGTCCACGCATATCCTGCATCCCTGGCATTCTTCGCTAACCCGGAAGGCCCTGGGGCGGGCTCCGCTCCGGCGGGCTTTGATCACACAGGGTTGGCGGGCTATGACTACAGACAGGCCTGGGTACTCCTTTGCCCTCTGGAAGGCTTGGAGAGTCTTTCCCAGGTCATAAGGGTCTACGACCTCTACCAGTCCCGCGCCCAAAGCTCTGGCCAGCGCTTCCAGTGAGACCTGGACTGTCGGCTCTCCTGTGGCCGTCATTCCCGTGCCCGGATGAGGCTGATGTCCGGTCATGGCGGTGGTGGAGTTGTCAAGGATGGTCACAGTAATCCGGGCTTTGTTGTAGGCCGCGTTCAAGAGTCCGGTCATGCCCCCATGCAGGAAGGTGGAGTCGCCCAGACTGCAACAGATGCCTTCCGTCTCCCCGCCGAATCTGATGCCGCTGGCGAGCGTTATGCTCGCGCCCATGCACAGGCACGTATCCACCGTTCCCATGCCCACAGCCATAGTATAGCAGCCGATATCGCTCGGATAGATAGCCTTCTTGCCGAAGACCTTCCGCATGGCATAAAAGGCGGCACGGTGGCTGCAGCCCGGGCACAGCGCAGGAGGCCGGGGCGGCAGGATGCTTGCTGAATTGCTCGTCAGCGCCGCCTTCTCAGGAATGCCCTGCATGCGGGCTATGGCATTTCGAACCTGCAAAAAGTCGAGCTCTCCCTCACGGGAGATGGATCCATTCTTTCCCAGGATCTCAACCTTTGGATTGACAATTCTTGCCAGCCTCTCCACCTGTTCTTCTACTACTGGCTCCAGCTCCTCCACGACCATGACTCGTGTGACATGCTCCAGCATGCTGCAAATCATCTTTGTGGGCACGGGATAGGTTCCTATGCGAAGCAGTGAAACGTCCAGGTCCAGGTCTGAAATGGCCTCCTCTGCGTACAGTCCAGCGATACCTGAGGCGATGATTCCCGTTCTCCCCTTCAGGGTGAGCCTGTTCCAGGGGGCTGCTTGCAGAGTCTCTTCAATGGCTTCCTGTTTTGCGATCAGCTCCTTATGCAGCACCCGTGCGTGCACAGGCAGAGCGACGCGTCGCGCAGGGTTCTTGACAAACTGGCCACCCTCACGGGGGCAAGGAATCGTTCCCGTTTCCACGTCCGCCCGGGCATGAGAGACGCGCGTTGTGGGCCTGAGCATGACAGGGATACTGAACTTCTCTGATAGCTCAAAGCCATAGATTGTCATATCTTTTGCTTCCTGGGGATCGCTGGGGTCCAGGCATGGAATGGATGCAAACTGGGCGTAGCGTCGTGAGTCCTGCTCATTCTGGGAGGAATGGCAGAAGGGATCATCAGCACAGATCACCAGCAGCCCCGCGCCCGCGCCCAGGTAGGCCAGGGTCATAAAGGGGTCTGCAGCCACATTCAAACCCACGTGCTTCATGGTAGCAGTTGCGCGTGTGCCCGTCCAGGAGGCTCCCGCCGCCACTTCC
Source organism: uncultured Methanosarcinales archaeon (assembly GCA_963782455.1). Classification (GTDB taxonomy): domain Archaea; phylum Halobacteriota; class Methanosarcinia; order Methanotrichales; family Methanotrichaceae; genus Methanothrix. The sequence goes on from CAWAJP010000011.1 coordinate 289,050, forward strand.
AGGGCCACTTTCTCGTTCACGGACCATTCCACATGCGGCGACCGGTCGCCCTTGAGATCCACAAGCGTTTCGATGATCTCCGAGGAGGGTGTACCGGGATAGCCGGCAGCGAGTCCTACCCCCGCCTCCAGGAGTCCTCTGGCAATTGCTGCATTTCCGAGGAGATATTCTCTCACAAAACAACCATCCTTTAATATATTTTAAATATATTCTTTCTCTGGAAAGATTAATGCCCTTCTCTCTGATAACCGTTTTGATGCGCTATTCTTCACCGCAGTCGGATCGGGCTGATGGAAAAATGATTCCTTGCCGAATTGTCACAAAACTAATTAACCCTCTACATTGGTCTCTTCTACTATGGTCGAGTGGCAATCCGATTCAGTGGGGTCGATATACAATTATCTCTCGCCCGGCTGCCGGATCTGCTGGCAGGGCGCGGGACTGGTGCTCTTCGTCACAGGAAAGTGCGAGCGCAGCTGTTTTTATTGCCCCATCTCTGAGGTGCGGAGAGGGCAGGATGTAGTATTTGCGGATGAGCAGCCCGTACACAAAATTGAGGATATTCTGGAAGAAGCCCGGGCGATTCGTGCCCTGGGAACGGGAATTACCGGCGGAGAGCCTCTTATGAGACTGGACTATGTCCTGGAATGCATCACCGCTTTGAAGCGCGAGTTCGGGCCTGAGCACCACATTCACCTCTATTCCGGCATTCTTCCCGGGAAAGGTGTTTTAGAGAAGCTAAAGCAGGCCGGCCTGGACGAGATTCGCTTTCATCCACCCGTCTCGGAGTGGTCAGACCCGGTCGGCTTGAAGGAAGCTCTGCTTAGAGCAAAGGCTAGCGGACTGGAGGCGGGCGTGGAGATACCCTCCTTAAGGCCTGCTCCGAAAATAGTTGAGGCTGTGCGGGATGCGGATGCTTTTCTGAATCTCAATGAGCTGGAGTTCTCTGAGACGAACTTCACCGGCCTTACCGAAGAGGGTTTCTTGCCGGAGGAGCTAGGCTGTGGAGCAGCAGGCAGCGAAGATGTAGCCAGAGAGCACTTTCTCAAAGAAGGCATCAAAGTGCACTACTGTCCTTCTCGTTTCAAGGATGCAGTTCAGCTAAAAGAGCGATTGCGGCGCAGGGCAGAAGGCACAGCCCGTCCATTTGATTATGTGGGCCCGGAGGGCACCATAATTCACGGCATAATCGAGGGTGACCTGGAAATGGCTCTGCAGATTCTTGGGGATCTGGAGGTTCCAATGGAGATGTATTCCTGCAGGGATGGCGGGATAGATATAGCAGCTCCAATCCTTGAAGATATATCTGAAGAGCTGAAGCGTGCCAAATGTGTTCTCAGTATAATTGAGAAGTATCCCATAGAGAACGGCCTGGTCGTGGATAGAATACCTTTATAATCCTTAAATTCATTCTTTCAGGGCGGTGATTTTGCCGGATGGAGAGCGCAGAAGAACGGATCCAGGAGAGACTCAGAAATTATCTTAAGCGGGACGGTATAGGAATCCGGAAGGCCGTCTTAAAGCTGTTTTTAAGCGATGGAGCTTACACCACTGAGGACGTCTTCACGTACCTCGCGAAAGAGGGTTTTGACGTCAGCTACCGTGGAGTTTCGGCTATGGTGGGGCTTATGAACACTCGCCTGGGAATTCTGAGCATTGATGTTTCCGGAGACCATAACGTCTATTCCCTCAAGGGGGACCACAAGGGTGTGGTGAGGTCCGTTCTGGAGAATTATTAATCTGCCAAATTTATCGATCTGATGGCACCAATATCTAAATAATCCGGTGCTATTTGTTGCGCTGTTGCAGGATCATAGTAGACGTGCGTTTCGCAAAATCAACCAAAACGTTTGCATGTAAGTCGAAGCTCACGATTCGTCAAAACATTTTGATTTATTTTGCCCACATGTTAGCTCTTATCATGGGGCTCAGGGAGACTCAGTTGGGTGGCTCGCCTCTTTTCATTCTCTTCATGTACTTATTCAGGACGACCTCAGCCATAAGATTTATTCCGGTAAGTGCCGCGTGTTCCAGCGGGCTCGCAGTCATTCTCTCGCTATAGAGGCGGTGCAGTTTCTTGAGGTGCCGGAGGTTGTAATCCAGACACAATCCCACCAGCTGCCAGTGCTCAGGCAGAGCATCCTGCTTACTGAAGCCTCTGGTGCCGCCAAGCTTTGTATCGGCGATAGTGGTGAAGAAGAGCGGTAGAATAAGGCCTGTATAGTCCATCAGAGACTCCACCAGCTCTGTGGTCTGGATGACATCATCTGCCCCCTCTCCCGGCAGACCCAGAACAAGGCTGGCTACGGGAAGCCATGACTCCTCCTCGAAGAGACGGTAGCAATCCCTTACGATCTGTGGCCAGTTGCCTGTCTCTCCCGGAAGTGCTTTGCGCGGCATATGCATCTCCAGTATGCGGCAGCTTCCGGTTTCAATGCCGATCCAGGCTGACATGTGATTCTGATGGGAGCCGACGCCAACAACTTCTGAGATCTTGCGTAAAAGCCCCTGGTTCTGATGGATTGCGGCCAGGCTCAAGTGCGAGACGTCCACGGTCTTAGGTCCCAGCTGTTTTACTGCAGACACCAGCTTCAGTACCTTCTCCTCATTGGGTTTCATTCCACCCGAGCCGTAAGAGAAGAAGTCCTCGCTGTGAAGAATGATGTCCCTCTGGCCAGCGGCCAGGTTTACTCGCACGTCTTTTAGGATATTTTCCAGCGGCCGGTGGCGCATGGTCCGCATGGCCGGCGAGCAGAAGGCGCACCCTCTCCAGCAGCCTCTGCCGATCTCCACGATGCCCCCGATTGTGGCGCCGCGGTTCGCTGGAATCAGCTCACCGGGAACCGCTGTTCCCCTGATCACATTCGGGACGGACTCTCCTCTTATGATCTTCCTGCATATCTCTGGAAAATCGCTCTCTCCTTCGCCAAGGTAGATGTGGTCGACTCCCACGTCTTCGCCCATCACCTCCCAGGCACCATTGCCTCCCACAACTATCTTGGGCCGGTGCTCCCTTATGAGCGGGTGGCGAACGAGTTCCAGAAACTTGGAACGGTTGAAAGGCGGCCCTCTGCCTATAATCTCCTCGATTTCACGAAATGCTATCTTTCCCATGGGGTCGTCATGAGTTATTCCCACAATCTCCGTTTCCGGGCCGATGGCTCTATCCAGGTGATAGGGATGGGCCACCATAACATCCTCTCTGGAGAAGCCTGCTTCCAGCAGTGATGCCTCCACTTTTCTCATGCCGCAGGGGGCGATCGCTGCTGAACCATCCTCAAATGCGGGCACGGGCGGGCAGAAAAATTTTTGGAATATCCATTCGGGCAGCATAGCTCTGGGCATGATTGCGGCAAAGCCGAGCATCACACCGCCGTGATAGCTGCTCATCATGGTGGAGTCGCTGGTGAGAACAATCCTCTTGCCTGGCATCTGTTGCATCTGATCGGCTTCTTTTTGGTTAAGGCAGATAACGTTGTTGGACACAAAAGCCCAATAAGTTTTTATCGGATTGCCGACTTTTGAGCCGATGTGCAAGAGAAGTCGTTATCAGAGATCAACGAACGCATTCGCGACGGCTCGGCTCGCGTGGTAACTGCAGAGGAGATGCCTGACCTTGTAGACGAGCTGGGTCCTGCCGGAGCGGTGCGCGAGGTGGATGTAGTAACCACTGGAACCTTTGGGGCCATGTGTTCCTCGGGAGTCTTTTTCAATCTGGGCCACAGTGACCCGCCCATAAAAATTGTGAAGGCTCTGCTCAACAAGGTCGAGGCTTATGGCGGAATTGCCGCAGTCGATCTCTTCCTGGGAGCAACTCAGCCTTCGGAGGATAGAGGAATCGAGTACGGTGGTGCCCATGTCATGGAGGACCTTGTATCAGGAAAGCAGATCGAGGTTGAAGCTCAAGGCGGGCCCACGGACTGTTACCCACAGAGGGAACTGGAAACCTGTCTGCGTCTGGAGGACTTCAACCAGGCTACCATGGTCAATCCCCGCAACGCTTATCAGCGCTACAATGCCGCCACCAATTCATCAGACCGGACTATGTATACCTACATGGGAACACTGCTTCCGGGCTTCGGCAACATTCATTATAGCGGTGCAGGTGTGCTCTCTCCCATATCCAATGATCCAAACTTCGAGACTATCGGCATCGGGACGCGCATTTTTCTCGGTGGAGCACAGGGTTATGTCATCGGTCCCGGCACGCAGCATAATCCTCAAAATAACTTCTCCACGCTCATGGTCACGGGTGACATGAAGAAGATGAGCAACAGTTTTCTGCGAGCCGCAACGTTTCATAAATACGGCCCCAGTCTATATATGGGGATAGGAATTCCCATACCAATCCTGAATGAGAAGATTGCCAGGAGCACTGCCGTTCGGGATAGAGATATCACTGTCCCCGTAGTGGATTACGGCATTCCGCGCCGGGACCGTCCCTCCTTAAGAATGGTCAGTTACGAGGATCTGAAGTCGGGGATAATCGAATTGAATGGAAAGGAGGTTGCAAGCTCTTCTCTGTCCAGCTTCCAGATGGCAAGGGAAGTTGCAAGGACTCTGAAGGATGAAGTGGAAAAGGGCGAGTTTTTGCTCAGTCAGGCTGTGGAGCCTCTCTCACGCGTGGGGAGTTCCAGGCCCATGAAGCAGACCAAGGAGTCGCCGAACGTGGGTGATGTCATGAGCCGCGACGTGGTTACTGTTCTGGAGGACATCCCTGTGGAGAAAGCGGCTAAATTGATCGTGAGCGGTAGCTTCGATCACCTGCCGGTGGTCTCGAAGGACGGACGTCTGATGGGTATTATCACCGCCTGGGATATATCCAAAGCAGTGGCCAGCGGCAAGCCCTCCCGGATTGCAGAGATCATGACCCGAAGAGTTCATTCTGCTCGGGTGGATGAGCCGATTGAGATAGCCGCTCGAACTCTTGACACGCATAGCATTTCAGCGTTACCTGTCGTGGATAGAGAGGATAAAGTGATTGGAATGATCACCAGTAATCATCTTTCCAGGCTTTTTGCGCGGAGGCGGTAGAAATGAAACTGATGCTTCATGTTGCCCCTGGCATTGTGCGCTATCCACTCATAGCCTCGGTCATTCTGGAAACCTCTGCACTGGTTAATATAGAGAGGGCCAGTATTGATGCCGTGAGCGGAGAGATCGTCCTGGAAGTTCCCTCCGAGAAGTGCGTGGAAGTAAAGGAGGCCTTCGAGAGGCGAGGCGTAAGGGTAGTGCCCCTGGAGATACCTGTAATCAGGGATGAGAATGAATGTGTCCACTGCGGGGCTTGTGTTTCTATCTGCCCGACTGGAACCTTTCATTTTGAGGACTGGCGCGTTGTTGCCGATTCAGGCAAGTGCATTCAGTGCGGAGCCTGTGTTATGGGCTGCCCCCAGCGTGCCCTGAAGCTGGTCCTGAAATAGATCTGAAACGCCCATGAGCCTCAGAACGGAGGCTCACACGTGGCGGATGAAAATCGAAATATATTAACTTTATGAACTTCGATTTACATGGGAAGGCAGGGGCCAATCCCACTGTCCGCGCGCCACGGATCTATGGGATTGTTAAATGCTGACCGGCAATTCCGGAGTTTGTCCGGGATAGAATATATATTAAAATTATGGATGCAAAACATCATATTTTTTGACCTGGATCTGCTGGCATTAGAACTGCATATATCAAATTAATTTCTTATATTATCGATATTAATTCTCGTGCGTTAAGGAAATAATATTCTGTATAAACATTCTATAAAAATGCTCTATAGAAATATTCTATGGGAACATCCTAACGAAACATCCTAAAGAAATCGGAGAATTTATATGCTCGGACAGTTTATACACATGATATAAGTTAGTGTTAATATTCCTGTGGTCGTAGGTGGGATTGGCGTTGGTTTGTGTCGATGGTCTCGCAAATATGAATAATGGGGTTTTTCTTTCCCGAATACGTTTCTTTAGTGGACCATCTGATTCTCATCCATACGTCATATGTAAACATCTTCTAAAATTTTTTCTATATTGTAGATCTCGCCGGAGGGTTCATTTAAATGTCCTCTGACCGCATTGTCTCCTGCCTCGGGTCTTTTGCCGAGATTCTTTCCGACCCGGCGGGATACGAACCAGAGCGACTGAAGGGCCTCTCCAGGAATGTGCCAGATCTCATATCTTCATTCATAGATGCCATTCTCTCCTCGGATGAAGATGTTATGCAAGAAAAGCTTCTTGAGCTGGCCGACTACGCAACTCGCGTCAACAGCTTCGAGGCCTGGTTCAACCTGGGCTTCTTGGCCCAGCGCCTGTTCTTTCATCAGGCAGCCATAGAATATTATGAAAAGAGTGTAACCCTGGCTCATGTCCAGGGAGACAATGAGAATGTCTCGCGAGTTCTGTTCAGCCTGGGCAGCCTGTACGGTGAAGAAGAAGACTGGAATCGCGCTTGCGAGTGTTATGAAAAAGCATTGCTTGCCGGTAAAGATTGCGAAAATTCCTCACTTATGCGGCAGATTTTGGGAAATCTGGGCAGCATCTATCGACTGCAAGGAGAGTATCATCGGGCCGCGAGTTGCTATTCCCGGGTCATAGATGAACTCGACTCTGATGACAGAGCCGGCCGCGCAGATGCACTCGGAAATCTGGGAGACATATACCAGATGCAGGGAGACCTCTCCAGAGCCGAGGAATGCTATCAAAAGTGCCTGAGTGAAAGGGAACTGACTCACGATTTAAGCGGCACTGCCAGGGCTCTAGCTACCCTTTCTTCGATCTACCAGCTAACAGGCAACGGCAAACGAGCACAAAGCTGCCTGGAGGCGGCCCGTCACCATCTTGAGGATCTGGATGATGAAGTGGGCTCGGCCAGGATGCAAAACCGCCTGGGTGATATGCACTTCCAGGAAGGCAGGTTCAGGGAAGCGCTGGACAGCTATGAGAAATGTATATTGGCCTTGCAGGAAAGCGATCCATCCCTGGCTTCCCAGGCTCTCTGCCGCATGGCCCAATGCTTCCTGGAGCAGGGCGAATTGATCCGGGCAGAAGACCATTTGCAGAGGAGCATCGCGATCATGGAGGACCAGGGTGACTCGGGTGCCATAGCCGATGCTCTCTTCTTATTGACGGGCGTCCACCGTCGACAGGGTCTCTTGGAGGAAGCCTTGCATTGCTCACGGCAGTGTCTGGAGATCAGAGAGCAACAAAAAGATCGCAATGCAGTTGTGGCCGCTCTTAATTATCTGGGGCTGATCCAAACCGAACTCCTCGATTGGGCGATGGCCGAAGAATGCTACCAGAGAGTTGTAGTATTGTCTATGGAAAATGGAGAATCCCAGCAGGAGGCCGAAGCTCTATCAAACCTTGGAAGCATACATCACATGCAGGGAGGCCTGGAGACTGCTCAGGATTACTATGGCCGTGCTCTGGATATCTTCAATCGTCTGGGCAACAGGCAGGGATCATCTCAGACTCAATCCAATCTGGGGCTGATCTACCAGAGGAAGGGAGACCTGATCCTGGCCCAAGACTGCTTCCAGAAGAGCATTGACGCGAAGGAGCAGCTGGGGGATGATCAGGGTGCCGCAACCACAAGGCTAAACCTGGGCCTGGTTCTTCAGATCAAGGGAGAATGGGATTTGGCAAAGTCCCATTTCGAGGAAGCATCACTGGCTTTTGAGGATCTGGGAGATATTCATGGAGTTGCCGCCGCGCAAAACAATCTGGGTAACCTTCACTCCGACCGGGGCGATACCATGCAGGCCATTTTATGCTACAACCTGAGTCTGGAGGCAAAGAAGGCTGAGAATGATAAGCACGGTATAGCCACAACGCTCGGCAATCTGGCCGGGGTCTATTTCCGGTCGGGTCATAAGGAAAAAGCACAGGAGATGTATCGCCAGAGCCTGGAGGGCTTCAGAGAGGCAGGGGATCCTAGAGGCGAGGGAAGATCATTGCTCGGCATAGCTAGCATCATGGCAGAAGAAGGAGATCTGGAGGGAGCGATGCAGCACCTCCGGGATTGCTTATTGTTGGAGATAGAAAGAGAAGACTCATCCGCCATGATCGAGGTTCTGGAAACACTGGTGGATGTAAGCCTGCGGCGAGGACAGTGGCAGGAGGCGGAAACCAAGTACGTTCAGGTTTTGGATTCACTTCGGTCAAGGGGTGACTCTCAGGCAGTGGCGACAGTCTTGTGTTCTTATGGCAACCTTCACGCCGATCTTGGCCAGTGGGATGATGCCATGGACTGCTATCATGAGAGCTTGACCCTCCTGGAGCAGCAGGGTGACATTTATGGATTGAGTGTGGCCAGGAACAATCTGGGCAATATTTGTTATCGGCGGGGCGACTGGACAAGAGCTCTGCAGAACTACCGTCACAGTCTGGAGGGTTTTGAGAAGACGGGCGATTCCCAGAGCGAGGCTTCCGTCTTGAGCAATGTAGCAAGCCTGTGCTATAAGAGGGGCGAATGGTCTGGAGCCCTGGAGAGCTATCAGCGGAGCCTGGACCTCTTCGAGAAGCTGGACGATCCGGAGGGCGTGGCCCAGGTACTTGGCAATCTCGGGAACTTCTATCTACGTAGGGGTGAACGCAATCTGGCTATGGAGCATTTCCAGAGGGGTCTGGAGATTCAAAGGCGCAGGGGGGATCGAAAGGGTGCGGCGGAGATGCAGGCCAGCATTGACATGATCAAGGCCGGTCGGGGAGACATCCCTCCAACCATCGATGAGTACCAAAAGCAGCTAGGTGAGCTGGAGTCTGTCGGGGACCTCTCAGGTCAGGCTGAGGTTCTCGCGGCACTGGCAGGCAGCTACACAGATCGCTGCCAGTGGGAATTGGCCCTCTCGACTTACCAAGAGAGCCTGGAGCTCTTCGGCAGGACCGGGGAGATCTATAACCGCGCCCAGGTGATCTTCAACATGGCCCTGGTTCATAAGGACAAAGGCGATCTTGTCAGGGCTCACACAATGTTCGAAGAAGCCTTGAGTATATTCCAGAATCTTGACGCAGTTCCCTGTATCGCCCTGACCAAATTGAACATGGGCGTCATTCTTGGCCAAATGGGCCAACTGAACGGAGCTGATGAGCAATTTTGTGAGTCTATCGGTCTCCTGGAAGGCCTCGGTGCACTGCCTGATTTATGCGAGGGTTATCTGGCGGCAGCCTTATTCAAGATTAGAGAGGGCAGATCTCTGGAGGGCAGGTTCTATCTCTCCCAGGCAGAGACCCTGATATCTCGCACCGATTACCAGCCCCTGAAGATCCAGCTCTACAACATCCAGGGGGAACTTTACCAGAAGGATGCTCTCTATGCCGAAGCGCAAGGCTGCTTTGAAAAGGCCTTGTCTTTATCTAGAAGGCTCTCCAACCTCTACGAGGAAGCCAAGGCCATTGCCAATCTGGGAAGGTTGGCTCTGGTCAAGATGGACTATCCTGAGGCTCTTGCCAAGCTGCAAAAAGCGCTGGCTGATTTCAGCCGGCTGGGTGCCCTGTTTGACGTCATTATCCTCTACCGTGATTTGACTCTTCTCTTCCTGGCTCAGAAGGACTATGAGAGAGCTGAGGAGATGGCTGTGCTGCGGCAGCGTCAGGCGAGAATGCTGGGTTACGTCGATCTGAACATCAATGCCCTCACCGATCTGGCTGAATGCGAGGCGCATACAGGTCGCGAGGGGGAAGCCTGGCGAGACTATACCAGTGCTTTACGTCTGGCCTGGAATGAAGGAGATAAATTCCCTTCCAACACTCTTCATCATATCGCTGGGAGAGTCATCGATTTCCTGGAAACGACAGCCCAGCACGAGGAAGGGCGCAAAACCAGCATTTTGCGAGAGAAGCTTAAGACGGGGGACTACGAAAAACTATTGGAGGAACTGCCCTGCCAGCTGGGCTGCAAAAGGACCGGCTAGAGGCTGGATTCCACCATCGAGGGCAGTAGGCTGAGCTGAAAATCGATCTCTGCCAGATCGTGTCTTATCTGTGGGTCCTTGAGGAGAAGTTCCAGCTCAAACAGGCGGCCGATCACGTCTCCGAACTTGGCCCTTTTGTGCTCGCTCCTGGAACGAATCGGTGCATAATAGATCTGGGCGCTGGAGCTGTCTGCCTCCACGCCGAAGAAATCCTTGCTGAAGAAGCCCTTGAACTGGGTGATGATGGGTTTGTAGACATTCTTTAAGGCGGGGATGTAGAACTCCTCCAGCATCATCTGCAGCATCCTGTTCTTCGTATCTGCTACGCGGAGGCGGATGTATCCCTGACCATGAATATAATCTCCGTAATGGATTCCGTATCTTATGCGAGAGCAAAGATCCGTCCTCACGCCGAAGGTAAACTCGCAGTTATCATCGGTCTCAGTGGGGTCGAGGTTGAGGAAATATTTGATGGTGAGCATATACCCATTTTCAAAGACTATGAAGACGTGAGACTCATCGTTTTGTGTGCCTTTGACGCAGAAATCCACAACATCCCAGCCAAAGAGCTTCTGTGCCTCTTCCTTTGTGAAAGAGTACGATGCAAACTCGCGAACCTTCTCCAGGAGATCTCCCATGGTTTCCATTTGCATCCACTCATCACTCAAATCGGATAAACATTCTGGTGAGCACCATCCGGAAGAAATGTGCAGGTGTGGTCTGGCATCCCCAATATCAAGAAATTGGATTGGGGTGAAATGGCACTTAAAGAGGATTTAAAATCCGCCTGATCTGGAGATAAGTGTCCAATGTAAGAGAATCACCAGCGCCACTGCCAGTGTCAGGGCAATGACAGCTTGCATAAGCCGGAGGGCGCGTGGTACATCCAACGTATCGGCCTCCTTTCCTTCTTTCAGGAGCACATAGTAGCCGGGCTTCTCCAGGCGAATGCCCAGGGCGCCAGCGCAGGCCGCCATGGGCCAGCCGGAATTGGGGCTGGGCGTGGCGCTGTGATACCGGAAGGCCGCCCTCAGGGCCGTCACTGCGGCCGTAGGCCGGGCCAGGGCAATCAAGAAGATGCTCAGGCGCGCCGGAATGAAGTTGGCCAGATCATCGAGCCTGGCTCCTGCATACCCCAATTCCAGTAATCCACGGGTCTTGTAGCCGATCATGGAATCCATGGTGCTGATGGCTTTGAAGGCAATAGCCGCCTCCAGGCCCAGGCCGACAGGCGCAAAAACCAGGTAGTAGAATATGGGTGAGAGAATGGAGTCCACATAGTTCTCGGATAGCGACTCTATTACGGCAGATGCGGCCTGGGAGCGAGTGAGTGGGGCGGTGTCCCGTCCTACCAATGCCGGCAGCATCTTTCTGGCTTCATCCATGTCCTGATCGATCATCTTCCCGATATCGCCTGAAATCTGCAAAAGACAACGAATCGCGAAGGTGGACTTGAGGAGATAGGCTCCGATCAGCAGGGATAGAAATGGGACAGGGCCTGCAGCATAGACCAGAAGATGGCCTGCCAGAACGCTTGAAGCGATTACGGTCAGGGCCAGGGCAAAACCTTGCATTCTGCTCGGTCCTGCCCGGGCGCGCAGGAATCCGATCAATTTGCCGATCCAGACCACAGGGTGGAGCCTTGCCGGCGGCTCGCCTAGGAGGATATCGAAAGCTATGGCTAAGACAAGAACCGTCAGGCTATCCTGGATCGCAAATGTCAAAGCAGCTCCTCCAGCGCCTTCCATACCTGGGGGACTGATTGGCCCTTCATGAGTTCATCCATGATCATTTCGGCTACATTCGGGCGGTGAACAATAAGGCAATCCTCGCAGCACCAGGAGCCATCTTTCTCTCGACCGCCTGTTCTCTCATCCCGACAGGGATAGAAGGGGCAAAAGCAGAGGGAACAGTCCTGCTCTTGAGAGTGGCAGGGAAAGTTCTCACAATTCAGTCTCTGCATGACAATTCCTGCCTCAAAGCTGCGACAAGTCGCTCGTTCTCGCTGTGGCCTCGCACAGCCACCCTTATGTAGCTCTTTCCCAGGCCGAATGACTGGCAGTCACGCACCAGCACCCCCTTGGCCATCGTCCGCTCCGCCAGAACGTCCGAGTCAAGGCCAGATGGCTTGACGTTCACCAGAATAAAGTTGACACGGCTTGGTAGCGGCTCGAGGCCCAGTTCTTGCAGAGCATGTGTGAGGTAATTCAGCTCTTCCTTTATGACAATCCGGGACCTCTCCAGATGATCCTCGCATCCCAGCAGGTGCACTGCTGCTGCGGCGGCAACGGATCCGATGGACCAGGGAATTCTGGCCCGGTTCATGATCCTTGCCAGGGCTGGATTGGTCACGCCAAAGCCCAACCGCAGCCCGGGCACTCCGAAGGACTTGGTCAGGGATCGCATGACAAACAGGAAATCCCTATCGGGTGCAAGATCGGCCACGCTCTGCTGGGGATCGGATAGCTCGATGAAGGCTTCGTCCACGAGCAGAAAGACTTCCGCTTCTTCGCATCTGTCCGCCAGGCAGATCACCTGATCACGGGAAAGGAGCCACCCCGTAGGATTGTTGGGGTTGCAGAGGAAGAGCAGCTTGGCCTTGGCAAGGTCGGCGTCTGTTAGGAGCGGCTGTCCGTCACCATCGACGTTCACCGATTTAACAACGGCTCCGGCCAGAAGAGACTGGTTGGCATACTCGCCAAAGGATGGAGTGGGCACAAGGCCGGTGTCACCCTCCTCAAAGCAGCATTCGGCAAAGAGCCGGATCAGCTCGGAGGAGCCGTTTCCAGGCACTATGCAATTCAGGTCCACATTCACAAATTTTCCGGCGGCGCGACAAAAGCCCTTGTAGCTATTATCCGGATAATGGCCAATATGCTTCAGCTCTTCCATAAACAATTCATTCAGAGGCGGCGTGCCTAATGGATTGATATTGGCGGAAAAATCAAGCGGCTCTGCTCCCAGGCGTTCTGCCGCTTCCTGCACTTTGCCGCCATGTTTGCACTCCTCGGCCAACGCAAAGCTCTTCCGTACCCGATTTATCATAAATTGTCGTGGCCTTCTCGCGTGATTGCATTTCAAACTTGTGGGTAGAATCCTCCATTAACGATCGTGACTAGAGCTGGCACTGCGCCCTGGTGATTTATATATAAAATTACTACTATGAGTGTAAGGTCGATCTATAAAATTTTATATTAATTGGTATCCGAAAGTGTTTTATCTACTCTATGCGAACTCAAGCGGCGTATATCAAAGGAAGAGGAGGCTAAGATTCCGATGGCAACAAACCAGGGCAGCTTTTCGGTTGAGGACATGAAGAACGTCCAGATCAACATAGGGGCTGTCGTTAAGGAAGCGGATGAATGGGACCAGGAGATGGGTCCATTCCCCAAGCCAGGTGTGGCAACGCTCCGGGACTGGGACTATAAGATAATGAATAGATACAAGATCATGTATGCTCCAGCCGACGATACATGTACCCTGTGTACCTATGGGCCTTGTGATCTTACAGGAAACAAAAAAGGCGCATGCGGCATAAATCAGGCAGGGGCTTGCGGAAAGATCGTTCTCATAGCCTGCCTGATGGGTTGCTGTGCCCACGCCGCTCACGGCAGGCATCTTTACCACTGGTGCCTCGATAAATTCGGCGATATGAATTTCGACATGGGCGACGAGATTCTGGTTGATTCTCCACTTTATCAGACCATCATTGGCAAGAAGCCCAAGACTCTCAAGGACTTCGACGAAGGCCTTGCTTACCTCGAGGAGGAAGTAGTCCAGCTTGTAGCTGCGACTCACACTGGCCAAGAAGCCTACTTTATGGACTTCGAGTCCAAGGCCCTGCACACCGGCATGATGGACGACCTGGGCATGGAAATCTGCGATCTGCTCCAGATTGTAGCCTACGACATGCCCCGTGGTGCTGCCGATGCTCCGCTCATTGAGATCGGTATGGGAACCCTGGATCAGAACAAGGGAGTTCTCATCGCTTACGGTCATAATCTGGCCGCCGGTGCTGAGGCCATGATCTACGCCGAGAACAACAACCTCTGGGACAAAGTGGACATTGGTGGCGTTTGCTGTACTGCATTCGATCTCACCAGGATCACAGAGACAGGCAGAGATAGCATCGTGCCCAAGAACCTGGGCCCCAAGGCCAAGGTGGCCGGTGCCATGGGCTGGTGGAGAAAGATGGTCCGTTCCGGTGTCATGGACTGCGTGATGGTGGACGAGCAGTGTGTCTACTGTGACGTTCTCGAAGATGCCTCGAAGCGCAAGATCCCAGTCATTGCCACCACAGATAAGATCATGCTCGGTCTGCCGGACAGAACCAACGATCCCGTGGATCAGATCGTAGATGACCTGGTAAGCTTTAAGATGCCGGGAGTCGCCGTACTGGACCCAACCAAAGCGGGCGAGATTGGCATCAGAGTTGCCATAGCTGTAAAGCCCAAGCGCGCAGAAGCAAAGATAGCAAACCTGATCACAGAAGAACAGTTCAAGGCGAGCATAGAGAAGTGCACTGGGTGTAATGAGTGCGCCTTCGTCTGCCCGCCCCATGTCAGGATTAGCGATCTCATCGCCGAGGCCAAGAAGGGCAACCTGGAAGCCTTCTCGTCGATGTACGAGATCTGCGTGGGATGCGGAAGGTGCGAGCAGGTCTGCCCGCAGGGCATAAACATCATGGACCTCTATGAGTATGCCAATCGCCAGTACGTCAAGAACCAGAAGTTCAAGATGAGAGCTGGCCGTGGACCTGCCAGGGATACGGAGATCAGAGCTGTTGGAGCGCCAATTGTTCTTGGCACCATCCCCGGTGTCATTGCTCTCGTCGGATGCAGCAACTATCCCAAGGGTACCAAAGAATGCTACGATATCGCCAAAGAGTTCGTGGATCGAGGCTACATCGTGGTCACTTCCGGATGCATGGCCATGGATATGTCGCTATATACGGATGAAGACGGCAAGACCATCTGGGAGCAGTACGGTGGTGCCTTCGACGGAAGGAACATCTGCAACACCGGTTCCTGCGTGGCCAATGCCAACATCATGGGCGCAGCCATAAAGGTCGCCACAATATTCGCCCACCGCAATCACAGGGGCAACTTCGACGATATCGCCGATTACATCCTGAACAAAGTGGGCGCTTGCGGAATTGCCTGGGGAGCCTATTCTCAGAAAGCTGCATCTATCGCGACGGGATGCAACCGGCTGGGCATTCCAGTAGTCGTTCAGCCTCACTCTGTCATGTACCGCCGTTCCTTCATGGGCAGGGCAGACAAGCCAGAGGACTGGATGGTCATCGATGCTCGCGACGGAAGTAAGCAGCAGATCGAGCCAGCACCTGAGGCCATGCTCTACATTGCCGAGACCAAGGAAGAGGCAATGGTTGAAATGGCCAAGCTCTGCTTCCGGCCTTCCGATAACAGCATCGGCCGATCGATCAAACTGACCCACTACTGCGATATCTCCATGAAGTACTGCGGCAAGCTGCCCGACGACTGGCACATCTATGTCCGTGACACCAAGGACCTTCCCCTCGTTTATAAGGATCAGATGATGAAGGAGCTGGAGTCAAAGCATGGCTGGACGATCGACTGGAAGGCCAAGAAGTTCTTGACCGGCCCGCTGCGGCCCGCTGATGTAAGCTTCGACCCGACATTGATTGCCAGGAAGATAAGGACCAAGAAGTGAGGGTGAGGAGGATATAGAAATGGCAGCTGAAGTAAAGAAGGGCATTGATACCACCAAGAACCCCATTCCCTTTGAGATGGCCCAGGTTCCAGGACCGGAGCAGGCTAAGTGCTACATGCCGAAGGTTATGGGTGCAATAATCAAGAAGGCCAAAAGGCCTCTGCTCGTAGTAGGAGCAGAGCTCTTTGACGACCCCATCATGTTCGACAAGATGATCGAGATGGGCAAGATGGGCATACCCATCGCCGCTACCGCACACAGCGTGAAGGGCTTCGTGGACAGAGGCTACATGACCGACGTCTATCAGATCGGCCTGCATCCTCTGACCAATTACCTGCGTTTCCAGGACTGGATGGGGCTGGACGGAAAGGGCCAGTATGATGCCGTTATCTTCATGGGCATCTTCTACAAGTTCGCCAACGCCATGTTCGCAACTCTCAAGAACTTCAACAGGGACATCAAGCGCATATCCGTTGACCGGTACTATCACATCAATGCGAATATGACCTTTGGCAACATGGCCTTCACTCCGGACGACTACCATGCCGCTGTGGACGAAGTAATAGCGGCGATGAAGAAATAAAATTTATCTTATAAACAGAAGAGGTATATTAAATGGCAGATGTAAAGTTGGACATATCCCCTATGTATGAGGGCGAGCGCATCAGAAAAGACGATCTATGGGTAGAGCTGGGCGGCCCCAAGGCAGACGGATTCGAGCTGTCCCTGGCTGCACCGATGGATGAGATTCAGGATGGAAAGGTAACTGTCATTGGCCCCGATCTCGGAGAGATCAAAGAGGGCACCATAATGCCCTTCGGCATGATATTCAAAGTGGGCGGCGAGAAGATTGAGAAGGATCTGGAGTCCATCATCGAGAGGCGCAACCATGCCCTGCTCTCCTACATCAGCGGCCTCATGCACCTCAACCAGAGATACGATATCTGGATGAGGATCGGTAAGAGCCTGGCCAAGAAGGGTGTAACCTCCTGGGTACAGATCTTTACCCCCGTCATCGACCTTTACAAGGCCGAGATGCCCTTCATCGAGAAGATGGAGATCACCATTGTCACCGACCCAGCTAAGGTAAAGGAAGAGCTGGCCAACGCCATGGCAGTCTACAAGACTCGTGACGAGCGTGCCAAGGGACTGCACGATGAGGATGTCGATGTCTTCTACGGCTGCACACTGTGCCAGGCATTCGCACCCACCAGCGCCTGCGTAGTCACACCCGACAGGCCATCCCTTTGCGGAGCTATCACCTGGTTCGACGGGCGTGCTGCCGCTAAGGTGGACCCAGAGGGCCCCCAGTTCCCCATTGAGAAGGGAACCGCTATGGACGCAGTTGCCGGCGAGTACGCCGCTATCAATGAGATGGCTGAGAAGAGGTCCGGCGGCGAGTACAGCGTCATGAAGCTGTACACATTCTTCGATGCTCCCCACACCTCCTGTGGCTGCTTCGAGACCATTGGCTTCTATATGCCTGAGGTGGACGGCATTGGTCTTGCCGACCGTGACTTCAGGGGCGCAACCCCCAACGGACTGCCTTTCTCCACCATGGCAGGCCAGACAGGCGGCGGCAAGCAGGTCGTAGGATTCCTGGGCATGGGCATTCTCTACTACTTCTCGCCCAAGTTCCTCCAGGCCGACGGCGGCTGGAGAAGGATCGTCTGGATGTCCAAGGGCCTCAAGGAGAGAGTAAAGGCAGGCATCGATGAGGACATGATGTCCAAGATCGCAACTGAAGACGATGCCAAGGATATCGCATCCCTGAAGGCTTTCCTGCTCAAGGTTGATCACCCCGTTGTCAACGGTGTAACCAGAAAGGTTGATGGCAAGAAGATCACCGAGGGCTGGGTTCTCGAAGACATCTCCGATGAGATCAAGGAGATGGTCATGGCCTATATCGAGAAGACCGGCGGAGACATCAACATCGATACCGTCAAGTCCGAGCTTGCCTTGACCGAAGGCCAGTTCATGCAGGTCGTCGAGGCTCTGCAGGCTGATGGCGTTCTCGAGTGAGCGAATTTCCAGGTTAGCAAAAATCAAAGAGGGTGAAAATCTATGCAGTTAAAACTCAAGAAGAAGGAACCAGCAGCCGCGGCTCCCGCAGCCGCGCCTGCAGCCGCAGGGGCAGCAGCACCAGCTTTTTCCATGGCAGGCAGTGCCGGTGGCATTAAGCTGATACTGAAGGATGCTAAGATCAGCATAGACAAGGTGGTACTCGCTAAGTAGAGTCCGCTTTCTTCTCCCTTTTTTGGGAGAGGCGGATCATTGGCGAGCACTACTGTTTTAGTTCAAAGTGAGGGAGATATTATGCAGCTTAAGCTTAAGAAAAAAGAAGCCGCTCCAGCCGCCGCACCTGCGGCAGCATCGGGCGCAGCAGCACCAGCTTTCGCTATGCCAGCAGCATCATCGGGTGGAATGACCATTGAGCTCAGAGGCGCATCCATCCACGTAGCGGAAGTTGTTATAAAACCGAAAAAATAAGGAAGGCTAGACATTGGGGAAAGTTATAGCGGTAACCGGTAAGGGCGGCACCGGCAAGACAGCCGTGACCGCGATGCTCATTAGACACCTGGTAAAGAATTCCGGAAAAAAGTACCGAATACTTGCAATCGATGCCGATCCCGATGCCAACCTGGCCGATGCGCTGGGCGTGCAGGCGGGAAAGACCATCGGCGACATGAGGGAGTTCGTGCAGCAGTCCCGGTTTACAGCTTCACCGGATACTGACAAGCAGGCGCTTCTTGAGTCCAAGATCTTCGAGATTCTCTTGGAGGAGGAGGGTTATGATCTTCTTGTCATGGGTAAGCCGGAAGGATCTGGGTGTTACTGTTTTGTCAACAATCTTCTGCGTGCTGTTATGGATAAGACCACGGCCAACTACGACCTGATCATCATTGACACGCCGGCGGGCCTGGAGCATTTCAGCAGGAAGACCATTCCGGACCTCGATGACCTCATTGTGGTAACGGATGAGTCCAGAAGAGGTCTTACCACGGGCGAGCGCATACGTGACACTGCCCGCGAGATCGAACTGAAGTACAAGAACCTGTATGTGATCGTGAACAAGGTCACCGCGGGAAGAAAAGAGAAGGTTCTGGAAAATGCTGAAGGCCTCGGCCTGAAGGTTATCGGCACTATCCCCTATGATGAGTGTTTAGCGAAATTCGATTTAGTGGGAGATCCATTGACGAGCCTACCTGACGATTCGCCTGCCGTGCAAGAGATGGTGCAGGTCGTCGGGAAACTGGGCTTATGAGGGTGATTTGAATGGCAGAAAAGATCTCTTTATCTGACCTGAATAAGACATTAACAGAAATGAATGTTCAATCCCTCGAGGGGTTAACAATCGAGGGTGACGTAGAGATTGAAATAGATGCAGGTGCCGGCGGCGTCGGCCCGCTCTTTGCGTACTATTTCGGACAAGAGGCGGCCAAGATCGCCATGCAGCTCATGAACTTTGCCAAGGCGGTCGGCTATCCCGTGGAGAACCTTCTCCAGCCCGTAGCTGTAGCGCAGGCCATATCACCAGCACCCAAGGATCTGGCTGCTGCTGCTGCGGCAGTCCCGGCCTTCAAGGTGGCATCAGCTCTTGCCAGCGCCAAGTTCAGTGTCGGCGTAGACAAGACCTGGAGGAACACCATCCAGGAGGTCACACTGGGCGCTACCAAAGCGGACGGCGGAAGCCGCGGTCATGTGGTTAAGCTGGGCGGCGAGAAGGCAATGCCTTTCTTCCCGGATGCACCAATGCCCCATGCCCCCAAGATCACCATGGACGTCTTCGACATGCCCATCGGCATGGCCAAGGCCGTCAAGATGCACTATGAGGACGTAATTAATTCCCCAGGCGAGTGGGCCAAGAAGGCAGTCAAGAAGTTCGGCGCCGACATGGTAACCGTTCACCTGATCAGCACTGATCCGCTCCTGAAGGATACCTCAGCCCAGGATGCAGTCAAGACCGTAGAAGAGGTTCTTCAGGCGGTTGATGTACCAATTTGTATCGGCGGTTCCGGTAATCCTACCAAGGATCCCATAGTCCTCTCCAAGGCTGCTGAAGTAGCCCAGGGCGAGCGCGTTCTTATCGCCTCTGCCAACCTGAACATGGATTGGGAGAAGATCGGCAAGGCTTGCGTAGACAACGGACATGTATGCCTGGCCTGGACTCAACTGGAGATCAACTCTCAGAAAGAGCTGAACCGTAAGCTCATGAAGGTCGCCGGCGTTCCAAGGGAATCCATCGTCATGGACCCGACAACAGCCGCTCTGGCCTACGGCCTGGACTTCGCCTACTCCAACATGGAGAGAATCAGGCTCGGCGCTCTGAAGGGCGACGAAGAGCTGACATTCCCCATGTCCTCCGGCACCACCAACGCCTGGGGTGTCAGAGAGTCCTGGATGGTTCGCTCACCCAACAAGGACGACTCCGACTGGGGAGACAGAATGCTTCGCGGCCCAATCTGGGAGATACTGACTGGATACTCTCTGGCCATGGCCGGTGTAGACATCTTCATGATGATGCACCCGACAGCCGTTGCATATCTGCATGAGATCACCCAGTCCCTGATGGGAAGGATCGAAGCCAAGACGCCGGACACTACTGCCTGGCTCAAGATGGGGGTGTGAGAACCATGAAGGAAACAAGCCCACTCAACCTTTACAAGCAGCTTCCACAAACAAACTGCAAGAAGTGCGGAGAGGAGACCTGCATGGCCTTTGCCGCCGGCCTTATCGCAAGAACCCGGAAGGTAGAGGAATGCACTCCATTGGTCGATGAGAAGAAGTACGCCAAGAAGCTCGCAGCTCTTAGGAGCATCGTCGCGCCAGAGCTCAAGATGGTATACATCGGCGTGGGAGAGAAGCAGGTCAAGGTCGGAGGCGAGGACGTCATGTACCGCCACCAGATGACCTTCTTCAACAAGCCGCCATTCGCCTACGATGTTGCAGACAACATGGATGAGGCAAAGCTCGTGGAGCGTGTCAAGAAGATCTCCACCTGGCGCAAGTTCTACATCGGCAAGTGGCAGGGTGTAGAGATGATTGCCGTCCGATCCGTTTCTGACGACCCGGCTAAGTTTGCAGCCTGTGTCAAGACAGTTATGGCCAATTCGGACTTCCCGCTCATTCTCTGCTCCTTCAATCCCGCTGTTCTCAAGGCAGGATTAGAGGTCGCCGCGAAGGCCAGGCCTCTCATCTACGCCGCCAACAAGGACAACTGGAAAGAGGTCGCCCAGCTCGCTTTCGACTACAAGGTGCCCGTCACATTGAGCGTGCCCTTCGATCTGGATGCCCTGAAGTCCATGGCTGTCACCTTTGCCAGCATGGGCCTGACTGACCTTATCCTGGATCCAGGAACTGCACCCAACGGCAAGATGCTGCAGCAGACTCTGCTCAATTTCATCAACCTGAGGAGAGCGGCTGTTGAAGAGGCTCAGAGGGATATCGCCTATCCAGTCATGGTGCTGCCCATCAATGCCTGGATGACCACTGAAGATCCAGTCCGTGCTGCCTACTGGGAGTCTGTGCTCACCGCTGCCTTTGTCATCCGCGGCGGAGCCATCATGATCAAGCACTCTCTCGAGGCTTACAGCATGATGCCTGATATGCATCTGCGCTTCAACATCTTCACCGACCCGAGAACGCCAGTGCAGGTAAAGCCAGGCATCTACAAGGTAGGCAACCCAGGAGCCGAGTCTCCGGTCTTCTTGACCACCAACTTCGCCCTGACCTACTACACAGTAGAGTCGGATATCGCCTCCAACGGCATCGATGCCTACATCATCGCCATCAATACCGATGGAATCGGCGTGCAGGCGTCTGTGGCCGGCGGTCAGTTGAGCCCGACCAAAATCCTGGATTCCTTCACCGAGGCTGCCTTCGACTGGGCTGGTCAGAAGTATCCGGCAATGGTTCTGCCCGGAATGGCTGCCAAGTTCTCAGGCGAGCTGGAGGACCTCTTCCAGGGGAAGACCAAGATCATGGTCGGCCCAGAAGACTCCGGACGCATCATCGGCTGGATGAAGGAATTCTGGCCACCCAAGTAAGCAAGCTATCTGAAAAGCCGAATATGTGCCCCGGGCGGGCACATAATCTTATTTTATTCTAGCGACTTTGGCAATCAGAATCACTCCGGTTCTATTTGGAGGAACAATACTATGCCATCTGCAAAATATACTGCAATGATACTCGCAGTATTCATCGCCCTGAATTATTGCGTCTCTGCCCAGTGGTCTCCGGGCGGAAACATGGTCTACATGGGCGACCTGAATCTGGCAGCATCTTCTACCCCTGGCGTTGCGGCTTCGCACGCTTTGGGTGGCACCCTGGGGGGCCAGATGAAACTGAACAATTCATCAACGAATGCCACTTCAATGAATAATACTACTATTGCCACCCCGTCTGGCCTGAAACCCCTGGATCTGTCGAATTATGCCAAGGATAGGGTCAGCAACAACCTGGCCGGATACAAGAATGTCATGTATCCCATCTCTGGATCCAGGGGCACTACAACCTCTACATCAGGCGGTGGCGGCTGCGGCGGAGGATGCGGGGCCTGAGTTCTCCATTTTTTGATCATTTTCCGGATGCGACTTCATCCACCTTTGCTGCGTTGTGGTGGCACAGAGTTCACAGAAACGCTCAACCTTTCTTATCTGATTCCGACGACCTGAAGGCCCGGCCAATTGCCTCCGGGATAATAGTCCTAAGTTCGTTCGACCTGTGTGCGCTCTGCGACTCTGTGGTTCTATACTGTAAACCACCAGGGGTCACCACTATGTCTCAGATCTTGGTGCATAGATACAGCCCGAAAAATCCAGAGCTATATTCTGCCTTTTCTACCTCGAATCCAGCCCTCTCGATCATTCCTTGCATGATCCAGTCCATTGTGGAGTACTCTTTCCTGATATGATCGGAGATCGGTGCCGTAGCCTCCGGGCCTGACTTCTCAGATACCTTTGATATGAAATCCGAGAAGAACTTTTCCAGGGTCCGGGGGTTGAAGGAGTAGACCACATCCCTGAGACAGAACTTCCCGCCCTCCTTGAGCATATCGGATATACGCAGCAATGCTATCTGTTTCCAAAAGTCAGGGAGATGGTGCAGTGCAATCTGGGTCACTACAGCGTCCGGTGGTGTGCCCCGGTGTTGATAGGTGAGAAATCCTCCCGGCAAGAATTCGACATTGCCAATAGCCCTCAATGCAGCTTTTTTCCCGGCGTACCTGAGCATACCCGGAGATAGATCGACCGCATATACTTTCCGGCAATGGCGTGCCGCGGCCAGGGCAAACTCGCCAGTTCCGGTACCGATCTCCAGGATGGACTGGTCAGGCCTCAGGTCAAGGAAATCAAGGATCTCGGCGATCTCGGTCTGGACGTCTCGATGTTTTTGCATATCCTGATCGTAGATCTCGGCCAGTGCATCGAAGTCAGCCCCGGGATGGTCGGGCTCGTGGTACTGCCAGGCAGGTGTCTCCATCTTCGTATCTCCATATCATTCTTAAAGGGTGAAAAAGGCCTATTCCATTGCTTTTGGGCTGGTTGGAGGCCAAAGCGTCTTCGCCGGACGCGGTGAATAGTATCAAGATGTCGCATACAGAATACTACTATGTATGACTTTCTCCCAAATATTCTCAACAAAATTGATATGTCACGCAATGAAATATTGGTGTGCCCTTGCTGTGGGCACTGCTGGGCAGAAAGCTCCAAATCATCTTACCACCTGGGGCTTCTGCCTTTACGATAATTTGTCCCGTGATAATAGACAACTGGTGCTGCAAAGAGGTTATCGCCAAAGAAGCTACTGTAAAATTGTTGAGATATCATTTTAGTCCCAATTCCTGGGCCATACGATATGCTTCTTCTGCCTCAGCATCTCTATTTAGCGATTTGAGTGCTACCCCCAGATTCTTCCAGGCAGTTGCATACTCCTTCTCAATCTCTATCGCTTTCTGAAAACACTGCACAGCTTCCTCATGTCGCGCCAGGGCTCCCAAAGCCACGCCTTTATTGTTCCAGGCATAGATGTCGAAAGGATCTATCATGATCGCCTCCTCATAGCTCTCTATGGCCTCCTCATGTCTTGCCAGGTTGTCGAGAGCCGCACCCCGGTTATTCCAGGCTCTCCTCCCGTCCGCACCTGTTGGATTCAGCTCAATGGCCCTGGCATAGCTCTCCACAGCATCCTCAAATCGTCCCAGATTGTGCAGGGCAAACCCTCTGACAATCCAGGTTCTGGCATTGTACGGGTCGATGGCGATTGCTTTCTTGCAGGATTGCAACGCCTCGGAACTCCTGTCAATTTGATTTAAGGACGTGGCATGCGCTCTCCAGGCATTTGCATTCCCTGGATCGAGCTGAAGAGCCTTTTCCAGGGCTGCGATTGCCTCTTCGTACCGTCCAAGCTTCCGAAGGGCCACGCCCTTTTCGTAGCAATGATTGAGACTTCCCGGGTTGTTTCTTTCGGCATTTTTCCAAGCCGACAGCGCCTCCTCGTAGTCTCCCTGAGCATAGAGGCTTTCTGCTCTTGCAAAATCATTTCCTAGCATATTAGCACCGGTCCCTGGGTCTTCGCCTTCAGGATTGCTGAAATGGCGACTCTAAACTGTGGCTTTGTTCTTTGGGTTTTGACTGAGAGCATAGAATAATATTGATTCATATCAGGAAGGTATATATTATACATATTACTAAAGTATTCGTAAATGTCTGGGGAGGTAGTTAGGGAGGGGTACAATGAAATCACAGCGGTCAGAAATATTAGGCAGAATGGTGAGTTTTCTCAATTTGGACACGGATGGTCTCAGGCGAGTCGTCCTTGAGTCTATGGTGGAGGCTGGGGAGTTTACCGTTGCCTCACTTCATGAGCGTGTGAGTAAGCGATTCAATGTCTCCCGAAAGGTGGTGGCCTCCATGATTGGTTATATTTGTTCGCGGCTTGGAATATTGCATGTTAATAAGAAGTCTTACAGAGCACCCAAGACCTATGTCTTAAGAGACGAATATGCGGATATAGCGAGGACTGTGCTGGCAACCTTATGACCAATGTTATGAAGGCTCCTAGGACTGCAACTACGTTGAAGATCCGCTCCAAATCAGAGTACGCTATAAGCCGTTCTCGCGATCCATATCATGAGCTCATGCTGCGGCTTTTTCAGGAAGAAACAACGGCAGAGCGCGGCCAGAAGTTTCTGGCACTGGTCGAGGAGAGGCAGAGGAGCGGTGATCCTCTGAAGACCCATGAGTGGAAAAGGCTGCTGGTGGAACTGAATGTGAGCCGATCTGCCTTTTACGCCATGAGAAATAAGCTGCTAGGGGCGGGCTTGATTTCCAGCAAAGGCGGAGAGTACAGGCTCTCGGGAATGTTCAGCCGCGATCTGGTGGACATGGCTCGTTGGTGGTGGACCGCGGTCCTTGCCAAAAATCTGGAGAACTTATAGCTCCCAAATTAACCTGAAAACTTTGATAGAAAATTATTTATGAAAATCTTAATTATAAATTGGTATTAAAATTTTATGGCGAAAACATTATATGCATGCTTTTAATTCCTTCATCTGCTTCTCTATAGTATCAACCACTTTGGCGTTCTCCATGTACTCCAGGCTTCCCTGACAGAAGGGACATACGAAATTGGCCTCGCTCGCCTCGTCAAAGATGAATCTGGCACAGCCCTCTGTGCAGGCATAGAAAATGTTCTCCTTCTCATAAACCAGCCGTTCATCCAGTTTACGAAGTAACCTTTTTGCTTCAGATTCCAGGGCCTTGTCGAAGTTTTCGGGGCAGAGCTGCCACAAATAGGTGAGCCATCCCGAATCAGGATCGCGTTTGCGTCGGTATATGGCCAGCCTGTGCTCGTAAAGGAGATAGAGTGTTCGTCTTACTGTGTTCAGGCTGATCCCGGTGAGTTCCGCCAGGCGTTCATCCGTGATCTCTTCGCCTGGTATACACTCTACAATGCGTAAGCCTTCTTCTCCTACAAGTTTGTTAAGATAAGCCCGCTGGATAACTTCTTCGATGACTGCCAATGAATCACTACCTGGATATAGACTCGTTGATATATGATTATGCCGACCGCTGAAAACGGCTCTAGACCCGATTTCCAGTGTTCTTGATACGTTTAGATCATTTGCCGTCTCCTGAGTTTCTCGCTACATCTCCCCGGGCAATGAAACGCATTGACCCCTGTCTTTCCCCTAATTTATATTAGGCCTTCCTTCTATATATCCTCATCGTGAAAATGTTCTTTAGGAAGTTTCTCGGGTGGATAATTGGCTATGTACGAAGATTTCTGTTAAGATAGCCGTTACCTGATGGAGACTTCCTTCATAAAATCGTGATTTCTGGACCAATTTATTGAATTTTTGATACTTTTCACAAAATGCATAATTCCCGAATAAATTCGGGCTTGCCAAAACAATAAACCATCTTCCCTGGGTAGCGTGCCATTAGTGAGTGTGCTCAATGCATAATAGTTGCCAGAAGGAAACAAGGGCTAAAGACAAAAGAAAAAATTAAAAACAAAGACATACGCTGCTGCTTAGCTTGATCCCGCCTCCCCCAAAAGTGTTTTCAGCTTCTGTATGGACTGCAGCGCCTGGTTGGCTTCGTTCATCTTCTCCTGCTCGTAGTAATGCAGGATATCTTCGATGGGCGCCTTAAGGCGGTAAACCTTCATGGGTCGGCCTGTTCCGTCGCTCCTGCTGATTTTCTCTTCGACCCAGTTATTCTTGCGAAGCGTCCGAAGAGCGATGCTCACCTCCGGTTGACGGAGATCTGATCCTCTTTCGATCTCGCGAGAGGTGGCCTCTGTGCCGCTAGCGAGATAGGCGATCATGTTGGAGACCTTTCTCGGCACTCCCAGGCTTTTCAGAGTCTCTACGACTTCAATATCCTTTTCATCAAATCTCATTACGAAAGATTCTTTCATTGTTATCTTCTCCCTTATTTTACACCCCTGCAATAAATGAAGTACGTTATGATATAAATAGTTTATTTATGTTAAATAAATTTTTACTATTATTATTACATTCAGTAAAGGCATTGAAAATAAATAACTTTGTAAAAATTTGTATTAACTTCTTTTTATCTTCTCGATAAATCTCCTCTTCTTTTCCACAGCATTCTCTGCCGCCTCGTCGACTTTGAGGGTCATCTCTGCCACATCGCGCTCCGCATCCTGACCCACCGTTTTTTTAATGGGCGTGTAGGCAGCCTCGCGAAAACGAGGGCTAAAGTCAGCAATTTTTCCGTTCATTTCGAGAAATGCTCCAACTCCCGCCTCAACCCTGCCGATCTCGTCCACGGCTACATTCGCCTCCCGAATGACCTGGGCGATCTTTACCGCCTCCTCTGGAGGAGCGATGATGAGCAGAGCATCGATGGAGACGCCCAGGTAGTCGATCTCTAAAGAGTTCAGCATCTGCAGAACTCTTGGGTTGACCAATCGGCGCATCTTCTCTTCTTCGAAGATGAGCTTCACTCCTGCGGTGTATGAGATCTCCTTGGCATCGCCGCGAATGCCTCCGTTGGTCACGTCAGTCATGGCGTGGATGGTCAGATCCGCTTTCAGCAGCGCCTCACAGGCCTCCAGGAATTTGATGTTCAGAGTCTCATCCACAACCTCATGACGGCCATAGTAGAGGGCGGCAGAGCATACCGTTCCACCCCCGGCTCCCTCGGTCATCATGATAACGTCCCCTGGCCGTGCGCTCTTTCTGGGAGTCAGCTTCTCGGATACTCCAACAGCGCCCACGCATCCGGTGAGCCGGTCGCCTATAACCATATCTCCGCCGATGCGCAGCGTGCTGCCTGTGACGAGAGGAACGCCTATCAATTCCGAGACTGTGGCGATGCCTGCAATGTGATCAAAGAGCTTGGAGACGTCTCCGTCGTCGGCAAGATGAATATCCGATAGCAGAGCCACCGGTTTTGCTCCCATGACATAGACGTCGCGCAGAGCTGCCCGCGTGACATGAAAGCCTGCCAGGAAAGGATAATCACTGAGGCGGGAGTGCATGCCGTCTACGGTTACAGTTATAAACTTCCCATTGGCTCTAACCACTCCTGAGTCGTCTAACTGGCTGGAGTCGACAACGGCACGGGTATTGCCAATGACCTCCGCAATTTTTGTATGCGTATAAAAATCGCCTGAGCCGCGCGAGCCCACTCCATAGTCACCCATGCTGACGCCCACGCTCTTCAGCCGGAAGACCTCGCCTCTGGGGTTTAAAGTCGCCTGCGCCTCCTCCACCACGGCAGCAGCAAGAATTGCGGCCTTATCCTCTGGTATCTCCTTTACTTCTCTGATCAGTGAGACGAGCTTGGATTTTATTTCAGGGTCCTTTCTCTTCAGACCCCGCTTGGCAAAACCTTCCAGATCCATGGCAGGCCAATTATCTGCCCCAAAGATAAGTTCATCTCCTCGCGAAGAGACGCTCTAACTGGTTCTGGTCTATTACCACCATCACCGGCCTTCCATGCGGGCAGGTGAGAGGATTGTCGCATTCGCCCAGATCCTGCAAGAGGCGGTTCATCTCCGATACCGTAAGCTCTTTTCCTGACTTTATAGAGCCCCTGCAGGCCAGAAGCTTGAGGATGTCATCCCTGTTCGTAGAGTCAGGACCCACTTTGCCGCGCAGGAAGAGATCCCTCAAGATGTCATGCACGGCTTCTGCACTCTCCAGCCTTCGGCCTAACGCCGGCACTGCTCTCACACTGTAAGTGTTCCCGCCAAAGGGCGAGAATTCAAATCCGATATCCTCCAGAGTCTCCTGCCACGATGAGATCATGATCTGCTCGCTGGGTGAGAGTTCAATGGCGATGGGTTCGGCCAGCTCCTGCCTTATGGACCGACTTATGTAGAGTCTTGTCAATCGCTCAAAGCGAATCCGCTCGGCTGCCGCATGCTGGTCAATAAGCACCAGCCCCTGATCGCTTTCTGCCACGATGTAGAGCTTTTGAATCTGGCCCATTATCCTCAGACTTGGACGCTCTTCTTTCGCGGGCCTTGTCTCCGATGGTGCCATCTCTACGGGAAGTGTACTCTGCTCATAGCTCTGGGCGATCGTGGACTGCTCGGGAGACGACGGCTCGCCAGGCGTTGCAACGATGGGTTTGGCATGATCCGTCAGGGCCTGTGCAACCCTCTGGAAAAGGACTGAGCATATCTCATCCTCATGCAGGAGTCGAATCTCTCTTTTGGCAGGGTGAACATTAACGTCTACGAGCTCCGGACTTATCTCCAGGGAGACTACGGCCATGGGGCTCTTTCCCAGGGGTATGATGTTTCGATAGGCATCTCGCAATGCTGTGGCGATAGCTCTGGAATAGACTGCCCGTCCGTTGACGAAGATGAATATCCTGTCAGGACTGCTCCTGAGGCTCAGCGCGTCTCCTACCATTCCCGCAACGCTCCAGCCCCGGCCTTCCGCCTGCAGAGGGGCCATGCCCTGTAGAGTCTTCAGACCGAAGAGGCGCAAGAGCACGTCGTCCCAGCTGGCTGATTTTGCGGACTTGAACAGGGTTCGTTTGCCTGTAAAGAGATCGAAAGCGATATCGAAGTGGATGATGGCAAGCTCGGTAATGATATCCGTGATATGAACCAGCTCTGCCTCTGCCCCCTTGAGGTGCTTTTTCCTGGCAGGGACATTATAGAACAGGTCCCACACAGTGATTGAGGTGCCAGCGGGACACCCGATCTCCTTCGTCTCAGCTATTTTGCCGCTCTCCAGTCGAAGATAGGTGCCTGAGAGCGAGTCCCGTGTCTTGGTTCGTACTTCAATGGCAGCCGAAACGCTGGCAATACTGGCCAGAGCCTCGCCCCGGAAGCCCAGTGTCGCGATCCTCTCCAGATCTCCTGCATCCCGGATCTTGGATGTGGCATGCTTTTGGAAGGCCAGTGTTAGATCCTCAGCCTCCATGCCGCAGCCGTCGTCCGTTATCTTGATGAAGCCCTTTCCACCCTCTTCGACCTCTATCAAGATCCTGCTGGCATTAGCGTCTATGGAGTTTTCTACCAGTTCTTTGACGACAGATGCCGGCCGCTCGATGACCTCTCCAGCCGCGATCTTGTTTATAGTATCCTCGTCAAGAAGTTTGATCCTGGCCATTTCGCTCTCGATATCTCTTCTGGTATTCGGCAAGACGGTTCAGGGCTTCGCGGGGCGTCAGGGAGTCCAGGTCCAGACTCCTGATCTCTTCCAGAATGGGGTCCAATTTTGATGGTGCAAGGATCTTTTCGCTCCCGCTCTGCCCCTCAAAGAATATGAGCTGGGTGTATCTTGAGGCCCTTTTCGGCTTATTGTTTTTGGAAAGCGGTTCAATCACTGCCTCTTTCTCTATCTCCTTGAGGATCTCGTCAGCCCTCCGCGTCACGGCCTCTGGAACTCCTGCCAGGCGTGCGACATGAACGCCGTAGCTCTTGTCAGTGGCTCCTGGTACGACCGTACGAAGGAAGGTGATGGTGCCCCTCTCCTCCTTCACTGCGATGCTGTAATTTCGAACTCCCGGCAGGATGCTCTCAAGCTGCGTTAGCTGGTGGTAGTGCGTAGCAAATACGGACTTGCATTTAATGCTGCTGTGCAGGTATTCCGATATTGCCCAGGCAATGGACAGTCCATCAAAGGTGCTGGTTCCCCGGCCAACCTCGTCCAGAAGAACCAGGCTCTCTTTGGTGGCGGAAGTGAGGATGGTGGCAAGTTCAGTCATCTCTACCATGAAGGTGCTCTGGCCTGCAGATAGGTCATCGTATGCTCCAACTCTGGTGAAGATGCGGTCCACGAGAGAGAGCGAGGCAAAAGTGGCCGGTACAAAGGATCCCGTCTGAGCCATGATGGATGAAAGCGCTATTTGGCGCATGAATGTGGATTTACCGGCCATGTTCGGGCCGGTGAGGATGATGAGCCGGTTACGATCTCCGTCCAGCAGAACATCATTGGGCACATAGCCACCTCGCATGGCTTTGTCCAGGACAGGGTGCTTGTTGCCGCGCAGGGTTAGCTTTCCTTCACCATTGAATTCGGGCTTCACAAGGGAGTTTTCTATGGCAACCACGGCCAGAGCGAGCAGCACATCCAGTTTTGCCATGGCTATGGCCCTCTCCTGGATGGCTCTGGCCTGGGTCGCGATCCTGTCTCGCACCTGGTTGAATATCTCCTGCTCCAGGGATGTCGACCTCTCCTGAGCGGATAGGACTTTGGACTCCATCTCTTTCAGCTCCGGAGTGATGAAGCGTTCTGCATTGGCCAGAGTCTGCTTGCGGATGTAGTCATCCGGGACAAGATGCAAATTCGTCCGCGAGACTTCCAGATAATAGCCGAAGACATTATTATAGGAGATCTTGAGAGATTTGATGCCGGTTCGTTCTTTTTCAGTTCCCTCCAGACGTGATATCCAGCCCTTCCCATCTCGCAGCAACCCCCTGAGCTGGTCGATCTCCGCATCGAAGCCGTCCTTTATTACGCCGCCGTCACGTATGTGTGCCGGCGGATCTTCAATTATCGATCTATCTATGAGGGAGACGATCTCCTCCAGAGGGCAGAGCTCGCCAAAAAGGTCCTGCAGGTAAACGGATTTCGCATCCTGCAGGGTTTTTTGGAGACGCGGCAGCCTTTCCAGTGTGCTCTTCAGGACTGCCAGCTCTTTCGGATTGGCAGACTTGCAGGTGACCCGGCTTACCAGACGCTCCAGGTCGGAGGCTCCTTTCAGCTCTTCGGCAAGACCTGTGCGGAGCCGGGAGTCCAGGCAGAGCTCTTCGACGGCATTCAGCCTTCTCATGATTCTCCCTTTATCGAGAAGAGGCATCTGCATCCAGCGGCTCAGGGTGCGAGCGCCCATAGCCGTCCTGGTCTGGCCCAGAAACTCCAGAAGCGTCCCCCTGCGAGAGCGGTCCCGGATGTTTCTCAAGACCTCAAGATTGCGAAGCGTGACCTCGTCCAGAACCATGTACTCTGAACCGGAGTAGAGCCGGATTTCATTCAAGTGCCCCAGGGCATCGAAGTGAGTGCTGTGCAGATAGGTGAGAATGGCGCCGCAAGCCCTCTGGGCCAGGGGCTTTGACTCCAGCCGGAACCTCTGGGCCCAATCTGAGCCAAAATGGCTCTCCAGGGCGGCCGCTGCATTTTCAGGAGTGAAACAGGCGTCCTCCAGGATCTGCAGGCTGGTGCCCTCCCACGGGAGAGGAACGGGAGCGATGCACTCTGCAGGCCGGAACCTGGCAAGCTCTGAATGCAATCGCTCAGCCGGTATCTCTGTCGTCAGGAACTCGCCCGTAGAGACGTCCACAAAAGCGAGTCCCGCTCTATCCTCCTTTTCCACAACGGCAGCAAGAAAATTGTTGGAGGCCTCGTCCAGCATAGAGGGCTCGATGATCGTGCCCGGCGTAACCACGCGGGTGATCTCCCGTTTTACCAGCCCTTTGGCGAGCTTGGGGTCCTCCACCTGGTCGCAGATGGCCACCTTGTGCCCGGCCCGGACGAGCTTGGCCAGATATGCATCCAGGGCATGGTAGGGCACACCGGCCAGAGGAATCTTGTTCCCCTCGTCGTCCTTCTGGCGGGAGGTGAGGGTGATGTTCAGATCGCGGGCAACGGTGACTGCGTCCTCTGCAAAGGTCTCGTAGAAGTCGCCAACCCGAAATAGCAACAATGCATCCGGGTACTGCAACTTTTCCCGGTAGTACTGCTCCATGAGGGGCGAGAGCTTAGATGCGGGCATTATGGTCCATTGGTATTGAAATTCGCGTTCTCATTTTTCTTTTCGATTTTTCCATCGGCGATGAAATGGCTTTCTTGTTACCTATTCCTTCCTTTCGCTCTGGCCCCTCAGGGGCGTTCATCGTTTCAGCATTACCATTCTGCATCGCCAACCAAAAAGGCTTTGGTTGGGGATATTTGGCCGGAACACCGCGCTCCGCCGGCAACTGGCGCACGAAGTCGCCGTGCGGCTCTGCGCCGGCCTACTTCGCGGGTAATTCCTGAATACGATTTGGAACTATCAGACTCTAACCAGCGGGATAGAGGACCCGCGACGATGAACCCATCTGAGGTCAAGGGCGGCTATGTATTGAAACCCTTGGGGCCTGGCCTTAAGGCTTCCAACCTCTGTTTCTTCAGGGGGCGCATCATCTTTTGACTCCGTAAAGTGCAGGTAAGTTCGTACAACTTGCAGGATCCTCTTCCTTTTTTGGCCCATTACTTGAAGGGGCTCTGAATCGCTTCTGGCAAAGTTTCCATTCCATATACTATCGAAATACTTATCGGCGATTGCCCGGTTGCGATAAACCCGCGTTGGCAATATCGAAAATACGATATGAAATCCAGAGCGCAACATAAGGGACATTACGAGTTCGAAAGCATATTTATAAAAATATGTGGGCTATTACACCGGTCTGGAAGTTGTACAAACCACTATGAATAGCTCACAGGCCATGTATATGCATACTCAAAATATATCATGGACTTTAATCATTTAGTGGCATAAATACTACTATGTCGGGGTGAGTAGATAGAGTCCTGTATTTTTCGCCTTTTAGCGCGGCATTAATTATGCCTTCTTTATTCGCATCATTTCCAGCAATAACCCTGGATACATCACATCTCTTGCATCTAAAATGATATCCCTCTTTCTCGTGGATCTCTATGAAACCCCCTTCACATTCTTGATGGTACATCTTGAGGTCGAGAATAGTGAAATGTTCGTCCTGATCCTGCATTTCTACTGCTATCGTCATTCCAACTTTCGACTCTATGCATGTTGCGTCAGCATCGCCCATCTTCCCTATATCTGCCTCGGCCTGAGCCGTTTCTTTCTTAAAATTAGGCTTTACCTTCTCCACTTTTTCATTTTTCATTTTTGAAATCTCCTTGTAGCTTATAGTTATAATGTGACTTCTTTAAATTTAAGCCTTTTTGACATCAAAATTCTAAATACATGCGTTATATTAAACATAAAGACTTTTCTACTAAAATAATTCTGTGCCAATAGCAATTGGTCCTCAGAACGAAAAGTACTCCAAGAGCCATTTAAAGCTTCTGACGAGGCTATAAGACTGGATCCCAACTATGCCTCGGCATGGAACAACAAAGGATTTGCTCTTGAAGCATTAGGCAAGAAAGCAGAAGCCGATGCTGCCTTCGCCAAGGCTAAGGAGCTGGGATATACTGGCTAATTACAGTTTTTTCTGAAGTATCGGCCTATGCTTCGACAAAGCTTCCAAAGATTTTTGTAGGTATGAGGATAATTAATGATAAATTAACTTAGGAGGAATATGATATATGAAAGTCTATATAATATTGGCGATTTTATTTGCCATGTTAATAGGAGCATGCCATGCAGAGAATGTGGACATAGGTAACGTAACAGCTTTTAAACAGACCTTAGAAAAAGATGGATTCACTGTACAACAAGGAAGGATAGGTTATTTGGATATAATCAAGTTATACGACATGGGTGTGTTGCCTTCTGCATATGGAAACAACCCCAGCACAAGATATTTGACATATTTTGTTCCACCTGCGCCTGGCCGTAACGTACCTGAGCTGTTTTCTAGAATAACCAAAGCACTTGGAATGGGTCAGGACACATCTGCTTTTTGGACTATTGGTCCAGATGAAGCCGTTGTTTTCGTAGGAAGAACGCCACCAGAGTGTAGATACTTCAGTTTCGATCATTATTTGTTGTCTAGGACATATGGAAATGAGACAAGATGGATCTTTGCCAACTTAGCCGATACAGTAAACAACTTAGTGATCAATACTGAAGGGACGCCCAATGGGTCGGCTGGAAATCCATTTAATCAAACTACTGTGATAGTCGCTACGGCCGACAGAGGCATTGATCAACGCATCCGGGCTGCTGCTTTATCAGCAGGATATCCAAGCGGCATATTTAACACTCAGGCGCTTCCCTCAGCCGTCCTGAATATGGGCTTAGAGAATCGCTCCGATAATTTTATAATGTTAATTCGCCCGGCACTGTACAAAGATAAGCAATCTGGCGATAACTACATCAATAACACACCTGCAACTGTTTTCCGCATAACTCCCAACGAATCTGCAAAGCTGGATCCGTATAATTATCCAGAACTAAAGGTTCGTGGAACGGGTAAAACAGAGTTTGACCTTATGGATGATCTAGAACAGCTGAGGAATGCGATTCTCAATAAATATAACGATTTGAATGCTACAGAGCTTCCAACAAGCATAGCAGTCCCATCGGGAAGTGATGCTATCCAGAGAGGAATCGATGCCTTAGGCCCTGACAACGATGCCTGCTATCTATGGACATCAACCCGAACTCCCAATTTGCCGACATCTCCGTTCCCTAATCTCTCGCAGTACTATGATTTCATGCCGAATCCAGCGATTACTTTGGGCAACGCCACCAATGAGTTCATAATCGTCTATGGCGTCAACCATGTAGCCACAGGAAAAGTGACGTACGAGAACTTTGTACTCTATGGAGCAAATGGATGGAATGGCGTTGGAGCAATACATGACGCGGAATTTAATGGAACTGCTGAGGAATACCTACCTGACAATCCCAACGCGAAGTACCTGTATGTCTACAAGATTGCCAGGAATTGCAATGGCGATCCACACTGCTTTAGGGTTCCCACTGGTCCGGGAGCCTATGGCATAGGTCTGGATCAACCGCTCTTCGTTGCCTGGAGGAGCTATCTGGAAAAGGCTACAAAGACTGGACCGTCCTACTCAGAGATAGTGTACGATAGGGCAATAAAGTTCGATCCGAAGAAGTAGGGTAAAGTAAAGGGGCTGAGATATACAGGTTGATTCTCATCTATAAGTGCGTATAACCTGTAATCCAATCTCTCTTTTTTCGATATGCTTTAAACTGCAAGATATTATTATAAGGACTCTTTCAGACTCAAACCCGAAATGTTACCCCAGGTTCTGCATCGTCGAAATCGATGGCAGCAAGATCAGTTGGTCGATAGCAGCAACCACTCAGTTCTACTTGATTTTCATTCTTGTAGTGGCTGAAATGAGGACTTTGACAGAAGAGGATTCAGGTTACTTGGAGGGGTTGGATAAGGCGCTATTCATAACTTGCAGGTTTTGGCCTGAGCCCTCAAAGAAGTTCTGTGACCTTTCTCCAAATTATATAATTTAGTACGTGTAAAATGCATCACTCGGAGATAGTTCTATAACCATTCGCGAGATCGAAGCACATATGCTAAAGAACCACTATTTATGCCCATAGAATCCACGCAAGAACTACTCGGCCAATCCGCCTGCCCAGTCGAGCCGTAATGATGCTGCTTTAAAGTTTTTTTGGCTTTGTGGTAGATTTATCCATATGTTCTATGACGCCTACTGTTTTTAGCTCCGTATGTTCTAATGTGTCAAGTGTCTTTAGTATATCTCTGGCTTTTCTGCTAATATTACTTATAATGATGCTATCCATCACGGCCTGAATGCTTGACTGCCTAACCATTGCCTCAGCCTGTAAAGCCTTATAGGTGTTCTGGCTTAATACTACTCTATGCACTTTAACCATAATAGCCATATAGATTGCATGACACTTAATATTAGCGCCCACATAGCATTCCCCCGGTCCTGGGCCGGATCTCCACAGGCCGCCGTCCTAGACGCAGACCTCTGTCGTTATGGGTGAGATGTTCCCATCGTGGTCTCCAGGTGTTTTCACAGAGCATCTCCCAGCGATCAGCTTGTTACGGGTAATGACTACTATGCTTCAGTAGACGTAAACATCCTAGATATTACTATTGAAGAAATTTTATATTATATTAATATATATAGGTAGCAGAGCCGGACGATGACGACCACCTCCCCATGGAAAAATGATCGATTCCTCCCTGTGAAGGGCTGCACGGGCCCTCACAGGAGCTTCTAGAGGCAAGTAGAGACGATCTATCGACCACAGTTCGCCTGTTCGAGTAACGAACCTCTTTCGGTGAGGTTGGAGTGGTCCCAGGAGCGACTTTGATGGTGATAGGAGTCAACGGGAGGTACATGTTTAAATACCAACAATTATCAATAGACTACTGCCGCGAGAACCAGCGGGTCGACCAAAGTAGGTTCCGAAAAAGCCCTAGCTGCGAATCCTCAGCAAAGTGTAATCTACACTTATGAGGTGGTCAGTCCACGAGAGGTGAATACTGAAAGTAAGCTGGGCTACAACCCCCTCCATTAACACGCGTGAGGGCGTGGGAGGGGTTTTGTTAATTACAATTTTCTGAGAACGATTTAGTGGCCGGGCCGTTTTTTGCGGCCCGACCTATTTACGCCACGATACTTAGTGCCCCATGGCGGTTAGAGCCAGGCACAATAGCCCCAAGCTTATGCTTAGAGCTTCAGCAACTAGTCGTAAAGCTAGTAGTATGTCTTCCATTTTCGGTTCCAACTGACTATCTAGTTGCCTTGCGGCACAGCCTGCATGCGTGAGGGCATGGAGATCTCCTAGACAGCCGCTACTCCCTGTGTTTGAACAGACTGATAAAGGTTTTTGACCGGGCGAGACCAATTAAACGTTGACACAATTTCTCAGTAGGCGTACATCGGCGCAGTGACTGAGAAGTAGAGAATGCGGTACTATTAGGGCACAATGGCTCGGTTCTGCCCTTCTTTGAAGGCCAGGGTCACAATTCTTTATATAATTGAGATCTGTTGGCTAATTAAATGTCAGGACTGAGGTTTGATGACCCCATATCGATAATTGGCTTAGTGCTCGTTTATGCATCATCAGTATTTCTATGGGGAATGTATGGTTGCTACCCGTATCATTATCCACCTTGGCCTATTAAACCGACTGGGATACTCGATAATATCCTCACCAATACCCTTTTCTTGGGTATTAGTTTGCTCGTAGCCTCGCATATAATACAGCGAGTAGAAGTACAACGCAGTAAATCGGCAATCAATACCCTTTGTAGTGCCTTGTTTGTAGTGCCTTGGCCCAGTTAGTTGTATTTGCTGACATGCGTGTTGCCATGAACGATTCTTATCCATTTCCATCTTTTGAAAACCGCGTGCTGTTTAGATTATTCGAACGTGGTGGAACGGAGGATGCTTCTAGAGAGATGGAAGCCACAATCGATCATTTTCACTCGGTCACGATGAACGATTTTTTTTTTTTGAAGGATAGCGATATTCGGACGATGTACTTGCCCCTCGTTCCACGATTTCAGAAATATCTCAAGGATACCGAAGGAATTCGCCGAGACATTAGGAATGTCCTCATCACCAGGGCAATTGCAACCATTAATGATGAAAACATCATAAAGGAGCTTGAGTTTTTTGAGAATAGATTCAAGGAATTTGATGATAAACTTAACAGTTACACATTCGGCGGAGATATTCTGGCAAGGGTAGCAGAAATCGGTAATTTTCTCAATCATGCAGAAGGAGCATATGTCGTGCTAAAGGGCAGACATTATTTGCACCCCATTGGCGCTTTATATGGGCCTGAAGACCCACCGGAGATTTGTGTTTAGTTTAGCCTGGACATGATTGGTTCGATTGAATAATGCACAATACGATAAGTGCATGTAACCTGCATGAATCCATCTCTCTTTTTGGCATCTTCTTAAAAGCCCCTATTTTTGCCTCTGGTAAGGTCTTTATTCCACAGACTATGGAATTATTTATCGACAATTGCCAGCTATCGAAAAAGCAGCATCAGCTAGAACCAAATTGTGGCTCACAATCCGGCACGCAACATCCGACCTTACGAGGTCGAAAGCATATTTATAAAAATATCCTGCGCATTTATACCAGCCTAGATGGTCGTATAATCTACTATGAATAACCTGCAAAATGGACTTATTCCAAAGCTTTAGGTTGAGCGGTGATTGAAGGTGCACGAGGGAATGTGAATTAGCGACTCCTAATGAGATATGGACATTATGGAAATATTCGAAAATAACCAGGAGTATAGTTATATATTTAGCGAGGTAGTAAATACCAAATGGACGCAATTATTGCATGTCTAGAAGAGGTCGAGGTTTGAAGAACTGGGTAATTCTCTGGGGTTTATCACTTTCAATAATGCTCGTTGTGCTTGCAGCAGGGACGGAAAGTAATGCTATAACTTATTGGATGGAGCAAGGTAATAATCTATTTAACCAAGGCGATTATCTAGGAGCTGTCAAATGCTATGACACAGTTATTAAATTGGGTAACCAAATAAATGCTCCAATATTCACTGAAACAGTACCCCACTGTGGATATCATATGTATGCAGTTGACAAGGATGGCAGAACTTCGAAGACATGCGCCGAACCAACAAGCGTTATTAAGGGTCATCCAAATTTTAGTCAGGAGAACCTCACTCTCGGCTTTGATGTCTCTAATCCTAATGGAATGGACATGAGGATAGACAACATATATGTCAATGTGACCAGATATAGTTCTATCGTTAATCCAAAAATTATACAAAATTTTAATGTAGGATATACTCGAGGATATTTATGCAATATCAAGCCAGCAGTCGGTTCGTATAAATGCGTTCTGACCTCAAAGAATTATGATTTTATTCGTCTAGCTCCTAATGAATTGGAGCATGTCGCAATTAATGTTTATACAGACACGCCTGGCACTTATGAGTTAGGAATTAGTTTTGATTATTCGATCGGTAGTGAGGTAAATACGATTATTGTCGGAAAAGGCCCCAGAATGATCGTCTTCTTCGATAATAGTCCCTCCAATGGGGCAACAACACTATGAATGGTTTTAACACCATCTTTTTGGGGGCTCTCCTAAGTGCGTTTCTTACCTTAGTTTTTACTCTTCTTCCGATTTGGCTGGAGAAGAAGTCAATTTGGGAATCTCGATACAGAATTGCCATGATAATAATAGTCATAATTATTATCATAGTATTGTATTCGTTTACTCAATATTCAACACCACCTCTCCCTAGTGGGATCGATAACGAATCTACAAATATTAAAGTTGCTTGGAATAACGAGGGAGTGGCTCTTTATAAACTGGGGAATTACACTGGCGCCATCAAATGCTACGATAAGGCCATCGAGATGGATCAAGGATATGTTCTAGCCTGGAGCAATAAAGGCGATGCTCTAAAGGCACTGCATCGTGATGCTGAGGCGGAAAGAGCGTTCGCCAACGCCCGCAAAGCACAAGGAGAAAAATAAATGGTAAATATGTGGATATTTATTATATTTATTATATTTATTCTATCCACTACATCTCAATCTAGTCCATCTACAGGCGTCTACAAAATTGTCGCGCCATCATTAGTCATAGTTCAAGCAAATGATTCTCAAAATGCCCCTCTTTATCAAGGAACTGGATTTTTTATTGATAAAGCAGGATATATTATATCCAATTTTCATAATATTGATGGATCTAGCAAGGTGAATGTGACAACAGCAAATGGGCATACCTATCCTGTCAAAAATGTCCTTGCAAAAGATATATTAAGCGATCTAGTATGTCTCTCCGTGGATATCCCTTCGCAATCGATTTTTCCAATTATGATAAATACTACCTCACCGGAAATTGGCGACGATATTTTTGTAATTGGCTATCCAAAAGGTCTTGGCGGATTTTCACAATCGATGACAAGGGGTATTGTATCTTCTGTCCAAGTTCTTAACGATTACGGTGAAGTTATACAGATCGATGCAGCAATATCACCTGGAGCTAGTGGAAGCCCCTTAGTCAACATGAAAGGTGAAGCTATAGGGGTAACAACCTTTGGAGACATAAATGGACAAAAGCTAAACTTCGCTGTTTCTTGCAAGCAAGTATCGAAGCTGATTCAGGACATATCTTCAGCGCAGAATGGAACGCCGATCTATCAATGGAATCTAACTCTCGCAGAGAGAAAATTAGCTATTGCAGTTGGCTTTGGCAGGGAAAGCAAATATAATCAATCAATCATTTATTTAAATAACGCCACCGAGCTAGATCCTAACTATGTAGATGCATGGTACTATAGAGGCCATGTGCTCTACATGCTAGGCAGGTACGATGAGGCCATCAAGGCTTATGACGAGGCCATCAGACTCAATCCCAACTATGCCGAGATCTGGAGTGACAAAGCTATAGCTCTCGATAATCTAGGCAGGATTGAAGAAGCTCTACAGGCTTCAGAAAAGGCCATCGAGCTAAATCCTAAACTTGTAAATGCTTGGAACAACAAAGGCAATGCTCTCAAGGCCCAAGGCAAGTACGATGAGGCCATCAAGGCTTACGACAAGGTCATTGAGATCAATCCGCAATATGCAGATGCCTGGTACAACAAAGGCAATGCTCTCAGAGAGCTAGGCAAGTACGATGAGGCCATCCAGGCTTACGATGAGGCCCTTGAAATCAATCCACAATATGCAGATGCCTGGTACAACAAAGGTATTGCTCTCAAGGCCCAAGGCAAGTACGATGAGGCCATCAAGGCTTACGACAAGGTTATTGAGATCAATCCACAATATGCAGCCGCCTGGAACAACAAAGGCGTTGTTCTCGATGACCTGGGCAAGTACGATGAGGCCATCAAATGCTATGACGAGGCTATCTGGCTTGATCCCAACCATGCAACCGCCTGGAACAACAAAGGCGGTGATCTCGATGACCTGGGCAAGTACGATGAGGCCATCAAGGCTTTCGATGAGGCCATTGAGATCAATCCACAATATGCAGATGCCTGGTACAACAAAGGCGTTGTTCTCAAGGCCCAAGGCAAGTACGATGAGGCCATCAAGGCTTACGACAAGGTCATTGAGATCAATCCACAATATGCAGCCGCCTGGAACAACAAAGGCGTTGTTCTCGATGACCTGGGCAAGTACGATGAGGCCATCAAATGCTATGACGAAGCAATCAAACTAGATCCCAACTATGCAGCCGCCTGGAACAATAAAGGCATTGCTCTCGAAGCCCAAGGTGATACCACCGAAGCTAATGCCGCTTACGCTAGGGCACGGGATCTGGGGGACATATCTTCAGCGCAGAATGGAACGCTGACCTATCAATGGAATCTAACTCTCGCAGAGAGAAAATTAGCTATTGCAGTTGGCTTTGGCAGGGAAGGCAAATATAATCAATCAATCATTTATTTAAATAACGCCACCGAGCTAGATCCTAACTATGTAGATGCATGGTACTATAAAGGCTATGTGCTCTACATGCTAGGCAGGTACGATGAGGCCATCAAGGCTTATGACGAGGCCATCAGACTCAATCCCAACTATGCCGAGATCTGGAGTGACAAAGCTATAGCTCTCGATAATCTAGGCAGGATTGAAGAAGCTCTACAGGCTTCAGAAAAGGCCATCGAGTTAAATCCTAAACTTGTAAATGCTTGGAACAACAAAGGCAATGCTCTCAAGGCCCAAGGCAAGTACGATGAGGCCATCAAGGCTTACGACAAGGTCATTGAGATCAATCCGCAATATGCAGATGCCTGGTACAACAAAGGCAATGCTCTCAAGGACCAGGGTAAATATGCCGATGCCATCAAGGCTTACGATGAAGCTATCAGGCTAGATCCTAACCATCCAAACTCCTGGTACAACAAAGGCGTTGTTCTCGATGACCTGAGCAAGTACGATGAGGCCATCAAATGCTATGACGAAGCAATCAAACTAGATCCCAACTATGCAGCCGCCTGGACCAACAAAGGCGTTGCTCTCTATTACCAGAGCAACTATGTCGATGCCATCAAATGCTACGACGAAGCTATCAGGCTAGATCCTAACCATCCAAACACCTGGTACAACAAAGGCTTTGCCCTCAGTGAGCAGGGCAAGTACGATGAGGCCATCAAATGCTATGAC
Organism: uncultured Methanosarcinales archaeon; assembly: GCA_963782455.1. GTDB lineage: Archaea > Halobacteriota > Methanosarcinia > Methanotrichales > Methanotrichaceae > Methanothrix. Next base: position 331,420 of record CAWAJP010000011.1, read on the forward strand.
GAAGCAATCAAACTAGATCCCAACTATGCAGCCGCCTGGAACAATAAAGGCATTGCTCTCGAAGCCCAAGGTGATACCACCGAAGCTAATGCCGCTTACGCTAGGGCACGGGATCTGGGGGACAAGGGCTGATTCCCAGCTTCGATCAGTACGTGCAAACTGTAATCTATCACACCTTTTTTCGATATGCTCTAAACGATGAGATATTATTATAAGGATACTTTCAGGCCCAATCTCCGTGATGATACGCTCCAAGTTCCATATTTGCGGAATAGATAGCAGTAAAATCAATTGATCGATATCAGGCATCGCACAAGAAAACTTGATTGCGATTCTCATAGTAACTGCAATGAGTAGTTAGTCAAAAGATGATTTGGGCCGATCTGAGAAAGGCGTATGTGGTACTATAAATAACCTGCAAAATTTTGATACCGCCAGTCAGAGGCCCATAGAATGAAGGTGGCATCGGCATCAGCGATTAAGCTCTAAATAGTAAGATCCAGAGATAATATTCAATGTGCGAGGTTTTGGAGCGTAAAGACCGAAGGCAGGACATTCCTTAAGAGTCTGAGCAGATAAGACTGATAGAGGGCCTGGTGGAGATAACAGCCCTTTCGCTCACAGATTTACTGGCAGATGAGCCATAGAAACATTGAATTACATCCACTTTTATCCCAATAGAAGTCAGGTGACCTCAATTGCAATTGCTCCTTATCCACTCAGATTTTATTGAATTCGAGGCCAAGCGGCCCACGAAGATGGCAGAAGAAGTCGTTGAATCGGCCAAGAAAGGCCGCCTGGAAGAGGCGCTGTGCGCTTTCATCGCCGTGGAGAAGTTCGACGAGGACGATCCGGATGCGGTAATAGCTGAGGGCGCAAAGCAGATCGCAGATGTGGCAGGACAGGTTAAGGCGAGCCGCATCATGATCTATCCCTATGCCCACTTGAGCCCCAACCTCTCCACGCCCGCGACCGCCGTCAAGATCCTCAAAGGCATGGCAGAGACGCTCTCCGGTGACTATGAGGTCATGCGGGCTCCCTTCGGCTGGTACAAGTCTTTCACCATAAGCTGCAAGGGCCATCCGCTCTCAGAGCTCTCCCGATCCATCCGGCTCGGGGAAGGGGAAGTTGTCTCCCAGGCACTCAAGTCCGAGGCAAAAGCTGTCTCCTACTGGAAGGTTCTGGATCTGGACGGCAACCTCGTGGACATTGACAAGTTCGACTTCCAGGGCCACGACAACCTGCAGAAGTTCGCCAACTACGAGATCACCAAGGCCAGAGCCGTGGACAAGATTCCGCCCCACGTGGAGCTCATGAGGCGCTTGGAGCTGGTCGACTACGAGCCGGGCTCGGATCCGGGGAACATGCGCTACTACCCCAAGGGCAGGCTCGTCAAATCCCTGCTGGAGAACCTGGTCCTGGAGAAGGCCACGGACATGGGCGCCATGGAAGTGGAGACTCCCATCATGTACGACATGGAGCACCCCACTCTGAAGAAATACCTGGACAGATTCCCGGCCCGGCAATATCAGATCGAGGCGGACAAGAAGAAGCTGTTCCTGCGCTTTGCGGCATGCTTTGGCCAGTTCCTCATGGGCCACGACATGACCATCTCCTACAAGTCCATGCCCCTGAAGATGTTCGAGATCACGAGATACAGCTTCCGGCGCGAGCAGCGCGGCGAGCTGGTGGGCATCCGCCGTCTGCGGGCTTTCACCATGCCGGACATGCACACCCTTACTCGCGATATGCAGTCCGCCACAGAGGAGTTCAGGAAGCAGTACCTGGCCAGCATCTCCGTCCTGAAGGAAGTGGGTCTGGACCTGGACGACTACGAGGTGGCCATCAGGTTCACCAAGGAGTTCTACAGCGAGAATCGCGAGTTCATCGAGGGCCTGGTGGACATCGTCAAGAAACCGGTGCTCATCGAGATGTGGGATGAGCGTTTCTTCTATTTCGTGCTCAAGTTCGAGTTCAACTTTGTAGATACCATGAACAAGGCCAGCGCCCTCTCCACGGTGCAGATCGATGTCGAGAACGCAGAGCGCTACGACATCACCTATATCGATGAAGCCGGAGAGAAGCAGCGGCCCATACTGCTCCATTGCTCGCCCTCAGGTGCCATCGAGCGCGTCATGTACGCCCTTCTGGAGAAGGCGGCCCGCCTGTCGGAAGAGGGGAAATTGCCCATGCTGCTGACCTGGCTCTCGCCTACCCAGATCAGGGTCATACCCGTTGCGGAACGCCACCAGGCCCGGGCCTTTGAGGTTGCCAAAGAACTGGGATTCCGGACGGACGTTGACGACCGGGACGAGACCGTGGGCAAGAAGATCCGTGATGCAGGCCGCGAGTGGGTACCCTATGTGGCAGTGATTGGAGATGAGGAGCTGGAGTCAGGCCAGATGACGGTCACCATCCGGGCCGATTCTACTCCCAAGAATGCAGCCAAGTCCAGGATGACTGTCGAATACTTGAGAAAGAGGGTCTCCGCCGAGACCGCGGGGAAGCCCTGGCGCAGACTGGCTATGTCCATGAAGCTCTCGGAGCGGCCCAAGTTCATCTGAAGAGTCATCTGAAATCTTGGTGCTGGTGCCCGGCTGGGCTGAAACCCGGGACCGCCTTTTCTCTTTTGTTTTGATTTCTATTCGTTCGTCGGCATTGGGGATCCGTCTGCCATCATGTCTTCAGGCCAGGTTACTTCTGCCAGTGGGTACCTGTCCACGCTGGGCCCTCCAGGAACATAAAATATCCTGCCCAGATCGCTGTAATAGTTGCCAGTGCTGCCGTTGTCCCAGCGGTTGTTCTGGCCCAGGTCGTAGGCATTGCAGCCATTGTTGATAAGATGGTTGCCATAGACCAGATCCCAGCCTGAGGAGAAGGACAGATAAATGCCGTATCCGTTCTCCTTTGCCGTGTTACCGGAAAGAGTGTTATTGCTGCTGTGATTTGCCAGATTCAGTCCCTTTTCGTTATGCGAAACTTTATTCCCTTCCAGAATATTGTCATTGCTGTCATAGGAGAGGTAGATGCCCTTGGCGTTATGCCCTGCCGTGTTGCCCCGGATTTGATTTTGGCGGGAGCTGTCCAGGTATATTCCGGCATTGTTATTGTTGCTGGCATTGTTATCGGCTATCAGGTTCTTGTTGCTGGACTCGGTCAGGGAGATGCCATACCAATCATTCTCTGTGACATTGTTGCCTATTATGGCGTTGTTACTGCTGGAGCGCAAGGAGACGGAGCAGTCGCCGTTATCCATCAGATCGTTCTTCCTGATGATATTATTCGATGAGTAAACCAGAAAGATGCCGCAGTCGCTCTCCTCGTTTATATTGTTATCCCGGATATTATTATTCTCAATAGTATTTCCTTCTGAGGCGTATAGGGTTATGCCGTTGGTGTTGTTGTTTATATCATTGTGGGAGACGAGGTTCGAGCTGGCGCGATCCAGGCGAACGCCATCCAGGCAACCGCTTATGGTATTATTTTCTATGGAATTGTTACGGGAAAGGATATGAATTCCCGTCTGTCTCACGGTTCTGATATCGAATCCATACACCCTCACTCCATCTGCCCGGATAGTTAGAGCGCTGCCGATTGAGCTTCCGTCCAGAAGAGGATGCCCTCTGCCCTCCAGTATGATGGGGCTGGTAATATTCAGGCTCTCGCGGTAGACCCCGCTCTGAACAAGGATAGTGTCGCCAGGATTTGCCCTATTTATGGCAGCCTGGATGCCCTGTCCCGGGCCGACCTCGATTGTGACCGCCTCGACAGCTGTTGTCAGAAAGATGATAGCGACTGCCAGCATGGCTAGATGTCTTCGTCTGTCTTTCATTGCTCTCCCATATATTACTATGATCTTTCTGATTTTAAAACTTGCCTTTGTAGGGTAGTCGTTGTCGGCCAAGATGCCCGAACAAAGGCCCTGGTGTATCAAATTTTTTCTATCTAAAGATTCCTATCTCAATTTTCGATCTTAAAATTTTCGCCCGTCAGGCCTCTGTGTCTCCACAAAGATCTGGCGGTCCTTAATTTCTGTCCTGTATATTCGCAAGGGTTTCTTAGCCGGGCCCCTCAGTACCGATCCATCTTCAATATCAAACTGAGAATAATGCCAGGGACAGGTGAGAACCGTGTCTTCCAGTGAGCCCTCATACAGGGGCGCGCCGGCGTGCGAGCATCTCGCCTCCAGGCAATAGAACTGGCCCGACAGGTTTACAACCAGTATTTCCTCCTCTTTCAGATCAAATTTCTTCATCTCCCCTGGTGGTATATCATTCATTGAACAGAGCTTAATGAACATCTTCTGTCACCTTATCCGACCAGCCCTGAGCCAAAAGGCTATTGGAGATCTCTTGCTGCTTTTCCAGATACTCGCAGACAGCGATTACGAATTCGGCATGACTCCAGACTAATGGGGAAACAGAAACAGGAAAGCCTGTGATGGGGTGAATCTGCTCTGCCATCACTCCCGACGGCAGTGCGGAGTGTGCTGCCCATGCCAAGAGCTCCATACCTTCATTAAGCTGCAGCCTCGATCTCGCTCGCGCGATATGCCATCTTGCCAGCCAGAGCGTGGATATCAGCCAGGGATTTCCAGTAGCATCTTTGGACGCTCTCTGGTATTCATCATTCTCATATCTGGCCAGGCCGCCAACGCCCTTCCCTATCCAGAGCCGGTCGAAGATTGAGTTCATAGTCTCCTCTACCACCCTGTCAGACGCCTCGAAGCCACCGTAAAGAAAGATTGCAGATGTGCTGCTGTCGATCTTCATATCACGTGATCCATCCGGAAATATGGCGTTTATGAACCTGTGGTGCTCGCGATCGTAGAGGTGCTTGAAGATGGCTTCTTTGAGATTGCTGGATGCCTGACAGAGGGCATCATGCCGTTCGCGGTTGTAGAAGACCCGGGAAAACTTGGCGGCTGCCCACAATCCCGCATAAACCGTCGCTGCCGTCCAGGTAAACACCCCATATTTCTCTTCCCAGAGATCGAAGGAGGGCCTGGGAAGGCCTGTCTTGGGATCGATGTACTTCAGCAGAAAATCGGTTGTCTTCAGGACCAGATTGGGATAGACGTCCTCTATGAACTCTATATCGTGAAATTTTTGAAAGTGCCTCCAAAGGGCATAGAGGACCAGGGCCGTCTCGTCCTCCTCAATGGCAAGACCCTCAAACCCGGAGGCCTTCAGCCAGCTACTTCCCACTGATCCGTCCGGTGAGTACTTGTGGTGAAAGAACCCATCCTCTGTTATCACTTCGTTGCAGAACCGGAAGAAGCGTCTGGTCACTTCAGGAAAACCTGCCAGGTCGAAGGCCATGCTCGTGATGCTGCCGTCTCTCATCCAGACATAGGAGTAGGTGTCCCGGTTGAACTGCAGGATGTTCGAATCAGAGGAGGCAATTATCCCACCCTGGTTGTCGGCATGGGTGCGCATGATAAGAAGTGAGTTTTTGTAGGCACCAAGGATGTTCCTGGGAAGGGTGGACAGATTGAGGTTCTTCTTGTTCAGCCAGGCAGCCCAGAAGTTTTCCGTCTCCATGAGGAGCTGCTCGGCTCCAATCTCTTTGACTTTGAGGGTCAGATCCTGGACCTGTTTCAGGCTCCGGGCGCAGACGATCCAGTAATGAACCGCCCCGGTGGAGCCAGGCAACAAGTCCAGTTCAAAGGAGACGGCTGAGTCCACAGAGCCCTGTGCTATGGTATTTCCTTCCAGGAGTCCGTCTTCGGCGTCTCTCCAGGTTCCTTCCCTGCCAGGCTGCTCTTTGTAGCCGGCTGCGAACTGGTGCATTCCCTTCTTCTGAGCGGACCCGCCGATAAGAAAATAGCGATTGCGTTTGTAGTGGATAATGGAGTCGAGGGCCGGCTCGTACATCACTGTATCGCCAACTGAGTCTCCATAGATGTGAAAGTCATGGGTGAAGAAGAGCCTGATTTTTCTTGGCGACTCTGAAAGGTTGCGAAGTGTCACCTTTCTCAGGAGAACGTCCATTGAATGATGCACGCCGTCATTGGTCTCCAGCTGGAGCCCTAGCTCCTCATTCTTTGCCCGGCTTCTGCCCACCAGCGTCTCCGGAAGGTAGCCTGTCTTTACATCCCAGCCGTCGTCAGTCCAGCGAAAGAGGCCGTCCACCCAGAGGCCCATCCTCATAAAGTGTCCCAGCAGATGATTTTCCAGACCAACTCTGGGATAGAAGAAATCTCTGATGTTCATCTTGCTGTCAAAAGCGATGGCAATACGGCCGTTGCCTATAACCGTCTCTCTGGGCATTCATCGACTCCTGAAATTGATCTAATAATTATAGGGTCCCATTGGTATAAAACAAAAGCGTTCGCCATTTTGAGATGTGTGGAGCCGGAGGGAATTGTTGACATTCAGTGCCATTCAATAGAACTGCATACACAAACGACTGCTTGGAGGGATACGGGTCTGGCGCCAGATCATCTTTTTTGCTCTCAGAAAAGTTCTATGTCAGGCGAGCAACCTTAATTTGCTCTGAAATAGAAGTGCCCGCGAAAAGATAGATATTTCTAGGAGAAGATACGGCAAATAAGGTACAGAGCAGCATATACCGGATATACCGGGCGGCCAGACCATGAACAACCTTAAACCCTGGCCCGTGGCATATGGTGATATGGCTGAAAAGAACCGAGTCCAAGGCAAAAGCAAAAAAGCATTGACCAAAAAGGCAAAGCTAAAGAAGAAGAATGTGAAGTTATGAGCGAAGCCAGAGATAAAAAAATGAAGCGTAAGCGCAAACTCGAAGAGTTGAAGGCCGTTAAAGTCATGAGAGCCTGCAGGTTCAGGCGCTATGACGAGAACAAATGAGCCCTTCCTTTTTGTTGCGCCAAATTGATCCAAGCCATTCCTATTTTTAGCTCAGTCAAATGTAAACAGCGTCCTGGAAGATTTTTTTTGCGTCACAAAACAGCTCCAAGAGGCCCGAGCGCGGCAGTGGTCGCAGTTCTGGAAACGAACACTGACGGTGGCTCAGGATAGGGAAAGAGTTATCATTAATTGGGGCAGACAGATTCATGTCTATCGGAGGAAGATTTGAATTGACTGACAATGTTTTAACCGAAAAGGATCTGGATGTGCAGGAGAAAAAGGTCTTTGGCAGAATCATAGATATGTGGAGCATGGGAAGTGAGGAAGATCCCTATTCTCAGAGCACCGAGTCTGAGGTCATAAAATACTCCAAGACGGACGAACTTTCTGAAGAACAGATTTTGAATGTCCTGAAGAACCTGGAGGAAAAGAAACTGATACATAGAGATGAGATGGACGGCAAAGCATATATTAAATATAATGTCGGAGCCGTTCAGATAGTCAAAGAGCTTCAGAAAACTGCATATGTACATAGCAGAACAGAGTTCGTACCGCACCACCATTGAGGATGCTGAAGGAAGCCTATTTAGCCCGCATACCACATTTGGGTATTTAAGCAGTGAGACCACGGGAGTAGGACCCTTTATAAAGATCAAATCTAAACAGATCTTATAGGTGACCTATAATGGAACCGTACGTACCTGAAAAATTACCGCCCAAATCCATAGATTGGGAGATGCATATTTCCCTTATCGGCAAGGCTAATTATGCTCTTGCTCAGTACAACGGAATTCTCCAGGGCATCATTAATCCACAGGTACTGCACTCACCGCTAACTGTCAGAGAAGCCGTTATATCATCTCGGATTGAGGGAACGCAAGCATCTCTAGAAGATGTTTTGCAATATGAAGCAGATATAGATGATCTAAACGGAAAAGAAGGACCCGATGATAAATATAATAAAGATATTCATGAAATTAGAAATTATCGTAAAGCTATGTCTGCCGCAGTGGTAAAACTTGGAGAGCGCCCGCTGAGCATTAATCTGATTCGAGATCTTCATAAAATTCTGCTTTCTGATGTGAGGGGTCAAAATAAGGAACCTGGAGAAATTAGGCGTCGTCAGAATTGGATTGGTTCCACCGGTACTCCGATCGAGAAAGCAACCTTCGTAGTCGACCAACAATTTTCGCGTTTCCTCAATTACTCAATATTACTGAGGGCGTAGAATAATGCGTTATTAATTAAACGGCATATTAAAATGTAACCCGCATGGTACACAAAATCATTTGTGTATCAAAAACACATGATTATGATACGCAAACGATTTTGCATACAATGCATGATTCACTGATTAACTTGCGTATCGTATTTTAGATTTCATGATATACAACACTCATTGATCTGATCGATCTCCCTCGCCATGTCGTCCCATCCGCCCATGGCGACCAAGAGTAAACAACACCACACCCATGGCAACATCGACTGTGAGAAATTCGCAGCCTGCAAAGCCTCCTCGTGGTGCATTAAGCCAAATCGAAAGGCTAGAGGATGAGATAGGGCGATGGCATTCATAAAATGTCTGTGATTGCACTGAGCGGAACTAACATATATCAGTACATCACTATTAATAATGGTGATCTCCTGTGGAGAGTTTTGCAGCAGCATTCCTAATCCTGTGGGGAATAGCCATTTGGATACTGGCCGGATTTAAAGGACTGGTTAGGTCCTGAACAGTCATTGCTGACACGTAGCGGAGGTGAATACATGTTGTTTGTACTATGGTTTAAGTGGGGGCCGGAGAATACACCGAAAGTTGAAAAACTTTGGAGGGATTTCAAGTTTCCTAAAGATGTGAAGGTAATTGGAAGATATCTACTGATCGGCAGGCATATGTCAGTGGCGATATTTGACGCTCCGAGCGAAGAGACTGTCCTGAAGATAACCTATCCATTTAGAGAATTAGGTGTCGCTCATGTAAATCCTGCTCTGCCCTTGGACGAGTCATTGAAGATGATGGACAGGATGTAAAGCTATATTCGTATATTTAAATATTTTTACAACTGAGGTGCCATTGCACAAGTGCATGAGGCGTGGGTAGTTGTTTATATCTCTTCTCTATGAGCATAACTATAAGTCAAGACTTCGATGCCGCGCTCGCAGCAGAGCCATGGGGTATTCAAATAATAAAGACCACAAAAGCCATAACTCTTCAGATCTCACTATTCTCTATGCCAACAGTAAATAAGCCGAGAATTGTGTTAGACCCTCAAGCTCTCAAAGCTATAGAGATTTGGGGTACGATAGAAGATAAAGACCCCGGAGACCTCATAAGCGAATTGATCTTAGAACATATGCCTCCCAGGGTGCAGGATGCGTTAGGATTGGATCAGAGTACGTCCACGAGGACAAAGACGCTTAAGCCCACCGAACCTCAGAATCCAGCGGCAACGAATAAGCCCGATACTGAAACAAAGTGCCATTTAGAAACCGAGATGCTCGAGTGCGAGCTCGAGCCAAAGAAGCCCGGGGAGAATTCGCATACATGAACAGTTCGGTAGCACGGGGGAGATCAAGGAAAGGGCTGGTAGCGGTTGTGGTTAGGAATTAGAGCTATGAAATAGATGTCAATGGCTCAAGGGATGCAGAGGATTCTAGAAACATGGAGATTGAGGCGGCTAAGGCAAATTAAATTCTGAACAAGACTCGTGACGCTGTTATTGACGGGTTTTGTCCAGAAGCTGTCTCTCGCTGACTCCTGCCCTGGCCTCATCTGCAGATAGGCGGATGAAACTGAAGATCGGGTAAAGCACAAGCTTACTCGTAATATTCAGGCACTACCGGCTAAGGCAGTGCCTGGATGTGGCTTCTAACATGTGGCTTCATCTGCTTCTTATACGGGCACGCCGAATCATGATTGTCGTTTCATGATTCCTTCAGGCGTTTGTCACTTCAAGGTTCCCCGCGATCAACGCCATTTCATTGAAATTTCCAACGTGGAGATTACTCGCCTGAATTTTCATATGTACGTCGCCGAAGTCTACAGGAATTCTCGGAATGCTAACAACAGGCACGCTGATACTGCTAATTACCTGAGGGATAAGCGATGAGAGGATCAAAGAGATAATATTAGCCTGAACAACATTCAATGTAGAAAGTACAGATTCTGCAACATTGCCCTGCGGCTGAAGAAGCACAGTTGGATTTGGCACAGATGGGATGTTTACTATCAATTGCTGAGCGCTGTTAACTGAAAGCCCAACCTCGCATGGAAGTGGATTTGGCTGTATTATGACCTTATAGTTTAATCCGAAGCGGCCTAAGAAAGTTGTAAAACCAGCATCCACATTTCCACCAAGCGGTAAAGTTATTAAAAAGTCTGCGCCGTCCATCCTTACATCAGGCAGTCCTACCTGAAGAGCTGCATTGTAATATGCCGTTGTGATCGACAAATCTTTGGATCCGCCAGATGCAACACTGTGAGGGATCTTTCCTGTATAGTAGCTGTTACGAACAGCTTCATTTATCAATTCCTTACTCGCCAATGAGAAGACAGCTTCATTTGGCCACGGCCCTGCAGTTGGCGCTGGTGAGCCCTTTGAAGCCTGATTAACAAGAATGATTAAACGTCCTCCAGAGACTATGGCAACAGGATGACTGAGCGTTATGCCCTCTACGCTGACGGATGGTATGAGTATTCCCTTTAGAGCATTATTTGCTACATGGAGGATGGGATCTGAGAGCGAATTAATGATCTGGTCCAAAAATTCTAATTTGATCTCGTTGGTCTCAAGGTCTAGATGAATTGCAGCAAGCTCTATTTGACCATTTGGATCTATTTGAGCCTGACAGAGCACATTTGCGGAAAAAGTCGCTGATTGCCGAGCAACGGGAAGGCTTAGAGTCAGAGTTATTGCTGGAAATATCATGCTAAATGTAGCATTGGTCATGGATGCAGCGGTCTGTTCGATGGAATTCCTGCTAATATCTTTGAATATTGGAAGTTTTGTCAGGATTTCGGGGATTACAGCCTCAGCTTTCGCAGAAGGATTCAGGTCCAGCGTAGGTGTCTTAGAAATATCCCAATCTATCGCAGCCTTCAATCCAAATATTTCAATGCTGTAAGAACCCATAAAAATATTTTTATGAGCACTTGAATACATTGCGTTTATTGCCTTGTTCAGAGTATTTTGGTCAATACCCAAGGCCATATCAAATCCATCCATATTTTTATCTCCTGTAGTATCAATGACGGTGTAAAATATCATCAATACCATATTTGAACGTTATGGAAAATAATTAACATGCGGTCAAAGCCCGCCGCCTGACCTTTTATTTAGGGCGTTTTCATGGCAACTATATAGCTGCTGCTCAGGCATTTTTGCCGAGTTTTCGGGTAGGGTAAAGCCGTTAACGGGTAGTGTCGGCTGAGTATCCATCGATCAAACCCAGCCGGTAAGGAGTGAAGACGTCAGTACGACGGCAGCGCTGGCAAAACCTATTCATTAAGGTTGTTGTCTTAGCCCAACTATGTTACCGTCAGCGTCCTTGACCTGAGCTACTAACATACTACCACCTACACCCTTAACATCTTGTACGACCTCTGCACCGACTTCAATCATTGCTTGAAGACTGCTTTTGATATCCTTTACATCAGTATAAGCAATAGGCCCCACCTTAGAGTTGGGATCTAATCCGACTTCCTGATCGCCAACCCTATAACCTACATAGTAGGGGCTCTCGACATACGGTTCTACGTCTAGAAACTTGCCATAAAATGCTTTAGCCTTTTCTATATCTTTAACCGGATAGACGATAATTTTAATGTTTTGTGCCATAATGCGTCACCTATTGTAATTGATAGTTATTGACTGTATAATCAGTGTACTTGATATTAATGTTTGCTGATTATAAATTATCTGCCTCCCCTAGCATATATTTTATCAACAAATCAAACAGATTATTACCCAGATTATTATATCTCCACTCCACCTCTTTGATATACAACAGGAGTCCGCTTAATCCCTAATCATTTCTTCTTGGTGCAAAACGAACGATAGTGATTATGAGCTTAGATCACTTAGAAAACAGCATTATTTACAATTAAAACATATGCCAAAACCCGAAATCAAACTATCTTTTGATGCAATGAGAAAAATCGGTAAGTAAATATAGATAGAAAAATCTTAAACTGCCAGAGATGTAATTACATGACACCCGAGGAGGAAGCCAGGCAGAAGATTGATCGCCTTCTTGAAGCCGCAGGCTGGCAGGTTCAGGATTATAAGAACCTTAACCTAGGGGCAGCGTCTGGCGTTGCTGTTCGTGAGTTTCCTCTAGAATCGGGTCGAGCCGATTATCTCCTTTTCATTGATCGAATAGCGGTTGGAGCTGTCGAGGCAAAGCCAGAAGGTACTATTTTAACTGATGTGGAAGGGCAGACAGAAAGATATCTAAGAGGAATTCCGGAGAACATCCCACATTTTCAAGATCCATTGCCCTTCGAGTTCGAGAGCACAGGTGCAGAAACCTATTTTGCAGATCTAAGAGATTCAGACTGGCGCTCTAGAAGAGTCTTCGCGTTCTTCAGGCCAGAGACCCTGCACGATTGGATCAAGGAAAAGGATACCCTGAGAGATCGGCTGAGGAAGATGCCCGATCTGGCCAAAGCCAGCCTGAGGGACTGCCAGTTTGAAGCCATTACCAACCTTGAGCACTCTTTCGGAGAGGGTAGGCCAAGAGCTCTCATTCAGATGGCCACTGGCAGCGGCAAGACCTACGCCGCTGTGAACTCCGTCTACAGGCTCATCAAACACGCCAAAGCTCGAAGAATCCTGTTTCTTGTGGACAGGAAGACCCTGGGAGAGCAGGCTTTAAACGAGTTCAGGCAGTTCGCCACGCCGGATGATGGCCGCAAGTTCACTGAGCTTTACAACGTCCAGCATATGACCTCCAACACACTGGATAAGTCCTGTATGGTCTGCATAAGCACCATCCAGAGAATGTTCTCCATGCTCAAGGGCCAGGAACTCGACGAGGAGCTGGAGGAACAATCGAGCTTTGAATACGAGCCAGTGGAAGCCGAGCCCGTGGAGATCGAGTACAATCCTGATATTCCCATTGAATACTTCGACTTCATAATAATCGACGAGTGCCACAGGTCCATCTACAAACTCTGGAGGCAGGTTCTGGAGTACTTCGACGCCTTCCTGATAGGCATGACTGCCACCCCCCTGAAGCAGACCCTGGGATTCTTCAACCAGAACCTGGTGATGGAGTACACGCATGGGCGGGCGGTCGCGGACGGGGTTAATGTAGACGGCGACATCTACCGGATCAGGACCCAGATAACGGATAACGGGAGCGTTATAGGTGCAGGTTTCCCTGTCGAGAAAAGAGACCGCATGACCCGCAAAAGGCGTTGGGAGAGGCTGGATGAGCCTATCCAGTACACGAAGACGCAGCTCGACCGCGATGTTGTGGCTCCGGATCAGATAAGGACCATCATCAGGGCCTTCAGGGACAGGCTCTTCCAGGAAATCTTCCCAGGCAGGACCGAGGTTCCCAAGACGCTCATATTCGCCAAGACGGATTCCCATGCCGAGGATATAGTGAACATAATCCGGGAGGAGTTCAACAGGGGCAACGAGTTCTGCAGGAAGATCACTTACAGGACTACGGATGAGAAGCCTGACAGGATTCTGGCCAGCTTTCGCAACTCCTACTATCCGAGGATTGCGGTCACTGTGGACATGATCTCCACAGGGACGGATGTGAAGCCTCTGGAGTGCCTTCTGTTCATGAGGGATGTGAAGAGTCTGGGCTATTTCGAGCAGATGAAGGGCAGGGGAACGAGGGTGATTTCCTCCACGGACTTCCAGCAGGTGACGCCCGGAGTGAACCACAAGACTCACTTTGTTCTGGTGGATGCAGTAGGAGTTACGGAGAGCTGCAAGGGCGACGGGCCGCCTTTGGAGCGCAAGAGGTCGGTATCTTTTGAATCTATACTCATGTCTGTGGCCAAGGGCGTGAGGGATGAGGACACACTCTCCACTCTGGCGGGCAGGCTGGCGAAGCTGGACAGGAAGATTGAAGAGAAGGACAGGGAAGAGCTGAAGACGAAGGCCGGAGGCAAGCCGCTCAGGCAGGTCATAAACGACCTCATAGACGCCATAGATCCGGATAAGCAGGAAGAGAGAGCCAAAGAGCAATTCAAGGTCGAGAGCCCATCCGAGGAGCAGGTAAAAGAGGCAGCAGAAGAGATCGCCAAGAAGGCATGCCTGCCCTTCGATGAGCCCACGTTCAGGAACGCACTGATCGATATCAAGAGGAAGAGCGAGCAGATAATCGATAACGATTCGAAGGATCAGGTTATCTACGCAGGCTATGACCCGCAGGCATTAGAGAGAGCAAAGGGAACTGTGGAGAGCTTCAAGAAGTTCATCGAGGAGAACAGAGACGAGGTCACAGCCCTGCAGATAATCTACAGCAAGCCCTATGGCCAGAGGCATTTGACATACGAGCAGATCAAGCAGCTGGCAGAGGCAATAGAGCGCCCGCCTTATGCCCTTAATCCGGATCTGGTCTGGCAGGCTTATGAGCAGCTGGATAGATCAAGGGTTAAGGGGGCAGGGCCGCAGAAGCTGTTAACCAACATGGTCTCCCTGGTGAGGTTTGCCATGGGCGAGAGCCCGGTCTTGAGCCCCTTCCCGGATACCGTGAACGAGAGGTTCGATGCCTGGGTCTCCCAACAGGAGGCAAACGGGAGAAAGTTCACTCCGGAACAGGTCGAGTGGTTTATGATGATCAAGGAGCACATTGCCAACAGCCTGGGAATTGTTATGGACGACTTCGATTATCCGCCTTTCCACGAGCGAGGCGGCATGACGAGAGCCTACAAGCTGTTTGGAAAGGATTTGGGCGGCATACTGAATGAGCTGAATGAGGCGCTGGCGGGATGACTGAAGCGGATTATCATCTTCCTGAATTGCCTAGCGGCTGGGTTTGGAGCAGTCTGGATTATGTCGCAGAAATTGTGACTGGAACAACACCACCGAAGTCGAAACAAGAAAATTACGGAGACAAGATACCATTTATTAAGCCTGGCGATCTTGATACAAATAAGCCAGTCACAGAAGCCTCGGAATATCTATCAGAAATAGGTTCCAAGAAAGCACGAATTATCCCTTTAAATACTATTATGGTGACTTGCATTGGTGCCACGATTGGCAAAACAGGCATAAGTGGTAGAACTGCTGTGACTAATCAACAGATAAATTCACTTATTCCCAGAAACGCCTTGAAACCACGATATGCCTATTATTATTGTTTATCCAGTTTTTTCCAGGACATGGTTAAATCGAATGCATCATCGACAACTCTGCCCATTCTCAATAAATCCAAATTCAGTGCTCTAGTTATTCCAATTGCACCTATCTCCGAACAGAACCGTATCGTTGCCCGCATCGAGGAGCTATTCAGCCGCTTGGACGGAGGGGTGGAGGCGCTGCAAAAGGCCAAGGCCCAGCTCCAGCGCTACCGCAGGACGGTGCTCAAGGCAGCGGTGGAGGGCAGGCTCACGGAGGAATGGCGGAAGGCGCACCCTGAGGTCGAGCCTGCGGATAAGCTGCTGGAAGGAATTTCCAAATTCAAATCGTTTAGGTCCAAGCAATTTATCGAAGAGAATGGAGAAGGATTGCCTGATGGTTGGGCATGGGCAACAATGGAACAACTTACTTCCAAAGTCACTAGTGGATCACGCGGGTGGGCACAATATTATTCGGATTTTGGAGCGATATTTATTCGAGCACAAGACATTAAAACAGATAGGCTCCTCCTTGACAAAGCTGCATTTGTAGAAATTCCACTTAACTCTGAGGGAACAAGAACGCGAGTCCAATTAGGCGACATTCTAATTGTTATCACTGGAGCAAATGTAACTAAAAGTGCGATTGTAGAATCCGATCTTGGAGATGCCTACGTGAGTCAACACGTAGGATTGATACGTCCTGCGACAACGGACCTTGCACCTTATCTATACACTTACATAATAGCTCCGAAATATGGTCGTGGAGTTCTTAAGAGGCAAGCATACGGCGCGGGAAAACCTGGCTTAAATCTTGACAATATCAAAAATCTAATAGTTCGATTGCCCCCATTTGCTGAACAAAGAATAATCGCAGAAGAAGTAGAGCGATGCAAGTCAATTGCAGATAATATCGAGACAATTATCGAAGATAGTGTCAAGCGTGCCGATTGCCTTCGCCAATCCATCCTCAAATACGCTTTCGAAGGTAAACTGGTCCTTCAAGATCCCAATGACGAGCCAGCATCTGTTTTAATGGAACGAATAGAAGAAGAACGGGTTAAACAGGAGCTTAGATGTGACAAAAGTATTAAACGCTATTGCACTCATCAGATCGGGCTGATCCAATGAACTTTTCTGCTATATATTATCAGAAGAGATTAAAAATACTAGATAATTTATCAAAAGGATAACTATGTCAGATTGGAATTTTCAAGAATTGCGGGAATTGAGCAGAGCAAAGAATAGGATATACCCAGATGAATTCGTTGATTCTCTCTTCTGGAGAAAGCAACGCGCAGAGATTCATGCAGAAGAAGCAAATCGAGTCTGGAAAGAGTTATTCGCGGCATCTTTTGCATTGGGTGATGAGAGATATACCAAAGCTTATTTTATTTATGCAGCCCATGCCGAATGCTGTGCACACTGCCTTATTTCTCTAGTGGATTTATCGGCGCAAATCATAAACGTAACGATTTTAAATGGAGAATTTGCAGAGGAGAAGGTATCCATCTGGGAGATAAACAAATTTTTGAAAAACAAATGCAATTATATTGACATATCTAATTCAATAGGAGTATTAATTAAGGATGACTCTTTTAACTACCTGAGAGCATTTAGTAATATCAATAAGCATCGAAAATTAATACACGGTGATTTTAGAGCGGAATTCGGCAGAGATAGACGCAATGAACAGGGCGTTATATTTCGCGATTTTTCTTATAATGGCAAGGGATATCCTAAAACATGGGGTAGCGATATCATCGGCACACATAAGGATAAGATGATCTCGCTAATCTGCTCCTTAGGGGAATCGATAAACGCTTATATAAAAGATAATTAATATAATTAATATTTAAACTGAGTCTGATCCAATGACCGAAGAATCCTCTATCGTCCAGCGGGTCTGGAATTACTGCCACGTCCTCAGAGATGACGGCGTGAGCTACGGCGACTACCTGGAGCAGCTCACTTATCTCCTCTTCCTGAAGATGGCAGACGAGCAGACAAAGCCGCCGATCAACAAGCCATCCACCATACCAAAAGGCCTGGACTGGCAGAGCCTCCAGCCGGAAAAAGGAGCAGAACTTGAAGAGCAGTACCGCCACATCCTCGAATCCCTTGGCAAAGGGCCGGGAATGCTGGGGGTGATCTTCCGCAAATCACAGAACCGCATCCAAGATCCAGCGAAGCTGAAACGGCTCATAGACCTGATCAACGGCGAGACCTGGATAGGATTGGACATCGACGTCAAGGGCGCGATCTACGAGGGCTTGCTGGAGAGGAACGCAGAGGACGTGAAAGGCGGCGCAGGGCAGTACTTCACACCCAGACCCCTGATAAAGGCCATTGTGGAGGTCATCAGGCCAAAGCCCGGAGAGACCATATACGATCCGGCCTGCGGTACAGGTGGATTTCTCCTGGCTGCCTATGACTACGTCGAGAAGAAATACCCTATCGATAAGGAGCAGAAGAAGGCGCTGAGGTTCGAGACCCTGGGGGGCAAGGATGTGGTCGATGGAGTGGTCAGGCTCTGTGCCATGAACCTATTTCTGCACGGCATCGGAGGCGAGGAGAGCCCCATAGAGGTTGGAGATTCCCTGCTATCAGACCAGGGAAAACGCTACAAACTGATTCTCACCAATCCACCCTTTGGAAAGAAGAGCAGCATAACCATTGTGAACGGTGATGGGAAGGCAGATAAGGATTCTTTGACCTATAACCGCCAGGACTTCTCAGCCACAACCTCGAACAAGCAGCTCAACTTCCTCCAGCACGTCAAGACCCTGCTGGAGATCAATGGCCGCGCGGCTGTAGTCGTGCCGGATAATGTTCTATTCGAAGGCGGAGCGGGCGAAACAGTGCGCCGCAAGTTCCTACAGGAATGTGACGTCCACACTCTGCTCCGTCTGCCTACAGGCGTTTTCTACGCCCAGGGAGTGAAGGCCAATGTGCTCTTTTTTGATAAGAAGCCAGCCAGCGATCGGCCCTGGACTGAGAAGCTCTGGATCTACGACCTGAGGACTAACAAGCACTTCACCCTCAAGACCAATCCGCTCAAGCTCGATGACCTGCAGGACTTCATCCAATGTTACAACCCAGAGAACAGGCACCAGAGGGAAGAGAGCGAGAGGTTCAAGGCCTTCAGCTACGAAGAGCTGGTGAAGCGGGATAAGGCCAGCCTGGACATTTCTGGCTCAAGGACGAAAGCCTGGAAGATTCCGATAATCTGCCTGCGCCGGAGGTGCTGGCTGCGGAGATTGTTGAGAGCCTGGAGACGGCGCTGGGGGAGTTCAGGGCGATATATGAAGAGCTGGGAGAGAAACAGGCAGGAAGCTGAGGCGGAGAAGTCGCGTTTCAAGGGGATACTCAAATGATCAGTCACTCCTGAGACGTGGCGGTTTGCATCATGATGGATCTCAATGAGGATTGGATAACTGGTAATAGGTATTTATCCTTGGAGGAGTGAGTAGAATCAGGATACAGAGCCACTGTGAATTTTACCACAACAAGGCACGCTACCCGATGATTAGGTCTTGCCTGCAGGTAATTTGCCGTGGCACTCAGCGAAGAATGCCCCAATTGTTGCTGCAAAAACTATAAAGCTGCCTGAATTTGGAGGGCCTGATAAGCCTCTAGAGTTATGGTTATCCTGGGATTATTTGCTAAAGCAATACCAAAGATCGTATTGGTACTGGACTGAATCCAGGTCAGGCCGTTCCAGTACCGCAGCGTATTTTCGGAGGCTATTGCTCAGACCATCGTAACACTCTGCGGCTATGGCCTTGAGGCCGGTCGCACTACCGAGAAAGCTTTCCCAGGCTGTACCAGACCTATTTGACGAGCGACCCGTCTGAATGCTAGGATGGCAAAAAGGGACACATCTTTGGCTATGCTAGCGTATCTACCTACATGCAAAGTGCGGCGTGCCACCGGCAACGCCATAGAATATAGTTCAAAGCATAATATTATTAGATTTATATAAATATAACAATAATATGGTCATTATGTCATTTGCATATAAAAATAAAATAATCCAGTAAAACTTATTGTTATCTGATCTAACCATAAGTCTTACGCAAATATTTCTCATATTCTATATAATTTAATGCATCCGCAAGCTTGTCTATGTTCATTTTGCTTTTTTCTGAGTTTACTGCGACCATGATATTGTGTTTTTCAGATTTAGTTTCATCCAACGAATTTATTTTTTTTACACAAGAAGCTCTTTTGTGCATAGAACTCAAATATTGGGCCAATCCAACAAGAGATATTATTCCCAAAATAGGAATAACTATTATTGCCATTGGATTATCAAATTCTGTCATACTCCCTAGCACAAAAAAAACTAATGTTAATGCTGAAAATCTTATAAAACCTTTCTTGCCTGCGTTAGATAGTTCTTCCAGCTGGTAATATTCTGCTTTTATTGTATTTTTATATGCTTCGACATTTTTTATCTCACTCGACAAAAAATTATTTATCGAATCTACTAATGCTTTTTGAGAGGCATATGCCTTGTACACAGCGTCTCTACAATTCAGATATGTTCCGGAATCTTTGAGTTTTATTGCTTCATCCAACTCCTTTTGAGCAGAATCTGGTATGTTAACGTAATCGAATTTTTTAATTAATTGTTTTGATTTCTCAATCTCTTTATCAGCCTTGACCTGTTCTTTCTTTGTTAAATCCTCAATGAGATCTTTCAGTTTATTGCTCATGGGCTCAAAGTCTTTTTCAGCTAATGCTTTTAAACAATAACCTCTATCAGCGTCAATTGCCTTACTTAGATTACTTAATGCTTCATCATATCTACCAAGTTTTGAGCAATATTGAGCACTTCGATAATAAGCTTCGCTAAAATTAGGGTTCACTTGAATTGCATTAGATGCTGCAATATATGCATCTTGATAATCCCCCATATCATAATGTGATAATCCAATATGGAGGAATGCTAAACTTGTGTAATACTTAGAGCTATCTGTTAAATGTCTTATAGCCAATTTATAATTTTCTAGAGCATCTTTCGGTTCCTTTCTCTCAAAAAGATGAATATTCCCAAGAAATTGATAGACTATAAAATCAAATGGGTATAATTCTTTAGATATATTAAAATATTTCATTGCCTCATCAAACAATCCTTTATTATATGCATTTATTGCCCATTTCGTTTTTTCTTTGGCCTCTGTTTCCGTAGGTGATATCATTGTCTCATACATTTTTTCCAATAAACTTCTCAATTCTTTGCGTTGTTGTTCAAGGAGCCATATTATTTTTGTAGATCTAGTATCGAATAATGCCCTTAAATCTTCAATACTACCAACGTTTCTATCAGTACTAGCTTCAATGCTAGACTCTATTATATATGCTCCCTCTATATAACTCTCAGAGATTTCATGGGCTGCATTTTCGACACCAATTAGCATCCTTGCTGTATTTAAATCATCATTTGAATTTATTCTATAGGCCGCTTCCCTAGCTGAGTCCTGTATTGCGGCTATCTCTTTTTTATTAAATTTTGATTGATAACCGACAAAATCAGCCTTATCTTCTATAGAAAATCTCATTGTTTGCAGCATATATATAGGTCCTCTAGTTGGATGTCTAATTCTTAACTCAAATATATATGTTTATCGTGAGCTTAATAAAAATAGGTAGTGTACCTCTATCGAGTTGTTGGACATGAAAACTACAGCATTAGACCCTGTTTGCCCTGATACGATATATCGAGCGCCAATCAGAAGCAATCAACGTCCTTTGTGCAAGCCATGAGATTCATGCGGTATTAGTCAACTCAATAAAGGTAACTTTAGTTATCGCTTCTCATCTCTTCAGGACAAACTCATCGACTTTTTGAAAACCAATCCTCATTGCTGAAACGGGTGTTCCAAGCTCGTTTACTTTACATAAGTTCTGAGCACTAAGCAAGATATTCGAGTTATCCCAAAATATGTGGACGGCCATGTAATCTCTTTCAGCCTGACGTTAATTTGGAGTGAACGAAAAACCTTTCGGCCGATGGCTCACTCCTTTGAGAAAAGTTCCATGGCAATTTGCAGGATTTCGGAGGCATGTCCTAGAAATGTTTTGCATTTTTTTGTGACGGCCTTCTTATGCGTGCTTTTTAAGCATGTGCTTGGCTTGTTCAGCCGCAATTTCATCCGCTTGTATCTTAATATATGCGTCGATCGGGATTGTTGCATAGAACCTTTCAAAGAGAGTAGGCGATTCTCTCATTATCTTTACCGTTGTTGGACATAGAAAAGGCAACCGCATTCAGTGTTAGATCCTCAGAATGGCAACTGGGCAGCAAGATACATTCATCAACGGACTATGGATTCTCTAAAATGACCGTGATCATTTGAGCCAAAAATCTCTTTGCAATGCAGGCATTATTTACAGGTAAAAACATGCCCAAACCCGGACTCGAACCGGGGACATTCAGATCTTCAGTCTGACGCTCTCCCAACTGAGCTACTTGGGCGAAAGTGGGCCCGACGCGATTCGAACGCATGACCTCCGCCATGTCAAGGCGACGTCATAACCAGCTAGACCACGGGCCCGCAAGCAGGTTTCCTATCCTCTCCTCGCAGATAAAGGCTTCGGTCCTCGGAGAAACCAGGGCAAGAGATGCCCGGAGGCCTGCCAGGATGGGCGGGAAGTGCAGAGCCCGGCCTGAGCTCATGGGCGTTTCGAACCTGAAAATTGGGTGCATATCAAGGCTGTTACTGCCCAAGGCCGTCGGTCGTTCTCCATCGATAACAGCACGGTGTCTGTTCAGAAATGCTTTCCTTCTGGGATCTTATCGAGGACGTCCAAGGATAAAGGGCAAAGCTTCATAGATTGTTCCCCGCGGCCGCGGGGTTAGGGGGGCCTGCACGGCCTTGAGTGCGCCCCCGTCGCCCGACCGCGTTTCACCGCGCGGGACCGGAAGGTGTTGTTGGATTATTTTTGCTTCCAGATGGGACAGCATCAGCGCATCCTTCCGGGGTTCCGCGAGTCGGCCCGGCGGGCCTCCCGCGCTATGGTTGGGGCGCCTTTCCCGGGCCGCGGCCGGCCAAGCGACGGCGGTTAAGCTGCAGCCTCATTGATGGTAAAATTGTCTTCAATAGACCTCTTTCACATTGGATGGTCTTCCGCCGCTCGACTGGAATGGTCATATCTTCTTCCTAGTCCCAGCCTTGCCCAGGGATTTCGTCCGGACTACACTTAACAATAAAGGGCAGAGCTTCATAGATTGTCCCCCGCGGCCGCGGGGTCAGGGGGGCCTGCACGGCCATAAGTTTGCCCCGTCGCCCCAGCGCGTAATACCCGCGCGGGACCCGGAAGAAGAGGCTGGATAATCGTTTTTGCCTAAAAGAAAGATATGCTTATGTCATTCAACTCAAACGGGACTGAGTAGATACAGACGAGGACGGCTCTCCTCTTTTCTTCCGGGGTGCCGCGAGTCGGCCCTGCGGCCCTCGGGGCACGGGCGCCGCTCTCGGGCCGCGGCCGGCCGAGCGACGACTGTTAAGCTTTTCAGTCCTGATTCAGGTGTAATAGACCTCTTTGTGGTACTCATCCAGCGCCTTGATGGTGATCTGATCCTTCCTGGCCATGACAATGGCATCCGCAGCCGCCTGCGCTGCCTGGATGGTGGTGATATAGGGGACGTGGTAGTCCACAGCGTTGCGCCGGATCTGGAAGCCGTCTTTGACTGACTGCTTCGTGGTGGGCGTATTTATTATCAGCTTCACCTCGCCGCGTTTCATGTAGTCCAGTACATTGGGGCTGCCGTTGAAGATCTTGTTCACCCGCTCCACCGTTATGCCCGATTTATTAAGATACTCTGCTGTGTTGTCCGTGGCGATGATCTTCAGTCCCGCGTCAGCCAGCTTTCTCGCCGCTACCGCCACCGCCGCCTTATCGTCATCCTTCACCGATATGAAGACCAATCCCTCCAGGGGAAGCGGGTTGTCAGCGGATAGCTCCGCTTTGAAGAAGGCCAGGCCCAGTTTGTAGTCTATGCCCATAACCTCCCCTGTAGACCTCATCTCCGGCCCCAGGAGGACGTCCGCTCCGGGCAGCTTGTCGAAAGGCAGCAATACCTCCTTGACTGAGACGTAAGGCGTCTTGGGCTCCTGCAAGAAGCCCTGCTCGCGCAGGGATTTGTCGATCATGACATTGGCTGCAATCTTGGCCAGGGGCAGTCCAACTGCTTTGGAGACGAAGGGAATGGTCCGGCTGGATCTCGGGTTGGCCTCCAGAACATAGACCGTGCCGTCTTTGTAGGCCATCTGCAGGTTCACTATTCCCACGACTTTGAGGCCCAGAGCGATCTTGCGCACATAATCCCGCACTACCTCCAAAACCACACCCGGCAGGGTCTGGGGCGGAATCATGCAGGCACTGTCGCCCGAATGGATTCCCGCCTCTTCGATGTGCTCCATGATGGCGCCAATGAGGACATCAGTCCCGTCGCAAACGGCATCCACATCGATCTCCACGGCGTTTTGCAGGAAATCGTCTATGAGAACAGGATGCTCGCGAGAGACCCGCACCGCCTCACGCATGTAGACCTCCAGGCCCGTCTCGTCGTAGACGATCTCCATGGCCCTTCCGCCCAATACGTAACTGGGTCTGACGAGAACCGGATAGCCGATCCTCGCTGCAACCGCCTTGGCCTCAGCCGGAGAGTAGGCGATGCCCGCATTGGGCTGGGGGATATTCAGCAGGTTCATGAGAGCATTGAACCTCTCCCGGTCCTCAGCCAGATCGATGCTGTCTGGAGAGGTGCCCAGGATCCTGGTCTTCAGGCCGCGGCGAGCTATCTCCTTTTCCAGGGGCATGGCCAGGTTTATGGCGGTCTGACCTCCGAACTGCACCAGCAGACCATAGGGCTTCTCCTTTTCGATGATATTCATGACGTCTTCCAGGGTCACAGGCTCGAAGAAGAGCTTGTCCGATGTATCGTAATCAGTGGAAACCGTCTCGGGATTGTTATTGATGATGTGAGCCTCTATGCCCTGTTCACGCAGAGCCATCACGGCATGAACTGTGCAGTAGTCGAACTCAATTCCCTGGCCGATCCTGATGGGACCGGATCCCAGGATCAGCACCTTCTTTCGGTCCGAGGGCACAAGCTCGCACTCGGTATCGTAGGACGAATAGTAGTAGGGCGTCTTGGCCTCAAACTCGGCGGCACAGGTGTCGACCATCTTGAAGGTGGGAATGATTCCCAGGGAGAGGCGCATATCCGTTATCTCTTCCCGGCTCTTGCCGACGAATTCCGCTATCTGCTCGTCTGTGAATCCGGTGCGCTTGGCCTTTCTGAGAGTCTCCGGATTCAGGCCCTTCCTAATCTCTGCCTCCATGGCCACGATGTTCTCAATCCGGTAGAGGAAGTAGGGCTCAATTCCTGTAATTACAGAGATGTCCTCCGGGGAGGTGCCCCTCTTCAGGGCCTGGTAGATGGCAAAGAGCCGCTCGTCCGTTGGATTCTCAAGTAGATTCCTGATCTCCTCATCCGTCCAGGTGGTGTACTTTCCGGAGTATCCGAAGTCCTTATCAATATCCAGGGAGCGCACAGCCTTCATGAGGGACTCTTCGTAACTGCGGCCAATGGCCATAACCTCTCCCGTGGACTTCATGGCTGTGGTGAGAGCACTGTTGGCCTTGACGAACTTGTCGAAAGGCCAGCGGGGGATCTTAGTCACAATATAATCCACCGTGGGCTCGAAGGATGCGGGCGTCTCTTTGGTCACATCGTTCCTGATCTCATCCAGGGTCATTCCAATGGCGATCTTGGCGGTGACCCGGGCTATGGGGTATCCTGTGGCCTTGGACGCCAGCGCTGACGAACGGGAGACGCGCGGGTTGACCTCTATTACCCGGTACTCGCCGTTCTTGACTGCGAACTGAATGTTGCAGCCGCCCTCGATCTCCAGGGCTCGAATGATATTGATGGAGGCGCTGCGCAGCATCTGGATCTCCTTGTCGGATAGGGTCTGGATGGGCGTGACGACAATGGACTCACCGGTGTGAATGCCCATGGGGTCCATGTTCTCCATGTTGCAGATGGTGATGCAGGTGTTGTTCGAGTCTCTCATCACCTCATACTCCAGCTCAATCCAGCCCCCCACGCTCTCCTCCAGCAGAACCTGGCTGATCCGGGACCTCTTCAGTCCCAGTTCACAGATGCTGAGGAGATCCTCGCGTGTCTTGGCTATGCCTCCGCCTGAGCCTCCCAGCGTATAAGCGGGCCTTACCACCAGAGGCAGTCCCAGCTCTACCATGACCTGCAGAGCCTCATCCAGTGTGTTTACTGCTTTGCTTCTTGGCACCGGCTCGCCGACGCGCTGCATTGCCTTCTTGAAGAGGTCCCGGTCCTCCGCCTCCCGAATGGATTTGACGGACGTTCCCAAAACCTCGACATTATACTTCTCAAGGATGCCCATCTCTGCCAGCTCGGATGTGATGTTCAAACCGGTCTGGCCGCCAATGCCGGCAATGATTCCATCAGGCCTTTCCTTCTCGATGATCTTGGCCACGATCTCGGGCACCAGCGGCTCTATGTAGACTTTATCCGCAGTGTCCGGATCGGTCATGATGGTGGCCGGATTGGAGTTGACCAGGACGACCTCTATGCCCTCTTCGCGCAGCGATTTGCATGCCTGAGAGCCGGAAAAATCGAACTCTGCAGCCTGGCCGATCTGGATAGGACCCGAGCCTATGAGCAGAACCTTGTGGATATCGTTTCGCTTGGGCATCTCTATCGCCTCACTGGAATGGGAATCTTGCCATTCATAACCCGCTCGACAGAACTGAAGAAGGGGTCCAGAGTACAGAGCGGTCCAGGGTGGGCTTCAGGGTGGTACTGAACAGCTAGAATGTTGAGCTTGTCGCTCATAATGCCCTCAACTGTGCCGTCGTTGGCATTGAGCTGGGTGATCTTCAGGTCTGTGCCCTCCACAGAATTTGGAACCACGGCAAAGTTGTGGTTTTGAGATGTGATGTAGACTATCTTCTTTTCGAGATCTTTGACAGGCTGATTGCCCCCATGATGGCCGAATTTGAGCTTGAAGGTTTGAGCTCCTAAAGCCAGGGAGATAACCTGATGCCCCAGGCATATTCCGAATACTGGAACCTCACCGACGAAGTGTTTGACAGCATTGATGGCCTTCTCTGCCCTCTCTGGATCGCCGGGGCCGTTGGAGAGAAATAGTGCGTCGGGCTTTGCCGCCTCAATCTCCGAGATGCTGGAATGGGCAGGAAATACGTGAATGTCAAATCCACGAGCAGATAGACTCTTCAGGATATGTCTCTTGATGCCCAGGTCGATCATGGCAATCCTCTTGCCCCTTCCTTCTATGTGGTAGTGGCTTTTGCAGGTAACATCTCCCAATAGATCCTGCGCCGAGATGTCTGGCTGAGATCGTGCCATTTCAACCACGTCCAGCCCGGATATTTCATCTCTTTCGCCTACAGCGATTGTTGCCCTCATTACGCCCTGTGTCCTCACCTTCAGAGTGAGCATGCGGGTATCCACGCCGCATAGCCCGGGTCTGCCTTCTTCTTTCAGGAACTGATTCAGAGTTTTAGCTGATCGATGGTGCACGGGCCGCTCCCAGTATTCCCTGCTGACCATGGCCTTGGGCCATATCCTGTCTGATTGAAAATCGTCTCCACTTACACCGTAGTTGCCCTGCAGAGGATAAGTGAACATGAGCATCTGCCCGTTATAAGAGGGATCAGTCAGAGCCTCCTCATAACCGGACATAATGGTAGTAAAGACCAGTTCACCCGAGACCACACCGGGCGCGCCAAAACCGGTACCTTCTACCCTTGTACCGTCTTCTAACCCTAAGACCCCAATCATAGTATCGGCAACACAAGAAGCTAAGTCACCTAAATACATTTCGATGCCTGGAAAATGGCACGGGCCTTCCGTGACCGACGGGAGGAATCATCATCTTTTTTAAGCTTGAGACCATCTCCTTCTGGCATGGAAGTATCCGTGGAGATTTTGCGCAGTCCCGATTTCAAGCAGGTTTATGCCATCGGCGCGATAGGCGGCCACAGCCCCTACGACTTTAGAATCGCTTTTTACAACGACTCGCCCAAATCCCAGGTGGAGGGCGGCAAGAGTGTTACGGTCATGGAGCGAAAGATCGATACAGAGATCATCCTCTCGCCCCTTGCTGCCAAAGAGCTGGCTAACTGGCTTGGCGAACATATAAAGGATTATGAGAAAGTGTTCGGGGAGATCAAGAGACCGGGATCTGGGGGCAACGGCAATCCCGCGAAATCCTGCGAATCCGCGCCCATCCAGGGCTATATGTGAGGCCCCATGAACTCTAAAGAGAGAGTGTTGATTCATAGAGGAATGGATAAGGTCAAGCAGAAGGATTATCCACAGGCTCTGGAGATCTTCGAGCGCGTCCTGGCCGCGAATCCGGAGATCCCGGAAGCCTGGAACAATAGAGGCGTGGCGCTTTATGCCTTGGGTCGAATCGAAGAAGCCGGTGAAAGCTACGATCGATGTCTGGCTCTCGATCCAGAGAACCTGGATGCCATGAGAAACAAGGGCTTTTTGCTGCGAAACCAAAAGAAGCTGGAAGAAGCTTTGCAGGTCTATGATTCAGTGCTTCAGAAAGGCGGGGACGCCTTTGACATGGAATCAACGGCCGCAGTGCTCACTGCATTGGGAAGGCTGGAAGAGGCATTGAATTGCCTCTACATAGCCCGGGAGGAGATGCCTCTGGACCGCTTCGAAAATGAGATCGGGATGATTCAGGACATGATTTCGGAGAGAAAGGGTCCGGACCCCGATGTGAAGTGTGACATTGATACTACATAATGTATAAAATTGTTGAATTCCTATATCGGAACGAAAACCAAATCGAAAACATTTTTTTAAATAGTTAACTGCGGAGACGATGGGCATGAAAGGTTTCATCATGATAGACGTCGAGCCGGGAACGGAAAAGGCGGTTTATGATCGCCTTGAGAAGATCAAGGGGATTCGTGAGGTTGTGCCGGTCTACGGGGAAAGAGACTTCATTGCGATACTGGATGTGGAGAGCGCAGCCGACCTCAACCGTGCAGTATTGAATGTAAGAGAGATCTCAGGAGTCACTTATACTCAGACGATCCTTGGTATGGAGCTGACGTTTTAGAGCAGGATGCACTCATTCAAAGATTTTGGCTCGCTTGCGCCTCTTTATCTGGCAGTCTTTGTGGCCGTCCTGGGATTCTCTTTAGTCGCACCATTCTTTCCAGATTACGCTATGAATCTGGGAGCAAATTTCACGATGCTCGGGTTTATAGTCTCCATCTATGGTGCGGTGCAGCTCGTCACCCAGATACCAGTAGGCCGCCTCTCCGATCGACTGGGAAGAAAGAAGATATTGCTGCTGGGACTGGTCACCTTCACCTTCCTGCCTCCGCTCTATGTCTATGCAGGCAACGCCTACACGCTCTTGCTCATCAGGGCTCTGGGCGGACTGGGGGCATCTCTTGTCTGGCCTACAGCTATGGCATTGATCATCGATCAAGCCCTGCCCCAGAAGAGAGGTGCAGCCATGGGCTTCTACAACGCCGCTTTCTTCTCTGCCCTGGCCCTGGGACCGTTTATCGGTGGAATCTTCTATGACCTGATGGGATTAAAAGCGCCCTTCTATTTCTGGGCATTTCTGGGAATGGTGTCTGTTATCATCGTCTATCGACAGGTTTCTGAGCCCAATAAGATGGAGGGCGGGGTCGAATTATCGCCCGAAAAGGGAGAAAAAGGAAAGGAGCCTCTTATCGCATCAGGGTACCGCAGCACATTTCTTGCCTGCTGCTCTGTCGTTCTCTGGGCGGGTGTCGTAGGCGGCTTCAACTTCACCATGCTACCAGCTTATGCTACTGGGCTTGGCCTATCCATTACGGACGTGGGGCTGATTTACCTGGTTTATGGAGGCAGCACTGCAATATCAAACATCTATTTTGGCACTCAAGCCGACCGGGGCAGAAGAAAGCTGCTTATCTTCACCGGCTGTCTGGCCGGATTGGTCTCTTTTGCCCTTCTGCTGAGGGCTGAAACCATGATTCAGGTCGTCATTCTTTTTGCGGGCCTTGGCGTGGGCCTGGGGATGAGCAGTCCGGCAGCGGCGGCGATCATAGCCGATACCACCTGCACGACACGTAGGGGAGAGATCTATGGCATATTCAACACTGCTCGCATGTCTGGAGTGGTGGCGGGACCTCTTATCGCAGGCGGTACAGCAGATCTGCATGGAGTTGACGGCGCGATCTTTGTCTTCACAATATTAGCGGCAGCGATCGTTCTCGGGACTCTGGCCATTCGGGATTTGCAAGATCGGATTGATGTTTAGTGCAAAGATATCGACAATCTTGATGGTTCATGCAACAATCGTAAATAGAAAAGAACTGGAGTGGATCGCTAAAGGAAAATGATGTCTAAATCATTCCATCTTGATCCAGCCGATCTTTTCCCAATGATCCAATTGCGGCTTTTGAAAATTCTCCGTACTATATGTGTTGCCTTTTATGATGGGCTTGGGGTCGCTCACATCGCCATACTTAAAGTCTATTAATGCTTGGAATTTATCCGACATTTTCTAACCTTCCTCGCTATGAAGTTTCAAAGTCCTTCTGTTAGGACCGTATCCAACTAAATTCCTATACCAACTAAATTCCTATATATTTCTAGTCTTTTTTCTTTAAAAGTCTTTTGGTGCATATATATTTACGAATAGATACGAAGGGTGATGATTTGTATATTCCAACTTTGGGCTCGCAGTTCCATGTAAACCTCTTTGAAGATATCGATTTATCTTCTACAGAATGGGCCCAGTCCTGAGAGCTCCTGAGGTTTTCCGCACTTTCAGGAGACATAAGTAATAATTCCTGCTGGAACTTGAGCGGTGATGAAACAATTTGCTAAAGGGCCGGCCTGAAGAGGTATTCAACTCCACATCTGAGCGGTTACGCTAATAGTTTTTTTCAAATTTTAATTTATCTTTAATAATGAAAATTAGAATTATATAATAAAAAATCATCTGCAAGAGAGGACTCGATTTAGCAAGTTCGAGTTCGAAATTTTTGATATATAATAAATATTATTTCATAGAATTTTTAGATTCTCAGATAGCTTTATATTTCTATAATTCCAATTAGCATAGTCTATGTGGCATCAATATCGCACGTAATGAGAGATGTATGGAGGATTATGCCAGACAGAATGAAAATTCTAAATCGTGGATTCATCCTACAGAGTTCAGACAAGATTGCCACCAAAAATCAAATAGAGCCAGCAATCTTAGCGACCAACTTCCTGCCCGCAACAGTAACTCAGAACGTGAAAGCAGATCTGGCACCAGTAGCATCTCTAGCGGTTCCCGCATCAAGGGCATCCACTGGCATCATGGCCGAGGAAGTACGGCTGGTCGATCCGGTAATGGCTTTGAGAATTTCTTATATAGTATTTCCAACAGTGGGCTTTCCTAGAGATAAGCTCACAGTTCCTGTCAGCCCAAGTGCCGATGTCACAGATGACCAGCTCTTCGAGGATCCGGCTGACACGACAAAAAAGCTGTATCTTCCCAGATACCGTATATCCGAGCAGAATGTTTCAGGCAGCCAGCAGTACAGGATTTCACTGGAGCAGGACGGGAATGCTTGGAGCTTGATCATAAATCTGGATAAATATCCCGCACCTACGATCGAGGCTGATAGCCATAATGCCAGTGAGCTGGCCCATCAAGTGGCAATTCTTCTCAGATATCAAATAAAGGGCTCTAATGGTGCACAAAAGGAGCTCTCTTTCCAGGAGGTAACTTTAGAGCCGTCCGGGCTCAAGTCGGTCCTGAAATTGAACAGTCTGGCCGAGAGGGATGAGATCTACAGAGCTTTAACTGAGGACGATTATCAATCCGTCTTGATTGTTAGACGTGCAATCAAGGTGGCAATTCCAGTTAGAACGACAGATGCGAATGCTTCTGCCCCTATAGTGTCCTCTGGCACTCACGCTATAAAGGGGACCTGGAGTTTCAGCTTTGATACGGGCAATGAGGGCGGGCGAAACGATGATGTCTGGTGGGACCAAGAAACCAGCACGATCAGGAAATTGGTGCCCACTCACAAAGCCAGGATTGTCAACCTGGGTAGAGTGGACTATGATTCCCTTTCAATATCCCAGCTCAGAGGCCTGACCTATGGCACGGATCCTATAAATGGCAATGCTGAGAGTATTGCTCCCATCGCCCCTGTAATAAGAACAAAACCCGGGGCTCAATCGCTCATAGATAGCGATGCTAGAATAAGGATACCACTGATTAAAAGAAGATTCATAATTAATCCCACAGACGGCAATAATCTCATCAACGGTGATGTATTCGCAGTCGTAACCAACTCTGGCAATTACGCGAAGGTTCAGGTCACAGATTACGGTTATAACCTGGGTATAAAGTGGGTCACCTATGCAGCAGGCGCCGGCACCAATGAGCCACTATTTCGAGAAGTCACCCGAGCTCTTGATGATCTTCCAGCACCCCATCCATTCATCTTTCCACCTGGATTGCATCCATACATGTTTCATAACATTACTCCATCCACTACAGATGTATCCGGCCTTGTTCATGTGCAGGTGGACTCCTCCAGCTACTATCAGGATGCTGCTCAGCCCTATCTCTTCTATTACCTCCCGGATAGCTTCAAGATAGCAAGGAAACCTGATTCGCCTCATAACCCAATAATTTCGGTAAAATTCGAGTCGGAGGATTCTGTCAAATTGGCCTACTTCGCCATGCCTTATACGGACACAACTCGATTGAGCAATGCCATGGAGAAGCTGAAACAGAATCCTTCGTTCCTGGCTGCTTCTTTGCCTCAGGGCATCGATAGTCCCATGCTTCAGCCATTGCAGGTCGATCCCGTTAAGACCGAATTTTACCTGGGCGTACCTGGGCAGGAAAGCTCTTCAGGGCCGTTCCAGGACAGAAGTAAGAATGCCCTTATCAACATCATTACGGGAATTACCGATCAGCTGACGCTTACAATGGATGGCTTCCAGGAGATCTTCGATTCGATTTTCGAAGGGCCTGCTCTGATGTTTCAGGGAAAGGTCGAAGCCAATGTGTACAAGGATCAGACAGAGACAATACCGTTTATCGCCAGGATGAACGACCTGTCTGGAAGTATACTCGACTATATTGAAGAGCAGGACAGCGCATCCGGAGGCGTCAAGGCCACGCTGATAAATGCCATAGAGAGCCCCGTCAAGATCAACAGCATTGGAGCAGAGATCAGCCGCGACAGTACAAAGTCAAGAGGCGAAGTCAGAGGGCTCAGTCTCCCTGTCCAGCTGAAGCCGGGCGAACGCGTTCAATTCGTCGTAGCTCCTTTGGATCAACTCGCTGGCAGTGCCCCGTCTCATGCAACATTCGATCCCCTCAGTCTCGAAGTGTTGCCTGATAAGGCTGCAATATTGGACAAAATTGTCGGCAACTACGTGTCACCAAAGCCCAGAGAGATCACCATCAAGACACCTGTGTTCAAAGACCCTGAAGCTTCAAAAGGACTGCTTGAGTTCATAGTTGAATTCAAGTCGGGCAACCAAATCGAGCTAACTGGGGAAAAGGATACTGTCAAGACCACACTAAAGCTGACCCCTGGCGACCTCCGAAATCTGATCCTTGGAAGCCCTGAGCAAAGCAGCTATACCTATAATATTACTGCCGTAGGGAAGGACGGGCACCTCACAAAGGGGCCTGATAAAATTCTTGCGGGAGATACTATAATTGTTTTAGGAGCGAACTGATGCCGCTTCAAGGCCTACCAGATTTTCATAAGCCCATAATCTCAGATGGTCTGCAAATATTCTACCCCTACGAGGACATTGGTACACACGTCTTCATGCCCGATGGCCTCAAGTTGGCCGAACGCAGCGATGGGAGCCCTGATTTCATGCTCTCGCTTGTAAGAGGGTTAAGCCCCGCCCTTCCTCCGGCGCCTCATGGAATGCTGGACTTCAGGGTTAAGCCCAGCTATAGGACGGACCAGGCGCTCAGCATAATCAGGGAAAAGGATCCGGGAGCTGTGATAGCGCCAGCCACATTTTCCTCTACCAGGATTGTCATTCAAGCGTTAGGCAGCGGCGCCCTACCCGATGATATGAAGGCACCGATCCAGATGACGTGGAACGGCCTGGGGGTGGCAAGGTCCACAATCAAGGTTTCAGCAGAAACAGCCGCGATAATTAAACAATCGCTTGAGAGCCAGATACTCTCCTTGCGGGCCTATGCCGAGATCGAATTGTCAGGAGTGTCGCCAAGGATACCAATTAGATTGAAGTTTGATCCAGCGGAACTTGTGGAAGCCCTGGCGAGATCTTTTGGTGATGATAAAAGAATTGTTCCGCAGAGCGGGGTTTTGGATTTCTTTATGCAAGATCTGAAGCTCTTGCCAATGGAGATCTCGGGTGACCTCTCCGGGGTTGATCGAAGAGAACTCTCTGAGACTATCACAGATCGTTTGATTGATAGATTCTGCAGCTTCACGATGCCACCAGATGGCTCTATGGAACCGCATATATCATTGCCCTCCAAAGGAGAAGTGGATAAAGGCACATTTGAGTGGGATCTGTCTCTGCCTCTGGAGGTCAAACGCGCATCCATACTTAATCTATCATCCCTCGAAGCAGTAGGTGCATGGACAAAAGAACACAAGCTTGATAAGATCTACCAGGAAGTGATAGTTCCAGTTATTAAGACGGGCTTTTTGCCGGTATCGATCTCCTCAAACCTGCCTGATAGGATGGTTGGCGTACTCATGATCGGGGTCAATATCCTAGCGCCCTCCAACATGCCTTATCGCCCCCAGACCTTAAATGAATCTGCAGAGCTGAATCCCCCTGACTATTCGGCCAGGGTTGTCTTGAGATTATCGCCTGCTGAGAAACCCGAGTATAGCTTTCAGACCTATGCCGTCATCAAAGACGTGGGTGGCCCAAAAGAGCTACGTGGGCCAGAGGTTGGCCACAGTGGGGATTTGCTGATGCTTGACCCTGATGATTTTCCAATAAACTTCATAATGGTTGGAGCGAGCGCGGATCTGCTCGCAATGGCTGACATTCGTGGGAAGTGCAGCTGGTCAGCCTCTGGCAACACTGTGGATCAGCTTTTCAGTTTGAGCCTGAATCTGCCTTCCGTTGCCATAGCCATGCCCAAAGAGATAGAGGGTGCCGTCATAGAAGTCGAAGCACATCCTGTCGATGGATCAGGGATTTTGAAGATAGGACCTGTAAGATCAAAAACACTGATGATTGAACGGTACTCGTTCCGGGAGTACGGACCTCATCAGATAGTAGTTGAATGCATCTTTGAGGGAGATGAAAACCTGTACGCAATAGATCTCCTGCCAGAAGCCGTCCCGGAATCACAGGCTACCGTACAACACTTCACGCCCTCCCAACCTAAAAGGGAATGGAGCTATGTAGCCAATTCACCATTCCATGGCGGCTACAGGTATAGGGAGCATAGGAGTTCAGATCAGCCTCAAGCCGCCTGGTCTGAGGTAAGATCGGCATTTGAGAATCTGATTGTTCAGGTACCAGATCAGAAGTTACAGAGACGATAACTGCTCCGGGAGATGAAGTATATGATCCTTATAGATAAATCTGAGTTAATAAATGGGCTTATCGTATATCCTGATGATTCTTCTGAGGTAACCTTCTATGTAATTCCAAACCAATTAACATATCAATTTGAGAACGGCGTGCCCAAGTTCAGGTTCTTGAAGTACCGGACATCGGGTCCAATGCTTATGTGCAACCCTGATCGCGAAGGCGCATTCGCCCTCTGCCATATACAATGGTCGGTGCCTCAGGATAATATGAGACTGTTGAAGGAGTTGCTCCAAGAAAGAATTAACCAGGTATTTGCCAGCAAGGGGCAGCGAAGGCAGTCGGTAATTATAGGCCAGCTCAATTTCATTAGAGGAATGGCCAGTGCCAATCTTAAAGGCCAGATGGGTTACGCGGCAAAAGTGATCCCGAGCCCGGGATCATTATCACCAGAGGGGCGATATCATGCTCAGTTTGCCAGAGAGTTCACTCCAGAATCTTCAACTGTATTTGAAAAGACCATTTTTGACAAGACAACTGAAATCCAGGTTGCCTATGACCTAATAGCCCTGGCCAAGGTCTCATCAGTACCTCAGGACAAGATCATCGAGTGGAAGCTTTCTCTCAGAGGAACCCTGCCCAGCATTACCAGTTACGAGGGAGTTAGATGGGATGATCACGTCGAGCTTATGGAGGTTTATGATGCCACTTTCATGCCGCTTGTTATTGATATTCGTGTCAACGCGGATTTTGACAAACTGCTAATTGAGGATATAGAGGTTCATATCGAGTACAGCCATGGAGATGTTCATGCGGCGGAAGAGTTCCTTTTCAGAAGTTCTCAGGAGTATGCCAGGTTTGAAAGCTTTATCGATGGTAAATTCCGGAATTACAAGTATTGGTACCAGGTTCACTACAAAAGCGAGAGCAAGACCTTCAAGTCCCCAGAGGTCGAGACAGACGTGAGTAGCCTGCTCATCGGCGTAGACGATTCAAGCTTAAGGATATGAACATGAACATAGACGATTCAAGCTTAAGGATATGAACATGAACATAGACGATTCAAGCTTAAGGATATGAACATGAACAAAACGAGCTACCGGTGGCAGGCCACCTTCTTCATGAAGGACGGTCCTACTAAGAAGACCGATCTTATTACCATAAGCATAGTTTCAGGAGTAATATGATAGAGTTGCCTGGCATGTTCAATCTCCGGGGAGTGAATCTCTTCAGGAGCA
This sequence comes from uncultured Methanosarcinales archaeon, assembly GCA_963782455.1. Classification (GTDB taxonomy): domain Archaea; phylum Halobacteriota; class Methanosarcinia; order Methanotrichales; family Methanotrichaceae; genus Methanothrix. The sequence goes on from CAWAJP010000011.1 coordinate 367,402, forward strand.
AAAGCGACCCATCGACCTTCTTCTACCTGCCGGGAGAGCCTCTGCCGGAGAGAGGCCCCAATGGAATACCTACACTGCAGTTCATGGCATCAGACAAAGGCGCCGTATTACAGTTCGGTGCCCAGTGGTCAATCGAAGCGTCTTTGCTCAGTCCACTGAAGGACGATCTATCTGGAATGTATCAGGAGCTGCCAAAGGAGCTGATCAGGTTATCTCCGGCTCAAATCTCAGTGTCTGGAGCAACGCTGTCTATAGGAGACGGAACAGGGAAGCTTGATGAACTCCAATCTGTGAAATCATCGGGATTTCCTCCTTTTACGGCTTTATTCAATGTTCAGCTCAGCTCTGAGGACAAGACCAAGGTAGTAGCCTCGTTGAACGGACGCAGAAATTTCCTAAAAGTCGGCTATAAAGGATCTTTGCCTGTGGACCGTGAAGCCCGCGTATCGATATCCGGAGACGTGAGCCAGGAGGTCTCAGCCCTTGGCAAGAATGCCTCGATCCTTGATGCCCTGGCCGTGGTCGAGTCTTCCATCGCAAAGGGGAGCCTCAACATTGAAGCTTCTCTGGATGAAGGAGTCTCACAGGATCTAAAAGATAACATTTACCGTCAAGCCAAGGAGAAGGCCGCCTCAATGATCATGGCCATGGCCTCAGGAAATTCGGGCCAGGCCAAGCTGGAATCGACAGTATCCAGGACTGAAATCGCACAGGTACCTCTGAATAGTTCCACTGATATCAGTTCCTGGTTCCCAGGTGGAACTGGAGCCGACCACATCATTGTGGTTGGAGTCACGATCACAGAGCCAGACAAGAATTCAGTTAAAGAACCGGTTGTACAGACAAAGTTCGTCAAGCTGGGTTTTGAGGCCATCGAAATGCCTGTGGCATTCATCGAACTCAAGCTTGGAGATGTTGCTGCAAAGATGGTGGGACCCGGGTTTGCAGATGTATCTTTGCCCGCTGAGGTTTCAGGTGAGCTGTTAGTCAGAACTAATTACACCGAGGGAGGTCCGGCATTTGAGACCAAGATTCCCCTGACCGATTCGAAAGGCTGGACCTTGAAGCCTGAAGATCTGGGAATGGCAAAAATAATCCTGGATGGATCCCGGCCGAAAACTACGGGATCTACGGATGTCAGGGTCAGAGTGGTGTACAGGCCATCCGGAAAGGGAACTCAAGATGATCGCACTATCTACTTCAGGCGCGATAACTGGACCACAAGCTGGTATATTGTCACACGTTCGGCAGGCCTGGAAGGCTCCCTGGAGTTTGATTGGAGGGAGACAGTTGCCGATGGTTCTGTGGTGATGCATCCGTCTTCTAACACAGATGAGACTGAGCTGAAGCTTTGAGGAAGGAAAGGAGAGAACAAAGAATGGAAATTGGAGGCTAAGAAAATGTTGAGATTAGATACAGCAGAGACTGTCGAAGGATTGACGGTCTATTCGGATGACACATCATGGAATATGTTCTATATCTTACCCAGCACGCCAAGTTTCCGGTTCGACAACGGCGTGCCTATGTTCAAGTTCCTTAAATACAGGCTGCCGATTGATAGGCCGGACGGAAAGAAGGGCGGAGGGTTCGCATTCTTCGATGTGGAGTTCACTGTACCTGATGACAAGCTGAAGGCAGTGACTAAAACGCTTCAGGCCAGGGTGGACAAGATCGCTGCAAATTTCCACATGCAGTCCCAGCCAGTCAGGATCGGCCAGCTAACATTCACCAAGGGGAAGGCGAGTTTGAACCTCGAGGGCGTGGGCGCCACGCTGGTCGAGAAAGTCTGGAACCCGGGTGCTCCAGCTCTCTACGGTAAGTTCATAACCCCATTCACGGTCGAGTTCACTCCAGAGGGGGCCACCGTCTTCGAGCAGGCTCTGAAAGGCAAGGGTGGTGCGGTCCAGGTAGCCTACGACATTTGGACCACAGTCAAGCTCCCGCCAATGCATGCACACGGCCACTGGGATGCTCAGAAATTTTACTCGTTCTTCCAGAAGATTACGACCGAGGAGACCTGGTATGGGGCAGATGAGAGCCGCAATGAGACGGTTGTAGAAAGCTCTCACAATTCAGAATTTCGCCAGCTCGTGATAGATAGTTGGGGCGGGATTACCGATGCCAATATCCAGAATCAGATCAGGGATTCGCTCAACAGGACATTCGATGATGCAATAGCCAGGAACCTGATTAAGGAGGCGACACCGGTCTCGGAAGAGAATCGTAAGCTCCCGGAGGGTATAGAAAATGTTACCCGCAGCATGATCAACAATAAGACTGCAAACGTAAATGTCGTTTACGAGGAGAACGCGACCCTTGAATGGAACCCGGCCCCACGAGGGATGCTGCCAAACATCACCAATTATCCAGGAATCAAATGGGAAGATTACTTCGTGGAGATAGATGCGGACGATCCATTCTTCCGACAGCTCAATGTTCCCGTCAAAGTGAATGCCGACTTCAAGAATCTTCCGCTGCACAGCGTGCAGGTCCACATAGAGTACAACCAGGGGAACACTCACCGCATAGAGGAGCCGGTATTTACGAGCCCTGATGATGTGTTCAAATTCCTCAGCTATGTCGAGAATAACAACTGGAAGTACAAGTACTGGTACCAGGTCAACTACAAGAATGAAAGCAGGACTTTCAAGTCCAAGGAGTCCGAGACGGATGAAAAGAGCCTGGTCATTAACGTAGACGATTCAGGCATACTTCATATAACCGCGACCCCAGGCGACCTGAATTTCACCAAGATCCCCCAGGCACAGGTCGCAATACAGTACGAGGATAAAAGCGCAGGCGTCGACCTCATAGAGGACCAGTTCACTCTCGACAAGGACAACAAGGAACACACGATGACCAAGGTCATCTTCCAGCCCAGGAGGAACCAGTACCGTTATCGTGTCAAGTATGTTATGGCAGACGGTACGGAGTACCAGAAGGACTGGGCCGATGGCCAGGCCAATCAGCTCTTCATCAACGGCCCCTTCAGCGCCACAAAGACGATACATCTCAGGTCTATGGGGGACATGGATCAGGATATTGTCAACATCTTCATTGATCTGAAGTATGAAGACACTGCCAATAAATACACCATGGCTCAGGCTTTTGCTCTAAATAAGGGCAACCCATTCGTAGACTTCCCGATTCCAGTTATAAACGAGACGGGAGGGAAGGTCACCTATTCTGCGTCGATCCAGCATAAGGATGGGACGACTGAGGATATACCCGAGACAGAGGCCAAGACCAACACCATAGCTCTGGGAAAGATACCAGACATGCTGCAAGTGCAGGTGCTTCCCGACCTCATAGACTTCAGCTCGGTAAAGCTTGTAAAGGTCTCACTGAGCTATCAAGACCCGTCGAATGGTGTAGATGAAAGAAAAGATGCGATCTTCAAAGACGCCACTTCAAGCTCTGTGACCTGGACTGTTAAGCAGAAGGATAAGAGCAAGAACAGCTATCAGTGGCAGGCTACCTTCTTCATGAAAGACGGCTCAACCAAGAAGACAGATCCCGCCACCAGCAGCGAGCCGACAGTCCTGCCGGACATTTCAGATGCGCATTGAAGGGAGATTTACATGTTATACTTAAATCCCCCTTTTTATATAATCGATGGCGTCTCGATCTACCCGGACCATGCCGATCCGCTGCAGTTCTACTATCTCCCAGTGGCACCAAAATTGACCAAGATCAAAGATGAGGCAACAGGTCAGACGGTTCCCCAGATAGAGGTAATCAAGTACAGAGGCACGGCAGGCAACGGCGGCTTCCTCAACTTCGATGTAAATATCGGTGTAGACCAGAATAAGCTGGATATCATTAGCGGGAAACTCAGTTCTGTAGCGAGACTCCATGACAAACCAAAGCTTGCCCCTATTCCCGTGATCGATGGCTCAGTGAAGATGATGCTTTTCGGCATGCAGACAGGAGACACGCCATCGACTGATCCAAGCAAGCTGAACTTCGTTACCAAAATCGATCAGAACGGCAAACCGTCACTTTATGGAGATAACCAGGCTGCGTTCTCAGTCTCATTGGATCAATACGGAGTAACCGTACTGGATAAATCTATCCTGGGAGAGGTGTCACCAATAGGCGTCGTCTACTCACTGGACTATCTGGCATTGAGACCTGCGTATTCCGTCAGGCTTCATGCAGACTGGGACCGAGTCCAGAAGCACCTGGAAGAGAAATTCAGCGCCAGCTCGCTTATCTTCTCTGCAGATATAGATAAAGTTGTAGACGAGCTGGTAGAGAGCAGAGCCATAGTGATAGAGGCTGATACCTTTGTGCCGGAAGGAGAGGACACCAGCGGCATAATCAAGAATAAGGACCAGGCCTTGAATGAGGTCAGGGATATGGTGACTGATGCTTTCTTCAAGCCCAGCCTCGACCCTGTCAAAAAAGAGGAAGACGGATGGGACAAAGCATTGGATGCGTTCAGTCGATCAATAATGATTGCCAGCCGGGGTCCTGGTGCGTGCTTCAGCTACCAGAAAACAGACATAACCAGAATAGATAAAAAGACTCTGAACGTCAATATAAGTGAGAGGACCACCGTCAGAAGAAGCATCTATCCACAAGGTCACTTGAGTGGCATATGGAGGGATCTGACAAATGAGGGGTTGAATCTTGAGGACTTCATTATCTCAGTTGATCTGGATAATCCCTGGTTCGCACGCAGGAAAGTGGATGTCAATTCCAGGGCGAATTTCGAGGATGACTCTATATCTTCAATCAATGTAAAGCTGACCTATGGCAACGAACCCAAGAACGTCTTGCTTGAATCAAGCGGCGCCAAGGGATCTGTTAATTGGACAAGCACAATCGAGTCCGGCTCTATGAAGAGGGAAACCCGGGTCAGCTATAAGGTGAACTTCAAGGGCGTAGATGGCACAAAAAGACCTGTAGTTCTCAATTCGCCAGAGATTGTGATCACGGATGACGTCTTCGAGGTCAACCCCAGAGAACTTTATTCTATAGTCTCTTTGCCGATAGTAGCTTACAACTTTCCCTGGCAGCACTATCCTGATGTCGAAGTAAAGATCCAGTACTCTGATGAACCAAACGGTATCAGTTTCGATGAGATCGTGATCCTGGATAAAGACCATGCTTCGAAGGTCTTGCCCATATTTATCCAGGACTCCAAGAAGAGGACCTTCAAGTACAGGGTCATATATCATGCAGCAGATAATAAGGATGTGGATGCGGGGTGGAAAGAAACAAGTGAAGAGCAGATATCAGTAAGAGATCCATTCCCAATGAAACGCACTGTAGAGGTAGTGGCTAACCTCAACTGGAACGATATCAGCCAGGCATTCGTGGATCTAACCTACGAAGATACTGCCAATAGCATTCTCGAGGAAGGCTCTCTTTCATTCAGTCCGACTGATATGGATTCTAAGAGATTTGTCGTCGATCTGGCGAACCCCGACATGCGCCTGGTCACATATCAGGTGACAGTACTCTTCAAGGATGGCAGGTCTCTTGAGACACCCAAATCGCTTACCAGGGACAAACGCATAATAGTAAGGAGCGACATGAAAGGCCACAGAATCATCCTGGTCCACACTCAGCCGACTGATTTTGGTTCAAAGAATCTGAAGGAGATTAACGTCGAGCAGCGTTATGAGGATCCTGCGGCGGGACTGAGATTCAGTGACATCTTCACATTCAAGTCTCCTGACGATAAGGCCTACTTCGAGTTCGACTACGTGGACGATCAGAGATCCGCGTACAGTTACAAAGTCACCTATTCCAATACAAACGGCCTGTCCAGGACCGAGGACTGGAAGAATGCGAATACAGGAGAGCTGATAATACCGGTGGCCTGAGGGCCGGGGTGTGGTAATATATGCTTACATTAGGCAACAAAACTATAACAGTGGATGGGATTACAGTCTTTGCAGATCACGCGGACCCTAACCAGTTCTGGTATCTGCCAGGGCCCGTCGCCCTTGCCAGGAATGGCCCGGATAAAAAGGCGGCATTCTCCTTCATCAAGTATAAGCCGGCTGCAGTAGCAGGAGGTGCCAAAGGTGGAGGCTTCCTCATGTTCGAGGTCAACCTGGTCCTGGACCCTATGCTGGAAGGGAAGATCCTTTCCGCGGTTTCTTCCGGTGTCCACGGAGAGCCGAGGCTGGCTGCCGTCCCCTTTGACGAAGGGTCCGTCCAGTGCATAGCTCTGAATCTTCAGGGATCGGGCGGGACGGTAGCAGCTCCGGCGAATGCTGGCACCTTTAACGCGGTAGAGAAGATACTGGGAGCTTCTGTTCCCTCTCTATTCGGAGAGAATTCCGCAGCTTTCAGCCTTTCACTAGACCAGGAAGGGGCGATCATAGTCGAGAAGGCCTTCAAGGAAGGTTTGACTCCTGTGGGCGTTATCTACAACCTCAAGTTCACAGTCCTGAGACCTGCTCTTGATGTCGAGATCAAGGCAGATTTCAAAAGAATTTATGATCAATTCAGCGCAAGCCTGAGCGGTCAGTACTACTTCTTCAAGGCCGGGATAGATATAGGATTCGAGAACCTCGTTCAGAGCGGGGCGATCCTGATCAATGTCATCAACTACACAACTGAAGGCGACAAGAAGGATAAGGAGAAGTGGGCACTGGATTTCTTTAAAGATAAGCTCCTCAACGATTGGTTCGAGCCCACTCTCTCTCCAGGCAAACTCGCGGGAGAAGTGCCTGCGAAACCCGCTGATTCTACATCAGGTACAAAGCCCGGTGATTCCACCTCTGGGACCAAACCTGCGGACAGCAAGCCTTCTTCGTCCATCCCTTCAAGTAGTGCGACTCCTGGGGGGCAGTCTTCGACTACTGTGACACCCGCACCGGGTACATCCGGAGGGCAGAGTAAACCGGGAACCAGCGGTCCCGCCGTCGCAGATAACCGCAAAGCAGCCCAACTAGTCGTTGTTAGCACTGATCCAAGTCCATTGCCGCCTGGATACAGCATTTCTCACGTTCCATCCACCTCAGGCACCACTGAGACGCTAACCATCACGGGCGGAAACAATCCTGTAGTCCGTGTCGATGAAGTAGTCCAGCCGCTGGACAGCCAGAGGCGTATATCCATAGATGTCCCTGCGGGCTCGAACAAGAAGATTGCAGTCGAGTATCCGTCTTCGCCTGACGCGCTGGAGACGTTCAATCTCTTCTTCGACTTTGAGAAGCCCCTTGAGACCGGTTGGTCTACGTCACCTCCAAGCAGCAGCTATACAAGCTATTTGAATAATTCACCCAATCCCCAAGATAGCGCATTCCTGGGAAGCGCGTCTCCTTCGGGCGGTTCGGGTTCCCGGGGTGCAGATGCCCTGCGAGGCTGGATTAGAGACCGTCTGGCTTCTCCAAAAGAGGTATCTGTGGATGCTCATGCCAGCTATGAGGGAAAACCTGAGAAGCTGGAGTATAATCAGAAGCTGTCAGAGCGCCGAAAGGATGTTGCAATTGGGATCATAGGCAGCCTGGCATCTGCCAGCAGAGCAGTGGCTTCGGGACAAACTGATGCACAGGCTGCCAATAGAACAGGAGATGCTACGGACCGGGTGGCCAGGATTAAGGGCAAGACCGCTATTGGTAGCCCCCATGTGACAATTCAGGCCACAATCTCAAGACTGTCCCCGGATAAGAAGGACGACGGGAAACCGGGAGATGGCGGTAAGACTGATACCGGCAAGACGGATACTGGCAAGACAGACACAGGCAAGACGGACACAGGCAAGACGGATACTGGCAAGAAAGACAACACACCAGCGGGTACTTCTGGGGACCCGGCCATTTCACTGAAGATCAAGTACATAAAGCAGGAAGAGTTAAAGACGGTCACTCTTACGTATCACAGCACAGAGGCAGTCCAGAGAACCTATGCCCCGCAGGGCTTCTTCGGCTTGCTGCTGGGGGACCAGGACCGACATTTCCTTGAGGTTGATCTGGATGATCCTTTCTTCAGAACGTTTGCGGTCACGCTAGATGCACCAATAGACTTCGACAAGATCGGCCTGAACTCAGCACACGTATCCATTGACTACGGGAACCCGACAGACGAGTCAAATCACAAGCACGGCGACTTCATATTCGATGCCCAGAACAAAGGTCAGAAGAAGTTCGAGGTCTTCATGAATAAGACTCTGGATACCGCCTTCAAATATGAGGTGGATTACAACTTCAATCCCCAGTCAGGATGGGATGGACAAGTATTCTCGTATCGCCTTCCAGCTCGGCTGGCGGAGGACAGGGCACTGAACCTGAACCCCTATGATGATATAGGTTTCCTGGAGATAAAGGTCTTCTCCAGCAAGATCGATTGGGGTGTACTGGATTCTATCGATGTAAACCTGAGTTATCAGGACAAGAGCTGGTCTTTAGATAAATCATTCACTCTGACGCAAGACTCTGTGCCTCAGTTCTGGAAGCTCAGGCTGAACGATCCAAAGGCCAGGTCGTACTCTTACAGCTTCCTATACCATCTGAAGGACGGGTCAACGAAGAAGACGGACCCTGTAACCACCAGAGCATTGGCCGTGCCAGTGGACGATCCCTTCGAAGGTGCCATTGATATCGAGTTCGTACCGCTCTTTGATCCTTCTAAGGTCAGGATGGCCTTCATCGATGTTGAGTATAAGGACCCGGGAAATAACTATGAGAGAGATGAGCGCCTGAAGCTGGCAGGGAATGCCACAGATTCGATCAAACTCAGGATATCTCTGGTCGATCCAAAGAAAAGGAAGTTCAGCTACAGGCTCACCTTTGTCGATACGAACAATCAGATGAACAGGGGGTCCTATGTGGAGACTGAGGAGACTCTTATCGGCGTCTCGGAGTAGATCATATGCAGTCAGGCTCGGATCAAAATTTGGCACGATCATCAAGAGGCCTTGGAGCCATATATCAAGGGATCTCCAGGATGGCAATGAGGTCTCCCGAGCCTGCTGCCCATGCAAGAGCAGCACTTGATTCCATCTTGACGGGAGTATGCCGATCCATCTGGCAGGAGGTGGCCTGGGAATTCAGCGGACTGACTTACGATGGTTTTCCAGTCGAGTTCGCATTCTCAGCAGCAGACGATACGATACGCTACGTTGCAGAGGTCTCAGGGCCTGAAGTGGATTCCAGAGAGCGACTGGACATCGCTGAAAGGAGGCTGGCATCGCTAGGATCCGTCCCTATTCCAAAGGAGATGAGTGAGTTTCTTCATAAGGTTCAGTCATCGGGCCAGCTACAGTTCGGCGCCTGGATCGGAGGAAGACATGGTCCGGGAGGTGATCGGTACAAAATCTATGCGGAGATCCCGAAGTCTGGCATCGGCGAGTATAAATGCCCTATCAGCGATACGCTCGGAGCTATCAGCGATATGCTCGGAGGATGCAGCCTCCTACCAGGCCGTCAGCCCAGGTTCCAGATGATTGGATACGAGCCTGCGAGATCGCGACTCGAACTGTACTTCAGTATAACTGGCCTGGAGCTTTGGGAGATTGAACGCCTCATCTCGTTGGCAGGAATAAGATTTCGATGGCCTGAATTTCTCGAACTCATTGAGGAGGCTTATGGTTTCAATCCAGATCTTGTTCTCTCCCAGTCGAGAGTGGGTTTCAGCTTTTCGGTCGAGGCTGTCAAAGGACCGATGACATTCACTCTCTTTAAGTCGGCCAGATCGATCTATGGAAGCGACCAGAGTATTCGAAGCCATGTGCTTCGACTGGCTGAAGTGAAAGGCTGGGATTTGAGGTGTTACGAGGCGCTCAGCCTTCCTGTGGCCGGGAGAGGAGGGTGGGATACTATGCATGGAATAATTTCATTCGTTGCACAACCTAGCGGTCAGCCTACACTCAGCATCACGCTCAGACCCCCAGAAGATATATCATGACCGCAGATGAACTGCTAAAGTTGGTTCTAAATCACCAGGCGCCCACGGGAGCATTTCCATCCATCATATGCTCCGGGAATAAAAAGAGCCAGGATTGGAACGGATTCATAACGGCCCAAGTGCTTCGGGCCCTGAGAGCGGTTCCCGAATCGGATCCTCTGAATGAGGCGAGACGCCTGGCTCTGGATTTCCTCAAAAGGTGCGAGTCACCGTATAAATCCGGAGCTTATCACTTCTGGCCGAAAGGAACGCAACCAAGCTGGATCCCTGATCTGCCTCCTGATGCAGATGATACATCGGTCATCCTTGTCGAGATGGTCAGACATAAACGTATTGACCTTGTTGCCGCACGAAAGATGGCTTGCTCTGCACTACTTCCATACAGATTGGTGAAAGTGCCTGAACCTGCGCCACCATGGATCCGGCGTGGAACTTTTTTCACCTGGCTTAGATCGGGCCCATTTAACATCGTGGACTGTTGCGTCAATGCAAATGTAATTGCTCTGCTCTCTTATCTTGGACTTGAAGGCATCCCCGGCTTTGAGGAAGCTTGTGAGATGGTTGAGGAGGGAATAAAATGGGCAGATGGATCAGATTTCAAAGCCCGTACCTTAACCGCATTCTATCCCCATCCTGCAGAGTTTGCCTATGCAATCGAGCATGCAATAGAATGCGGTGCAAGCCGGCTGGAGGAAAGCCTCTGCCTGATGAGGGATTTCGGATGGCTGCCAGATAACGATGATCATATCTCTGAAGAAAAGCCGATATGCGGAAATGCCTATGAAGGAGACATCTGGTTCTCCGAAGCATTGGACCTGGCAAGGAGGTTTGGCAGAAGATTTCCAGATTCGGGCCAGATTAAATAGAAATAATCGCGCAGAAAAAATTCTCAGATATTTAAACTTCTCATCGCTTACAACGCTCTTGTAGTATTCAAAATCAATCTAAGAATAGTTATCTGCCTGCCTACCCATGTGTGAATAAATGGTTTTCATCCTTCCCGTAACTCATGTCGGTCTACCAGTAATTCAGGAGTGCCTTTTGAACCAGACTGCATCTCTCACCGACATCCTGGTCCATGAGCGCCATGGGAAGGACCCGGATCATCTGATCGAGGTACCAGGCCTTTCGTTCCATCAGCTTCAGGGCAGAGGTGGTTGGCAGAAACTCAATCATCTGGACCGTCAGATCCCTCGAAGCTTGAATTGAAGCTCTGAGCTCCTTTCTGGCATCATCCGGATGGCGTTTCAATCCACCTGCATCCTGATAAATGGCCCTTCCAAGCGTATGAAAGGCCTCGATGAAGATGCTAAATGTTGAGTCATCCGCATCACAGCGGCCATGCGTCCCGGCATAGCCACAGCCCTGGCAGCTTTGACTTCTTCCGTACTGGATGCAAAACGGACATGTCCCGGGCCGGGTGGGCAGGTGGCCGAGCATGGTGAGAGCCAGGGCCCGTCCAAACTTGTGCAGCTCCTCCGGCAACACCGTCTCCTGTCTCCTGGTGAAAAGGTCTGCCCAGCGAAGATATTCCTGGCAGCCTATGATGACGGCTGCATTAGCTGCATCCAGTGATTCGAGAGAGATCAAAGACGCTGCAGCTTCAAGCTCGCCTGCTCTGTCCTTCACATCAGTATTAATGGCCTTCATGAGTGATGTAAAAATAAAAGTGCTTCTGGTGGCCAAAATCACCACCCGAAGCCATGCTTCAGTACCCTCTCTGGGTGTGGGTCATGTTGTTGCAGAACTTGAACTTGTCCCGGTCCTTGTCCTGCATAATAACGTATCCGATTCGTTTATCGTCAACATGCTCCTCATACTCTTCTTTGGCATCCTCCCGGCAGGAGGAGCAGGCGCCGCGCGGCAGTGAGACACAAAAGGCTGTGTTTAAGATGCCATATCCACGCTGAGCAGAGGAGAAGATGGTCATATAGCCGGCACAGTTCGGACAGAGCCGGACCACTTCCTCCTGGCTCTCGTTGATCATGTCTGTATCGTAGAAGACGCGCTTTTTCCTGCGGTAAAAGTCACCCAAGTCTTGCAGCGCATCTTTGACCAGTTCATCTCTATCGTCCCAGATCTTCTGAACCTGTCCTACTGTTTTCTTGATCTCGTGCCACATCTCATCCGTCTGCACGAACCTTCCCGGCACGTAATCCGGCTCCCGTGTATGAGAGTAATCGAGGCCTGCCATAGCCTGGATGATACCTGTGTTGACATAAGGCAGAGCAGTCTCCACTGCGTAGCCGCCTTCCAGCACACAGATGTCCGGGGCGAGCTTTTCATTGAGCCTGGCATAGCCGTTGGCAGAGAACCGCATATTGGCCAGTGGATCTGTGTAGTGATTATCCTGGCCGGCCGAGTTGAGGATGAGATCCGGTTTGAATTCTGCGAGGATGGGCATAATGAGGTTATCCAGAACGTAGTGGATTCCGTCGTCAGTTGTGCCCGGAGGCAGCGGGACGTTGAGAGTGCGGCCAAGTGCCTGCGGCCCTCCCATCTCATTGACGAATCCGGAGCCTGGGTAGAGGGTATGCCCGTCCTGGTGGAAGGATATACAGAGGACATCCGGATCGTGCCAGAAGATCTCCTGAGTTCCGTCGCCATGATGCACATCAGTATCGACGACTGCGATCCTCTTATGGCCGTACTTCGTCCTCATGTACTCGACGAGAATTGCCATGTTGTTGATATTGCAAAAGCCCCGGTTTCCGTGCACGACACGCATGCTATGATGACCCGGTGGGCGTACCAGTGCGAAACCGTTTCTTATCTCGCCCTTCTCCATAGCATCAGCCAGGGTGAGGGTGCTGCCTGCTGCTATGAGGTGGGCCTGTGTGACCTGTGATTCTACATCCGGAACACAAAAATGGGTCCGAGCGATGTCCTTCATCTCGGCGAGGTGCGGTTTGAACTCCTCGATTTCAGGAAGGTCCATCAGCCCCTCCTCGAAGATCTGGTCCCGGGTGTAAAGCAGTCGCTCTTCTCTTTCCGGGTGGGTAGGTGAGATGGCCCAGTCGAAGGCCGGGAAGAATATCAGGCCCGTTTTGGCTATCTTTGAGGAAGACATCAGGAATTCCTCCAGGATGGCAGGAGGCCTGCAGGAATCTCCATCCGGATGTCCAGGAGCCTCCCTACTGTTGTCCAGCCGCGAATCATATTGAAGACCTCACTGTAGGTAACCTCCGCTTCTCTGGCATATTCTCCTATGCCCAGGCGCTCCGCACGCTCGGCTAGAAGTCTCCTAGCTAGCTGCTCGGCATGCTCTGTCGTTATCTTTTTGTCTGTCACTTTGCCGATGAGGCCCTCTTCGGCAACGATGTACTCATTGCGTTCAGTGTCGATATGCAGGTTCAAGGTAAGTGTGGGCCGGGCTACGGCTGCGCCTATGGCATTGGCCACAGGTGCATACTCGGGAACAATGGCTGATGCGCCGAGACGCGCTGCGACCAGTGGCACGAGCGCAGGTGCGCCCCCGCCCACTCCAATGACGTTCTGCGCCTGAAGCTTCTCCTTTTTAACTATCTCCCAGATGCGATAGGCAGGTTCCTGTTCCCATTCCCGGAACATCTCATTGATCTCAAACACGATCCTTTCCACAACGGTATCGACCACCCTCTGAGATGCCTCCTGGAGAGAGCTGCCCAGTCTGTCCGCCACATCCTGCATTGCCTTTTCGGCATAGGCTGCGTCGCCGATGCTCGAGAGTCCCAGGACGCGCAAAGCATCAGTCGGCGTGGGCCCGGTGCCCCCCATGCAAAGCGGAGGACCATTTCTGTGAGGTCCGACGGCCAGGCAGCCTCCGGCGATGTCCACGACGCTGTCGCCTCCTATAGCCACCGATTTGACGGCGAAAGCCTTTACGTGAGTGAGAAGTGACCCCACCTTGGCTCCTTTTGCCGAGAGCAGGGGCTTGCCTGAGAGGATGAGTGCCAGGTCAGTGGTTGTACCGCCAATGTCGACAACGACGGAGGTCTGACCGGGTGGCGTCAGTGCCAGAACTCCCATTATACTGGCTGCGGGTCCCGAGAAGATGGTCTCCACCGGCATTTGCACCGATTTGTCAAGAGGCAGAGTTCCGCCGTCCGCCTTGAGGATGTAAACTGGTGCAGATATTTTTCGCTGTTTTAGGGCCTTGGCCACAGCCTCGGTAAACTCCTGGTATTTGTCCCTGGTAGCCGCTGTGAGCATGGTCGTAGCTGCTCTCCTGGGAAAGTTGAGCTGGCCTGAGACCCTGTGTCCCAGTTCGATCTTTCCCTTCGGCAGAGCTCTGCCGATGATCTCGCCGGCCTTCAGTTCGTGGGCATGATTTCGCTGGCAGAATTTGCCCACTACAGCCACACGGGAGAGGCCCTGGCCCGAGATCTTAGCGGCTGCATCTTTGATCTGGGATTCATTGAGTCTGTCGATCTCCTTACCCCGGAAGTCGATAGCTCCATCCAGGATAATAGCCTCGCCCAGGGTGTAGTCCTTGGGATTGGTTCCAGGCCCGGGGATAAGCACCAGGGCCACGGGGTCCGTCTTGCCCTCGGCGATCATATTTGTAATAATAGTGGTGCTCAATACCACCCTCTCGATTTTGCTGGTATCGACTCCTTTAACCAGCTCATCCAGTGCGCCAAGCAAGCACTTCAACAGATCATCGTGATCTGTCGGCACATAAGCGGTTTTGGTCACACTGCTACCATCCACCAGGACGGCATCCGTAGTGGTCCCGCCGACATCAATTCCAATTAGCATTTCCATTCGCCTTTCGATAGGCGCACAGATCTGGATGTATATCGGCTTTGTGGTCTTTCTGATCCTGGATGCCGGACAATGGATCTCTCGAACAACAAGGAAATGAGACTCAGCCATCAGGCTCAGTAAACATAGAATCAAATCACCTGATTTCTGATACGTAGTCAACATTATTGATATGCTTTATAAAAGGCCGGGCACTAAATCATTTTCATGCCAAAATTTATCGCTGTATTCGTATTAGTCGCACTGAATTGCACGCTAATAAATGCCACATTATCTAACAACTCGAGTATGAATGATACACTGCTTAACACCTCAAGCATAAATAATACACTACTCAACAGCTCGGGACTAAATAACACGTTGCTCAATAACTCCACCTCAGACGACGACTGGTTTAATAAATCATCGAATCTGAGTTTCGCGTTGCCTTCGGATCTATTATCGGATAATGCCAGGGTCATAGAGGAAGAAAAGGTAGATGTCAAACTCCCGACAGAAAAACCAATCATTGAGAAACCAATTGTTGAGCCGCCAATTTGGAGTCTATTCAACCCCTCGGCGATAAAAGTTCCAGATCCCGTAATAGTTGATCCGGTATTCATAGACGATCCGGTATTCATGGACGATCTATCTGGTGGTGAATGTTATGATGTCTGCACAGAGGATGGGATTTGCTTTTCGCAATGTGTCGATCCAAGGCAGATCTAAAGCGCGTGATGACTCATTCCGAGATGAAGGCAGTTCCTCAAGAGCTGATGTCAGGAAACGGGAACTCGTCAGGCAGGAAGTTAGAGGCTCCGGCTTCGTATAGGTCCAGCTCGAATATAGAGTACTCGATCTTATCGCCTGAGTCATCTGTCACAAATGGCAATGGTGCATTGTAGCGATAGTAACCGTAAACGCTCCGAAATCTTCCCTCCTGCCCATCCCACTGATCTCCGATGGTGAAGTAAAGGCCGTAATCTCCGTCTTTGATGCCGTTGATCTCGAGGGATTCTCTGGTTCGGATGTATACGATCAACACGGGTTTAATATCCTGGTCGGTCAGCACGGCCACGGTGTCCATGGTCCAGTTGTTATGGATGGTGAGGAGACCGTAGCCGTCCCGCTGCGTGTCCCGGATGTAGGTTCCGGTCTCTGGGCGCGGGGCGGATTGGGATACCCCGGGAGAGCAGAGAAAGAGAACCACGACGAATAGAATCAGGAGAAAAGAGAGTGAGAGAGCAACCTTTTCCTTCCAGTTGCGGCTCAAAGATGAAGCGAATCGCGATGGCCGGGAATTAGTCGCGAAGCGCAGTTCAAAAGAACCTGGCACAAGCCCGGTTACAGTACCTTTGGCACCCGGAAGTCTGGTTTCTGGAAGATCGCATGTCGGCTGCATCGACATAGAATCTCATTTGAATATAGTTAAACATTTCTTGAATGTTATGGATAGGATGCACCACCATAAGACCGTTTGATGAACACTTGTGGTAAATGCGTCAGGAAGACGCACTAGATGCTCATAGTAACCATTGCAGGTTAATTGGATAACCACATGATAAGACGGACCAGAAAATATGCCTGTTTCATAACGACCAAATTTTTTGCCCGTACATGATATAAATATGCATAGGAATGTCAATAAGTTGAAACAATTCGCGTGGTAGAACGCCAATATGATCAGTTCGGTTCGACAAGATGAGTCTGAGAGAATTTAAATATGAATGGAACGTATTGATAGATGATGGTTCTATTCCAAGCCCAGACCGGAACAGATGCTGTGAGCGCTCTACTCAACAATGCCTGGTTGATATTATTCGTACTACTGTTTCTAATTCCCATGGCACAGAGAAATTACCTGCAGGCGGCACGCAAACGCGTTCTGGCAAAGCTTGGAAAATCCAGAGGCACTCAGGTGATAACTCTTATCCACCGTCAGGAGACCATCAGTTTCTTGGGCATCCCTCTGGCCCGATACATCGATATCGACGACAGCGAACAGGTTTTGAGGGCGATTCGCAGGGCGGATAAAGATGTGCCGATAGACATCATTCTACACACGCCCGGCGGACTGGCTCTGGCAGCCACGCAAATAGCCATGGCTCTGAAGGCGCATCCCGCCAAAAAGACGGTGATTGTGCCTCATTACGCTATGAGCGGAGGAACCCTCATCGCTTTTGCCGCGGACAATATAATCATGGACCCCCATGCCGCTCTGGGCCCGGTCGATCCGCAGCTGGGAGATATTCAGGGCAGCTATCCTGCCACGTCGCTTCTGGCAGTAGTGGCCAAAAAGAAGATCGATGAGATCGATGACAAAACACTCATATACGCCGAGGAGAGCCGCAAGGCACTGGACCAGATGAGGTCCCTCTTAAGAAAAATCCTGGAAACCAAGTCTGACCAAAAGAAGCTGGACACAATAATCGAGGAGTTTGTCTCGGGAAAGTACACTCACGATCATCCTTTTATGGCCGAGGAGGCTCAGGCTCTCCTGGGTCAATGCGTCCAGACTGATGTTCCTGAAGAGGTCTACGCTCTGATGGAGCTCTATCGCATGGAAGCCGGTAGAAACCGCCCCGGCGTGGAGTATGTGCCGCTGATGAGGCGTTAGGCACATACTAGAGGCTTTCGTCCACTATGGGATCCGGAACCGGTGCTTTGGTTGAGGTCATGTTGATAGAAGGATCTAAGGGTGCCGCCGACAGCATGAGCCCGGGATTCATAGTGCCGTTGCATTTCCAGGTGGATCAATGGCTCCTCTTTTGAGTTTTTACTATTCGTCCAAATGTCCTCTACATTAAAGTATCTTCGCGTGCAAATTCAAGCATTGGTGGGACAGATGGTACAAGTAGATGAGACTGATCTGGTTTACAAAGGCCCCTGGGTGAGAAGTGCTCAGCAAAGGTTATTCCAAACACTTGAAGCAGACTACAGCTTCCCGAAAGCTACCTGCCGATCCCTGGTAAATCTGATGTGGGATTTTCTCAATGAAACCTTTGGTGAGAAGCTTCATGAAGGCCAGATAACATTCTATGCTGCCTCTGCATCAGAGCCTCCTGGAAAAAGGCTCTCGGAGATAAAATCAGTCCCTGTCCATCTAACGTTTCATGATAGAAACGATATGAACATCCTAACCGAGAAAGGCACTTCCGGTCTGCGAAAGCATAAGATTCTTCGTATGTCAAGCGAGGCTTTGGATCAAGACGGTCTTCTGACGCAAGAGGATCTGGCGGTCCTTCTCTGCAGCTCTTCCAGTGCTTCACCAGGCCTCGCAAATCATCAAAATCCCAAACCCATTTTGGCAGTGTTCCGGGATGTTTATTTTCTGAGTGTTGGCCCATCTCTGCCAAAAAATCTACGTGTGCAGGTCAGTTAGACCCGCCACTACAGCGTCTGCTATTGATCATCTTGAGCCCCTCAAACCATAAGATGCTGGTGATGCCAGCCATGAAGCATATGGCGATGTCGATGAAACGCAGGTAGGCAAAGCCGAATAGCTCTCTTAAGAATGGAATATAGAGCACCGCTGTCAGGAATACAAGCGCCCCTCCCATCACCCACCAGAGAGCACGGTTGGGACTGCTCAAAGTCTCTAAAATGGTTCGAGACCAGGATCGATTGGTCAGGATCAGGCCCAGATTGGCCACGATGAGTGTGGTATAGGTCAGGGCCCTTGCCTCTTCTTCTCCCTGCCCCCGGAATAAGGATATAGCATATACGGCCAGGACGATAGCCAGCACTACAAAACCTTGCAGGAAACTCAGGGCCAGGCTCCGCCTGCTGAAGAGCGGCTTTTTCGGGTCACGTGGAGGGCGTCTCATGACATCCGCCTCCTCGGGCTCAGCCTCGAAGACCACAGAGCAGGCCGGGTCAATGATCAGCTCCAGGAAGACTACATGCACAGGCAAGAGGACAAGAGGCCACTGCAAGAGAACAGGTATCAAAGACATGCCTGCGATCGGCACGTGAATGGCAATGATGTAGCCCATGGCTTTCTTGATATTGTCGAATACTCTGCGGCCAAGCCGCGTGGCCTGAACGATGGATGAGAAGGAATCGTCCAGGAGCACGAGACTCGATGCCTCCCGGGCCACATCTGTGCCCCGGCCGCCCATGGCAATACCGATGTCTGCCGCTTTCAGGGCAGGAGCATCGTTGACGCCGTCGCCTGTCATGGCCACCACCTCTCCGTTGGCTTTCATAGCCAGGACCAGCCTCAATTTTTGCTCCGGCACCATTCGGGAAAATATGTTTATGTCCTTTATGCGCTCCCGAAGATCAGCATCGGATAAAAGCCCCATCTCCGGGCCGGTCAGGACCCTGTCTGCAGACTCAAGGCCTATCGTTCTGGCGATGGCCTGGGCAGTAGCAGGATAGTCGCCGGTTATCATCACTACTCTTATCCCCGCGTCATAGCATTCCTTGATGGCATCGGCAACGCCGGCCCGCACCGGATCAGCAAGGCCCACGAGACCCAGGAACTGAAATTCGAAGTCGTGCTGTGCCTGCGGCAGACCGGTCTCTTTGAATCTTGCTCTGGCGACACCTAGGACGCGTAAGCCCTCTTCAGCCATGGCAATGATATTCTCAGATAGCTTCTGGCGGGATAGTTCGTCAAGATGGCAGAGGTCGGCTATGGCCTCAGGCGCGCCCTTTGCGGCAATGACGAAATCACTTCCTTCTGGCGACCTCCAGACACGGGACATGGCCAGCAGCTTCTTGGAGAGTGGATATTCCTTCACCAGATTCCAGTCTTCATGAACATGCTCCGTCTTCTGCAGATAGTCATCTCCCAGCTTCTGGAAGGCCTTCTCCATTGGATCGAAGGGATCCTTCTGCGAGGCCAGGATGCTGTACTCCACGACCTCATGAATGCCATCAGGGAGAGCGCCCACGAGCCCGTCGAGGCTCCAGAATTGGCCTGCCGCAAAGAGCTTCTTCACGGTCATACGATTCTCTGTGAGAGTGCCGGTCTTGTCGGTGCAGAGCACTGTGGTCGCGCCCAGCGTCTCCACAGCCGGGACACGGCGGGTGAGGACCTGGTTCTGAGAGATCCTCCAGGCACCCAGAGCCAGGAAGATGGTCAGGACTACAGGAAACTCTTCAGGCAGGACAGCCATGGCCATGGTGATGCCGGCTAAAAGTCCCTGCAGCCAGTCGTTACGGGTTATGCCGTAGACCACAACCACCAGAGAGCAAAGAGCCAGCCCCGCGAGGGCCAGCTTTTGCACGAGTTTCGAGGTCTCCTTTTGCAGCGGCGTCTTCTCAGATTTGACATTTTCCAGGGCTTTTCCTATCTTGCCGATCTGGGTGAGCGTGCCCGTAGCCAACACCTGCGCCGCACCCTGACCCTGCACAATAAGGCTTCCTGAATAGACAAAAGGCAGGTCGTCGCCGCCCGGTTGAGTCATGGCGACCGGGCTATCGGAGCAGACTTTGCGAACAGATACTGATTCTCCTGTGAGGAGTGACTCGTCTGCAGAGAGGTTGGTGCAGAAAAGCAGCCGTGCGTCTGCAGGTACGCGATCGCCTTCGGAAAGCACAATCAGGTCGCCTGGAACAACCTCCCGCCCAGGAATGCGTTTATGCACACCGTCTCTGATCACCAGGGCACGGGGGCTGGAGAGATCTCGCAAAGCCTCCAGGGCTCTCTCAGTCTTTCGTTCCTGGTAGAGCGTGATGCCCATCACCACGAAGACGAAGCCCATAAGCATCAGAGCCTCCTGAAGATCTCCGAGAATAAAGTAAATCAGGCTGCCTGCCACCAAAAGCAGGAACATCGGCTCCTTTATCACCTCCAGGGCAATTGCGAATATGCTGCGAGGTTTCGATTGCGGCAGCTCATTATATCCAAACTTTTTTTGCTTCTCTGCCGCCTCGGCCTCGGAGAGGCCCTTTGCGGTGCTTATGTCTAAATCATCAGCCAGCGAAACCCACACTCCTCTTGAAAGGCTGTAATATCGTATTCCTTCTTTAATATGTCTTGCCACGGGTATGGACGACTACCTCAGTAAACCGTAAGCATGGAAGAGCTGGTCGGAAAGCTAAGCCGTTGTAGGTCTTCTGTTGATAATTTCTTGATGATTCAGGCTTTGCGTCCTTCGTCTTCTAATTCGCCTCTCACATCTTTGCATGTGCCGCGCAGAATGCAGACAATACCGGCTGCCAGGAGCACGGCAATAATGCCTGTCAGGAATATGCCGTCAAATACACCCGCTCCGCCAATGGATAGGACCAGAGGCTTGGCCCTGATCAGATTCACTGGCGAGAGTGCGGGCAGGACTCCCGGCGTAAGGATGCTGAGAACGTCGGCTCCAATCAGGGTTCCAATGGTGCCGCTGATGTAGGCCAGGGGTGGGGAGCCGCGGTAGCCGCCTGCCAGGGCGAGGCCTATGACTGCAGCCAGAAGAGGTGACAGCCAGAAGGGCAGAGCGATCCCCTGGCCGGGAATTGCTTCAGCGACATAATAAGTAATGGCCGCAACTATTGCCACTCCAAAGAGCGACTTGCCAGCGGAAGCCTGGCGGCTTATAAGAAGGTGAGCTGAAATGACCAGCGGTACGATGCATCCGCCCAGGTTGACTGCCAGATAGAGGGAGTGGAATGTCGTGGGAAAGCTCTGTGGATACAGGCTCATGAGTGTCACGTACCATGCAGGGTAGGCAGTGATGGGTGCGCTCATGAGAGGCAGATCCACCAGGCTTCCCAGAATGGAGCCGAAGACGGCCAGGGATGCATTCCAGTGGCTGAAGCCCACCATCTCGAAGGCGGTCTCCGAGAGACGCAAAAAGAGGTAGACGAAAATTATGGGCACTGCTAATATGAGCAACAGGATGACGATGGTCAGGGGTATATAGAGGAATTCGAGCAAGCCCGGGACTCCAGGAATGATACGTCTCTAAAGGTTAATAGAACTTTCTAGCATGCACAATGTTTATGGTCTGAGCCGGAATTTTGCAGAAATGAAAACAGGTAGAATCTAAGGAGACGTGTCATGACAATTCTTACCGGCAGCGAGGCCCGGGGTCTGGTCGAATCCATGATCGACCCCGAAACGCAGACGCAGATGTGCGGCATGGAGCTGACACTGCAGAGGATCGAGCGCTTCACCTCGGCAGGTGGGGTGGCTTTCGACAACAAAGAGCGAAAGCTGCCCGAGACGGAGACATTGAGTTTCGATGAAATGGGCTGGATCAATCTAACAGCCGGCGCCTACCTGGTTACCTTCAATGAGGTCGTCAATATTCCAGGGGATGTGGCAGCGATAGCGCGGGCGCGCTCCTCGCTCCTCCGCTGTGGTGCCACCCTGGAGACTGCCCTCTGGGATCCAGGCTACCGGGGACGCAGCCAGAGCTTGCTCGTGGTCTACAATCCTCTGGGCCTGCGGCTGAAGAAGAATGCCCGGCTGATGCAGCTTGTCTTTCTGCGGCTGGAGAAGGAGGCGGAAAAGCTGTACTCCGGGAAGTACCAGGGAGAGAATATCTGAGCACATCGACCTATTCGAGGACCAAGCTGGACTTCTCTCCGGAAAAATTGTTGATTCAAAAATTAGAGAAAGGCTCTGACTTAGCTAATGTTCAATGTTTTAATCATTTTGGTTGTATTATTCTTATCTAACAATGAAACCATTACCGCATAGATGGGTCCATCGAGGTTCCAGACGGCCGTGTCATAGCTGCCGCCAAGCATCTGAATGCGGTCATCTTTTGTGCTCATAGTGTGAACCGTTACATTCTCCCCTTTGTGATCTACGGCCGTCCAGTTTCCTATTTCGATATCACCATTGGCTTGAGCCTCTGACATGCCACCGACCAGGAAGATCTCGGAAAGACTGCTGGGACTCATTTTGCTTAAGACTCCATCATAGACGTCCATGATGGTCATAAAAGCTGCTCCCTCTCCTGCGGTGTCGTCGATTACGAAATCCTGGGAAGCCATTCCCATGCTACTGGTGTTCAATTGGCTTTTCGTAATCTCAAAGTTCGCCCCCAGATCCATGGAGAGTGTTTTCTCGGAGACTATGGATACCTTCGATTCCAGGGCCAAGGCCGGCAGGGCCAGGCAGACCAGGAGAAGAACGGCGGATAGAAAAGCTGCAAAGGGTTTCATTTTCGTAACTCCTTTTAATGTATCTGCCAAGGAGATATAAAGATTTTATGACAATTCCATTGAATAT
This sequence comes from uncultured Methanosarcinales archaeon, assembly GCA_963782455.1. GTDB lineage: Archaea > Halobacteriota > Methanosarcinia > Methanotrichales > Methanotrichaceae > Methanothrix. The sequence continues at coordinate 390,179 of CAWAJP010000011.1, forward strand.
AACAAAAGCAGATAATAAAATGTGATAGATTCCAGGCCTTCAGATGGCCTGGATCTCTTCTTTAGTCGCAATCTTGACGTTCTTTTCGCCCAGCACCTTCCTGGCCTTGGCGATATCGTCCACCCGCAGGATGAGCATGGCGCGCTGCGCTTTTGCCGTCACAAAGGCGTAGGCGTAGTCCACATTCACGCTGTGTTCTCCCAGGGTGTTGACTATGTCGTAAAGGCCGCCCGGCGTATCCTTCATCTCCACTGCAAGAACATCAGTCATGGAGACGGTGAAGCCGTTCTCCTTCAGCACCTTGTAACCCTTCTCCGGGTCATCCAGGACCATGCGAATGACTCCGAAGTCGCCCGCCTCGGCGATGGTCAGGGCGCGGATGTTCACACCTGCATCCGAAAGCGTTTTTGCAACCTTGGCCGTCCTTCCCGGCCGGTTCTCCACAAAGAGCGAAATTTGTTTGATCTCTGCCATCTTGAAAGCCTCCTACACCTTTCTGTTGTCTGTTACTCTCTTGGCTTTGCCCATGGACCGGGGAATGGTTCCGGGCTCGACCAGATCCACTTCTGCTGCTATGTTCAGCACGCCTTTTAATTCCTTGGAGACCTTTTTCTTCAGCTTCATCAGGTCACCGATCTTGTCGGAAAAGCCGGTCTCGGTCAGCTCCACGCGCACAGTCATCATATCCAGCGGCCCCTTCCGATCCACCACGATCTCCCAGTGGTCTCCGACCTCAGGGATGTTCATCAGGACCGACTCCACCTGGCTCGGGAAGACATTGATGCCGCGAATGATGAGCATGTCGTCCGTGCGGCCCAGAATCCTCATGATGCGCGGGTGAGTGCGACCACACTCGCAGACCTCGTTGGTCATTATGGTAAGGTCACCGATCCTGTAGCGGATGAGGGGAAGCGCGAATTTGTGCAGAGTGGTGAAGACCAGCTCTCCGGTCTCGCCATCAGGAACATGCTCTCCTGTCTTGGGGTCTATGACCTCGGTCAGGAACATGTCTCCCCAGACGTGTATGCCTTTTTTGACATAGCATTCAGTGAACAGGGGCCCGGAGATCTCGCTCGTGCCATAGATGTCGTAGGCGTTGATGCCGGTATTGTCCTCGATTCTCTTGCGCGTCTCCAAAGACCAGGGCTCGGCTCCGAAGATGCCAACCTTAAGCTCGGTATCATTCTTGATGGAGACGCCCATCTTCTCTGCCACCTCCATGATGTGCAGGAAGTAGGAGGGCGTGCAGGCGATGGCGGTCGTGCCCAGGTCCTGCATCAGCTCTATCTGGCGCTCGGTGTTGCCGGTGCCGACCGGCAGGACGGCCGCGCCGATACGCTCTGCTCCGTAGTGCAGCCCGAGGCCGCCCGTGAAGAGGCCGTAGCCGTAGCCCACCTGGACCACATCGTCGGGGCCGAGACCTATGGAGGTCATCGCTCTGGCCAGGGACTCGGACCAGGTTTCGATGTCGCCTTTGGTGTAGCCCACCACGGTCGGCTTTCCCGTGGTGCCGCTGGAGACGTGATAGCGCACGACCTGGCTCTTGGGAGCACTGAACATGCCTGTGGGGTAGTTGTCTCGCAGGTCGACCTTCTTGGTGAAAGGCAGTTTTGTGATATCGGCCAGGCATTGGATGTCGCCCGGCTCCACGCCCGCCTCATTGAACTTCCGCCTGTAGAAGGCAGAGTGATCGTAGACATAGCGCACTATGGACTTGAGCCGATCCTCTTGAAGGGCATGCAAATCCTCGAGGGGCATGCGCTCAGTATGCGGATCCCAGTAACCAGACATTGATGATCAACCTGGGGCAACGACTGACCTGGATGGATAAAAAGCAATCGATTATCTACAAACCAAATGATCATATGAATTTTTTGAGAACGGGATTAACTGATCCATCCAACCGATACCTGCACACCCAGAGACACTTTGTCAACCTCTAGCCGCTTGAAGCTTCAGTCTGCCTCAGACCGGCGCTGCTGTCCCGAGCCCAAACCCGCGCCCACACAACCATAGCATTGACTGTTCAGCAAATGAACAACTTTAATCTGCTATGATGTTCATTCAATGCGCATAAGAGTGATATTTCATGAACATCGATCTTGGTCCCCCGTATGAGGCGGCGATAAAGAGGATCATCGAGAAAGGCTACGCAGGAACTCGGGCAGAGGCCATAAGGCAGGCAATTTTGGCATATGATAGAATGATCGAAGAAGAAGAGCAAACGCTGGTGCATAGAGCAGTGGAGATCGAGATGAAGGAACTGAATGCCGGCAAAGTCAGGACCCACTCGTTCCAGGATATCAAGAATATTGTTCAATCAGGAAGCTAGATGATAGATGGGCCAATTGCAGGAAAGCTAGTGTCCCTGGTCAGTAAACTAAAAGTTAAAAAATAGAAAAGATTAAAATCAAACGACTACCCTGTTTGATTTTCTCGTATATATTCGATCATGTCTCCTGTGACTGTCTTGCCGACATACCGCACCCCTTGAATCTCTCGCAGCGATTTGAGATCGTATACCCTTGGACCATACTGGTATCCCGAATTATTGAGCCACCAGTCAGGGTATCCGATATTTGAAATTGTCTTATTCTTTATGTCGTTATACTGCCCGTTGCGGTAGGTAACGATCAACGTCTCCAAGAGCTTCTTCCAGCTTTCCATGTTCTCCATTGCGGTCGTATTCGTATATTCCGTCAGGAACGAGCTGGCTGAAGTGGCATTCTTCTCATACAGGTCTAGAGCCTGCTTCTCTATAACGGGCTGCCTGGAAAGGGCTGCCCCTTCAAGACGGGACTGTTCGGCTTTAATGCTCGGTATCATCTCCGAATACATCAACCTGGCCCAGTTCTGCACCATCTCATAAGGCCAGAAGGCGACATTCATATCGTATACCCAGTGGGACCCGTTCTGGTACGAAGCTGGAATTCCCAAAATTCCCGCATAGAATGGTGCATAGCAGGTCTCAGAGGGTGATGACAGTCCCAGCCAGCAGACCCCGCCTATGGGATCAGGCAGACTGTCTCTGGCCTGGGCTACGTACGAGTATCCACAGGGGTCTGTTGATATCGGCCTCGCCCAGGCACCTGGCTTGAGCTCTTCTGAGTACAGTCGGTCATGCACATCGAAAGGACCCCAATTTCGGTAGGGATTGCCAAAAGGTCCGCCTGCCGGAGGTGCCGTTAAATCAAAGGCAGTTCCCTCATAGTGGTCCCGGAATAGGCCGAAAGCCTCCGAAAGATTGATGGGATTGTCTGGAGCGACTGAAAAGGGATACGCTCTGGTCAACGGCCCTTCCACATAAGGAGATAAATTTTGCGAGGGTGCAATTCTGTCCATAATCCTCCAGACCCGGCCGAGTGAGTAATATGGATGCGAATACTCTCCCGCGCCAAATACACTTGCCCAGTCCAGAGGGCCATGGTCTGGTTTCCACCAGCCCATGGTTTCAGAATCATTGAAGAGATTTTGAGAATAGATCTGATCCTTATTTTTCGGATCTATCTCTCTGATTCTGAATTCATTTGCTGCAACGAATACCTCGCCCTCCGGGACCTTCTGGGCCACCCAGTATCCGCCAATTCCAGAGGGAGTGCCGCCGCACATCTCCATAACCCAGACTTCAGCCGTATCGCCGTAAATGAGCGTCTCACCCGTTCCATAGTATCCATACTTATCGATGAGCTGTCCCGTGAGGTTTACCGCTTCCCTGGCCGTCTTGCATCTTTCCATGGCAATGTTTGACAGCTCAGAGCTGTAGAAGATCCTTTTTCCGATCTGTGCATCCGGATGTATCTTTGCAAAGTCGGTGCACTCGCCGGACATCAATTGATGCTCATTGATTATCCCATAGGAGCCGGTAAGGTAGCCATAGGTATGCTCCACCTCATCTATGGATCCGAGAATAGTTTGATTGCCTGGAGTGGCCGAGGAATTATCTCTGAATTCTCCGCCGCTGTTGGGATCATAGGGAATGAGTCGCTTGGACCCAGGTGAATGGTTTTGAGCAGGGACATACTTGAAGATAACCATGTCCTCCCTGATGATGCCGCCCACATCACCAGGACCGAAGCCGTCATTGGTGTGGCCGACCAGGACAGATCCATTATCCGACGCCAATTTGGTGACTCCAAATGTTGTGCAACCAAGGCCAAGTAAAGAGAGCAATAGTAGCACACAAATTACTAAAGATAATCTAACTGTTGACATACGGACGAATGTGCAAGATGCCCATAAATAATTTATGGCTTTCTAAAAAATTTGGGTTGTGCGGCCGCACTAAAGGGCCGCGATTACTTCAACCCTTGCAGTAAAAGGTAGCTTCAGACAGCTTCAGGCCTTCTCCACCTCGGCCTTAACCAGATCATGCACCTCGCCAGGACTTGCCTTTCCGCGAGTCTTCTTCATTACCAGTCCCACAATGAAGTTCAGAGCGCGCTCGCTTCCGGCCTTGTAGTCAGCCACTGCGGCCGCGCTCTCTGCCACTGCCTCCTGCACGGCTTTTTGCACGGCATCATCCTCAGCCTTGCCCAGGCCCATGGTGCAGACGATCTCCGACGGAGAGCCGCCTTTCTTGTCCAGGACGCAGCGAATGATCTCGACTGCCCCGTCCTCTGTGATTTTTTTCTGCTCCAGCATCTGCACAATCTCTGTCATGTGCTCCTCGCTGAAGGCATCGATGGAAAGGTCGCGGTAGTTCAATTCGCCCTTGAGGACGTCTGCGATCCAGACGGCTGCCATTTTGGGCGAAACTTGCGCGGCCACGATCTCGTAGAAGTCAGCGAGCTGAATCTCGGATGTCAACGATTTGGCATGGTCGTCCGCCAGAGCGTACTCTCTGACAAACCTCTCCCGCTTGGCATCGGGCAGTTCGGGCAGCGTGGCCATGATCTCCGGCACCCAGGAGGCGATGCGCAGTGTCACCAGATCGCATTCGGGGAAGTAGCGGTAGTCATGAGCCCCCACCTTGCTTCTTATGGAGACGGTGACGTTGCGCAACTCATCGAAGTGACGTGTCTCCTGCACCACTTTGATGTTGCGACGTTTCAGATTCTTCTGGCGGGTGATCTCATAGGAGAGAGCCTTCTCCACGCCCTTGAACCCGGAGATATTCTTGACCTCAGACCGGTCTCCTCCCTTCAGAGATATGTTGGCATCCACGCGCATTGACCCTTCCAGAGAGCCGTCGAAGACATCCAGATATTCAAGAATGCTCTTTAGCTTGTCCAGGAAGGTGCGCGCTTCTTTGGGTGAACGCAGATCTGGCTCCGTCACTACTTCCAGAAGCGGCATGCCGCAACGATTGTAGTCCACCATGGTGTACTTTGCCTTGTCTATGGTGCCAGCGTGTACCAGCCGCCCTGGGTCCTCCTCCATGTGCGCACGGTTGATGCGAATATTCCTCTCGTCGCCGTCATCCCCGAGGATCATGATGTGGCCCTTTGTAGCCAGAGGAAAATCGTACTGGCTGATCTGAAAGCCCTTGGGGAGGTCCGGGTAGTAGTAGTTCTTGCGGTAGAAGAGCGTCTCTTCTTCAATCCTGCAGTTGAGGGCGAGGCCCACTTTTATGCCGCACTCTACGGCTTTTCGGTTCAGCACGGGAAGAGAGCCCGGCAGCCCCAGGCAAACGGGGCAGGTATGAGTGTTGGGCTCTGAGTTATGATACGCTGTGGAGCAGCCGCAGAACATCTTGGACTGCAAGCGGTTGAGCTGAACGTGAATCTCAAGGCCAATGATGACATCCTCCATTTCAGATCACCTCCGGTTCGCGTTCGTGGAAAGGCGTCGCTGCCTCGAAGGCATGCGCAGCGCGCAAGAGCGTGGCCTCGCCGAAGTGCGGCCCCATGAGCTGCAAGCCGATGGGCAGCCTTCCGGAAAATCCGCAGGGCACCGAGACTGCCGGCACTCCTGCCAGATTGATGGGCACTGTGAAGACGTCCGCCATATAGAGCGAGAGCGGATCGTTGATGCGCTCCCCTATCTTGAAGGCCGGAATGGGCATGGTGGGACTGGCCAGGAGATCCACATCCTTGAAGGCACGCAGGAAGTCCTCTTTGATCAGTGTTCTCACCTTCAGGGCCTTGAGATAATAGCGACCATAATAACCGGCAGAGAGGGCATAGGTCCCCAGTAGTATACGCTTCTTGACCTCAGGCCCAAAACCCTTGGAGCGAATATCGGAGAAGGTGGTATGCCAGTCCTTGTCTTCTCCCAGGCGCAGACCGTAGCGCAGGCCGTCGAAGCGGGCCAGATTGGAGGAGGCCTCGCTCATGGCAATGACATAGTAGGCGGCAAGGGCATAACGCGTGTGCGGCAGGCTGACCTCCTGCCACTTCGCGCCCAGATTTTCGAGTTTGGAGATTGCATCCCAGACCGCTTTCTCTACCTCTTTGTTAACTCCCTCGCCAAAATACTCCTTTGGTATACCGATCTTCAGGCCACTGATATCGTCTTTGAGGCTTGCCAGATAGCTTCCCTTCTCTGCCGAGGTAGTATCCCGCCAGTCGTGGCCGGCGATGATCTCCATGAGGAGGGCGGTGTCCTCCACGGTATGTGTCAGCGGCCCTATCTGCTCCAGAGAATTGGCATAGGCTACAAGGCCGAAGCGCGAGACGAGACCGTAAGTAGGCTTCAATCCCACAATTCCGCAAAAGGATGCGGGACATCGTACTGAGCCGCCCGTATCCGAACCCAGAGCACAGGGAGCTTCGCCTCCTGCCACACAGGCCGCGCTCCCGCCGCTGGAACCGCCCGGAACGCATGTTTGATCCCAGGGGTTTTTTGTCGGCCCGAAAGCGCTCGTCTCAGTGGAAGAGCCCATGGCAAACTCGTCCATATTGGTCTTGCCCATGATAATGGCACCTTCCGCCTTGAGCCTTTCCACGACATGAGCGTCATAAGGTGGTACATATCCCTGCAATATCCTGGAGCTGCAGTTGGTCTCAATCCCTTTTGTGGATATGCACTCTTTGATGGCGATGGGCACTCCCGCCATCAGACCCTGGCCGGGATTTTCATCAAACTTCCTGGCCTGTTTTATTGCTTTCTCCCTGGCAAGAGTGGTGAAGGCATTAAGCGAGCTTTTCTCGATCTTATCAAAGAGCCGGCAGATATACTCCTCAGCGGACCCGCACCGCAGACTGGACCTCAATTCAAGGAGCATAAATCACACTATCCTGGGGCTCTTGAAGTAGCCATTTTCGCGCCGCGGTGCATTCTTAAGGGCTTCCTCCTGAGAAAGGGATTTGCCTGCCACGTCCTCTCGAAAGATATTAGCCAGATCCACTACACGGTAAGTGGGTTCCACTCCATCCGTATCCACCTCGTCCAGCTGATGGAAGTACTCCAGAATGGAGTTGAACTGCTCCACGAACTCATCCTTCTCCACATCCTCAATCTTGATGCTGGCAAGCCAGCTGATGTGCTCCACATCTTCCTTGGTGATCATGTCATCCCACGCTTTTAATGCCGCAGCAGTCTCATTGTTCCATTTGATAGTGATATCGATAGAGCGACCGCGTTGGTCGATCTTTTTCCTATTCCAGGGCCTGACAGCATCTTATCGGATATAAAGTCTCTTTTCGGGCCTTTCGTTACCGCCTCGACAGGTCTTATGCAGGGAAGAAACCGACCTATGCATAACAAATGCTTTCATATCTGCTGAATCGAATTTGAGTCTCTAAGCCAAAAGCCTTAAACATTCTGATGAATGATAGCCAAGCGCATATTGGAAATCGGATAATGATATATGAAAAAGAATGATGTTATTGTGATCGGCTCAGGAATCAGCGGCTTATTGACGGCGCTAGCCCTCTCCAGAGAAGGCAAAAGTGTATTGATCCTGGAAAAAGAGGACTATATCGGTGGAGTTTGCAGATCTTACGAAGTAGATGGCTACTGCGTAGATACAGGACCTCATGCTATTACAAGGCTGGAGAACGGTCCTCTCAAAGAGCTCATGGATAAATATTTTAGTGTAGTTCCTCAATTCGTTCCTTTTGGAAAGTACTATGTGAGAATCGGCAGCGAGATTAAAACATTTCCCTGGAGCATCAATGCCTGGCTGACTTTTAGTCTGCTCCCGATGACGGATAGACTGCTCCTGATGAGGGCTCTATTCAATACGCTTTATCTGCTGAATGCAGGCAAGGATTTCTCCAATATTCCTTTATCCGAAATACTTCCCGATAATGTCTCAATCACGACCAGACGATTCCTGGACTGGCTGTGTTACTTTATGGTGGGCACATCCATAGATAATGCGCCGATCTCTCGATTTATCGATAATAAAATACACCATCCACATGTGGTCCCCTATGTCGGAAAGCTATATGATTTGTTTATAACAGAGGGCGCCAAAGATCAGGGGTATCCCAAAGGGGGTCTCCAATCCATTGTGAGTTCCATTTTGGCATCTTTTCCGAAGAGTGATGTAGAAATCAAAAAGAATGAAAAAGTTACAAAAATCGAATGCAGCGATCGTGTGAAACGGGTGATTACTGCAGAGGATAGTTACGAGTGCGAAATGGTTGTCTACTCTGGCTTTTCATCCAACCTACCAAATCTTGTTGATGGCCTACCTCTGGCTTACACCCAGAATTTGCTGTCGATCAAGAAAGTCAGATCATTGACTATATGGCTTGGCCTCACCAAAAAAATCTTCACAAATTATGGTTCTGAGATGTGGATCGACTCAGACCCTTATGCATGGGTAATTCCTACTACAAACTACGACCCCACACTGGCGCCCAGAGGGAATCAACTTGTAGGTTTCGCGTTTACTCTGCCCGGCGAGTACGATGCATCTACAATTAAGAAAAAAGCATTTGAGACAATAATCAATAATGTCCCCGATATCGAGAAGCATATTGATATGATCCATTATCAAGAGCTTATACCGGAAAAGGCATCGTGGGGTCTGAACTCCGGTTTTGGTGATGTGAGAACTCCAATAAAAAATCTATATTGCGTTGGAACTGATACCGAGAAAAGAAGTGCAGGGGTTAATCGATCGGCATATTCCGTTTTGAAGTGTTTGGATATTATGAGATCGGATGGAAATTTGTGAAAGAGACGAAAAGAAAAATTGTGGTAGGATCTAATTACGGATCTCTATGACCTCTGTTGGCCTCGCTTTTTTGTATAGGCCTTTGAAGCTCTGAAATATTGCCAGGTCTCATCAAAATCCACCTGAGCGGCCCGGGGCCTCTGAGGAAAATCATCCCGTCCCGTTGCAAAAAGAAATCTCGAATGGGGGGAGGCAGGATCGAACTATTTGAGCCATTTTTTTCTTAAACGGAACAGTTTTTAAGCATTTCTTGTTAAACCCAGCTCAAGACACATCTCGTTCGTTCGGCTCAGTTTTTATATATCGTTCCATGCACGGAAGGATCAGTCCGGTTTCAACAAAGAATATGATGAAATAGGAGTTGGATTATGAAAGCGATCAAAGAATACCTAGAACATAAGCCGTGTTTGCGTGGTCAGATCCTTGATCGTGGAGAACTGAAACGTGTGGCCCAGGCATGCGGATTGAGCCCAGAGGATGCCAGATCGGAACTGAGAAAGCTGGGATTCATCCTGACCAAGAACAATCACGGGTTATCGATCTGGAAGCGGCTGGAAGATGAACTAAAAAGCGCAACATCGGGATCTAGAGGTTGAATCAGATGTCAATCACGAAAATGGATGCGAATGGCAGAATACTGCTCCCGATGGGAATTCGAGATAAGCTGGACCTGAACGATGGGGACAAGCTGGCTATAGATCAACTTGGTGACGGGACAATCATCCTCAAGAAGCTGGTTGAAAAAATGAGCTTCACTTTAGCGGAATGATTTGGACGATAGAAGCTGCTAAAGACAGCTCCGTCCTTTGTCAAATGAACATCTATGCGATCGGACGGAATTTCTTAATCAGATTCTGTATTTAAGCGATAAGCTCTATTGAATAACGATTGGCATTTCGGCCCAGTTTCTCGAAACCAAAGAACCTGTCCCCCAAACTTCTGTCGATCCATCAGGCTTATGATCAAAGAGCCCAATTGCAGAAAGAAATAGCTGGAGACAATACATCTCCGCCTTTCAGGTGCCCGACTATATTCATGGAGGTTCTATAAATCATGAGAATTGAAACCAAAATGATTGTTACGTTATTACCTTTAATGCTGATTGCTGTATTTAGTGTACTTTCTATCAATGCTCACTCCATTGATAGCACAGGTTCAGAATCCGCAGACCAATTGATCGATGCGAGCAATGGTATCTCCCCCTATGTCGTCGATACCAGATTCCCAACAAGTCCTCAGGAGTCCAGAAGATTGCATGATCTTGATGACAACCCTAACAACGCTGTATCTGGCTCATCCGCTGGCAGCGTCACAAGCACACAGGACTCGATCACTCAGGCAGAGCCCTTTGTGACAAACCAGAACACTGCAGTAAATTCCGGGGGCACAAATGAAACATCTCCAGAGACGATATCCATAGTTGAAGTCACAAACGTATCAGGAAACTGGTCATTTGAGCTCAACGATAGCACTAACGGCAGCGCGCCGAAAGAGGTTTCATTGGCTCTCAACGAGTCCGATCATGTCATCTTTGGATCAGGAAGCATTACGGAAGAGAATAATACTCAGCAGATTACAGCCTCCGGTTTAGAGGACGGCAACGGGCTAGACCTGAATCTGACGACTTTGGGAACTATTGACCTCTATATGCTCTCACTCACGACGAACGGTGACTCTGCCACAGGAGAATACAGGGCACATTCAGCCGACGGGCGATCATGGACGGGAAGCGCCAAGGGAACAAGATCCGAGCCTCAAAGCTAATTCAGGTATTTGCATGAAAGATCAACTTTAGTAGATGCGAAAAGGGAGGGTGGGCAAGTAGGGGATGAAACATATGGAGGCAATGCTTTTAGTGGTCAACTCTTGCCCAAAATGGACTCGGTGTTTGACGATATAAATATGTGGTACAGCCGGTAGAGACTCCTTTGAGATCTGTTTAAGATCCAGTTAAAATTAGGATCTTGTCTCTTTTCCTCGAATAAGAGACAGGACTCCAGCAATGGCTATCATCACCAGGGAGGCCCATAGAGCCGAATCCATCCCAGCGATGAATGCTTTTGATAGTCCGCCAGACAGGTTCGTTGTTCCAATGAATATTTCGAAGGCTTGCGCCCTGGGAATTGAGGCCGATGTTACAGACATGGCCATGACGAAGCTTCCCAGGATGCCTATATTTTGCAGGGTTCTGAGAAGACCCGATAGGCTTCCATACGATCCCGTGCGCGCACTCGCCATCACTGCACTGTTATTTGCCGGGTAGAACATGGAAGTCCCCAGGCCTGAAATGGCTGACGCTATCAGCACGATATAGAAGGACGAGTCTTGTTGCAGCGAGAGGTAAACCAGTATGGCCCCTCCAATAACCGCAATTCCGGCACTGGCTATGACTCTGGCGCCGTACCGGTCAGATAGCTTCCCCATAAACGGGCTCAGGATACTGCCCACAACGTATCCAGGAATGAGAAGTAAGGAAGCATCTAGCGGCGACAGCCCTCTTACTCCCTGAAGGTACATAATAATCAAGAAGACCACGGAAAGGTATCCCAGTGCCATAAAAAACGCGGCCATGATTGAGTACTTGAGCACTCTATCCCTAAACAGTTTAAGATCAACCATGGGGCTCTCCAACCTCATTTCATAGAGGAGGAAGATTGGAATCATAATTATGCCTGCTATCATCAGCGTCAGGTTCAAGAGAGTTATGCCATGACTCGCATAGTCTACTGCCCCGAAAGATAAGAGCGACAGGCAACCTGCCAGAAGAGCCATTCCCACAAAGTCGATCTTCGTCTTAACCGGCTCCACATCCTTCAGATAGATGATTCCCAGGGTAACTGCGGCGATACCGATGGGGATATTGATGTAGAAGATGTACTCCCAGCCAAGAAATGTCGTTATTATCCCGCCGAGCACGATGCCTACCATGGCTCCGGCCGTCCAGCCCAGTGAATTGTACCCGAATGCACTGCCGCGTTCGTTTTTCGGAAATACATCGGCAATAATTGCGCCGCTATTCGCCTGCAGGAGTGATCCGCCCAGTGCCTGCACCGCCCTAAATAATATTAATAATTGGATACTTGATGAGAGAGCACATAGGATAGACCCCACTGTGAACACTGCGAATCCTGCATTGAACATCCGAGATCTTCCATAAAGATCTCCAATCCATCCAAAAGGTGTAGTAGTAACGGCGGTAACGAGGAGATAGATCAGAATAATCCAGATAGTGGTGGAGATATCGGAGTGCAGTCCTTCTGCGATCGAGGGAAATGCGAGTATGACAATTGTGCTATCCAGAGCACCCATGAGCGTTCCCAATACTAAAATGAAGAGTACTATTTTCTGTTTCGAGTTCACGAGTTGGTGATTAAGCTGGCATGCAATTTAAATTTAGGGTATGCGCCTGCAAGGAATAGTGGCTTGAAGTCGTAATAGTAGGCCATAAAATGGAACGGAAGGGATTATACCTTATTTCATCCTAAGTACCTGTCCTGTGAATAAATCACATCATCAAAAATGGTTCGGTCGAAAAGGCTTAATAAGCGCGAAAACAAACAATTGAAGAAAGCAAATACGATTACGGACGTGATGTCAAAATGAAAGGATTCATCATAATCTCGTTGGTCCTCCTGGCAGGACTCGCCTCTGCATACTCTCCTGAGCAGCAGATCACATCAAATGGAATGAACCTCAGCTTCAATCTTGGAATCGCCTACGACAACGCTATCCGAGGGCAAAACGTGACCGAGTACAACGCCCTCGTGGATGAATACAATGCATGGGTTCGGCAGCATTTTGGCGAGGATGCAGGTTTGCTCAAGTCAAAGATGAATGAACAGCCAGCTGCGATCCAGCCAGCTGTGGTCCAGCCCGTGGGAACATCGACCGAATATTTGACAGCGCCTTTCAATAGCAGCAGCGATCTCTCAAAATTCGGAAAACAACAGATTTATACTGCGATTGCGCCAACGCCAGCATCTTCTGATGCTCTTTCCAGGCAAGAACTGAACAATTTCTGATCCTGCGAGAGCGAGTTTAAATCTTTTTCTTGTGATTAAATTAATTTGTTGCATGGCTTGCTCTTTTATGAACAAGAATGGAATGCTTTTTGCTGCCCATCTGGTCCTATGACACGCGATTTCAAAGGCGCTAATCTCCACATAAGAGCCTCTGATGGCGGCCTTGGGGAATCGATACCCTTGATTCCCTGAGCCAGCAGGGACCGGAGAATGGCCACAGACTTCTGCTCCATCCTGCTAAACGCCAGAGTCAGTGGCAAGTCGTTCACGCACACAGGGTGCGGGATTCTCCTGGCTTTCTCAATATCCGGGAACACGGATACATGCCAGAGGCTCGTGGTTGCACAAAGACAGATCGGTTTCTACCTGTTCTTTCCCCGTACAGTACCATCTACTGCCTCCGCATCCCTCTCCAGGTTTCCTCTGGCCATAGAGAAGATCGTGCCCAGAACACAGAGGCCCGCAAATACTCCAAAAGCCAGCTTTATGCTGATCATGAGCAAATCGATCTGCTCGGGCCCGATCTCCACATGCCCCATGATCACCGAGAAGATGAGCATGACGATGCCCAGGCTCATCAGCTGGCCGATGAGCCGCATGGTGCTTACCATCCCTGAGGCCACGCCAAAGTCGCACTTATCTACAGAGCTCATGATGGCGTTGGTGTTTGGAGAAGAGAAGAAGGCAAATCCCAGGCCCATGAAGACCAGGCTTATGAGTATGATCTCAACGGAAGTCTCGGGCGTCAGCAATGCGAAGAGAGCGAGTCCCACCACACATAGACCCATGCCGGACGGATGCGACGATCCTCGGCTCCACTCTGTCTGACAGCCTTCCTGCCAGCGGAGAGAGAGCAGCCTGCACAACTGGCTGAGCTATTAGAATCAGACCAGCAGTCTGGGGACCGTAGCCCTTCATGTATTGCAGGTAAAGGCTCAACAGGAAGGCAAGGGCAGCCGTGGCACTGTAGTTGATCAGGGCCGCCAGGTTTGAGAAAAGGAATACGGTATTATTGCGAAAGACGCTGATCTTCAATACGGGATTCTTATTTTTCAGTTCCCACCGTATGAAGACCGCCATTATCGCCGCGGCGAGTACCAGCAAGTAGGCTCCCGCAATATTAGGAATCAGCGTCAGCCCGTACATGAGAGCAAAGAGCATTGCGGCATAGAGGACCGATCCGAATATGTCGAAGCCTCCCGTTTGTGCGCAGCGCCACTCGCCTTTGATCTTACCCTGCGCCAGAAGCGCCGCCAGCAGGGCATAGATCGTGATTCCGGCATAGATGAACCTCCATCCGGCGTACGCAGTGATGATACCACCTAATAGAGGTCCCAATGAGAGGCCCAAATATACGATGGCCACGTTGATGCCCAGCACCTTGCCTCTCTCCTGGGCTGGGAAGACAGAGGTGAGAATGGCAATGGACGTGCCGAAGATCATGGCGCTGCCGAGACCTTCTACCAGACGGGAAGCGATCAGCATCTGCACACTGCTGGAGATGCTGCATAAAAGTGATGATACAGTGACGATCGACAGTCCCAGCACGAATATCTTTTTTCTTCCAAATATATCGGCTATGCGGCCGAAGGGCACGACAAAAACGGCAGCAGAAAGAAGGAAACCCGTGACGATCCATCCCAGAAGTGCCTGATCCGGAACTTTGAAGTCGGAGTTAATGGTGGGAAGCGCCACATTCACGGATGAGGCCAAAAAAGGGGTGATAAAGGAAGCCATGCAGGCGATGACGAGTACAATCCGTTTGTCATTCATGGTAGCGTCTGCAAAGAGCCTCGCCCGATTATAAAGCCATCTCAAGTCCGGGCTGAGTGCCCAAACCTGCAAAATCGGACATCTGCCTCAAGGAAAATAACGAAAAAATTTAAAATATTTAGGTCTCCAAAGACTATATGCAATTTCAGTAAATTGCTTTGGGAGGAACTAAATTATGGTAACACCAAATAATGAGCCAAATCAGTTCGATCTGCACGGTGTCGGATCAAAACATAAGGACGTGCACATAACCTACTCAACAACAAGCTTTACGGGCAAGCCTCTATTCAATTACAAAGACTCGAATGGGTCGCACAATTTTTCAGGGGCAGATATCCGTACCCTCGAAACCGAGATCGATACAATGGTCACGGTGACTTTAGAGGTGGTTCCTGACCTTCACACAATCACTCTGACATTAATTGTTCTGGATATCAACCTCCCTGATTGTGCTGTTCAATTTTAGAGCATAGCGATCAGGACGACTCACAAGACCTCCATCGGAGGACCCAACCTGATTAAGGGAGCTTTGCAGACCTATGAAGTCATAGAGCTGCAGGGAACTGCCAGTTTTGTGGTATTTTAGCTAAATCGGGAGAATGCACCAAGATCGGTGCATCTCTCGTCAATTTTAGCAGGTTTGATGCCTTGAACGCTTACCCAGAAGTCTGGACTTCGAGGTAACGCAAAGATCCGGATCTCCAGGATTGTTGCTCCTGTTTTCCAGCTCTGGCCCTGGGAGTCTTGCCCAAGAAAGACCTTTCAAGAGATACTGGGCGAAGACATTTCATCACCTAATACTTTACCGAGCCTTCCGCGAATACTTCTTCAGCAATGCACGCCCTGTCTCAACAGTAGCTCCCCCCAAGGGGAAAAAAATGCGCCAGCAATGATAAGAAAAGTACCCGTGACTGTCTTCCAACTTTCGTTTTTGGCACCAAATTCAAAACTATAATCTTATAATCCTTATCGCATTTGCTATTCATATCCACATGGCTAGAGGTAATGCATATATGAACCGCGAAAAAAAAAAATTATTTGCTCAAGGGCGACTCATCCATGCCGAGAAACGTGAGTGCGTTCTCCCCGTACTCGACAGGCGCATATTGGGACCCGACATGCGGGAGTCCCTTGAATCGCACGAGCCATGATCCATTGATCTGCCCAGCCATTCGGGCAGAAACCACATCGGGAGTTGTATTGTCTGCGGTACCCACAACAAGCATAACATCCTTTCGGATATCGGAAAGATCGTTATAGGTCCCGTTCCACGAGAGGTCTGCTTGCGCCTCTTCGCGGATGCCCTGAGAATAGGTGGGATCGACATCAACCGCTTCAATGATTCCGAGCAGTCTTTTTGTCTCGGGAATCCGGATGCTGTATGACGCAGAATCCAGGACCAGTTTTCGTACGCGTTCCGGGTGATCGATGACTAGCTGCTGGGAGATCGAAGATCCCATGGAGATCCCGTATACATGCATGCTGTCATAGCCGAGAGCAGTCATCAGCCCAGCAGCATCATCTGCGTACTGGGCAATAGAAGGTGTCGCATTATTGTCACTGCTGTATCCCATTCCCCGGTGGTCATAGGTATAGACATGGTATTTCGTGGCAAGGATGCCAATGAAGGTCTGGTTCCAGCCATTCATGGTACCTCCGAATCCCGTGACCATCAAGAGCGGCTCACCGGATCCGAACTCACGGTATCCCAGTGTAACCCCGTTGACATGTGCATACTGGACGGGTGTGTCGTTGAATGATACGGCTTGAGATCGATCAACTGTCTGGCTTGCGGCCTTGCCGGTGCTGGAGATGCCCATAAACCCCGCCGTGGCGAGGAGGCAGATTGTGACGGCAATTACCAGGGTATAAATCTGTGTCTTGCTCATGGAAAATCCTCATAACCGATTAACCGTTACGAAAACCGGGTTATGACTCTATTGGGCCAACACTTAAAATAATTAACTCCTGTTTGGGGGACCATAAATCCGTCTTTTTTTGGCTGCCCGATTACTTCACAGTTTATTTAAATATGCACTGGAGTGTAGTGTTATCTATATTTGATTATACAACATTGCTGCCTTCTTCAGTTCCATGGCCCTGTTGGCCTTGATCGCACCCAGCTCCTCGGTCTCGTGAATGCCTGCCAGGGTGGCTGCTTCCTGTTCCAGTTCCCAAGCCTCGGCCTTCAGTTCGCGCGCCTTTCTCCGGGCCGGTGTATCATGAACCATCTCTAAGCCTCTACAATTCGATGCCTTGCTATCGTGCATTTGCTTCCTGGCGGGCCGCATTGCCAGCCACCCCAGATGCCCTTGGTTCTCCTGCGTGGTGCTGCAGGGCCGCCCATCACTTTGTCTTGCTGGTTGCCCTAGATCCTCATAGGGTCTGTCGCTGCATCACGGCTTTACCCTGGTCCGCCTGTGAGCTTCACCTGCTGCCGAGGTGTTTCTCACGATGTCAGCCGTAGCATATCGTAATATTATCTATTAATCTAATAATATCAATCATATGTGGAAGGATAACTCCTTAAGACGCCCATCAATACAATGCAGAAGGTTCACTGGTTCCCAAAGCTGATACAGAAGAAAATAGACCAATCGCTGAGTTTCACCGCTTATGGTGCCAAATTGCCCGATTGCAGAGTCTCATCCCGATGAAGAGGCAATTAAAAGCGATGAAGCTCTAGCCCCGCGGGCCAAAAGGCTAAGTAGTCGTTCGTCCCATGTACGTACTAAATTTCAAGATTGATTTACCACTAACAATCCAGGATGTTATCTCAAGGAATCGCTATTCATTAACGTATTTTAATGCGGGGTACGGGATTCGAACCCGCGAACTCCTGCGAGACAGGATCTTAAGTCCAGCGCCTTTGGCCAGCTTGGCAAACCCCGCGACTGTTTGAAGACGGCCATTCGCAATGGCTCACGGTGGATAAATCATTTTCCCTTAAGAAAAAGTCGAAAGGCCATTTTTCAGGCCCTTCGCAGCTACTTCATTCTTGTTTGCGTCGAGTTTAGTAGGTGTTTTGTGCAGGCGGCATATCCTGGCTCATGGAAGCCGCTACGGGGGCTGCGGCTGGGGCGGATGTTGCCTGGCCCATCACCACATGCAGACTGTTGAGCAGGTTCTCAGTCACGTCCTGCGGATAGGACGAGGTTATATCAACGCTGGTTGTGCCCACATAGACGGGTCCGCACGGACATTTCGTGCTGTCCAGCCAGTAGCTGGCACGGTAGAGCATGGTATTGGGTGGTACTCTTGTGTTTTGCGATATAGGCACGCTGGTGAGCAGGTAGCCGTCCATTCCGTCTATGGTCCTATCTACCACATTGGTGACATTGAAGAAATTAAGAGCAACGTCCATGGCGGCGAGTTGTTTGTATAGTCCCAGAGTAGAATCCGTAGGACCTGTGTACTGGCTTACGGCCAGCACTGCCTTGGTGTTGTTGTCGGTAAATATCTCCATGCCGTAAATTGTGGCAGTTGGAGTCTCTATGGGCGGCATGACACTCAATTGATGCTGCAAATCGGTATTCATATCGAAAGAGACGACATACGGTCCAAGCTGACTGCTTTCCGGCACAGCTGCGGCCAGAGTAGTGAGCATCAGCACTGATGCGATAGCTAACAACAATTTCACTTAATTCACCAATGATACCTTGGTACCTCTTCCTAGAAAAGACTTCCTTTAATATGTGGCTCGTATAGTCCCTCTATTGAAGCTATATCCTCTATAGAAGAATAAACTCAAATAGCAGCCACTCTGAGCTACTTTTCATGGAATATGGAGGCATCGAGCCCGGGATCTACACCATTCTTCTCGCCCTCAGAAGACCACAGGAGATCGAGGTCGGATCCCTGGGAGCCATTTCCTTTGCCGCAGGATACTACGCCTACACCGGCTCGGCGCGGGGCTCGGGCGGCTGCAAGCGCGTGGATCGCCACATACGTTTAACGCAGGGCATCGTATCAACCCGAAGATGGCATATCGACTATCTCTTGCCCAATACTGAATTTCAGAAGGTCTTCATCACCAGAACCACCCGTGATCTGGAATGCAAGATCGCCTCGACGATAGCAGAGCGCCTGAAATCCGTAAAGGGCTTCGGCTGCACGGATTGCCGCTGTTCAAGCCATCTGCACCATGCCGAATACCTGTCAGATATGCAGGAAGTAGTTCAGCAGGCCCACGATCGACAGTACTGAATCGCTATCCTGATCGTTATCAATATCGCTTTTGGATCGTTATCGAGACCATTTTGTCGATCAATGTAATGTCGGGGCAGTGTTTTCACATATTCTCAAATTAACAATAGTTTCTGCGCAGTACTGGGACCATGTGGCATACTGAATGCTACAATGTCCCTGGGGAGGAGATCCGATCACTGCACATATCGGCTCCAGAGTTGCAGTGTCCCGTTCGTTCCGGGCAATGTCTCCCAGGATATGAAAGGGGTAGCAGAGAGGCTTAAACCCAGGTATGCCGCCGCCAGAATGATCGGATTGACATGTGTAATGGCAGTCCAGAAAAGCTGGAATGGGTCCATGAAATTTTGGTATATAATTGTGGCTATAATGCAACAATTATGGCACTCTGCTATTTTTCGCCTAAACATCCGAAACGCATTTATAGATAGAAATATAAAAAATGCATAGAAGGGATTTAGTCTTATTAATTAGTAGGGATAACAAGTTGGGCGATCTATTGTAAGGGATAGGTCAGGGGAAAAGGGAGTAGTGAATGAGGAGAGGTAGCTTTAGGCTCAGACTACCTCGGGGGAGGCGTAGTCTAAAGGCAAGTCCCGTGTTAATGGGATTAGCCGTATTTCTGGTCATTCTAGTTCCAACTCTATTCTATCTGTTTCCTCATGTTTCTGATTCACAATTACTTGATTCCGATTTACAATTACTTGATTCCAATTTACAGGTAAAGTCCGGCAACCCAATAGAACCTGTTCTGAGAGTAGCATCCTCCGATGCCTCTCTTCTGGCATCGGTCAATTCCGGCGAAGAATTCTCGCAGGTCTATCTGGAGAATACCGGAACCTCAAAGCTTCATCAAGTGAAGGTCCTGAAGGGCGAAAAAGCATTGGGGACTCTTTCTGAGCTTGCTCCCGGAGAAAAGAAGGTGCTGGCCGTGAGCGGCCAGAACGAGGGAATAACCGTCTCGGCCCTCGACCAATCCGGCCAGGAGATTCTGGGCCAGGTTCATTACAACTCGACAAAGGCGAAGGATGCAGAGCCAAAAGATGTTACCTTGAGCACCAAGGCTGCCCCTGAGGTCCCCGTTACCTTTTCAGGACCCGCCAGTGCGCCTTCCCCCGCGCCCATATCCGCACCTGCACCCGTAACGGCGCCCAATACTCCAGCAGCGCCTGAACCAATAGCACCAACAGCACCAACCGTTCCCTCTACCGCAGAGAAACCCGCAGCATCCTCCCAGTCACCATCCTCTCTTTCACTGAACATCTCCGTCAACAGGACGGAAGGCCTGCAGGGTGACGCCGTAGGCTACAGATGCAGGGCCATAAACATAGGATCAAATGAGCTCTCCGATGTCCGGATCATCTGCGCCGGCAAGATGAGTGCCACCAGGTTCCTCCCACCACACGAGGAGCTCGATCTCGATGGAGTTCTGGTGATCGAGAATGATACTGAACTCGCCGCAGGAGTAGAGGGAAAGGATGCCAACGGCAGTATCTACACAAATAACACCTCAATTGCCATCCGGATGATCTCTCCTCAGATCAAGCTGGAAGTAGAGGCCCCGGGCCAGGTTCATCGAGGCGACAAAGTCGACTTCCAGATCCGGGTCGAAAATAACGGAAACGAGTTGCTCACCAATCTGAGCGTCTCAGACAGCTTTGGTGAAATAGACAGAATAGACGCCATCAATCCGGGAGCTTTCCAGGTGCTGCAAGGGGGGAGGGTAATATCCCAGAGCCAGCAGTATGAGGTTAATGTCATCGCCCATGACGATTCCGGCCATGAGCTCTATGCCAGCCGGAGCCTGAGCCTCCGGGTGAAAAACTCTTCTCTGGAGATTTCAGGCGATCCGGAGGAGGTCAGGACGTACCCAGGAAGACCCGTAGAGGTGACCTGGATCTTGAGAAACACCGGGGAAGAGCTACTGAAAAATATTACTCTGGAGGGAGACGGCAAAAGACTCATGCTCGCAGAGATTCCTCCGGGCGAATCAGTGCGTATGGCTGCGATTTACGCCAAGAACGCTACAACATGGATAAACGTTACTGCCCGTGGTGTTGACGAGAATGGATTTGGGGCCAATGCCACAGCCTGTGTGTTTCTAAAGTTGATTCAGCCCGGCATCAATTTGAAGGTCATGCCCGCGGAGATGGAGGCCTGTCCTGGAGATACCGCTGAGATCAGCAGTCTCATCACCAATTCTGGAGACGACCGCCTGTCGGGCGTGGTCATCACTCAAAATGGGTCCACTCTGGCCACGATCGGCAGTCTGGAGCCGGGTGAGTTCAAAGTCGTAAACTCTAAAACAGTCATATCCGGCAATTGCACAATTCAATTTGCGGTCAACGGGAGAGACTCGAGTGGCAAGATTTGGTCGGACGAGGCGAGTGTGAGGGCGAAGACGGTTGTCACTGCTCTGAGAGTCTTTGCCAGCGCCTCACCGCCTGCGGTCATGCCTGGTGAGCGCAGCAACATTACCTGCACAGTTGCCAATACGGGCAGCGTCCCGCTCTACAGCATCTTCGTCATCAGCAAGAAGCTGGGCCCCCTGGGGAACATCGATTATATCTCTCCCAAGCACCAGATGGTGATCTATTCTGAAAAGACGGTAACGTATGGAGGGCTTGATACCATAACTGCCGAGGGATTCACTCAGGATAAGAAGTCGGTTCAGGGGTCATGCAGCATAAGCCTCAGCCTCTTGGGCGCTCCACAAAAGGAGGTCTACGATTCAGGCTCTCAGGATGCTGTCAGGATGGCTCAGGCAAACGTCAGCTGCGGCAACCTGAGCCTGCCTTTCAACCTGCCCGACGAAAAAGAGACTGCGTCCCGGATCTCGGAAACCATGGCCAGGGACATAGACCACTCGGCAACCAGGTCCAATAATGCGGTCATTGACGGAATCTCCAACCTCCTGCGTTATGTGGAAACGCTTCTGGGCATGTCCGGCAAAGAGAATGTGTCTGATAATGAGTCTGATAATGAGTTTGATAATGAGTCTGAAAATGAGTTTGATAATGAGTCTGATAATGAGTTTGATAATGAGTCTGAATCTCATGCAGCCCAGGAGTTTGCGCCAAAGTCAAGAGACAGCCTGCCAGCAGGAAAGGATTACGAGCTGAGCATTGAGGGAGTAAAAAGCTCAGAGCACGGAGCTATAAGCATCCTGGATGTGAACGCATTGCCTTCGCAACCCGCTTCCGGAGAACCGGTAAAGGTAACCGTTCACCTGCAAAGCCAGACCCCAATAACCTCTGCCTCAGTGAAATACGGACTATCCGATTCACCCCTGACCAAACAGAGTATGCTTGGCGTGTCGCGGGTCTATGACTCTGGCCTCCATCTGGAATCGGGCAGCGCAAAAGATGGATACTGGAGCTGCACCATACCCGGAAAGTCCGCCGGTACATACATGCCTCTCTCCATCTGGATGACTGATGGGTCGAATACCGCCGAAGGTGGCCCGTACCTGATTCACTGGAGCACAGTCAAATCGGCGCCGACCACGGGGGACGTCATCGCGCCGGTCTCTGGAAGTGGCAAGCTCTTCATAGAATCCTCTTCTGTAAAGGGCGAAGGAGAGGTCATCATAAAAGATTCCTTCCAGGGGTCTGCCATGAACTACAATGAGAGGATGATGGGCAACGGCTCCATTAGCCTGGATACCCAGAGAAGCGTTGACCGGAAGTCCTCTGTCAACAACTTCGTCGAGAAGAAAGATCTGGTCTTCACCGGAGGCAACCTCAAAGGTCATCAGACGGTGGGGTCACCGACATTCGATGGAGGCATGGGGGCGTCCGTCACAGAGCGGTTCAACTTAACCCATATAGACAGAAGCGAAACCTCCAGCGTAAGCAGCTCCAGCTATGCCAACAATACTCTGGACTTCAAGACGGATCAGGCCTTCAATGGAACCTGGAATATCCAGACCAAGTATGCCAAGTTCTACAAGAAGATCAAGGCCGATCAGCAGTACACGGGCTCCTTCCAGACCCAAAAAGAGATCCAGTTCCAGGACGCGGATCAGAATTAGGCAGATTGACCGAAAAGTCCCCTCTTTAAAGAGTTATGACAGTCCTTAACAGAATGGCTCAGCTCACATGCCTGGCAAGCTGCTTTGCGTTAATTGCTGGCAATTATTACCTGTGTCCTATACTGTATCAAATATTAAACTGCTATATACTTTACATTCAGGTATGGTGGGCAAAGGTGGAACTATATTTTATTGCGATTAGCTTTACATATCATATCAAGTGTCCCATGTTTTGGTGAATTCGTTGCAGATAAATAAACTAATGAGTGCCCTATTGATTGCCCTGATTGTTGGAGCAATAGGTGTCTACGTGGTCAATGCAAAGGAGACTGTAAGTGTTTCAGGATCAACTACCGTATTGCCTCTAGCAGAAGCCGGAGCTGAGGCCTTCAATGGAGCACAGTCCGACTACCAGGTGCTTGTAACCGGAGGCGGCACGGGAGTAGGCATCAAGAATGTTGCCGAGGGCAACTCCGATATAGGAATGGCCTCCCGCGAGGTTACTGCCGATGAAGAGAGTCAGTTCGGCGACAGGTTCAAGCAAAACCTGGTGGGATATGATGGCATAGTCATTGCAGTGAGCAAGCAGATCAATGATGCCGGAGTGACCAGCATGGCCAAAGATCAGTTAAAGAAGATTTACTCGGGAGAGGCTAAGAACTGGAAGGATCTGGGAGGGCCGGATAGGGAAATACTGGTTGTTGGGCGCGAGCAAGGCTCCGGTACCAAGGACACCTTCAACGAAGATATCATGGGAAGCAAATCAGCTGAAACCCCTGGTGTGAACACCGTCGCCGGCAGCAATGCAGAGATCAGAACAGCCTTAACCGGCAGCGATAAGGCTATAGGATACCTGGGATTCAGCTACGCTGAAGATGGGGCAGTTGGAGTGATTACCTTGGACGGCGTGAAGCCGACGGCTGAGACCATAAAGATCGGAGACTACGAGCTCGCTCGCAAATTGTACTTCTACACCTTTGGCAATGCCAAGCCGGGAGCCCAGGCATTTATAGACTTCATGGTAGGGCCCAATGGTCAGAAGGTTGCCGAGGAGTACGGGTTCGTACCACTTTAAGACTTACCTCTTCATCATTTATTTTTGACTTCGTCGCCTGAGAAAAGTGGTTTAAGCTTCCTACTATAGCCAGGCTCCAACCGCCACCACCAAGAAAAAGGATGGAAAGAATCTCATTATCATAATAGTGCCAGGCAGGAAGGCTGGAATGCCCACAGATGCAGTTTCAGCGACAGTTTTTTAACACTGTGGAAGATGATTTCATTGAGTATGGATAGTGCGCAGCACATAAATGTTTTCGCACCAATTGTACGATTGTTATTATCTAATTTGATCCACAAAGGTTCGAGCAATCCATTCTTTTATTTCATCTCTTGCTTGCCTGAAGACCATTAGCTGCTCTTCCTCCGAACCATCCGGAGACTGTCACTCTCTCTGCGGCAAGAGCTGTGGCGATCAACCCGATGAACAGGGCGATCAAATAACATAGTTGCCAATTTTCTTAAAATCAACTCCGTTCGATCATTTTAAATCATAAACCATAAACATCCATTGCCTAAATCATTTCCTGATTCCTGAAAAGGAGTATCCAATAAAAAATGCGCATGCCTTCGCAGCGCCGGACAACAGCCAGCTGGCCGGATACTCGATCTGGAACAAAGCCTATCGCTATGGTCTTCTGAACAAGAGAATACTAGGAGATGAGATTCTCGCACAGTTTTCACATAAAACCTTTTAGCTGCCTATCCTGAATATTTTAGTAGAATGGCATCTAGCTTTTTTCTTTGCACTGGCTTTGCCATATAGTCATCCATGCCAGCCTCAAGGCATTTCTTTCTATCCCCTTCCATGGCAAATGCGGTGATGGCTATAACCTTCGGTCCATCATCAGGCCATAGCTTGCGTATCTCCCTGGTGGCGGTGATCCCATCCATTCCTGGCATTCGTATATCCATGAGGACGAGGTCATATGGCCTGATTTTAAGTGCTTGAAGGACCTCCGTTCCTTCTGCTACAGCATCGGGCCTGTAGCCCATCTTCCTCAGCATCTCAACGAGGACCTTCTGGTTGGATGGATTGTCCTCGGCCACAAGGATGCTCAAAGGCCTCAACTTTGAGAGATTATCATAGGCAGCATCCCTGTCAGTTCCCCAAAAATCCGGTTGCTGGCCAGTTACGGCTTCCGCCAAGATTGTGAATTGGAATGTGGAACCCTTGCCTTCCTCACTTTCAACCCAGATCTCTCCGCCCATGAGTTCCACGAGCCCCTTGCATATAGCGAGTCCTAGACCAACGCCATCACGCTTACGGCTTATGATGTACTCTAGCTGTTCAAAGGGCTGGAAGAGCCCGACCATCTTATCCTGAGGAATACCTATCCCTGTATCATTGACTGCGAAAGTTATCTGGCGCTTATTACCTTCGAAAGCTTTGGAGGAGACAGATACCGATATATCCCCTTTATCAGTAAACTTGACAGCGTTACTGAGCAAATTGACTAAGACCTGCCTGATCCGCCCTAGATCCCCGATGAAGGTATCCGGGGTGCCATAGCTGACGGTATAGGCGAGGCTCAGGCCCTTCTGCTCAGCCTGAAGAGCTACCATATCCATTGACTCCTCAATGCAATGCTTGAGGTTGAGAGGCTGATGCTCCAGCTCTATCTTCTCCTTTTCTGCCCTGGAAAATTCCAGTATATTGTTGATAATGGCTAGGAGGGCTTCGCCGCCTTCCCTGATTTCCTCGACGTAACACTTTTGCTCCTGTGTGAGGTTATCATCCAGGAGGAGGCTAGAGAAGCCTATTACAGCATTCATGGGCGTCCTGAGCTCATGCGACATATTGGCCAGGAACGCCGCCTTTGCCTCAACAGCAGCCTCGGCGCCCTCCTTGGCCTTGACCAGGTCCTTCTCAAGTTGCTGGTGCCATGAGATCTCCATCTGAAGCTCCTCATTGACCACCTCCAGGTCCTCCTTGGCCTGGGAAAGGTCAGCAGTTCTTTCCGCCACCCGAAGCTCAAGCTCATCTCTGGATCTGCGAAGTTCCTCCTCCATTTGCTTTCGATCGGTGATGTCGCTCATAGACAGTATAGCATGCCGCTTTCCATCCAGTATCAGGGGATCAGCGCTGACTCTGATCCACAGGTGAACTTCGTTTCCGTCGATCAAAATAGCTGCTTCACTGTCCACATTGTGAATGGACTGACCGGAATGAAGAGCTGATTCGAAGGTTTTGCGGATAGGGCATTTTGTGCAATGGAGGGTATGCCCACAGCCTGCCGGATCTGCCGTCGCGTGTATGCACCCAAGAAAGTTGCCCGGTTGAGAACCCCCGGACTTGGGGAGATCTTTTTTGACCCATTGAGAGATCCTGTTGTTAACCTGCTTGACGATTCCGTCCTGATCGATCAAGAGCATTCCGATATTTACGACATCGAAAATCCTCTGGAGATTAGACCGCTCTCTGGCCAGCGCCTCCTCAGCCTTTCTACGCTCGGTCAGTTGTTCTGCTTCCTGCAGAGCTCTGTTGATCACAGGCCTCAGACGGCTTAACCTTTGTTTTAAGACATAGTCTGTGGCACCGGCTTTAAGTGTTTCGATGGCGACCTCCTCACCGATCGCCCCGGATACGATAATTGCGGGAATGTCGGGAAAACGTTGACGTGCCAAGGCCAGGGCGCTCAAGCCGTCAAAACCAGGCAAAGAATAGTCCAGAAGAATTATGTTGGGTGTGGAACCATCCAAGGCTTGAAGGAAGGTTTCTTTGTCCTGGGCCCATTCTACAACGTAATCTGGACTGGCCCTGCGAAGTTCAAGCTTCGTTAGTTCGAAGTCGGAAGGGTTGTCTTCTAAGATCAAGATTTGTATTTGTCTGTTCATTGTGCCAGTTTCTCCCCGACAATCTGAGGTAACATCACTTAAGCGAGCGAATTATTCAACAGTAACCAGTACATTCCAAGTTCAGAGACAGCTTTAGCAAACTCATCAAATTGGATTGGCTTGGTCACGTAGCTATTGACGCCCAGATCGTAAGCGTCTTTGAGGTCCCGGTCTTCCCTGGAGGAAGTCAAGATGACGACAGGTATTTTCCGAGTCCGTTCTTCCGACTTTATCTTGCGCAAGACTTCTATGCCATTTACCTTAGGGAGCTTTAAGTCCAGTAATATGAGCCTGGGTTTACCGTCATCCGTTTGGGCAAAGCTGCCCTTCCCAAATAAGAAATCCAGCGCCTCTGCGCCGTCTTTCAAGAGAACAAGCTTATTGGCCAAGTTATGCTTCTTGAGAGACCTTGTTATGAGTTCTGCGTCGTTTGGATCATCCTCTACTATTATAATCTCAAATTCTCTGAAGTCGCTCATTTCATTGCCTCCGAGGTAATGTGAAATAGAAAGTTGCTCCCTGATTTACTTTGCTCTCTGCCCATGCTCGGCCTCCATGGCGCGCGATAATTCGGTTGACCAGAGCAAGTCCAACACCAGTGCCTTCAAACTCCGAAATCGAGTGAAGCCTCTGAAATACACCAAAAAGCTTGTCTACGTACTGCATGTCGAACCCTACTCCGTTATCCTTGACATAGTAAGCACCCTCTCCCATTTCCGGCAAATAGCCGAATTCTATGGATGTTTCCTCCCTGTTTCTCGTGAATTTGATGGCATTGGAGAGCAGATTTGTCAAAACTTGGCGTATCATGGAAGTGTCTCCATATGCTTGAGGGGTGGAGCGCATCGCAAACTCGATTTTGCGTCCAGGCGCTTGGGTTGCTAGCTCATCAAACACGGACTTAGCTATGGCCTCCATATCAATCTCCGTCTCTGTCATCTGCTGGCGACCAAGCCTGGAGAATGTCAGAAGATCATCAATGAGGCGCCCCATCCTGTGAGCATTTTCCTGGATTAATCCAAGATACCGCTTACCGTCGTCATCAAGCCGTGGCGCGCAGTCTTCAATAACCGCTTGCGAGAACCCGCTGATGGCACGCAGAGGTGCCCGGAGGTCATGGGAGACGGAGTAAGAGAAGGCTTCAAGCTCTCGATTGGCTGACTCAAGGAGTGCTTTTGCCTGTTCAGCCTTAGCCCTTTCCGACTCGAAATCCTCCAGCATGTTCATGAGGGCTCGCTGAGTGTCGCCTAATTTGATTCGCTCCTCATTCATATCCTCCATGAGGTTCAGCGTTGCCTTTTGAATTAGCCAAAAGTTCCTGCGGTCTTCATCAAAATCTTCCAAAATGTTCATTGTGGCATGCTGAAGCATCTGAAGCTTCTCTTTTTCCGCGTCGAAATCCTCGAGGATGTTTAGTGTCGCCCGCTGAGTCTCTTCAAGCGCCTTAAAACGCTCACGTAAGTTCCCCGCTTCGGTAAATGTAGGTCCAGGCTCCGTCATGGCAAATGCTTCCTAAACCGACCCTCTTTTGGAATCCTCAATCTCTCTCTTTAGATCTTCAATTTCCTTTTTCAATTCGACCATCTTGAGTTCGCGTCCCACAGTCAGCCTTTGGAATTTCTCCAGTTCAGCAAGCCTGTCCAACTCTCTACTGCGTTGCATAGCCAGTTCCTCCTCAGCTCTTTTTCGCGCTGTAACGTCACGAGCTGCGGCGAATACGCCAAGGACATTGCCGCCTGTATCTTTGTAGACGCTGGCATTGTAGAGGACGTCCGTGAGCCCGCCATTCCGATGGCGAATCGTCAGAGGGTAATCTGTAACAAAGCCTTTTGCAAAGACCTGCTGGTATCCTTTCCTTGCCTTTTCCGGTTCTGTGAAATAGTTGGAGAAGTCTGTGCCGATAAGTTGTTCTCTGGGAATGCCCGTGACCTTCACCGTGGCCTCGTTAACGTCTGTAATCTTTCCGTCAGCGCTGATTGTGACCAATGGATCCAGGGAGGACTCAATCAGGCTCCGGGCATATTGAGAGGCCTGCTTCTGGGCAGTTACATCACGAGCGGCGGCAAATACCCCTAGAACGTTACCGCTGGTGTCTTTATAGACGCTGGCATTATAGAGGACATCTGTGAGCCTATCGTTCCTATGCCGGATCGTCAGCGGATAGTCGGTGACGAAGCCTTTGGCAAAGACTTGTTGATATCCTTCTCGGGCTTTTTCCGGTTCTGTGAAATAATCGGAAAAATCAGTGCCAATCAATTGTTCTCTTGGGACCCCGGTGACTTTGACTGTGGCCTCGTTGACGTCAGTTACCTTTCCGTCGGCGCTGATTGTGACCAATGGGTCCAGGGAGGACTCAATCAGGCTCCGGGCATATTGAGAGGCGGCGCTCAGCTTCTCTTCCGCCTGCTTTCGGGCGTTAACATCTGCTGTAATATCTCGTGCTATGGTGGAAGCTCCGACTATTTGGCCCACCTCATTCTTTATGGGTGAGATGCTCACAGACACATGGATGATTTGGCCGTCTTTTCTCCTTCGCACTGTCTCATAATGATGGATTTTCTCTCCCAGTTTGATTCGTTCCAGGATGTCAGGCACCTCATCTGCATAGTCCTGTGGAATTAAAATTGAGATCGGTTTGCAGACAACCTCTTCGGAAGGAAACCCATAAATCTTCTCAGCACCGCGGTTCCAGGAGGTGATGATACCCTGGGAGGTTTTTGTGATAATGGCGTCATCCGAAGACTCCACGATGGAAGCCAAGAGAGAGCTCTTATCTTCTCCAAATCCTAACGAAAAGTTTGAATCCTTTTCGATATCGATCACTGACGCGCTTTTGCTCTTTTGAATCCTCTTGTTGTCTGCCATTGCCAAACTCCTATCCTGTTGGTTATCATCCGATTTGAAATAGTTTCCTTTCCTAAACCGGCAAGACGAACTGAAGGCGGCTGGACTCCGGGTTGGCACCGGTCTGGAATATACACTGTGGCAGTCTCCCAAAGAATGCAAAGTCTCTCTGGCATATCCACTTCCAGATTTGTCTTGTCGATTAGCTTGTCTGCAGGTATGCCCATGAATTTCTTGGCTTGAGTGCTATGCAGACCACTCGTAAGCCTCGTTCGCTCCTCATCAGGACCGGGGGTACGTCTCGGCGAGGCCCTCTGGCGACGATCAATTCTTCCCTCTGCCGGAAGAATTCTTCGTTCGGCTGCGGATAATTCTTCCCGGCTTTCCTCAAGCACTGACAGGGCAGTAAACATGTCTTTATAAATGTAACAGTGACCTTGCACCTCTAGACTTTATTTATTGTATTGGCAAAAGAATATACATTCGCTTAACAAAGGATATTTCGAGGGTATTAATAGCCCTCCCGGCGGGAATGCATCATCCCATTGGCTCAAGAAATCTGAAGGCTCTGGGCCTTCAGACAGAGCTTTCAAGCCAGCAGTTTACCTTCGAGCTAAAGCACTCTGTCAGGCTACCTGGCTTTTTACCTCTCAGGGCCTGCTGGCTCAGCGCCTTGCCTTCACGGCTTCGCTCCAGATCTTATCACAATTATCCATAGACTCAATCTGGTCGTGAATATCGATGCGGTGCTGCACATCTGCCGCGCGCAGCCTTTTTTCCATGGAGAGCTGCATCATCTCCTTTGCCTCTTCCCTGAGCCTTTCCGCCTCTTGCCAGAGACTTTCCGCCAGCTCGGCGTCGCACGGCCTCGTGTCCACAGACTCACGGCGCATCTCCACCTCTTTTTGAGCTGATGCCTCGCACTCCTCTCGCAGGCGCTTGGCGTCCTTCAGGAGCTCCTCAACCTCGCAGGCCATATCCTCTTTGCTTCTGGCTACCAGATCCATTTCCGAGAACATCTCAATCCTCCAGCATTTCTAGGAATAATTGGTGAATTCGCGAGTCACAAGTGAGTTCGGGGTGGAAAGCAAGAGCCAGCAGATTCTTCTGCCGGGCCATAACCACTGCGTTCCCCACCTTTGCCAGCACCTGCACCCCACGGCCCACCTCCGCAATGGCCGGAGCCCGGATGAATACCGCCCGGTAGGGTTGATCCAAGCCGACAATCTCCAGATCGGCCTCAAAGGACTCCTTCTGCGGCCCAAAGGCATTCCGGCAGATCTTGATGTCCATCAGACCAAGAGGCTTGACCCTCGAATCGCCTTCTATCTCTTTGGAGACCAGCACCAAACCGGCGCAGGTGGCAAGGACTGGCTTGCCGGAGATCGCATTGGCTTTCAGCTCCTCTGTCAGATCCGACCGCTCAAGCTGACGGAATATGGCAGTGCTCTCTCCGCCCGGCAGCACCAGTGCCTGGCATTGCTCCATCTGGCCAGATTTACGGATCTCCACAACCTCACCCCTGCCCTGCATTGCCCTCTCAAGAGCCGCGATATGCTCAGAGACATCACCTTGCAGAGCCAGGACTCCGATTCTTTGCACTTACCAGCCTCTATTCTGCAGGACTTCCCCTTCAGGAATCGTTGCCGCATCCAGCCCTTTCATGGCCGCTCCGAGACCCTTGGATACATCAGCCAGGAGCGCAGGATCATCATAATGATGCACGGCTTCCACAATGGCTTTGGCCATTGCCTCCGGGTTCTCGGACTTGAAAACGCCCGACCCCACGAAGACACCATCCGCGCCCAGCTGCATCATCAGGGCCGCATCTGCGGGCGTGGCCACGCCTCCGGCTGCAAAGTTCACAACGGGCAGTCGCTGCATGCGGGCACACTCCTTGACCAGATTCAGATCCGCTTCGATTTCGCGCGCTACCTTCATGAGCTGCAGATCGTCCATCCCCTTCAGGCTCCTGATCTGGCCCATGATCATCCTCATATGAAGCACGGCCTGGCTGACGTCTCCTGTGCCTGCTTCACCCTTGGTTCTGATCATGGCCGCGCCTTCCTTTATGCGCCTGCAGGCTTCTCCCAGATTTCGAGCGCCGCAGACAAAAGGAATGGTGAACTTGGTCTTCTCAATGTGGAATTCATCCGCAGGAGTAAGGACCTCAGACTCGTCCACCATATCCACACCCAGCGCCTCAAGAATCTGGGCCTCTACGAAGTGACCGATCCTGGCCTTGGCCATGATGGGGATGGTCACGGCCTCAATGATCGATTCTATGACCACCGGGTCCGCCATCCTGGCCACGCCGCCCATCTTCCTGATATCCGCAGGCACGGCATGCAGAGCCATTACAGCCACAGCGCCCGCTTCTTCTGCTATTACGGCCTGTTTCGGGTTGGTGACATCCATTATGACGCCGCCTTTCTGCATCTTTGCGAAACCGCGTTTGAGCAGTTCCGTACCAAATCGAAGATTTTCAAGCTCCATGAATTGCCCCAGACGTTCTTAAGTGCCAGGCTAACGCATTGAGAACATAAATAAACTTTGCCCCGATAGACTGCGATCTCTGTCTTTCTTTCCGATCAAAAAATGTGGATGGGGCGGCTGAAGACTGCCCCACTCCTCCTTACGCCATATAGTTTTCGTAGAGGTAGATGTCTTTGCTTCCGCTCCGGTCATCCGTCCAGACGATCCTGCCTGTTCTTATGCGAGGCTCGGTCTGATCTCCGGCGTCCTGGCATATGACACTCTCTTTTTTAACGTTCATGTCATAGGCATAGATATCCCAGTTGCCGCCTCTCTTGTCCTGCCAGACAATGACTCCGTTCTCCACATCCGGATTGGTATGATCCGCTTTATCCTTGGTTATCTGTATCTCCGTGCTGGTGTTCATGTCGTAGGCATAGATATCCCAGTTGCCGTTCCTGTTGTCCTGCCAGACCACAGTATGTCCGTCTGTCGCCGGATTGATCTGATCGTTCGCGTCGCTTACCAGAGACACAGGACTCTGGCCCTGCTTCCACTGGTAAACATCCCAGCTCCCTTTCTTGTTGTCCTGGTAGACGACATAATCTCCTCCAGCCCGCGGATTGATGCCGTTGGGCGGATATTCAGCACTTACCTCTTTCTGGTAGATCGGCCTCACATAGACCATCCAGCCAAAGTAATTCTTTCTCAGATAGGCCAGGTAGTTTGCGCTTAGAGAGACAGGCGTCGCATTCTCCAGACCGTAGACAAGCTCCGTGGAATTATCGATGGACATATCAAAAGTCCTGATCGACCAGTAATCCGGGATGTTGTATTGGTTATTGGGGTTACGGGCAACCCAGCCGAGGATACTTCCAGAGATATCGGGGTTCATATCCTCGTACGGGCTTGCCGCTATCGGCAGCTCGATCTCCTGAGCCAGGCTGTATACATAAATATCCGGGTTTCCGGTACGGTTGTCCATCCAGGCCACGTAATATCCTACCTGGTCGTTTCCACCCACGACAGGATGACTCTGGTCGCCGGGTGCTTTGCAGATAACGCTGGTCTGGCCCGACGTCACAGGCACCGATCTTGGCCTGCCCGTGTGTTCGTTTAGCCATACCAGTTTCTCGTCCATGCTGGGCTTGACCTGGCCAGGTCCTACCTGAACCAGGTCGTCCTTCCAATTGCTGATATCCAGCTTGCGGATGGATGTGTTTTCGCCTGATCCGTCAACATAGGCAATATACTTGCCCGAAACCACCGGGTTTGTCTGCTCTCCTGGCCGGGGATAGGTCTTGCCCCACTTCTTATCCCAGATGTAATAGGAGATGTCTTTGGTTTTGCCGTCCTCCCAAGAGATAGTGTTTCCGGAGACATCAGGATAGACCTGGTCCCCATCGGCCGTAAGCTTGGTCTCGCTTCCGGAGGCCAGATCTTTGACATAAACGTCCCAGTTGCCGTTTCGGTTGTCCTGCCAGACCACCAGATCACCGCTGATGACAGGATACATCTGCTGTCCGGGGCCTTTGAAAATTGGCGATGTCACTCCCTTGGCCAGATCTTGCATTAGAACGTCCCAGTTGCCGCTGGAGTTGTCCATCCAGACGATTTTATTGCCGGATATGGAAGGCCATATCTGGTCGCCTTTGCCCATAACAGCGGCAGATTCGATGCCGGTTGTCAGGTTCTTCAGATAGATGTCTGCATCACCGTTTCGGTAGTCTGCCCAGACCACTTTATCGCCCGAAGCCTTGGGATAGAGCTGGTCGTAATCTCCTCGGGAGATGGGCCTCTCAGACCGGGTGAAGAAGTCGAAGCCGTAGATGTTCCAGTTGCCTCCCCGGTTGTCGCTCCATACCAGCAGGCTGCCGTTGGTGCTGGGGAAATCCGTGTTCAGGAGCAGCAGAGGATCAGAGTTGATGTATCTCATCTTGATCTGAGCGTTGCCGTTGCTGTTGTCCATCCAGGTGATCTTGTTGCCGCTTATGATCTTGGAGGATAGGTACGGTTTCACCTGATCGGGATCCCCTTTTCCATCGTTAGGCGTCTGCTGCATGGGCAGCGTTGCCACAGGCACTTCCTTGCTCTTCTCGATATCGTAGAGATAAATGTCCGAATCTCCTCCCCTCACATCCAGCCAGGCTACATAGTTTCCATACACCATAGGGTAGCCCTGGTTGGCGGCGTTGGTTACCAGCGCTCTCTCGATTTTGGTTGTGAGATCGTAGGTATAGATGTCCCAATTCTTGTTTCGTCCGTCGGCCCAGACGACCGTATTTCCGTAAATCCAGGGTTGGGCTTGACGGGCGGCGTTGGTGCTGATGGCGGTCTCCACGCCTGTGGTCAGGTTGTAATGGTATAGATCCCAGTTTCCGTTCCGGTCATCGATCCAGACGACATTGCCGCCGTTTATTACGGGTGAGAGCTTGAAAGACTTCTGACTGGTGATAGCCCTCTCCTTTTCTGTAGCGATGTCGTAAAGATAGACCTGTTCATTTCCAGACCGTTTGTCAATCCAGATGATGTTGTTGCCGTCAACCATTCCATAATAGTGATCTATGGTTCCGGATGTTATCTGCCGGGTCTTGCCTGTCAACAGGTCGTAGAGGAAAATGTCGAGGTTGCCCTTGCTCTTATCGGTCCAGATCACATTGTTGCCGCTGATATCGGGGCTGCTGTGGTCAAAATCATCGCTGGTTATATTCTTCTCTTCGGAGGTTACGCTGTTGTACAGATAAACATTGAAGTGTCCGTTCCTGTTGTCCGTCCAGACAATGTTGTCTCCGGAGATAGAGGGATTGGTGTGGTTGAAAGCTCCATTGGTTATGGAAACGTCGGCCAGCATCTTGAAGTCGTACATTTGAATATCTGGATCCCTTGGCCCTTCCCTGTAATCCGTCCAGACGACGCCCCGATCGCCAATGACAGGTTCCATCTTAATGGATCCCGGCGCCAGAGTAAAATCTGCACCAGTTTTGATGTCGTAGAGATTGATGTCTGTGCCGTTGTTCAGATAGGCAATGTAATCACCATAAACCTTCGGGTCCGTCTGCTTTCCGGGTTTGGTGATGGTCGCGGTCTTTTGAGTTGTAAGGTCTATGTAGGCGATGTCGGGCTCGCTGATACGATTATCCGCCCAGGCTACAATGTTGCCGTTGACCGTAGGAAACGACTGATCTCCAGGACCTGTGGCGACTGCCGACTCTTTGCCGCTGGAAATATCGTACATGTAGACATCAAAGTCCCCCGAGCGCTTGTCCATCCAGACGACTTTGTTCCCATTGATCCTCGGCTCGATCTGCTCTCCCCTGTCTGATGGGAGAGTCTGCTCCTTCTTGGAGACCAGATCATAGAGATGCACCTTATAGGGGCCTTCGCGATCGTCCGACCAGACCACACGGTCGCCATTGATGTCGGGTTGGGTCTGGTTTCCCGGTGCAGTTGTGACAGTAGACTCCGTTCGGTTGACGACATCGTACATGTAAACGTCGGCATTCCCGGATCGCATATCCTGCCATACAATACGCTCGCCTGATACGGCAGGAGTGATCTGGAAGAACGGATTGATGCACACCCATTTCTCCAGACCGGTCTCCAGGTCGTACATGAAGATGTCGTAGTTTCCGCTTCTGTTATCAGCCCAGGCTACAACATGTCCATCTATGGCGGGCTGCTCCTGCTCTGAGCCCATCACGATGGCTATGGGGTGCTCTTTTCCAAAGTCCGCTCCGCTGGCGGCGCCCATACAGAGAAGTGCCGCCGTCATAATCAAAATAAAGATTGCCTTTTGCATCTTATCACTCTACGATTCGTCTGTGATGCTTTCCTTTTGCGATATCCAACAGGTTGCTTCTGGCGAACCAATATAAGGACTTTTCTCGACGTTTGTCGTGATTTGTCCTGATGGAGATCTTTATGCAATCCTGGCACAAAAGAAATAATATTATGCCGTTTCAGCTAATGGATCACGGATTCTCCTCCAGAGTTGCAGGAGAGAAGGACAAGAAGCCCTCAGCCTGAAACGGACCCCACCCATCCCGGATAGCGATAGGTGGATACAGAAACCCTGCTCTGAGCTAGAATTTGTTACGCCTGTTATCCAATCAAGGGATTATTCGTCCCCAAACGGAGAGACAACGAGAGTGTCTACCCAAAGGGAAGCTCGCCCACCCTGGCGCTATTGCTGTATCCTCTTGATTCCCAGTAGCCCCGCTCTTCCTTATCCACGACCTCGATCCTGGTTATCCATTTGCCCCATTTGTAGCCGTATCGGCTCTTGGCTACCAGCTGGAAAGGAAAACCTCTATCATGAGGCAGAGTTACATCGTTGATGCCGTACGCCATCAGGATCTTATTTACGTTCAGATAATCGAGGGGAAGGCCCGTGGAGTAGCCATCACTGGAGTAGAAAACAACATAGCTTGCTCCTGGCTTCAAACCGGAAAGGTTCAACAGATCGATGACCCTAAATCCAGTCCACTTGGCGTCGAATCCCCATCCTTCCACGCAGGGCATATAAACCTCCTCTGAGTATGCCGGCAGCGCCAGAAGTTCCTCGTAGCTCATATTCAGATTCTTCTCGACGAGACCCGTGACAATCAGCCGGTAGGCATTTTTGTCGATAATTTGCGTTCCCTGGATGGCGTTATTCCCCTGTAAGCTCAGCGGCATCAGCTTTTTTCCCTGATACTGCAGGGTTTCCACCTCCGGCAGGATAGAAGATGCATTCTGCTGAAGAAAGGGCTCCACTTGCTCTTGCTCTGATACGGACGTAGATGTCGCATTTGATAAAGGCGCCTCTGGCTGCAAATTCGCCAATCCAAAGATTAGATATAGGCCGCTCAAAAGCGCGAGAATGGCGAAGAATGCTGCTATGTATCCCAATCTACGGTGAGCATTCCCGCGGAATTTATGAAATAGCATTCCGTCCAGAAAGACGGTCAGGATAAGTATGAGGGCAATTATGCCGACGAAGGAGTGCAGGACGTGCGGGTCCAGGGGATAGAAGCGAAATTCACCTCGATAGAGATAGCCCGCCAGACCTAAAGTCGCAAATGAGGCCATGACAATGGCGATGCTCTTATGTGCGCGAACCCTCCACGCGAGAAGAATGACCAGGAGTGCAGAGATCGCTGAGGGAATGTAATGTATTGGTTCAAAGACCATTTTTTTTCGCCGTTCTATAGCTCATCTCGTTCCTTATGAGCATTGCCTCCGCCCTTCCCGTCTGGTTTGTCTGCCTGGCCTTTGCTGGCCTTAATGGAACCTGCCAGGCTGGCGGCAGTCTGCTCCTCAGTACTGTTGCATTCACCGCAATTAATCAATGTTTTGCTGGAGCACAATTTCGACTCGGGATCTATATCCAGAGCAAGGGAGAGATCACTGGAATACAGATAGTCCAGTTCGACCGGCCGGCTTATAGGTGAAATGGGGCTGAAGATCAGGCCCGACCTTATAGTCCCATTCGGCTCCAGTACCGCTCTGGAGATGCCCTTATTGCCAGGCAGATCATACGCGGTGCCTCTGTACCTCCAGCCCCACTGATCTTTCAATGTGAAGTTCTGAGCATCAAGAGGCAATTTATTCGTTCCGTTGTTGGTAACGGCTATGTCCAGAACAATGCTCTTTTTGTTGGAATTTGTCCAGGACCGCAACACCCCGTAATAGAGGATTTTCACGTTTTCATTGCTGGAGTTAATGAGCCTCGGAAAATATATCGAGAACTGTTCGCCGCTAATGTTTTCTTTGGTGAAACCTACAATCAGGTTCTTGGCGATAGTCTCTCTGGGAACCACGAAACCTATCAGCCAGCGGTTTGGTTGGAGCTCTTTTGCGTACTCCTTGCCCATCTTGAAGACACGATCATTGCCGTCCGTGAGACTGTAGACTGCGGGAATAGGAGCTTTATCGCTGGCATTTATCCGCGTCAAGCTCAGGTCAACATTGAATACGACGTAGCTGTCGGAATTTGCGTTTCCCGAAACCCAGGCGTCCAGGAAAGTGCCATAAATGGTGCAGTTCACGACTCCATTACTTGCGTGCAGAGGATATCCCTGGGCCACTCCCAAGATGAGCCCTATGAACAAAGCTATAAACAGCCATCTCATCTATAACATAACTCCGATGTTATGATATAACCTTTTGGGTCTGTTAGATTTTTTTTAAAGGAAAGTCCCGGGGAACTCCAGGCCCCGGGAGATGCAAAAGGTGCTGCTATTCAGGCAGAGATGCTCGACATACTATTCAACATGCTGCCTGTTGTGCCATTTGAAGTTTTATTCAAAGTGTTGTTCAGAGTGCTATTCAGTGTGTTGTTAATTGTGTCGTTCAGTGTAGCATTCGACGCGGATGTGCTATTTGATGTGTCATTCTGTGTCTTATCAGCAAGGTTCGCCCTCGCGGCCGCGAGCCTCTCACGCGTGGCATTGAGGCTGGAACTGATACTTGCGCTCACCTCGGATTTCTGGCTGCTGTTGTCGGTGCTTCCCACACTTCCGAGCCTCGCCTTGGTGGCCGCTATCTTCTCCTTGAGAGAGCTTAGCTTAATGGTGGTGGAGTTGTTAGCCGGAGCCGCGGCGGTCTGGTTGGTCTGATTTGCGGCCGGGGCGGGTTCCGACACTGCGGTCGATGTCGGGGCGGGCAGGGCAGGCGCCGGGACTGCGGAAGCAGGCACTGTCGTGGTGGCGCTCGTTGTGGCATTGGCGCCATAGACCATGTCATTGGTGAGCGGCACAAAGTCCTTTTCAAAGTCTATGATGATCGGGTGAGCGGTATTGTAGTCGTATGCAAGGGCGGCCGGTCTGCTGAAGAGAGAGACGGGAGTAAAGCCCACCAATAGCCGGGTGGTGGCTTTTTGTGGTCCGACGACCTCGGGATCGAATCCCAATGAGGGATTGTAGGGCCAGCCCCACTGATCCAGGAGGGTGAAGTTCTCAGGGCTGACGAGCTGGCTTTGGGTGACATTGCTTTGGGCAGTGACCTGAACGACTATGCCCTGCTCATCCGGATTGGTCAGCCAGTCTGTGATTCCATAGTACCGAATTATCAAATTCTCGTTGCTCACCTTGGGCCTTGCCCACCAGTTGATGTTGATGGACTTTCCGTCCAGTGGCGTCGCCGTGATGAGCTTGAAGAGGTCGTCTTTAGGAATCAGGAAATAGACGAGCTGCCTTCCAGAAGAGAGCGGCTTATAAAGGCCGGGTTCATAGACGCTGTCGTTCGCATCCACCAGCTTATACGTGGCGTTCTCAGTGCCCATGAGCCCGACGTCGACCTTAAGAATCTCTAAAGTGTCGTTAAGAGGTGTCCTGATCGACCCAAAAAGTGTGACTGTTGCGGTTCCATCGCTGCCCTGCAGCGGATAGGCCTGAGCCGTGCCGAAGGCTAGGGCCAGTAAAAGGGCTAGAATAATTAATCTCATCTGATACCCCGATATATCTATTGTCTCTTATAGGGTGGCCAATTTGATATTAATGCTTGCATTTACCATTCGGTTATATACATTTTATCCAAGATTTCCTGGGTTGGCCATTGGTCTTTTGGGCCTATAACCGAAATGAGATGGAACCCAGGCGACCCCGTCGGCCTGGGAAACCTATATCTTCCAGTTACTTCATATCGAAAGGCGGTGTTCTCATTGTCATCGCCAATCCTTGTAACCTGCGGCCTGCCCTATGCCAACGGTCCATGTCATCTGGGCCACTTAAGAACTTATGTACCTGCGGATATCTTCGTTCGAGGACTGAAAAAAATGGGAAAAGCGGTGCTTTTCGTATGCGGCTCGGACGCGCACGGGACTCCCATTGTGGTCAACGCTGAAGCTCAAGGAATGGCTCCCAAAGAGCTGGCAGTCAAGTACCACCAACACTTTGATGAAGTCTTCAAAGGAATGGGTGTCGATTTTGATTTCTTTGGAGACACGGACGACCCTGCCTGCCACAATCGCACGCAAGAGATGGTAAAAGCTCTCATGGATAACGGTTACGTGTATCCAAAAGAGATAGAGCTGGCCTACTGTCCGAAATGCGAACGCTATTTGCCGGACAGATATGTGGAAGGGGAATGTCCTTATTGCGGAAAACCAGCTCGAGGCGACGAGTGCGATATGGGCTGCGGCCGCCATCTGGAGCCGGGTGAGATCAAGAACGCCATCTGCAAGGTTTGCGGCGGCAAAGCCGAGTACCGCAAACAGATTCACTATTTCTTCAAGCTCTCGGAGTTTAAAGAATTTTTGCTAAAGTATTTAGAGACACTAGGTGGGACCGCATCTGCCCGAAATTACGCCATGGAGTGGGTCCGCTCGGAGCTAAAAGACTGGTGCATAACCCGCAACATGGCCTGGGGAGTTAAGTTCCCGGGCCATAGCGACCTCGTGGTTTACGTCTGGGTGGATGCGCCCATAGGCTATATCGCCTTTACAGAGGAGTGGTGTGCCAAAAACGGCCGTGATTGGAATGATTACTGGAAGGACGGGGCCAGGATCATCCACTTCATCGGGGGAGACATAGTCTACCATCATTGCATATTCTGGCCGGCCATGCTCAAGGGAGCCGGGTACACCCTGCCGTCGGCCGTCGTCGCCAGCGGCATGCTCAAGATCGACGACAAGAAATTCTCCAAATCCAGGGGCAATGTTATCTGGGTGAAGGACGATTACCTGGATAAGGGCCTTCATCCCGATCTGCTGCGCTACTATCTGGCCAGCTACACCGCCCATAACAAAGAGGTCAACTTCGCCTGGAAGATATTTGCAGACAAAGTCAATACCGAGCTGGTGGGAGCTTTTGGCAACTTCCTTAACCGCGCCCTCACCTTCAGCGTGAAGAATTTTGAGGGACGGGTCCCGGAGGGCAAAATCGATGCTGAGGTCATGGCCAGGATCGGCCAGACTATGGCGGAAGTTATATCCGGCCTGGAGGAGTACGAGTTCAAGAAGGCTACGGACAGCGTTATGACGCTGGCGGATTATGGCAACATATACTTCCAGAATCACGAGCCCTGGAAACTGATCAAAAATGATAAGGCATCGGCCGGAACAGTCCTGAGAAGCTGTCTGCAGATCGCCAAAGCGCTGGTCATTTTTATGGAACCGGTCATGCCAGCTAAAATGGAGGCCGCCTGGAGGCAGCTCGGCCTGGTGGGAAGCGTCAGCGAAATACCTTTCCAGGAGGCATTGGAGCCTCTGGAAGCGGGCCAGAATCTAGGCACTCCCGAGATTCTCTTCTCTCGCATGGAAGAGCCATTCGTCAAAGAGCTGGACAGAATCTTCAGAGAGAGGATTGAGCAAAGCGAATCCAAAGAAAAGGGAAAGACCCCCGTGAAGATGGGAGAGATCTCTTTTGAGGATTTCCAGTCTCTGGATCTGTGCATCGGTGAGATAAAGAACGCAGGCCCCATAAAAGGCTCGAATAAGCTTCTCAAGCTCGATGTGGATATCGGAGGCGAGATCCGCCAGGTTGTGGCCGGCATCGCCGAGGCTTACTCTCCCGAGGATCTGGTTGGCACCCAGGTGGTCGTCCTGGCAAATCTGAAGCCTGCCAAGCTCTTCGGTATCGAGTCGCAGGCTATGCTCTTGGCAGCGGACGCCGGCAAGCCAGTGTTGCTGCGGCCAAGAGACCAAGTTGAAATAGGAACTAAAGTAAGATAGGAGGTTATAATTTTGCTCCAGATTGAGAATCTGTCCAAGACTTACAGGTTGAAGGACAGGGATATTGTAGCTCTTAACAGTGTCAGCTTCAGCACCCGGCCAGGTGAGATTTTGGGGGTGGTGGGTAAGAGCGGGGGAGGCAAGAGCACCCTGATGAAGATCCTGAGAGGTATGGAGAGCTTCGATTCTGGCAAGATCATCATAGACGGCGTCACCATTGCGCCTGACTCCAGTGGCGATGTGGTCAGGGCGCAGATGGCAGCCACCGCTATACACCTGCAAAGAGATTTCGCCCTCTGGACGGAATCTGCCCTCAAAAACGTGGTGCGCAGGATTCATTCCCGCAAGACGGGCTTTGAGGTTCTGCCTATACCCGAGAACGCAGACTACGATGACATGTACAGGGAGGCCCTATATTACCTCCGCCTGGTGGGCCTGGAGAAGAAGGCCAATCATCTGGCCACTATCCTCAGCGGCGGGGAGAAGCAGAGACTTCTCATAGCCAGGCAGCTTTCCAAGAAGCCCAAGGTCCTTCTCCTGGACGAGCCTGCTACCATGGCCTGTCCTGCCACCAAACAGGAGGTGCTGGATGCCATCAAGAACGTGAACAAAGAGCTTGGTCTGACCATAATAGTGGTATCTCATCTGCCGGAAATTCATGAATATCTGGCAGACAGATTGATCTGGCTGGAGAAAGGGGAGATAGTCGCTGAGGGAAAGCCCAGGGATGTTTTAGACAAGTTCATGGCAGGCATCGGAAAGATGGAGCCGCTGGCACCAAGGCCCGATGCAAAGCCCCTTATCAAAGTGAGGGGCGTAACTAAAAGGGGCTGCCAGATCTGCACGGGAGAAGTTCTGGATGTTCTCAAAATGGAGAACCTCAGCTTCGACATATTCGAGGGCGAGATCACGTCCATCATAGGCAACAGCGGTGGAGGAAAGACCACACTCCTCAAGATCATGCAGGGTGTCAAGATGCCTGACGAAGGGTCCGTCTATTACCGGTACAAAGATAATTGGGTAGACATGATGACCTACTCGCCCGACAGAATGAATGTACGCCGAACTTTAGGCATCATGTATCAGGAGTTCGCCCTGTACGCCGCCGAGACCATTATCGATCAGATCGCCTACCAGATGGGCATCAAAGGAAATGATGTGATCGACCATGCCAGGGCTGTAGCAGAGGAGCTCGGCATAAGCGATAAGGTGCTGGATGTCATCTATGCCATGACGGATATGTCCGAGGAAGACGCCAAAGCCGCCTTTGAGGCTCTGGGATTGACAAGGGATATATTCAAAGATCTATTCCCCCGCTTCCCCATGACTGAAGCCAGCAAGTTTGCCGAACCCATCTTTGATCTGATGTCCCTTGACAGGGGGGCGATGTGGAAGCTT
This sequence comes from uncultured Methanosarcinales archaeon, assembly GCA_963782455.1. Lineage (GTDB taxonomy): Archaea > Halobacteriota > Methanosarcinia > Methanotrichales > Methanotrichaceae > Methanothrix. The sequence goes on from CAWAJP010000011.1 coordinate 433,546, forward strand.
CCGGAACAGCTCTCAGGCGGCGAGCTGGTGAGAGCTTCTATCGCCATACTCCTGGCAGCCAGACCGAAGATACTGATCCTGGACGAACCCTTTGGAGATATCGATCCCATCACACTGCGAGAAGTCTCCAATGCCATTAAGAAGATCAATGCAAAATTTGGCACCACCATTATTCTGGTGAGCCACCATGTCGATTTCGTCAAGGAGGTCTCTCACAGGGCCATGCTCATTGAGAATGGGGCCCTGGTAGCGGATGGGAATCCGGCCGAGGTCTGTAACGCCTTCCTGGCCAGCTGCCATGCCCCCTATCTGAAGTACCTGGAAGAACGCTACGCTATTCACGGATGATCTGTGATGGATGCGGAACTGGAGGAGATTTACAGTCAGGTGGCCGAACAGGTAACTCCTGACGATTTCGAGGCCAGAGTGGCAGAGAAGGTGGCACTCATGGCAGGCCTGTGTGATCGCAGGACGGCAGCCATGCTTGTGGCCAGAGATCTGGGCACCACCGAGGTGCTGACCAAGATTGGAAGCATCCGGCCGGAGATGGGAAACGTCGCCTTCACCGGCCGTGTTCTCACCGTCTCTGAAGTCCGCGAGTTTCAGCGTTCTGACGGATCTGTGGGCCGGGTCGCCAATGTTACCCTGGCCGATGAGACCGGGACGGTGCGACTGGCCCTCTGGGATGAGAGCACGGAGCTGATAAAATCAGGGGATCTGTCTGTGGATCAGTGCCTCAAGGTGAGGGGGCTGGCCAAAGAGGGCTATGCCGGAACTGAGGTGAGCCTGGGTCACAGCGGCGGCATAGAGGAGGTGGACCAGGATATCCAGCCCAGAGTCGCTCCTTATAAAATCGCGGAGATTAAAAGAGACATGAGCGATGTCAACCTGATTGCAGTGGTCGCGGATCCCGGCGAGACCAGGGAGTTCGTTCGCAAAGATGGAGGCAAGGGCCAGGTTCGGGGGGTGCTACTGGGGGATGAGACGGGCAAGATCAGGCTCACACTCTGGAATGAAATGGCCCAGATGCCGCTCGCTAAAGGAGAGACGATAGAGGTCATAAACGGCTCCTCGCGGGAGAGGTACGGATCTCTGGAGATCCAGACGGGCGGAGGCACAGTCGTCCGAAAAAGCCTCCAGCAGCTTGATTTCTCAGAAAAGATTACGCCCATAGCCGACCTGAAAGCGGGTATGATCTGTAGCGTATCTGGTTTTGTGACGGGTCTTGGTGAGGTGCGGGAGTTTCAGAGGGATGATGGCAGGTCCGGTCGGGTTGCCAGTATCTACATCTCCGACAACACCGGCAGAGTGAAGGTGGCCCTCTGGGGAGATCATGTAGACCGATTGCAGGGCCTGGATCTGGGATACAAAGCGGAGCTGATTGATGCCCAGGTTAAGAATGGCTGGAACGAAGGATTGGAAATCTCCTGTGGATGGCGCACCAGGATTACTTTCGCCCCGCCTGAGTAAGGAAGTTAAGTAAGGCATGCGAACAGCAAACAGAGGAACTAGGAAGATGGCAACAAAATTACTGGAAGATCTGCCGGGCGTAGGTCCGGCCACTGCCGAAAAGCTGCGCGAGGCAGGCTTCAACTCAGTTGAGGCCATTGCCGTTGCATCTCCAGGAGAACTTGTGGCTGCTGCGGAAGTGGGCGAGGCCACCGCTGCCAAGATCATCGCCGGGGCACGAGAAGCTGCGGACGTGGGCGGCTTTGAGACGGGAGACCGAATCTTAGAACGTCGCAAGCATGTGGGAAAGGTCACGACAAGCTGCAAGAGCTTCAATGAGTTGCTGGGCGGCGGAATGGAGACCCAGTCCATAGTGGAGCTCTATGGAGAGTTTGGCTGCGGCAAGACCCAGGTCGCTCACCAATTGGCCATCAATGTTCAACTGCCCACCGAAATGGGCGGCTTGAATGGCTCAGCCATAATCATCGATACCGAGAACACCTTCCGGCCGGAACGCATTGCCCAGATGGTCAAAGGCTTACCACCGGCTCCTGACGATCGGGTTTGGGATGCGGAGGAGTTTCTTAAGAATATCAGCGTGGCCAGGGCTTTCAACTCCAATCACCAGATCCTTCTGGCAGAGAGCGCCATGGATCTGGCAGAGAAGGTCAAGGATTCTGAGCGGCCAGTCCGCCTGCTGATTGTGGACTCCGTCACGGCTCACTTCCGGGCTGAGTACGTGGGGCGGGGCACTCTAGCCGACCGCCAGCAGAAGCTGAATAAGCATCTCCATGATCTGATGCGCTTTGGAGACCTGAATAATGCTCTGATATTAGTAACCAATCAGGTCATGTCCAAGCCGGACACATTCTTCGGCGATCCGACCAAACCCGTAGGCGGGCACGTTCTGGGCCATACGTCCACCTTCCGGTTGTACCTGCGCAAATCCAAAGGCGAGAAACGCATTGCCCGCCTGGTAGACTCACCGAACCTGCCCGATGGCGAAGCTGTCTTCTCTGTGACTATGGAAGGCTTGAAAGACTGATCCCGCTGCCAGGGGGAATGAATCTGGATACAGGAGGAGGGAGGAGATCCGAGTACAAAAAGAAGAAAGCATCATTTCCCGGATCGCCACCTCTATCTATGGATCTGGAATAGATATAGACGATTGCGGCAACTTTAAAATCTGATGCAAGATTCGGACCAATGGCAGTCCGGCCCCAAGCCCGTTGCCTGGGGTCTGAGACTCTGTTACCAAAAAAATCTCTGGAAAAGCCTGATGGTGCGAGTCAATTTAGGACCCTGGTTGCGCCAAATTTCACTTCGCACCAGCGTATCGTTTGATCGTCTCCCGTTTGCGCTGCCACCTGCGGGCCTCTCTCGCTTTGTCCTCTTGCTCGATGACTATCCGGCCCGACCTATTCCCTGGTTCACTCTTACTCTTCTTGGGTTGATCCATGCTTGGTTGATCCATTTATTTTCACCTGAATTACGATCTGATCTCCTCGCCAAATGCGAAATCCTGCATGAGGAGCTATTAGAAAACAATCAAGCCCGTAAAGGGTGACGAATCTATATAAGTCTATGTTAGGCTTCATGAAGAAACATTTTCGGAATATCGATATCGTAAGCTGCAGCAAAGGAACGAAGTCCAGATCATGATATTCACAGACCAATCAATAATAATATATATTTAGCATGTCCAATGGAAAGACTCTTATATTGGAATTTATGACCGATCGTCAATCAATTCGGGGCAGAAGAACTTGAAACAAGCAACAAAAGAGAGGATTACGAAGGTCCCAGAAGAGCGCAAGCAAGAACTCATCGATACCGCAGAGCGACTTTTCCTGGAGAAGGGTTATGAGCAGACGACAGTTGCCGATATCGTCAGGGAGATTGAAGTGGCACAGGGCACCTTCTACTACTATTTCAGCTCTAAGGAAGAGATACTGGAAGCGATCATCGAGAAAGACATAACCGCACTGGAGGAAAACGTCAGGCAGATCATGTCCAGAGAGGACGCAAATGCTGCCGTGAAGCTCAACGCTGTGGTCAATAGCATCATAGGCATAAGTGCTTCCAGAAGGGAGATCATGGATTATCTTTATGAGGAGAGCAATGCAGTTATGCATGAGAAGATGGAGCGACACACCATTGAACGGCTCGTTCCTCTTATGACGAGTGTGGTTGCAGAGGGGACCCGCGCCGGTATTTTTGATGTGCAATACCCCACCGAGTCAGTCGAGTTTCTTCTTGCCACTCTTGTCTACTTCTTCCACCACCCGGAGATATTCAAAGACCCCATGCATCGCGAGAAGATGCAAAGTTCTCTGGAGACGATTCTTGGCAGAACTCTTGCAGTAAAGGATTACAAATTCGTTATCGTGGTCTAAATTTGCGGATCGGACAGGTCTTGTGAGGATTGTGAATAACCAGGCCGCAAGAAGCGTTATCCTTTTAAGTTAACAATGGTTACTTAAAAGACCCAAAAATCGAACTAAGGTGATAATCAATATGAAGATATCGTATATGGTTGTAGTAGCAGCTCTTTTAGCCCTGGTTTCAATGGCGTCCGCTCAGAATCCGTTTGATGCTGCGGCCGGGTCTCTCCAGGGCCAGGTGACGGCTGCAGGAGAGCAGATTCAGCAGAAGGCGGTTCAACACATAGTGGAAGGAAACCTGACATCGGAGCATATCGCTCAGGATTTCAACACGACAACGGAAAATCTCACGGAAATGGCAAAGCAAGAGCTTGGCCAAAAGCTCAACCAGAATCTAAATGTCACCCCTGCCGAGCTGGAACAACGGGCAAGAGAGGAATTAAAGAACCAGCTTAACCAGAGGCTAAATCAACAACCAGGATTCCCGGCAGTTCTGGCAGTATTGGTCATACTGGCGGCAGGCTGCCTGATCAAGAGACGAAACTGAAAAGACAGAGCCGTTCATTTCAATGATCTCGGGTATTTGCATATCTGCCGCCCGAGATAGTTATATATACTAATATGATGACTGACAGTCAGTCAAAAGTTTAATGGAATCTATTATGGAAGATAGTCCCGAAGCCAGAGACAGACGAAAGTCGAATGTTGCTCTTCTTTCTGTGATTTCCAACTCAACCTTAGTTCTTCTCAAGCTCATTGTCGGATTAACAATTGGATCGGTCTCCGTCATCTCCGAGGCGATCCATTCGGGAGTGGACTTGCTTGCGGCCGTTATCGCTTTCGTTGCCGTCAGGACTGCGGCAAAGCCTGCTGATGAGGATCATCCCTTTGGGCACGGCAAAGTTGAGAACATCTCCGGGACAGTAGAGGCATTGCTGATCTTCGTTGCAGCATGCTGGATCCTCTATGAGGCCATAAAGAAGTTAAGAAACCCTGAGCCGTTGGATGAAGCAGGGTGGGGCGTGGCAGTCATGCTTCTCTCTGTGGCAGCAAACATATTCGTCTCAAAGAGGCTCTTCAAAGTTGGCCAGGAAACAGATTCTGTAGCATTGAAAGCAGACGCCTGGCATTTGCGCACTGACGTTTATACTTCCTTCGGAGTGATGGCCGGCCTCGCCATTATCGTTGTCGGCGGATTGATTTTTCCCGGTATAAACCTGCAATGGGTAGATCCAGTAGCGGCGATTATAGTTGCGGTATTAATTGTCAGAGCTGCATATCACTTGACGCTTGAGTCGGCCCGCGACCTGGTCGACGTGGGTCTCCCTGCTTACGAAGTAGAAGAAGTGCGCAAGCACATAATTGCATTTGCTCCAACAATTAGAGGAATCCATAGGTTGCGCACGCGAAAAGCAGGTGCCAGTCGCTTTGTGGAGTTTCATATCAGAGTTGACGCAACAATGTCTGTTGACGAGTCGCACCGCATTGCAGATATGATCACCTGCTCTATCAAACAACACTTCCCTGGAACTACAGTCACAATTCATATCGAACCTTGCAATTGCGCCATAGCTAAAGAAGGATCGTGCGGCTGTTTGCTCTCCGAGAGCGAAAAGACTGCGTTAACTGGGATCGGACCTTGTGCATCGCCGATGACAGAAGATGCCTAAGCATAGGCTCAATATCTTGTTTGGCTCAATACTCTATGAGGTAATAACCGTGTTCAGGAAAATAATGATCGCGACGGACGGCTCCGAGACAAGCATGCATACTGCAAAATTGGCCATCGACCTGGCCAGGATTGCAGGAGGCAGAGTAGCGGCGATCTATGTGGTGGACATATATCGGCTGGCTCAACTTCCAGGCTATACGACCCTGCCAGGTTTAAGCGAGAGGTTGATGGGGCTGATGCTTAAGGAAGGGGAGGAAGCCACATCCGAAATTGGGGAGATGGCCTCCGATGCAGGTGTGCCCTTTGAGAAGATCATTGCCGAAGGAAACCCCGGCGAAGAGATCCTCAGGCGATCCAAAGATTCAGGAATGGATCTACTGGTGATAGGAAGCGTTGGCCGGACGGGGCTGGAAAAAATAATGCTCGGCAGCGTTGCGGAAAAGGTGGTACGCAATTCCATGGTTCCGGTTCTAATCGTGCCAGGAAAGAGCAACTTAAAAATATGAGCAATGTGAAACACAAAGGTTCAATTACTCACTTCAGAATCTTCTCGATTCTTTCCACCGCCTGTTTGATCCGGCTTTGGGATGTGGCGTAGGAGAGCCGTACGTAATTCACGCCACCCGGCCCAAAAGCAGATCCAGGAGTAGCAGCAATGAGGGCCTCTTTTAGGAGCTTCTCAGTGAAGGCGTCGCCGCCGCCAAACTCTGATACATCAGGGAATACGTAGAAGGCACCACCGGGAACGCTGCACGGTATCCCCAGAGTTTTGAGGCCTGCAACCAGCAGATCCCGTCGGGCTTGAAACTCCGCCACCATAGAAAAGACCTCATCCTGGGGTCCTTGAATGGCTGCGACTCCTGCATACTGCACAAAGGTCGTGGCCTGGGAGACTGAGTGAGATAGAAGCCTGACGACCCACTTCATAGTCTCCCTGGGACCCGTCAGGTATCCCAGACGCCAGCCTGTCATGGCATATGCCTTGGAAAAGCCATTGATGGTTACCGTTCGATCCTCCATCCCAGGCAGAGAACCGATGCTTACATGCGTATGATCATAAATTATCTTCTCGTAGATCTCATCGGAAATTACGAAAAGATTGTGGTCTTCTGCAAGGTCGCGAATCTCCAACATTACCGATTGATCAAAAACGGCACCTGTAGGATTGGATGGTGAATTGACAAGAATCAGCCGGGTCTTGGGATTGATACTTGCGGCAAGGTCACTTGGCCTGAAATTCTCATCCACGTTCCCCCAGGCGACTCGGGCTCCTGAGAAGGCTACACAGGGCTCATAGCTCACCCAGGATGGACCAATCAAAACGCACTCGTCTCCTTCCTGCAGGAGCGCCTGGATAGCAGCAAAGACGGCCATCTTTGCACCGGGCGTCACGATGACGTCATCAGCCGCAACTTTAAGCGAGTTTTCCCGGCAAAGCTTCTCGGATATGGCCCTCCGCAATTCTGGAATGCCACCCGTGGGAGCATAATGGGTCTCGCCCATCCTTATCGAGTTGCAGCCCGCTTCGACAATGTGCTTTGGTGTATCAAAATCCGGTTCGCCCACACCCATATCGATGATATCAAGGCCGGAGGCCGTGAGCTTCTTGGCCATGGCCGAGATCCTCAAGGTCGTTGACTCTTGAATCGAGGCCAACCGCGCAGAGACCATGATCTAATCACCGCTAAGCCTTTGCAGCAGCTTGACCGCCGCCTCTACAGCTCGTTTGGCATAGTCCACGCGTTTTTGTGCGTCGGCCCGGGACATCTTGGGTCCTGTGATTCCGAGAGCGACAGGCTTATCGAATTCTAAGGATAGGTCCATCAGCTTTCGAGCCGCGTGTGTGACTACAATTTCATCATGGGCAGTCTCTCCCTGGATTACGCAGCCAATTGTCACGACTGCATCGATATCCTCGCGACGTAGTAGCTTTCTCACGACAATGGGCATGTCATACACTCCAGGCACATAAATGACAGTTTTGACTTCTGCCCCCAGGAACTGGGCATGCTCTCTGCCCAAAAGCTCCATCTGATAGGTGATGTCCCTATTGAACTCCGAGACAACGAAACCAAGTTTTGCCATAAGCTCCAAACCCCGTAAAAGTAGGCTACAAGCCTCCCTCCTTCTATAATAAACCCATCGATTCCCTTCCATCAATGCCCGTTCGATGAGGAAATCCCTCTTCCGTGATCAAAATGCATTTATCCTTGGCGATTGTCGAAGGTCAGGATGCTCTATGAATCTTATTTATCTTAACGGGGAGTTTGTTCCGGCTGAGAAGGCCGCGGTCTCGGTCTTCGATCACGGGTTCCTGTATGGCGACGGGGTCTTCGAAGGCATAAGGGCCTATGGAGGACGTGTCTTCCGGCTGGAGGATCACGTCAAAAGGCTTTTCGACTCGGCTCAGGCTATCATGCTCTGCATTCCCATGAGCCAGAGCGAGATGTGCGAAGCAATTCTTGAGACACTTCGCCAGAATAACCTGCGCGATGCTTATATCCGGCCTATAGTCACGCGAGGCTTCGGAGACCTGGGCCTGGACCCCAATAAGTGCGAACTTGCCACGGTCATCGTCATTGCAATCGAATGGGGTGCAATGTATGGAAATCTCTACGAGATTGGCCTGACAGCCGTCAGCGTCGCAGTCCGCCGCAACTCACCCGATGCCCTGCCGCCGAACATCAAGAGCCTCAACTATCTGAATAATATAATGGCCAAGATCGAGGCCAATATTAAGGGAGGCAATGAGGCCATCATCCTTGATGCTCAGGGAAGGCTGTCTGAGGGAAGCGGCGACAATATATTTATCATAAAAGATAAAGAAATCTACACCCCTCATACCATAAACAACCTCAAGGGCATAACCAGAGAAGCAGTCCTGGAGCTGGCAAGTGTTCAGGGCTACGAGGTTCTGGAAAGAGATCTGGGACTGTTTGACCTCTACACAGCAGACGAGGTCTTCGTTACAGGGACGGCAGCAGAGGTTGCGCCCGTCACCAAAGCCGATGGCAGGACCATTGGAGACGGTAAGCCAGGGGTCATAACAAAGAAACTCATGGCGGCCTTCAAAGAGTTGACATTGACCACCGGCACTCAGATATTCAAATAGAGAGCGAAGAGGGCGGGGCATTTATGGCCCTCTCGGCCCTCTTTCTTCTGATCTTTTCAAGGATCAAATTGAGCCCAGGAGCCACAAGCGATCTAAACCTTATTTTGCGCCGGGCTGCTGCTGGCTGATGCAGTGGATCGTCCCGAGGCCCTGCACAACTTCCCTGCAGTCGATGCCCACGACCGCCCTCTCAGGAAAGGCATCCTGGATTATCTCCAGTGCCGCTTCGTCGTTCTCGTGTCCGAAGACCGGGACCATGACCACCTCGTTTCCTATGTAGAAGTTGGCGTAGCTGGCAGGCAGCCGGGGCTCTGCCCCCACGTATCCCGGCATGGGCAGCTTGATAACCTGCAAGGGATTTCCGTCCTGGTCCGTTTCTCTGCATAGCTGCTCATAGTTCTCCAAAAGCACAGGATAGTTCTCATCTTCGGGATCGTCCTCGTAGGCGCAGAGAACTGTGGTCGGATTCACGAAACGGGCGATGTCGTCCACGTGGCCGTCTGTGTCGTCTCCGGCGATTCCTTTCTTCAGCCAGATAACTTTGGAAGCCCCCAGGTACTCCAACAGACGGGTCTCGATCTCTTCTTTGTCAAGGCCCGGGTTTCGATTCCCGTTGAGCAGGCACTGCTCTGTGGTCAGAACCGTACCACAGCCGTTGACGTCGATCGAGCCGCCCTCGAGGACAATGCCTGGCTCGAAGCATTTCATCTTGAGGTCGTCATTGATGAGGCCGGGAATCCTGGTGTCATTCATTAACTCCGGATACTTCTCTCCCCAGGCATTGAAGGTCCAGGCAACCATGGCAACCTTATTCTTCCCATTCATCCTTTCCTGGTTTACGACAAAGGTGGGACCGTAATCCCTGAACCAGACGTCGTTATAGTCGATCTGGTGGAATCGGACTCTGTGCAGATCGACCTTCGCCTTCCGGAGCCGGTCCACGACCACGTTCTGCACCATCTCGTCTTTGACCAGAAGATTGACGAACTCGCTATCGTGGATAGCTTTGATGATGGCAACGTATGCGTCCTCCACCCTCTCGACCTCGGGGAAAGTATCCTGATCATAGGGCCAGGCAAGCCAGATCGCAGCATGTTCTTCCCATTCGGCAGGCATGTGATAGCCCAATTGCAGAGGAGTGTTTTCCAGAGGACAGGGCCCTTTTCCGCCTTTTTCTCCCGTTCTTTCCGAATCGTCTGCTTTTACCATCTCGATAAGAGGCCAGTAAACGTCGGGCCGCCGGTTCCGGAAAAAGCCCCAGCCCTTTCGCACCAGTTCGTTCTTGGCAAGATCCAGCTCCGCTATCAGAACCTCTTCCTTGCTGCTGCTGGCTCTGGACACTACCTTGCCGAAGGAGTCGCAGACAAATGAGCTTCCCCAGAATTTGAGATCCTCTTCCCAGCCCACCCGGTTGGCTGCTGCAACATAGATGCTGTTGGCGATAGCGTGGCCCCGCTGCACCGTCTCCCAGGCATCATGCCAGTCCCCCTCTGTCGTGTCTTCCACACCCTGAATCCAGCCGATAGCGGTCGGATAGAATATGACCTGGGCTCCTGCGAGAGCTGCCGCTCGCGCTGCCTCCGGGAACCACTGGTCATAGCAGATGAGAACGGCAAATTTCGCATAGCGTGTATCATAAACACGAATCTCTTCCCCGGGAGTGAAGTAGCTCTTCTCGAAAAAGAGCGGATCATGGGGAATATGGATCTTGCGATACGTCTCCAGAAGGCTGCCATCGCTATCGATCACGGCAGCAGAGTTGTAGTAATCATTGCCATCCTTTTCGAAAACTGGTACTATTATCACGATCTCCAGCTCTCTGGCCAGCCGGGAAAAGGCGTCAGTGGATTCGCCCGGAATTGTTTCTGCTAAATGGGCGGCATCCCTTTGATCCCACTGGGGAAAGTAGCGCGTTCGATAAAGCTCCTGCAGGCAGACGATCTTTGCGCCTCTGCTCGCCGCTTCTTTTACTCTTTCAATGGTATTTTTTAAATTGTAATCGCGATCCTCTGACACCGAGGTTTGAATCAATCCGATGGTGACTTTAGTTGCAATCCTGTCTGACGCCATTTCTACGTCTCCCTCATAATAGAAGGAGGCCTTGGGTTAACTAGATTACGGGATTTTCCTGGGGTTTATGAATCACTCCGAAAAAGGCTTTCTTCCTGCCATAAGCGCGATGCAAAGGTACTGCCATAGCACATTGACATCAGAGAATCCTGCATCCCTCCACCAGTTCGCTTTCTCAACTTTACTGGTGTAGTAGTGAGTCTCCAAGTCGTTTCTCAGCCCGGCCACAAAGTCGGATATAGCCGGTTCAACTGTCCGGCGCCGGGAGTTCATCTCCTGGAAGAACCACTCTTGCATATCGCTTCCTTCTTCTGAGTACCCCTCGGCAGCCAGGAGCAAACCGTCCGGCACAAGCAGGCGAAAGCATTTCTCCAGAACGGTCTTGTAGCGATCAAACGGCAGGTGTTCCAGTACCAGCGTGGATACGATCGCGTCGAACTTTTCGTCGTCCAATCCTTCATCTTCATCCCAATCATCTCCGGATAGGTCCGCCACCCTGGAGCCCAGGATCGCGTCCGGATATGTGCGGGAGATCTTCTCTTCAGCTATGCGAACCATCCTTTCCGAGCCATCGATGAGAAATACTCTGGCCGGAATTCTCTTGAGAATAGCAAGCGTTGCATTGCCGGTTCCGCAGCCCAGATCTATGATCCTCGGCTCATGCGGCAGATATCTATGAACTGCCTCTGCCGCGAGGTCAATCATCTCCGTGTAGCCGGGAACAACCTGGGACTGATAGAGATCATACGCCTGTGCATGCGCGTCGTAGCAGGAGACGGTATTGTCCTCACTCATCGCCTTCATCATAGTTGTCATCTCTATTTAATTTCGAGCTTTTTGCTCGTACTTCTCTTCAAAGAAATATCCAGTATACCAGCACATTCAGCAAAGTCAAAGGCACACCCACTCGCGCGAAATCCAGGAACGTCAGCGTCTCACCGCTCTTCTCTGCATTCTGAATTATTATCACGTTGCTGGCGGCCCCCAGGATGAAGAGGTTTCCTGCGATGGTGCTTCCCGCAGCCAGGGCCATGAGATCTCTTGTCGAGGGATTCATCAGGAGCGGCTGGAAGAGTGCGACAAATGGCACATTGGAGATAATCTGGCTGAAGAGGACGCTCAGAGCCAGGATAGAGGGAACAGAGGTGAAGTTAAAGGAATTTGCGGCTAAAAGCGTCTGGACGGCCCCCGACCTCCAGACGCTATCCATAAGGACGAACATGGAGGCAAAGAAGATCAAAGTTCTCCAGTCAATATGTTTCAGGACATCGTATCTTCTCTCGCTGAAGATAACGATGGGCAGGGCTGAGAAGAGGGCGATATAGGTTAAGCGGAACTCTTCGCCATGCCCCAGGATAACGGCCCCTATCTTTGCCGAGATCAATACAAGTAGCAAGATTATGGAGATACATGAGAGGTAAGAAAGCCTGGGATCCAGGATATCTTCCTGGCAGATCTGCAAGGGACCGTTCTGGAAATGATCCCGGTAAAAGAACCTCAGCAGGAGGTAAGCCAGCAGAAGGTTGACGAAGGTCGGAAGAAACAGGTACTGCAAGAAGACCAGGAACGGATTGGCCAGTTTTCCATTGATGGAAATGAGGAGATTTTGAGGGTTGCCGATAGGGCTTAATGCGCTACCTGTGGTTATGGCAAATGCCAGAGCCAGGAGGAGCAGTTTGGGTGACACCTTGAGCGTCCTTGCCAGGTAGAGCATGAACGGCGTGCCGATTATGGCCAGGGTGTCATTCATGAGCAGGGCGGAAAGGAAACCCATGGCAAATAGTATAAGGAGCAGGAGCTGGTCCAGATTCTTTGCCCGGCAAAATAGTTTGTTGAAGAGATGAATGAGGCAGCCGCTCTCCTGCATGGCCTCTCCTATCACGAACATCCCGCCCAGGAATATCATCACATCCAGATTTATGGCATAAGCTGCATCTCTAAGCGTTGTCCGACCAAATGCGAGAACCACCAGAGCGCCCAGCAGCATGATCTGCCAGATCTGAAGCTTGAATTCGCCAAGCTGCCTCACGGCAATTAGGATCAGAACAGCAGCCAGAGCTATGACAGGAACATTTTCAGTATAGAGCATTTAAGATCCAGAAATTCCAGCGTTACAGTATCTTGGCTCTTTTTGCCAGACCGCATCGCAATTTCGGCGCTGGGAATTATAGTTTTCTCTATCATCAAAAAGAGCTAAATCGAGCCCGAAAATTTTATAAAAGAGCTCATTGGCATCCTTGCCACTCAGCGAAAGATCATCACATATAATCCTGACCGACACCCTTATAGCTTGCTATAATGCTCCATGCTACCATTTGCCACGACATTCTTTGAGTTGCAAATGTTGTGTTTCAAAGGCTGTGCGAGAGAGCAGCCATAGGGAGGGTGTTAAGCATGCTCGGCATTGATGATCCTTGGATCTTGAGCGTTTATATTCTTTGCATTTTTAGCGCGCTATTGTGCGTGATTTACGGCGTTATCAACTGGAATCGAGGCGGAGGGCAGGAGCCTTTGGAGATCAAAGAAGAAGCCGATTGGGAAGCCGGCGAGGAAGAGATGCAGGAAAAAGAGTTGGGGCTGTGATTTAGATGGATCTACTTCTGTTCAATGTAATCATATTGGTCTACCTGCTGGTCACGCTTTATCTGGGGTACAGAGGATGGAAATCCACCAAGGACTCAGAGGGCTACCTTGTGGCAGGCAGGAAGACTCACCCCTATATCATGGCCATGAGCTACGGTGCCACGTTTATCAGCACCTCGGCCATAGTCGGCTTCGGCGGCACGGCAGGCCTCTTCGGCATGGGCCTCTTATGGCTGACGCTGCTCAATATCTTCGTAGGGATCTTTATAGCCTTCATAGTTTATGGCAAGCGCACCCGTAAAATGGGTCACAGCCTCAATGCCATGACCTTCCCCGAGCTCTTAGGAAAAAGGTTTGACAGCAAATTTATCCAGTATTTCAGCGGTCTTGTGATCTTCTTTGGCATGCCGCTCTACGCTTCGGTTGTTCTGATCGGTGCAGCCCGCTTCATGGAGACGACTCTCGCCATAGACTTCAATGTGGCGTTGCTCATTTACTCCGTCATCATCGCAGCGTATGTGATCTGGGGAGGGCTGCGCGGAGTTATGTACACAGATGCCTTGCAGGGCACCATCATGTTTGTGGGCATGGGCTTTCTCATGGTTATGACCTATGTCCATCTGGGAGGCATAACTGCCGCTCATGAGGCTCTTACGAATATGGTGCATCTGGTTCCGGCAAACCTTGCCGCTCAGGGACACACCGGCTGGACATCAATGCCAACCTTGGGCAGCTCCTGGTGGTGGACACTCATTTCTACCATCGTCTTAGGCGTAGGAATAGGAGTCCTGGCCATGCCTCAGCTCGTGGTGCGATTCATGACGGTCAAGTCCAATCGTGAGCTCAACAGGGGCGTATTGATTGGAGGCGTTTTCATTCTGGCCATGACGGGAGTCGCCTTCATGGTGGGGGCTCTATCCAATGTATTCTTCCTCCAGACCCAGAACAATATATCCATAAATATTGCCAAGGGCAATGCGGACAGCATAATTCCCATCTATATCAACGCCGCCATGCCTGAGTGGTTCGTCTACCTCTTCATGCTCACGCTTCTGGCAGCAGCTATGTCGACCTCCAGTTCCCAGTTCCATTCCCAGGGAAGCGCTATAGGCAGAGATATCTACGAGACTCTAACCCGGAAAAAGGGAGGCAGCTCAATTCTGATAACGAGACTGGGAATAGTTGTGGCGATCATAATAGCCGTTATCCTCGGTTACGTCCTTCCCGGTAACATAATCGCCCGCGGCACGGCAATCTTCTTCGGACTATGTGCCGCCGCCTTCCTTCCCATGTACACATCTGCACTCTACTGGCGAGGTGCCACCCGGGCCGGAGCCATAGCAGGCCTCATAACAGGGACCTTCCTGACCGTCTTCTTGTATCTGTTCGTCCACAAAGCAGAAGCGGTACCTCTTGGGATATGCAAGATGCTCCTTGGCAAAGACCTCCTGATCACTCAGATGCCCTGGCCTGTGGTGGATCCTATAGTTATTGCCCTGCCTGTGGCCATGCTGGTAACAGTCGCCGTCAGTCTCAGGACTGAGAAGCTGAGCGAAAAGCATCTGGAGGAGTGCTTTAAAGGATTGAAGTAAAAATATTACATACCAAATTTTTATTCTTTTTTATTTCGCTAGCATTTACTATTTGCATCCGCTTTGTATCTCTTCTTATTTTCATTATTCAGATTTATCTTATTCATTTTTTAAAATATTTTCTTATTTCGAGCCCAGGTAGCTTCGGTACCACGGGAATAACCCTAGGCACCTCTTTCTGGTAGTCCTCGTACTCTTCGCCGAACTGATAGTGCAGCCTGCTCTCCCAGTGAAGTGATCCAAGGAGGAGGTATACCGATGACATGATGTAGAGGACTAATAACCTTGAAGTCATGAATGGAGTAAGCCAAAGCTGCAAGAGACCGGAGAGCAGGAAAGGGTCCCGCACATAGCGATATATGCCTCGCGGATGCAAAGGCTCATGCAACTTGTCCTTGCCCAGCTGCTGGCTTATGGTGAATCTGTGTGGAGCATTTGTGAAGGCGAGTACTGTGGCAAGGCCTGCCACGATCTGACCCATAACCATCAGCCAGCGCCAGGGCGACTTGATTGTATAAAGCCTCTTGCCGGGGGACGAAAGAAATAGCAACACTAATGGCGCCAGTGTGACGGCGGCGAAGATGCTGAAGAACTTTATATACCAGCGATCCATGCCGGGCCCGAAGAAGCGCCAGACGAGGCTCTTGAACTGACGGCTCACCAGGAGACTGTGTAGAGCCGCATAGGCTGACAGGTATGCAATCAAAACGGCATTGATCGGTGGCAAGGCAGACAGATCTCCTCTAGTTAATCTCTTTGTGCAAATCGGGCGGCTGTAATATCCTAGAATCGCATTAATCCAGTTTTCGCTTCACTTGCAGCCAAGTTCCATCCTTTGCCAGGATCACTACTGTCTCGCCCTTCTCTACCGTCTCCTCGGCCTTTGCCCGCCAGTACTCGCCCCGGTAAAGAACGTATCCGTCCGGATCCAGGCGGTCGATGGCCTCTGCAACTTCGCCCACAAATACATCATTCTGCGGTGAAGAGAATCTGGCTTGAGCAACCTTGTAGATAGCAAAAGCCAGGAACAGGCCCAGGATCAGTGAGGGCAGAATGAGGGACAAAGCCATCGACTGCTGATAGCTGCCAGGAACATACCACTCGGGAAAACTGGTGGGCACAAAAAGGATGCTGCCTACGATTACGCATATAAGGCCCGCCACCGCCAGAATTCCAAAGGAATGGCTGTGAAGCTCTGCCAGGATCAGGCCCAATCCCAACAGGATCAGGAAGACAGCTCCAATATTCACATTGAAACCCAGTCCAATCAGTCCTAGAGCTAAAGCCGTCACGCCGAAAATTTCAGCTCCCATGCCCGGGCTGGAGAGTCCGAATATGAGGGCATAAAGACCTATCAGCATCAGTAATCCGGCAATCGTGGGGTCCGAGAGGAGCAATTGGAACTGAAGATTAAGTGGCGGCATGAAGTACACCACATTTGCTCCGGTGGTGATCAAGGTGGTGTTCTTCACCTTGCTGCCGTTGATCTGTATCAGCAGATCCTCGGGCGACGCCGAAATGTACTCGACCACGCTGTAGTTCTTGGCTTCATCAGCATTCAGGTTCAGGTTGGAGACCACAAACTCCCTGGCGGCAGTAACGTTTCGCCCGTGCGTTCTCGCTTTCTCCTCTATCAAGGCCACGATAGCATTGGTGGTCTTGCTATCGTTTATCGGCACTGTTCCGCCTGTGGGCGAAAGCTGCACCGGCTGAGCAGAACCGATGATAGTATGCGGAGCCATGGCAGCCACGTCTGTGCTGATTAGAATAATCGTTCCTGCCGACCAGGCAGCTGCACCCTCCGGATAGACGTAGCCGATCACGGGCAGCTTTGTCTCTTCTATCTGCTTCAGGATCGCTGTGGTCTCAGTCAGGCCGCCGCCCGGTGTATCCAACAAGATCATCAGACCACGGGAATCTTCCGCCTCTGCCCTCCCAATTGCGGCAAGAATTATGTCATCGCTGGCGGGAGTTATGGCACCCTGCAGCTCGACTGCCAGGATAGAACCATTCGACGCTGTAGAGGCCGCACCGGCTGGGGCTGCCAGGAACAATAAAATTGAAAATAAAAAAAGCAACTGAAGTGATAAGACAGGCGTTGTGGCTTTCTCAAAAACCGCCTTCAATGAACGGACTATTGGGTCAATTCGGCCCGCTCTGTCCCATAAGCCCGAGCTGGACCGGATTGCCTTCATATGCCCTTTCATTTCCTGAATCTTGCCGCCTCAGTATCAGCTTCTTTTAATGCCACTCGCTTAGCTTCATCCGCCCTGCTCGATTCCCTTTCGGTAAGCTCACGGTTCAGGGCTGCTGTCAAACCCGCCATCGAGCCAATTCCTGTATCTCCAGCTGGAGTGACGACGATGAGCGTCTTCTCCCTGGCAATATCTACCAGAGTCTGCAGCTCCCTGAGCTTCAGGGCAGCAGGGACTTCTTCATAAAACCGGGCGGCATCCGTCATCATCTTGGAGGCCTGGAACTCGCCGTCCGCCAGAATGATGCGTGACCTCTTTTCCCTTTCCGATTCCGCCTGCTTGGCAATTGCCCTTCTCATCGATTCGGGTAGAGAGACGTCCCTCAGTGTGACTGCAGTTACCTTGATTCCCCAGGGATCAGTATGACGGTCCAGAATCTCCTGCAGCTTCTTGTTCAATTCATCGCGCTTGGAGAGAAGATCATCCAGTTCGATCTGGCCCAGCACGTCCCGCAAGGTGGTCTGCGCCAGCAAAGATGTGGCCATCTTGTAGTTCTCCACCTGAATGATGGCTCGAGAGGGATCCACCACCCGGTAGTAGATAACCGCATCCACTTCCACGCTCACGTTATCCCTGGTTATGACTACCTGCTTGGCCACGTCAATCGTGAAGACCCTCAGGTCGATCAGAATTACTCGATCGATGATGGGAATTATTAAGAATATGCCTGGCCCCTTCACTCCGCTGAAGCGCCCCAGGCGAAATATGACCACTCGTTCATACTCTCGAACAATCTTTATGGCCTGGGATAATATAACCAACACAATCAGTAGAGCTATGAGGGTACTATCAAATAGAGCCAAATAAACACCAATAGCTAAATGTGTTTCTTATCTTAAATAGCTAACCTGCAAATATCCTGGCAAAAGAGTGAATCAGGTCCAAGAATAGAAACATGGGGCTCAGACCTGGGGTTTGAATAACTACTTTTTGAACTCCGTGTAACCGCACTTGCCGCAGCTCTGACGATCGCCGTGCTCCGCCAGGAATACGCCGTTTCCACATCGCGGGCAAACAGATTTCTTGGACTTGATGGTGTCACCGCTCACTTCATAATATTTGGCTGCGCCATTCACCTCGCCTTTCTTGGCTTTCTTTGCGGCTGCCATCTAGCTTGCCTCCGGTTTGGCTTCCTCTGGCTTGGTGAATGTATTTCGCTCAATGATATGAACCCTCTCCACCTGTTTTGCTCTCTCAGCAGTCTCGTAGATCTTGGCATATCCCAGGGTTTCGCGCTTTCCAAACTCAGTCTTCAGGCTGTCCACGAATACGAGGTTGCTCTTCGAGTTCAATGTAGCCGCCAGTCTCTCCACAACGCTCTTTCTGGAAGGTGTGGACGCATCATGAATTACCTTGAAAACAATCTCCCGCCGATTCAGGTTGGGGTTGTTCGTCTCTTCTATAACCTGTATATCCAAACTTCATTCCTCCACTATCATCTGTTTCATAAATTCTTCAATTCGTAGCTTTATCTCAGGTGTAACGTCGACCAGGACGCTACCCTCATCGGGCTGACCGTAGACCACCGCGGAGCCGAGAGGTGCATAGAGTATGGCGGGAAGCGTTGCCAGATCCTCTTCGCCGTCTACTATTATCTTAACTCGCTCATCGCTGTTTAGAGAATCTCGGATTACGTCTATGAGCTCTTTTGTGAGAGTTGCCGCAGGATTTTTTACTTCAATCGTTTTATAGCTATCGTGATTCAGGTTCTGCACGATATGATCTGGAACGGGCATCCTCTTAGTTTTGTTATCGACAACAGCCAGGTCCGGCACTATGGATGCCTTCAAAAGATAGAACGTCGTCATGTCGCCGATCGAGGCGACCTTTTTGGCGCTGACCAGCTCCTTTTTCATAGCAATGGCACATTCCACGCCGTTTCCCTTGAACAGCTTGCCTAAGGGATCTTTCAGCAGAAATCGCATCATGTCTGGAAGAAGGAGTCGGCGCAATCTATCGCACCTTCAAAGCGTATCTTCCTGGAAGGGTGATCTCCAGCTTCTGCGCGATGATCGACTCTTTGGGATCGATGATCACGACATATCCGCTCCAGTCTTTGCTGAGCGAGGCTGAGTTACAGATGGGACATATCTGTCCCTCAACAATTCTGCGACATTCTCTGCATGCCTGCTCTGTCATTTCGCCTCTGCCTCAACGGTTACTTCTGCTTTAGTACTGGCTTCAAGCCATTCCAGCTTTCCGAGGCCTGTCTGCCTCATGGTGAGTCCTATCTTGCTTTCGCGAGGCTCTTTCTCATTCAGGCTTACGGCTATAACTCTGGCTCGAACCTTATCCCCTTCTCCTAAGGACTTGTTCGACTCTTTGCTGACCAGCCGCGCGTTCTTTTCATCATAAGATATATACTCATTGGTGATCTGGCTGACATGCAGAAGGCCGTCGAATGGTCCTAACGAGAGGAAAGCACCGAATTTGACAATCTCCACGACCTCGCCTTCGACGATCTCCTGCATCTCAGGCTTGAAGACAAGGGCCTCAAAGTTGACTTCGTAGTAAATGGACCCATCTCCAGCAAGGATGTGTCCTTCTCCAATATTATCCGCTCCGAGCACGGCCACAATTGTACCCAGTGACTTGTCCACTACTGCCTCGTACTTATCGCGCAGTGACTTGTCCACTGCCGCTTCGAGGGGATCTCCCAGATGATCCGGTTCTATCTTGGCCACACCCTTAAGCTTCATCTTCTTATACATCAGTACTCCTTCTTCGTTGCCTCTAGATACTGCCCCTGGCGCAGGTATATTACGGTGATACCTTTACTAAATAATCTTTTCTTCAGAGCCCTGTCGTTCGTGAAGACGGCGGCGCCTTCTTTCAGGGCCAGCTCCTCGATTGCCTGATCTGCATCAAAATTGTCTTCTCCGACAACACTGCAGCGTTCGGTGAGCCCCAATGCCACGCGGGCAGCGATTTTATCTTTTCCTTTATCGGCCTTGATGGCCAGAGAACGCAATTCTCCCATGACCTGGGCAGGGACTATACAGCGCACATATCCCAGGCGCCCTAGCTCGGTGAAGATATCGACCCCAAACTGCTCTGGCACCATCAATGCGTTGGTGTCGATGATTACCTTCACACTATCTTCATCGAGGATTTCCTTCATGCTACTCGATTATGGTGCCGACACCAATGAGACGCCACCTGGCGCCGATGCGTCTGCTTACGGCCACGCGGTCTCCTTTGTCGGTGCATACCGGCCTCTTGAGCTGAACCTGAACCACGCCGCCCTCACGAGCGCTGGTGACGACTCCCACGGTTGTGGCTGTGCCGACATTGAGCATCAGCGGCTCGCTGGAGTGAATAGGCTCTACATTGGATTCGTCCGTAACACCCACGACTCTTTCCAGCAACTGCATATTCATAGTAAATGTTCCTCTTGCAGGCGGGAGTTTGCCGGGTTCGCCTGCGACCTGGCCCACCAGAGCATCACTCTTGGTCATGATGGGATCAAGCAGAGTGCCCACTCCCATCAGGCCGCCGGGGGCGATCTCATCCTGAACATGGCTTCCTGCCAGAAGGGTCACCACTTTGGTCTGGATAGGAACCCACTGTTTCCGGCCTTCGTATTCCACCAGTCTGCCCGGGCAGATCTCTATCTTGTCTCCAACGTGCAGCACACCCTGGCTGAGGGAGCCGCCGATGACACCGCCTTTGAGTGCTTCCGGAGTAGCTCCCGGCCTATTGATGTCGAAGGATCGAGCAACCTTTAGCAGTGGAGGCTTGGTGACGTCCCTGGCAGGCGTCGGTATGGTTTCCTCGACAGCCTGTATGACCATATCCACATTCAGGTTCTGCTGGGCTGAGATCGGCACGATGGGCGCGTTCTCGGCTACGGTTCCCTTTACGAAGTCTTTGATCTGCCGGTAGTGCTCCATTACCTCTTCACGGGTCATGAGATCGATCTTATTTTGCACTATCACGATTTTGTCGATGCCCGTGATATTGAGGGCCATAAGATGCTCTTTTGTCTGCGGCTGGGGGCAGGGCTCATTGGCAGAGATGACTAAGACAGCACCATCCATAATGGCAGCTCCGCAGAGCATTGTGGCCATGAGCGTTTCGTGACCCGGTGAGTCCACGAAGGAGACGGTTCGCAGAATTTCTGTCTCTGTACCGCAGTGGGGGCATTTCTCCTCGACGGTATAGGCATCCGGTGCCGGACATTTAGGGCACTTTCTGAAGGTTGCATCCGCATAGCCCAGGCGAATGGAGATGCCCCTTTTGACCTCTTCGCTATGTTGATCGGTCCAGACTCCGGAGAGTGACTTAACGAGAGTGGTTTTGCCGTGATCGACATGGCCAACCATGCCGATATTGACCTCTGGTTTTTTGGGCGCAGGCTTTTCTGCCTCGGTTTTTGAATGATCTGATTTAACCTCAGACTTGATATCGGATTTTGCCAATTTGAAATCTCCTTAAGGATTGTAATGATCAGGGATTGATGGTCATCACTATATAAATACTCATGGCTCAGCCCACAGCCATAGGTTCGATTTTCGGTGGTAAAAATCACAGTTACTCTTCTGAGCCATGCGGCTTTATTCACACTAATATTTTCTACTTGAAATATCTACATGGAAATATCCACCTGGAAGGCCCTCGTATCTGCCACAATGTTCTCCCAGGAACGTTTGTAGACGAAGTAGATGGTCGTCTTGCCGGGCTTGAGCGGCGTGAAGACGAAGACAGACGTGCCGCCCGATCCCAGCGCCCTGGAAGGAGACTTTTCATACACAGCATTTCCCAGGGCAAGCAGGACGTAATCGTAGTCTGCGGTCCAATTATATCCTGTTGTCGGATTGGCGGGCAGGGAGATGGTAAACGGTTCGTTTACCCGGGCATGAATCAGCTGCACTTGAGTCTCTTTCTCATCAGGAATTACGTATTCATCAATGGGCTGCATGAGCGGGTAGTAGTCGATGTTCTTATCGTTCAGGATCACCGGCTCGTCGCCGATTCCATCGCCATTCTCGTCTGTTCCATTATAATCGCCCCAGTAGTTGCCCATGCGGCTGCGCAGCACACGGCTGAGGAACTGGTAATTAATCCCTTCACTCGAATTCCAGTTTGCTATATCCTCGGCACATACGCTGCTGGAACTGTTGAAATCATTGAGGAAGATGGATGCAGGGAGAACGACCTCCAGAGTGCAGTTACCATCATAGGCTCCTCCTGGAGCCGGGCCAAAAACAACAAAGCCCCGCAGGACTGCACCATTGGCGGCCATAATTATTCGTCCCTTCTCCGGAGCGATGACGGGCTTTCCATTGCCAGTGTCCAGGCCGTGCAGATTTACGGGGTTGCCAATTATCGGGGATTCGCGGTAGGTTCCCGTCTCCACGGTTATCGTGTCTCCGGGCAGGGCGGCCTCCAAAGCGGCCTGGATGCCGGTCTGGCTGCAGCCTTCAGGGCAGACACGTAACTCGGCAGACGCGGGCAGAACTGCGAGAAGCGACAGGGCGCTCAGAAGGGCGAGCAGAAATGGAACAGATAACCTCTTGTAATCGGGCATGGTAATATGCAGTAATCGTCTTAAAATTTATTAGCTTTCTGATCGACTGGCAAGAAAGACGGGCGGGATTCTATGTCTCAAGGAAGTGTTATTGGAGAGCGGGAGCTGATCCGGCGCATCTCGGAGATTCTGGGCGGTGTGGAGAACGACGACTGTGCTGTCATAGATGCTGGAGACCGCTATCTTGTAGCCACCACCGACATGCTGCACCGGAAGACCGACTTTCCTGATATCATGAACCCCTGGCAGATGGGATGGATGGCCGTTGCCGTAAACTTGAGCGACATCGCAGCCATGGGCGCCAGAGCCTGCGGGCGTCCTCATCGCCGCGGGCCTTTCGCCGGAAGCTGATCTCTATTTTATCGATGAGCTTTTCAGCGGTTTCAGAGACTGCGCAGCCTTTTACGGCACGCGGATCCTGGGCGGCGACACCGATTCGCATCTGGAGCTGACCATCACCGGCACAGCCCTGGGATTCGTGGAGAAGGATCTGGTGACCAGGCGCAGGGGCGCGCGCGCGGGCGACCTGCTCTGCACCACCGGCTTTTTGGGCGCCGCGGGCGGTGGCTTATGGTCCTGGC
This sequence comes from uncultured Methanosarcinales archaeon, assembly GCA_963782455.1. GTDB lineage: Archaea > Halobacteriota > Methanosarcinia > Methanotrichales > Methanotrichaceae > Methanothrix. Next base: position 456,774 of record CAWAJP010000011.1, read on the forward strand.
AGCACGGTCTGCTGGAGAGCGAGTTCATAACTAGTCTTCTGGAGCCAGAGCCCCGGCTGAAGGAAGGCCGGGCGCTGGCGAAGAGCCGGGCGGTCACAGCCATGATGGACAACAGCGACGGCCTCGCGCTCTCACTTTCTGATTTATCGGAAGTGAGCCGGGTGGGATTTGTGGTCTACGAAGAGAAGCTGCCCATAGCTCCGGGCCTCGTGGAGATGGTGGGACAAGAGAATGCGCGGGAAATGGTGATGAGCGCGGGCGGGGATTTCGAGCTGGTCTTCACAGTCAGGCCGGAAGGGCTGGAGGCGGCCCGGAAGGCGTGCGACCTGACGGTTATCGGAGTGGTGGTGGAGAAAGGGATCTGGATGGAGAAGGGAGGCGAGAGGAGAGAGATCGAGGCGAAGGGGTACGAGCACAGGATTGGAAAGTGAATGCAAAATCTGAACAGCAGTCCTTGCCTATATCAAACGGTCCTATCTGCGGTTGATCGACATTAGCATATCTTATCTAGACGAAAAAATTATTTCACATCTTCCATCGGGGTTCCCAGCGGTGAGACGCGCTGGGGCGACGGGGCCCAACTTATGGCCGTGGCGGCCCCCCCTGACCCCGCGTTCGCGGGGGGACAATCTGTGAAGCTTTGCCTTGTGGAATTTTGCATTAAGGTTAAAATTTGGATTACAACTAATAAACCAGATAACTGGCATTTGAATATCTTCCGAACCACATTTCACCATAATCTATCAAAGGATCTTATCATTTTTTAGAACAAAATATATGCAGAATCCGATAAATAGCTTTATCTATAGGCAAATATATCACCTGTGGAGGAGAACGAATTGAGCTTTCTGCGATCTGTCGGCGAATTCAATTCTGATTGTTTCTTAAGAGGTGGAGGCAGATTCTTCTCATCACTTTTCGCATTGCAGCTTTTTGGTAGAGCGAGGAGATGGCCTTGAAGCTCACAGCGGCGCGCTATGCCGTGACCGGCCAAAGGCCGCCGAGGCTTACTGAAGCCATCATCCTGGCAGAGACAGTTCATCGCGCTCTGGTCGAACTCTCAAACGGCTCCCGGGTCTTCACAGGCTGCGACAGCTCACACAGGCCGCTGCAGGGGCATGGTCATGCTCACATCTTCTGCGAGTCAAATCCGGGCCCAGAGCCAGGGAGAGATCACAGACATTACCGTCTTTGCTCCCATGGGGTTTCGTCTTCTGGAGCAAGAGGCTTTGCAGAGGCTGAAAGAGGTTTACATTGATCGTGAATCCTGCGTTCAACTGACTCTGCTGGGCCTGGGCATGCCTGAAGATTTTGGAGGGACTTCCTTGGAAAAGGGCCAGTGTCCTCTTCTGGCAAGAGCGAGGTCGTGGGTCTCACGCACGCCGTTTTTGCCCACGCGCCACCCCAAGGCCACGCGGGCGGGAGTGCCCAAGGTGGATGCGACGGGCTTTCAGATCGGCAGTCCGGAGCACGAGCTGCTACGGCTGCTCTTGCTGGCAGGGTTTCCCGAGCCTGTGGCGGTGGAGCCTGTGGCGAGCACGCGCCTGGGCGGGCAGGATGTTCCCTGGCATGCCTTTGTGCGCCGGAGGGAGATGGACGAGCGAAGGCCGGCCGCGAATGGGGCAGGCTACGGCTTTCGCATCGAGTTTGCTGAGCCGGTGCAGGGACCGGTGGCGGTGGGGTATGCGAGCCACTTTGGGATGGGGGGATTCGTTCCAATGAGGATGGAATCTGATTATTGAGAAAAAAGAGGAAATCTAATACTATTTCCAATATTTGGCATAGTAGCATGATTAACAAAATAGGCAAAAAAATTTGAAGCTGTGATGGATATTATGCAGAAGATGGTATATTATGGATGAGCTTGAAGCAAAATTTCATGTCGTAACGCCTCTCTTCATGTCTGGATCAGACAAATTGAGGGCTGAGCTCCGTGTGCCAAGCATCAAGGGCGTGTTGCGATTCTGGTGGCGTGCCTTAGCATTGGTGCGTCTGGGTTCTGTGAGCAAGGTAAGGGAAGAAGAATCTCGCATTTTTGGAAGTGCAGGAAACGATGTTGGTCAAGCCAGAGTTCATTTGAGACTCAAGTTGCCTGAAAATGTTGTTCAATACAAAGACCCGATTCTCAAGTATGAAGATGGTGAACCTGTCGGTCCTGGTGCTCGCTATTTAGGTTATGGTGTAGTAGAAGCAGTTCCAAATAAGAAGCGGAACACAAGAGAAGGCCAAATCCTTCGCTCCTGTCTGAAGTACCCATTTGAAGGCACTTTAAGTCTCCTAATAAAGAATCGTACCAGTAGTGATGATGTAAATAGCATAGAATCGGCAATTATCGCTATGGGCCTTTTCGGAGGATTGGGTTCAAGATCTCGCAAAGGATATGGTTCATTCAATCTGGCAGAACTGAAACTCGGAGAAAAAAACCTCTTTAGGATGCCCAGTGATGCTGATGACCTAAGGCTTAAGATTCAATCATTTTTCAAGAACCATAACATTGAGGCCTATTCTGGCCTTCCTCCATATACTGCCTACAGCGATTTGACCCGCGTAGACATTATCGATACGGGTTCGGATCCTTTGAGGTTGCTCAACTCCATAGGGGAGGCGATGCAGATGTACCGAAGCTGGGGAAGAGGCGGTAAGGTAAATGGCAAAGTTGCGGAGAGGAATTTCAAAGATGACCACGACCTAGCTTTAGAAGCTATCACAACAAGGGTGGGTACCCATCCGCGCCGTGTGGCTTTTGGCCTTCCGCATAATTACTATTTCTCCAGTCAAAAAAAGAAAGTGGATGTCAAGCCAGCCAAATTAGAGCGGCGCGCCAGTCCGCTATTCATCCATATTCAGGAATTGGCCAATAAGCAATATGCGGCTATAACGACAATCTTGCCTTCGGATTTTCTCCCATCCGGCGAGATGATAAAGGTTAACAACTTTATTGTACCTCAGCGTGTTGATTTCAAAGTTATTCATGAATTTGTGGACGGCAAGAACGGATACGGTAAACCTCGATTTCCAAGTGCTGTTCGAGTAGTGGTTTCAAAACCATCAGCTAAAGTTGGGGCGATCTAGTGAACGACAAAATCTATTTTAGCCTTGGTCCTGTGCAGGGATTTGTGGCACAGTCTCGGCGCACTCGAGATCTGTGGAGCGGGTCCTTTCTCCTATCGTACCTGGCAGGATGCGCCATCGATGAAGTGATTTCGAAAGGTGGAGAAATCATTATTCCTGATGTCATGGACGATCCTCTGCTGATTTGGATTAGGTGTTTGAGAAAAGGAAATGCTCCCAAGGGAGAAGCTCCTATAATCGGCTCAATTCCTAATCGATTCGAAGCATCTTCTGACATAAATCCAAAGGATATTTCCCGTTCAGCTGCAGATGTGGTGCAACGCCAGTGGGAGAAGATTGCAGGAGCGGTATGGAACGAATTCGTGGCAGATCTGGCAGACGAGGGCAAGGGAACCAAAAAGATATGGAATCGCCAGGTGAAGAATTTTTGGGAAATCTCATGGGTTGTAGGTCCGGATGTTTCAGCAATGAACTCCAGGAAGAACTGGAGGATAAGCAGTCATCTCGAGAATGAACCTGGCGATCATTGCACTATGATGGGTGATTGGCAGGAGCTATCAGGTTTTATCAGGTCCAATCCCAAGGAAAGGATAAAGCAAAATGCATTTTGGAGTCGCTTATCTCGTCCGCGGCCCAAAATGGGGCGATTGGATATTAGAGAGGGTGAACGGCTCTGTGCTCTGGCGCTAATCAAACGTCTATTCCCAAATGTTTCAAAAGATGCTATCGGCTGGGAGGTCGGAACAAAGAATTGGCCATCTACACCTTATGTGGCAGCTATTCCCTGGTTAGAACAGGCAATTGATACAGCTAGCCAGGAAGCCAACGATTTTGCTCGCCTTGTGCTAGACGCAGCAAAGGATGCTGAGAGAAAAGGAATTTCGAGACAGATCGGATCTTTCAGCAATCGCACGGAGCCTTTCTTGAATCTGGACGGAAATTTCTATTTTGAAAATGCGTTGATCGACTGTAAGCGAACACCACTTGATGGTACGCCCACGACTCTTAAAAAATGCGAAGATGAGCGTGCGGATATAAAGGAGACTCGAAAGAATCTCAAAGTTCAGCTCCGTCGAGTAGCTAAAAAGATAGGAAGTAGCCCCGTCTCCTTCTATGCTATGCTCCTCATGGATGGAGATAACATGGGCAAGTTGATGGTGGATTACGAAGGTGGATCCATAAGCAATGCCCTTTCCATATTCACGAAGGACGTTCGCAAAATTGTTGGTGAGCACAGCGGAGTCACCATCTATGCGGGCGGTGATGACGTTCTAGCCATGCTGCCGCTGACTAGAGCTATCGACTGCTCTTTATCGCTTTCGCGGAAATATGAGGCATGCTTCGAAAACATTGTTCCAGAGGCTACAATTTCGGCCGGTCTGGTATTCTCACATTATGATATCCCATTAAGCACGGTAATGAGAGAGGCTCATCATATTCTAGACAATGTGGCCAAAGACCAGAATGAGAGGGGCAGTATAGCAGTGGGCGTACTGAAGCCCAGCGGCAAATACTGTCAGTGGACTGCCACCTGGGATCGTTTAATGGATGCGAACGGCAAAATGCGCATCGATGACCTTGTTTCAAAGGTTCAAGAAGGCGCTCAAAAACAGTTCTCTAAATCCTTCTTCTACGGCATGAGGGATGACTTGGCGGTACTGTCAGGCGATCAAATTTTGAAACCTGGTAGTTATGCAGAACTTGTCGGAGATCTTGAACCGCTTCCATTGCTGACTGCGGAATACATGAAATCGAGGGAGAGAACGGTGAGCCAAGTGAGCCGGCAAGAGGCGGAAAAACGAGTTGTAGCCTTGTTGGAGCTTAGCTATAGGTCTCGGAAATCACAAGGCCCCGAAAGAAAGGTCCTCAGTCCTGATGCCGCTATGCTGATAAAATTTCTCTCTCAGATCGATGACGGAGGGATAGAATGACTTTCAAGGCATATAAGCTAACTCCGGTTGATACTTGGTTTTTCCGCGATGGTAGGCCCTACAATCAGGGTGAATCCAGCCTATCTGATATTAGAAGCCTATTTCCGCCGTTTGCCATGACTGCCGTGGGAGCCATTAGGGCTTCGCTAGCAAGAGGACTTGGTTGGGATGGCAAAGATGATTGGTCGTCTGACATCAAGAAAAAACTGGGGGATCGAAGAGATCTGGGTCCACTGACGTTTAAGGGGCCTTACTTGGTTAGAGAAAAAAATGGCAAGTTGGAGACTTTCTTTCCAGCGCCTTTGCATCTTCTGGGGAAACTTTCCGAAAATAAGAAACCCCATTGGGAGCAACTTAGGCTTTTGAAGCCGGGTGAAAAACTAGATTGCGATATTGGGGATGACGTCCGGCTCCCTGCATCAGCAAATGCAAGTGGTTTGAAGTCGCTCTATGGCTCATATTTGACTTCTGCTGACATGGGAACAGTCCTACGCGAAGGAGATCTGAGCAAAGTTTGTCCGGTCCAGGGAAGTGATCTGTGGGATTTTGACTTTCAGGTAGGCATCGAAAGAGACTTCGAGACTCATGCAACTGTGGAAGGAGCTCTGTATTCAATCTCAAGAGTTAGATTGGAGGCCGGAGTAGCTCTCGTTGTAGAGGTTGACGGTCTTGGAACGGGGATGGATCTTCAATCGACATTGCCTTTCGGAGGTGAAGGAAGGCTGGCTCATGCAGATTGCCTTGATGATACGATCGAGATCCCGGATGTTCCTTCGCTGAAAAAATGCCGAGACAATAAAATTCGATTCACGATCACCCATCTTACACCGGCCCGAATCGAAGGTCCTTGGCCGGGTCCGGGAGAAGAAATGCCGGGCATTGCTGGGGCTAAGGTTGTATCGGCATGCTTGGAGAGACCTGTTTGGATTGGTGGATGGGATACGATTAGAAGAGAGCCCCAGCCTCTTGAGCCGTTCTTGCCCGGAGGTTCAACATGGTTTTGTGAGGCAGAGAACAATCTCGCTGAACAGATTGAGAAATGCAATGGCAAGCAAATAGGGAAGTACAGCGAGTTTGGCTTTGGGGAAATAGCTATCGGGCTTTGGAATGATGAATAACTGATGGTGATTAGATGAAGAGCATAATCCTAGGAATGTTAGCAGAAACGCCGGTTCATCCTGGCGCAGGACGGTCAACAGGTTTTGTCGATCTGCCCGTTGCAAGAGAATCGATTACTGAGTATCCAGTGATAGTAGGATCTAGCCTTAAGGGAGCCTTGAAGGATAGAGCTCGGGAAAAATTCCCCAGCAAAAAGGCGGAGAAGGGCGAAGAAAAGACTTTGAGTGAAGAAGTGGCCAAGGCGTTCGGAAAACAGGACGGGGCGGGAGATTTAATAGTATCTGATGCCCGGCTGCTTCTGCTTCCGGTTCGAAGTCTAACCGGACAATACAAATGGGCAACTTGTCCGTATCTTCTGGAACGACTAGATCGTGATATCAATCGATCCGGATTAGCAGGGAAGCTTAAGGCTCCTATCATGAATAAAAAACCTGAGATGGGGACGGTTCAGACAGAGGGAACTGGAAAAATATTCCTGGAAGAGCGTGAGTTTGAGATAAAAGGAAACGTTGATGGTTCCATTATAGAGTCAATCAGTCAACTAATGTCAAATAAGGCTTCTGCAGAAAGATTAGCTGGGCAGCTTATTGTACTAAACGATGATGATTTCAAATGGTTCGCCAGCTATGGGCTTCCTATTAGTGCTAGAAATGTGCTGGATGAGGATACCAAGACAAGCTTGAATCTCTGGTATGAAGAGACCTTGCCTATGGACTGCCTGTTCTACACACTTTTCCTGGAACGAGGAAATGGAGCCATTGATCTGGTAAAGACTCTGGTCAAAGATCGCCCTTACTTGCAGGTAGGGGGAAATGAGACAGTAGGACAGGGATGGTTTGCATTGAGCCTGGTGGGGGCGTAGAAAATGGTCGAGCAAACACTGGGCCAGAAACGAGCTGCTCATGCTCTGGACTCGATAAACAGATTGGTGAAGCAGGAAAACTATGGAAATTTTGCGAGCTATGTTCAGCGCCTTCCTGCTACTGTTGTGATGAACGGACTGGGACAAGCGATGGCCGGTGAGCTGGCCGCAGCCAGAGGATGCAAGAACGAGGATGAGCGAGCGCATAAAATCCTTTTCGAATTTGTGGAAAGCTGGCTTAAGCAGAGCAAGGTATACCCAGAAAAAGATCTGATGACAGCTATTGTCCAAAGCAATCAGAAAGATTACGTGCGAGCCCAAGCAGAGGCTCTTGCCTATCTCGACTGGCTGAAGAAGTTCAGCCAAGCATATCTGAATGGTGATAAAGATGGTTCGACCACTGTATGAAACAGAAACTGAGCTTGCTGAAAGACCCGCAGAGAGTAATGCAGGCTTATGGTACGACAAATTCTGTGATCAGTGGCAAGAGAAGTGGGACGGTCTGGGAGATAGCGGCAAGAAGAACTGGATTCAAGGGGTGACAAAAGGGTTAGTAGGAGACTCCAAATTTATCAAAGAGGTAGTGGACCGTCGCCTGAATCTTATCGAAAAATGTGGCGGCACTGCACTTTATCTGAAGACAGAAGGGCCTTTTGTCACGGGCTTAGGAAGAAACCATCCTGTAGAAAATGGATTTGCTTGGCATCATTCTCTTGGAACGCCTTATCTGCCAGGATCTTCTGTTAAGGGAATAGTGCGATCCTGGGCCAAGGTTTGGGAAGAAGAAGCTGAAGAGGTCATAAGCAGGATATTTGGACCCAGAGATTCAGATTCACCTTCGGTTGGTTCGGTTATCTTTCTCGATGCCATTCCAGTGGATCCGGTGCAGCTCATGCCGGATGTCATGACCCCACACTACGGTCCATATTATCAGGGAAACGAACCGCCAGCTGACTGGCACAATCCGGTTCCAGTTCCATTCTTGGTGGTAGACTCCAAACAGGATTTTCTTTTCGGCATACTGCCCAGGCGACCTCAAGATATGCAAGATAAAGAAGACTGTCAGAAGGCGGCCGATTGGCTGAAAAGGGCCCTAAAATACGTTGGCGGAGGAGCGAAAACTGCAGCAGGGTATGGAAGGTTCGAGCTGATGGTTCCCCGATCTCCTGGTATGGACTGGCTGGAAAAAGAAATAGACAAGCTAGCCAAAGAGCAGAACATGTCTCCCTCTAAGGTACTAGCGGGGATGCCTATGAAGATCGCCGAGAGCTGGGACAAAATCAGTGAAGAGAAGATTAAGGAGGCAGTTCTGGCAGAGATCAAGGCCAGATATGGAGACCTTTGGGAACATCCCACGGGTGGGTTAAAGAAAGCCAAGAAGATCTATGAGATGAGACTGCTAGGGGGCAAAGGGACTGCTTAGTTGGCTAGCTAAGCGAAATTGGGAGTGTTTGAATGGGAGTATGGCACATAAGCGGATTAGGAATAAGCCCCGGGGCATTAACTGTACCAACGGCTAGCGTTTATATCCTCTTAAAGGCGGCTAAAGAAGGTGATCCCGACGCGTGTAGCTTCTTCGAGACTTCTGGAGAGAGAACACAAAAGGATGGAACTCTTCGGGGTTTTCCCGAAGGGCTTGTAATTTTTACTTCTAAAGAGGTTATTGAAAATAAAATCAAACGAAGGAGTGAAATTAAGGACCGTTGGTTTAAAAATACCGGCAAAGAAATATCCGTACCTAAAATGGCCTGCAAATTTTTAAGTGATTTGCACAGAGCGTTTTTCGATGAATATGATTTTCCTGAAATCTATTATCTTGCAGTTGATTATCAGGACTTCAAGAAAGCTCTCCCTGTAATATACAATACTGTTAACGCTCTGGGTACTATGGGTGGCAAAGAGATATGGGCGAATATGGTAGGCGGTACTAACCAAATTAATGCATCAATTTTAACAGCGGGCGCTCTATCTGGTGCTATTTCAAGATATTATTATTACTTCGAGCAAGATAACGATCTTCTCCATCCAGATCTTGAAAAGCCTACGGGGAAAATATCCAAAAGTTATATCGATCAAGTACAATCAAAATGGTTCCAACTTCCAATTTTTGATTTTGGCTGGGGAGATATGTCGAATACGATCAGTATACTTATGGAGCAATACGACAACAAGGTTCCTTTGCCTGTCCTAAAAGAAGAGCTTGACAAAACGGGTATGAGCAGTCAATACCTCGCAAAGCTAACGGGTAGCAAGCTAATAGTGATTGAAAATGGCATTGCTAAACCTGGAGCAGACTTGAATCATATAAAGAATTTATTGTCCATTGATGCCAGACCATCGAGCAATTTAAGCATGTGGAAGAAATGGGCCGCAGAGAAGGGTATACTCTGGCAACAAGAACCTGGACAGAAATGCACACTTAGAACCTAAACTCCGGCCTGGATAGTAACCATTTTTCTGATTGACTTCTTCAGCCCACGAACCTACCGAAGGATTTATATAGTTTCATGGTTACTACTCTTAGCTATGACATACCTCGTCAAGCAAAAGATCCATGGCCGGACCTACGCTTACGAAGCCGAAAATTATTGGGACCCTGAGAAGAAGCAATCCAGACAGAAACGCCGTTATCTCGGCGTTTGGGATGAAGCGACCGGCCAGGTCATTCCGAAAACGGCAGAAAGAGATGTGAAGACGACGAAATCATTCGGTCCTGCGTATCTTCTTGATTCTGTGGGCGATGAGATCAAACTTCGCAAGAAGCTTTCTGAAGCCTTTGGCAAGGATGGCGACTCAATCCTCGCCATCGCTATGAGCAAGCTATTGAATCAAACATCCCTCAAGAATCTGCATCACGTTTTGGATGACTCATTCCTGCCAGAGATGTACTCACTAAAAGAATCATTCAGCTCACAGTGGCTTTCAGATTTTCTGGAGGGCTTATCCTGCAAAGACGCCGCTATGACCTCATTCTACAACTCTCTGATTGCCGGCGAGGATGAGACTCTGATATTTGATATCACGTCTCTATCATCCGCTTCCAGAAACATCGATTGGCTGGAGTACGGATACAATCGCGATGGTCTGGACCTGCCTCAAGTCAACCTCGGCCTGGTTCTATCGTTGCACAGACACATTCCTCTCTACTTCAAGCTGTTTCCGGGAAGCATCAACGATGTTGTGACTTTAAAGAACCTTGTGGCCGAGATCAAAGCGTTTGGCATCGCAAAGAGCCTCTTCATTTTAGATCGAGGATTCTATAGCGAGAGCAACATTTCTGAGATGAGCAAAGAAGGAATTGATTTCATCCTTCCGCTTCCGTTTAGTGTAAATATCGGCAAGGGATTGATCAGCGAAACAAACAAGGATATCGAGAACCCGGCCAACGCAAAGAGGTTCGGCGGGGATATTTTCTATGTTCTGGAGAGCGAGGTCCAGATTGGAGAGGTCACTGCCTACGGTTATGTCCTGTTTAATAAGAAGCGCGAAGGCCTGGAGACTAATTCATTCTACAATCGGCTGATCGACATCGAGTGCGCTCTTGATGGAAAAGAGTTCAAGAATCCCATTGACAAATTCAAGAGAACAGCAGGCTACTCTGAAAGGTATTTTGAATGCACTGTTGATGGCAAAACGATCCATCTCCGGAGACGGGTCAATGCCATATCTCAGGCAGTAAACCGATTCGGAAAGACCATTCTCATTTCAGCCTCAAAACGAAGTTGGGAGGAAGTGCTTTCGCTCTATCGGGAAAGGGATGAGGTCGAGAAGAAGTTCGATGACCTGAAGAATGAGCTCGAGGTTATGCCTTTGAGAATTCAGAAGGTTGAGACGCTTAAGGGCCTGCTGTTTATTTTCTTCATATCATTGGTCCTGAGAGCGATATTCCTTCGAAAGGCGAGGGACGCAAAGCTGCTTGATAAGAGTTCCATCGAAGAAATTCTCATGGAATTGGCAAAGCTCAGGGCGGTCAAAGTTGGCGGAAAGTGGAGGCTGACGGAGATCACAAAAAAACAGAGGACGATCTTCGAAAAGATGGAGATTAGTATTCCTGTCGAGGCGAGTATGGTTATTAAAAAGGCCGGAGTTTAGGTTAGAAAGGTGTCCATTTGAATTTTGTCATCTACTCCATCGCAGTCTCATCGCCCATCACACCAGCCGAGCCGATGCCACCCTTGCCCGAAATCCCCCGCGGCTCCCTGGTGATCGTGGAGGGCCGGGCCCCGATATGGCGTTACGGCATGGCGCTCCACAAACTGCACGCATCGCCAGCGGCGGCCATAGCGTTCTATGATCCGCGCCTGGGGGCTGTGGTGGTTGCCAGCCACAACCCAAAGTGGACGGTGGGACAGGTGGTTGATGTGACACTGCCCGTAGACAAGTAGGGCGACCGTCCTCAATCGTGCAAGTCTCACTTTGGCAGGGCCCAGGAACAGAAATGCTATTCAATTGTAACAGGAAACAGTCGTCGTCGCTTGGCCGGCCGCGGCCTGGAGCGGCGCCCCCAGACACAGCGCGGGAGGCCCGCAGGCCGACTCGCGGAACCCCTGAAGAAAGAGCGAAGTTATGCTTGCCTGAATTGTCGGAAGCCGTCTTCAGTTGATGTTCCAAGTGCATCCGGCAAAATCGATAGAGTCCAGACCCTTTCAGGCGTGTGCGTCTCCGGGACCTGAGGGGCCCGACCGGAGAATATCGAATCTCGGCTTTCGGTGAGACTGAAGGGGGGCACTAAAAAGAGGTAAAGATTGCCATGCAGCTCTGGCAGCAAACCGCAAAAGAGATTGGCAGAATTGACAGAGCTATACTATACTAATATCTACTTCATAGAAAAATTCTAATTGAATAGGGTGGAACGAGAATGGATTACTTTGACACTCTAGGTAAATTTGCAAACATTGTGCAGATCTTAATGTTCTGCGTATTTGTATGGGCGACCATAACCTTGCTCATAGCGAGGAAGAATATCGAGCAGAGAATGCTCTTGCTCGAAAGCGATGAAAAAAATACACAATCAAAACGCCGGATTGCAATCGTCATTGGGATCGGTAAGAATCCAATTGCATCGGTCGAAAAGTTTCTTGCGGATAGTAAATGGACAGATATTCCCATAATTAGCTGGATTTCCGAAGGCTTTTTGCAGGCCAGGGATTACACGAAAATAATGGCTGAGATCAATGATTTGCGCAGCCAAGCTTTGAAACTGGGGGTCAGTGAAGTGCTGCTATTCTATGCGGGACCTGTTGACCTGGCCATGTTTATTGGCGCGAGTTACAGCGATTGGGTGCCAATAAAGGTTTATGCCTTTTCCGATGCCGGAACTTATGAACACAGGATCACTGTGGGAAGAGAAGCTGCCAGATTGTGCACTTTGACAGATGAGTTGGTTAAGGGATTGGAAGGAAAGCTCTGATATAAAAATTAGCCAAAGTTCTTTATCTCCATAAGTCTTCTGGTTCGATAGGAGGTTTCCACTTGGCAGAAGAAGATCAAAATCAGGGCGGTATTCCCGACCTCATCCCGGCCAGCATGCTCGCAGCCTTCGCCTACTGTCCCCGGCTCTGCTATATCCAGTGGGTGCAAGGAGAGTTCCAGGACAGCGCGGAGACAGTAGACGGCAGATTCCAGCACGCTTGGGTTGACGCCGAGCAGGACGAAGTCCCGGAGGACTTCCAGCCCTTTCATGCCCGCTCCGTCTCTCTGACTGCCCCTGAGGCGGGAGTATGCTGCCGGATCGATCTGCTGGAAGGCGATGGCAACAAAGTCACGCCGGTGGAGTACAAGCGCGGCGAGGTCCCCAAGACACCAGCAGGCTTCTTTGAGCCCCATCTGATCCAGCTAGCAGCTCAGTGTCTGGCCTTGCGGGAGAACGGCTTCCGGTGTGATGAGGGCATGGTCTACTATATTCGATCCCAGGAAAGGGTGCCCGTGAAGTTCGATGCTCCCCTGATGGATAGAGCACAGACGCTTTTGGCCAAACTGCGGAACACCGTTGAACGAGGCGAGATGCCTCCGCCCCTGCAGAACAGCTATCGATGCGATCGCTGCTCTTTGGCAGGAATATGCCTGCCCGACGAGGTTAACCTATTGCGGGAGATGGAGGCAGAGAAAGAACAGGAAAGCAAACCGGAGGAGAAGATCAGAATGCTCCTCGCCAGCCGGGACGATCAGGTGCCTCTATATGTGGTCGGCCAGGGGAAGACAGTCAGAAAGCGCGGCGAGCGCCTGGAGGTCTGGTCTCATGAGGAGGGAAAGATCAGCGAGGCCAGAATCATAGAGATCTCCAAGGTCTGCCTCTATGGTGCAGCGGAGATCACCACACCGGCCATGGTAGAGCTGATGCAACGGAATGTGCCTGTGCTGCACTTTTCCCACGGCGGCTGGTTTCAGGGTATAGCCCTGGGGATGAGCCACAAGAATGTAGAGCTGCGCATTCGGCAGTTTCAGTGGGCCGGGGATGAGGGGCGGTCTCTATCAATTGCCCGCAAGATAGTATCCGGGAAGATCGAGAACTGCAGAACACGATTGCGCAGATATGATCCTGATGCTCCCCCGGAGGTTCTGGAATCGCTGGCCAAACTATCCCAGGACGCCCTAAAAACGGCATGCATACAGAGCTTGCTCGGAATCGAGGGAGCTGCAGGCAGGGCTTATTTCTCCAGATTTGGCCAGATGCTCAAAGTAGGAGAAGAGAGCTTTTCCTTTGAGGGGCGAAATAAAAGGCCACCTAGAGATCCCGTGAACTCGACTCTCTCCTACCTCTACGGTATCCTGGTCAAGGAGCTCTTTTCAACCCTTCTGGCAGCAGGCTTTGATCCCTATCTTGGATTCTACCATCAGCCGAGGTACGGTCGTCCGGCTCTGGCTCTGGACATGATGGAGGAGTTTCGTCCAGTAGTTGCCGATTCTGCTGCATTCAAGCTATTCAACAAGAAGGAGTTGACGGATGTTGATTTCATCAAGACGGGAATCGGTATATCGTTGACAGGGGAAGCGAAAAGAAAAGTGGTTTCCGGATATGAGCAGAGGATGCAAACAGAGATCATGCATCCCATTTTCGGCTATAAAGTGAGCTATCGCAGAGTGCTTGAGATACAGGCCAGACTATTGTCCAGGGTCCTATCCGGTGAACTGTCAGAGTATCCAGCATTCATTATCAGGTGATATCAAATGAGCGTTTTGAACTGCTATATAGTCAGCTATGATATCCGGGAGCCGAAGAGGCTCTACCGGGTTCATAAGGCAATGCTTGGTTTTGGAGAGCCTGTCCACTACTCTGTTTTCCGATGTGATCTCACCCCCAAGGGAAAGGTAGAGATGGCGGCCGCTCTCAATGATCTGATAAATCTTGATGAAGACCGGGTGATGATCATAGATCTTGGTTCAAATGATGGCAGAGTCATGGAGAGGATTGAGTTCATAGGCGTTCATAGGGAGCATTTGGAGCGGAAATTTATTATAGAATGATATCCTACCAAGATACCAAGTGGTTCCGGGAGGTCATGGTGGCCCAATGGCCAGTATTACGAAAACTCTCGCGAAGACATACGCACAATTTAACAATTTATAGAGAGTATCGATGATCCGCGCTAAACTTGCGCATAGCGATACTAGTTTAATAAAATTGCTAAAATCTAGAAAACATTAGGTAGTCCGGTCGATCCGCGAATAACGGCGTTATTTCGATAACAGCAACGCCCTAAAAATGGCTGCTCTATCCATTTCTGCAAAGAAGTGGCTCAATTGAAACGGCGTTATTATACGCTGAGCCTATTGCTACTGTACCCTATCCATTTCTGCAAAGAAGTGGCTCAATTGAAACTTTAAAAAGACCTTGGATAAAAAAGAAGGCTAACGTTACCTATCCATTTCTGCAAAGAAGTGGCTCAATTGAAACGTCCAATAACTGATCAGCCTCTCCAAGAACTCGCGCTATCCATTTCTGCAAAGAAGTGGCTCAATTGAAACTTTGAACTGCTCCCAGGTCACGGCATATCCGAGCCCCTATCCATTTCTGCAAAGAAGTGGCTCAATTGAAACCCCATGAAGGCCACTATAGCACCTATCTGTTCAGGAGTTCTATCCATTTCTGCAAAGAAGTGGCTCAATTGAAACCGCTCGCCAACCGCGGGTTCTGCTCGGAACTGATAGACTATCCATTTCTGCAAAGAAGTGGCTCAATTGAAACGATGCATCAGGAGTGTTGGTGATGGTTGCACCAACATCACTATCCATTTCTGCAAAGAAGTGGCTCAATTGAAACCGTAACCTATTCCTTCATCAATGTAGAGTTGTCGACTATCCATTTCTGCAAAGAAGTGGCTCAATTGAAACGTGAATAACACCGGGATTTCAAATTCAATGATAGCCTATCCATTTCTGCAAAGAAGTGGCTCAATTGAAACGATAGAGACATAAGCAGTGTCGCCGTCATCAGCAGCTATCCATTTCTGCAAAGAAGTGGCTCAATTGAAACTTCAACGAATTCTCTCTTATGAAGAGGGACCGAAGGGGTCTATCCATTTCTGCAAAGAAGTGGCTCAATTGAAACAGATGCATGGTCAGCTTGGCTCGAGAAGAGTCCTATGGACTATCCATTTCTGCAAAGAAGTGGCTCAATTGAAACGCTACTTTCTTGTTGACTCTCTGCACCCAGCGACCTCTATCCATTTCTGCAAAGAAGTGGCTCAATTGAAACTCGATTGTGATTTCCAGCTTACAATGGTAGTTGGCATCTATCCATTTCTGCAAAGAAGTGGCTCAATTGAAACTAGTGCTGATAGTAAAAGCGGCCGCAACCCATATGCTATCCATTTCTGCAAAGAAGTGGCTCAATTGAAACGCCTGCGACACGATTGCCGCCACGCAGTCGCCCATTAATCTATCCATTTCTGCAAAGAAGTGGCTCAATTGAAACTGGAGAACAACACTCTTGCTAAAATCACTAATTGCTTCTATCCATTTCTGCAAAGAAGTGGCTCAATTGAAACAAGACCCCAACGAAATAGTCCCCAACCTGACATTGGCTATCCATTTCTGCAAAGAAGTGGCTCAATTGAAACACCGTCATGCCACCGCTATCTACAAAAAAAGCGTAATTCTATCCATTTCTGCAAAGAAGTGGCTCAATTGAAACCCACCATTTGCGTTTTGGTTTTGGTGGCGGAGAAGTTTCTATCCATTTCTGCAAAGAAGTGGCTCAATTGAAACGGTAGGATTGAGTATTTTCGATTGCGGTCAAATTATCTTCTATCCATTTCTGCAAAGAAGTGGCTCAATTGAAACTCCGTCTAGATTGCTATGGGATTGCTTCATGGTCAGCTATCCATTTCTGCAAAGAAGTGGCTCAATTGAAACATGGATGCGCGGAATCTTAGGTGGCGGCTGAGTAGGCCCTATCCATTTCTGCAAAGAAGTGGCTCAATTGAAACAGGATGATCGCGCTGGCAAGGAATACCAGCGCCGGACTATCCATTTCTGCAAAGAAGTGGCTCAATTGAAACAATATCTGTGGCAGGTTCCACCAATCTTCATCCGGTCTATCCATTTCTGCAAAGAAGTGGCTCAATTGAAACTTTCTCACTGATGGAATCTTTTCGCAAGCAGCCAACCTATCCATTTCTGCAAAGAAGTGGCTCAATTGAAACGCGGGCCTTCCCCCGGACGGTATCCAACGTTTGCCGGGAACTATCCATTTCTGCAAAGAAGTGGCTCAATTGAAACTTGGCATTCATCTTTTAGGATCGCAGCTGTTGCCGCGCTATCCATTTCTGCAAAGAAGTGGCTCAATTGAAACCTTTCACGGGCGCAGAGAACGCTACATATACGATCACCTATCCATTTCTGCAAAGAAGTGGCTCAATTGAAACTACAGGGTATTACGGCGATGTATATTGGCTCGCGCTCTATCCATTTCTGCAAAGAAGTGGCTCAATTGAAACCCGAATATGTCATTTTCTTGGCCAGACGTTGAAGACCCTATCCATTTCTGCAAAGAAGTGGCTCAATTGAAACCTTGATGTTCGCGGATGTGGCGTACATGATTCTACTTCTATCCATTTCTGCAAAGAAGTGGCTCAATTGAAACATTGAGAGTCCTTCCCTCAAGCTCAGGAACGCTTAGCTATCCATTTCTGCAAAGAAGTGGCTCAATTGAAACATAGTCACAGGTAATTGCCATTCCAAGCCAGACAAACCTATCCATTTCTGCAAAGAAGTGGCTCAATTGAAACGCCCATGAGCCCGGGCAGGGGCTCACACTTGACGGATGGAAAACAAGATCTATCGACACTAAAAATCAATTTTCCATGGGAAACGTTTTGATTGTCAAGGTACAAAAAATACTCAACGTGGGTTTCGCGTCTTACAGCGCCGGCTGCGCGCTATACCTTTCACGTGGAGGATTCTTGTCTAGATCCACAATGAACTGCCGATTGACGCTATCATTGATCAACAGACCTCGACATTCCCCTTCTTCAATGATATCGCAATTGAGAAGAGCGTACGGACTAACAATTCCTTTCAGAAACACTGAGAGGTCCGCAGGGTCATCGAGAATCTCCTTCGCTTTCCGCACCGAAATCGCCCGGTTGACCTTTATCTTTTCCTTCTCCTTGATAATGACGTGCCATCCCCCATACAGATGTTCGTCCCAACGACTACGGACGAACTGAGTGAAGGCGATGCCGAAAACGACTGCCAGGAAGCTGGCGATCAGGTTCTGCAGGATGGCAATGATGGAACTCCCGATCAGATTATCCATGACTTGACCTCCGATTTCACACGATATTTTCTTAGTTCATTCACTGATTCGCTGATTCACCGAGTCACCGCCCTGCCCGTGTCCACCCATTCCTGGTGTCGTTTTTTCCCCGTGCCGCACCAGAAGCTGAAGGCCGCCAGCAGAATGACCTCTGCTCGGTAACCAGTCTTCTGCACGCTGCTGGAGACATAAGCTGCAAGCCTCTTCATTCTCTTTATCATTGCCAACTCCTTGCATTTAACTCTATAGCCGCTGCTATTTGACATGTCACCAGGAAAACTCATATTCCTCATTCCGCCAAGCTGCTCATGACCTTGACCTCTGCTTTAACTGGAACCGGATGCAGTAGCTCTGAGCCTATCCTCTCCATGATCTCCTGCAGCATGCGGGCGTACTCCTCCGCCCTCTCCTCCGGAACCTCCAGGATAATTTCGTCATGAATGGAACCGATTATCCTCGCCTCCTCGCTGGATATTTTTTCGTAGACCTCACCCATCACCAGCTTGATCAGATCTGCGCCGGTCCCCTGGCAGGGAGTATTGTACATCTGGAACTTGGAGGCCTTGATTCCGGTTCCAAAGCGCGGCCAGATCCGCCTTCGTCCCAGGATCGTTGTGGTGCAGGTGAGTGGCAGGGCAAAGAATCCCTGCACGCAGTTGTGGAAGTGGTGCTGCACTGTATAGCTCATCTCAGAAAGCTGCCGTTTCTGCCACTTTCTCACGCCCTCATACGTCAGGAAGAACCTCTCTAGAGCCTCCTCTGCTTCCTTTAAAGAAATGAATACGCTGTAATCGGAAAGGATTCGCCACTGAAGTGTCCTGGCAGATCCGCCATAAATGAGCAAGAAGTTCATGATCTTGGCCGCCTGTCTCTGTGAGTCTGTCACCTGCTCTATTGCAGATCCATTGATCCTGGAGGCGGTCAGCCGGTGCAGGTCGATGCTATTTCGGAAGGCTTCCTGCATGGCCTTATCACCAGAAAGGCATGCCATTATGCGCAGCTCAATAGTGGAAAAATCGGCTTTGACATACTTCTTACCTGGGCTCGGGGAAAAGAGCCTCCTTATGGCCAGGGCATCCTCTCCAGCGCGAGGGATCGCTTGAGCGTTGGGATTTCGCGAACTGATTCTGCCCGTTGAAGACGGAATCTGGAAGTATTGCGGATGAATCCGGCCATCCCTGACATGTTCGTGCTTCAGCCAGTTGTTCAAAAATGCTAAACTGCGAGAGATATGCCGGTAGCGCAGGACCGCCTCGGCGAAAGCACATCCGGCAGCCGCAAGCCCCCTCAAGACCTCGGCCCGGGTGCTGATCACGGAATAACCCCGCTTTTTCAAAAAGGCCATCACATCTCCCTGCCGGTCAGGATTCAGGTAGTAGCAGAGTCTTTTGCCGTCATGCGAGACCGTGACAAAGCCTTTCTTCCTGGCCTCATCCTGCATAGTCCAGACCAGATTGCAGATCTCATGCTCCTCCTGCGCGACCATGCTCTTGGCCTGAAGGCAGTCCAGATGAATTCCCGAGATCTCCATCTCCACAATGGAGGAAATTGCCTGGAACTCCAGATCTGCAACCCTCTGCAAACCGTTCTTAGAGAGCAGCTCCTCCAGAATATCGTGAAGCGGCAATAGAACGGCGGATTCTTCCTCGGCCTCTCCTTCACGGTCCAGTATGATTCCCAGATGCCTTTCCGCCAGAGAGGCAAGGCTGTGATCAGGAACCTCTCTGCTCCAGGGATTCTTGGGAGAACCGGAAGGTGTCAAATAGTAGTATCCTGACCAGCAAATCTGCGAGGCAAGCATGAGGTCAAAGATATTGCAGGCATTCAGCCTTCGGTCTGCTGTTGTCCTGATGAAAGCGAGGACAGACTTGGCATCGTACAGGACCTTCTTGATTCGTCTCTTCTCCAGTAGCCCGGCCAAATCGCTGATAATGCCCTTTCCCAGGCTTATGGCATCGGCAATGTAAACTGTATTATTGGGAAGGGTGAGATAGATGAGCTTGATCTCATGGCTCAGGGGATCCTGGCCGGTCGTGATCAAATTCAATCCGCAAGTTCCATTTTTTCCTATCTCCTTAAAGACTGACTCCCATTCATGTAGCGACAGTACTTTCTTGATGGAGCTAGGCTCAGGGCGATCAATCATCTCGATTCCTGACACTTACGTCTTCCCCGCGCTCGGCTTTACTCTCCCTGACTGCTCCATCTCTGAGGTCCACTTTGCGTGCTCTGTGGATACCAGCTCCTCGATCCTCTCCGCCAGCAATGCTTCAGGATTCTTTGCAGTCAGATAATGCCCGGCCCCGGCATACCAGAGATACTTCTCGTGCTTTAGCGCCTCCGCAGTAGATCGATAAGAGATCCAGTTGCTCTGGAACTGGTAAATGCTCTGCAGCGATTCGAGGATGACTACTATCACACCCAACAGCCCTGTCACCGCCGGATACATTCCCCAGCCCGCAAAAAATGGAACCAATGCAGCGGCCACGACTTCGGCCACTTTCAGCCACTTGAATCGATCCTGATTCCATTTACTGCTTTTGCTGTACCATTTGATCTGGTCCTCCAGACGGTCCAACGTTATATTTGCGACCACTTTTAACCCCCCAGAAATGAATGAATTGCCATAATAACGGTCATGCCAATGGCAGACCCGATCTAAGACATTCGGCTCTGAGATTTTAAATCTTTGGAAGAAATTATTGGCTTCTCGCTATTTGGTGTGGGTTCGTGCGCTGGTCACAGGAATCCGACCTTTTTTCGTGGTCCTCTGTGCGTTCAGTGACTCTGTGGTCTATTTCGTAAACCTCATGGTTTGATTATTTCTGCAACGAAATATTAACCGCAGAGACGCAGAGTTCGCAGAGACGTGGAAATTTACCTTATTACCAGCACTCGAAAGCATGGCATGTCTTCTTCTGAGCAAAATAGTCGTCTCAGTCCGCTCGTCCTCTGTGCGCTCTGCGCCTCTGCGGTTTTCTTCCGTAAACCACCAGGGTTAATTATCCCGCTACGGTTATTAACCACAGAGAAATCGAACATCCCTTTCCCATTCGATATAGCAAAGAGCCAATTTATTTGGATACGGATTCGATAATAAGGGGTGCTTTTCCAGATACAGTTTCCTTTCCAAAATACGGCTCTCTTCTCGCATTCGCGGCCCTGA
>CAWAJP010000012.1:0-26950 GCA_963782455.1 uncultured Methanosarcinales archaeon
AGGACCTTTTCTGCACTGTGATGGGGGACATCATGTTGGCTGGTTGCAAGAGAATCGGGCCGAGGAATGATATGGTTTCTTGAGTTTATACTCCTGGACATCAGATTTGGTTTTAGACGGCAATATTCTGGAAGGCTAAATTTTTAATGGCGCTCGGGCTCAGCGAGCCGTTCTTTGCACTCTGAGCTTCCGGCATGTCTCAAATCCTCTCTCATCGAGCTCATACGTAGTCTCGCTGCCTGTGGGATGTTTCTTTATGTATCCGAGGGCGATGAGTTCACGTAGCGCCCTGTCGGCTTTTCGCCCCTGGATTTGTGGTTTATTCATGAAGTAGGGCTTGGGCAAATGAGACCCTTTGCTGCCCTTTGTTTTGCTGCAAAGATTGACAAGAATCGCTTTTTGGATGTTGTCCAGTTCCTCGATATCAGAAACAGCTCCCACCCTCTCGTGAGGCATGACGATCTAATCGTATTTAAACGATATTCCGAATACCTTTAATAGCTATTTAATATTAAAAATTATTCCAAATCAATCAGATTTCATAATTAATACATTAAATGGTTTTATATGTCATAACAATAATCCAAAGGAGATAGTCAAGTATTTATGTAATATATACCTACATGGACAAATGGTGGATCGGAGTTGAGCGCGAGAGTTGATACGAAGCCAGTAGCGGCAATAGATGCTCGAATAACAGAAGGTCTCGATACCGATTACGATCTTTACAAAGTGATCAACAAAAGGCCAGGGAATAGCATTTATGAGCTGGCGAAAGAGATCGGCTGGTCGAGCGGAAAGGTATACGGCTCAGTCAAAAGACTCGAAAAGGAAGGACTTGTGCACACCGAAAAGGATATCCGAGGCGGCAGATCCATATTGAAAGTTTGCGCCGCTGATTGGTCCGAGTTCTTCACGCCGAAAGAGCTGGATGAGTTCGACAACCTGGAGTTTTGAAGGCAGTATGATGCATTTTCTCTTCGAATCCCGAAGAGCTTGGTCTCTTTTTTATCTACTTTAATTATTCTATTTTACTGCGAGTATAAATACACGCTCGTGGATACATATTTCTTCCCGGCTTGAGAAAGGAGCTTCTTGAGCTTTTCCCGGATATCTTCAATTGACCATCCCTGCTCGAAGTCCTGCGAGTGCGGCTTCGGGCACGCGGGCGCGCGCGAGAGCATGCGTGCGGGACGCGTGGGCGGGCGAGGCCCGGGAGGAGCTTTCTGCACTGTGGCGGTGGCAAAATCTTTGGGCTGGCTGCAAGAGGATCGGGCCGGTGGATATCAAGGTGGAGCTGGGCGAGATGTGGGTGGATGGGAAGAAGCTAGAGAGAGGCCCGAAGCCGCGCCGCAAATGGTGAATAATGTTAAATCCCTTCAAGGCATATAGGATCTTGACATGTTTGCTGAATATATTACGGCGGCACTATCCGAAGCCAATTATAAGATCCTGGATAACGGCGAGTATGTTGCTACCGTCCCTGGTCTGCAAGGTGTTTGGGCTACAGGCAAGACTATCGAAGGAGCACGTTCCGAGCTTGTCGAGGTTATTGAAGGTTGGATAGCCTTACGCTTGAGATTAGGGTTGCCAATTCCATCTTAACCGCCGTCGCTCGGCCGGCCGCGGCCCGTGAATGGCATCCCCAACTATAGCGCGGGAGGCCCGCAGGCCGACTCGCGGCACACCAGAAGAATGCGCTGATGCTGTCCTTGCTTGCATCTACATAGTTCAGTCTGTAGTTGAATGCCATTAGCATATCTTTTATCTATACGCAAAAATTCATTCCACCACTTCTTTCTGGTCCCGCGCGGTAAAACGCGCTGGGGTGACGGGGGCCCACTCAAGGCCGTGGCGGCCCCCCTAACCCCGCGTCCGCGGGGAACAATTTATGAAGCTCTGCCTTTTATCTTTGAACGTGTTTGAGAAGTCTCCCAGACATGCAAAACAATACTAAAAGCAATACTCGGAACCAAAACTGTAATAGTCGCAAGGCTCATCCCGATGAAAAGGGAACTGATACGATGTGCGATGAGCGCTCATTGACGATCTGGACCAAGCCGGATCACAAAGCCTCTCCCGATGAAAAGGTAAATGAAGCACCTTTTTGAACTATCCGGAATTTCCGGTCAGTTGCGTCACAAAGCCCATCCCGATGAAAAGGGAACTGAGAGCTGAAACCAACTTATCGGAATTTCCGATTAGTTCAATCAAAAAAAAGACATCACCCAGGAGGGTTTCCAGACTGTGATCCAATCCACTTGCTCGAAATCCGAGTCGTTAGTGGCAATATCTCGAATTCCGTTAGCGTTCATGATATAAGATTCAATGAGTCATTAGTCAGCAAGCAATAAGTTTCTCTCATTACTCATCTATCCTACCAGGACAGAGAACTCATCACCATCTGCAATCGCTCTTGCAATCTCCGGGTCAAGCTTGATGATGCCTCTGGTTCTGAGAACCGCGTCTCTTATCTCGATCTCGACCTCTTCCCCCTGCCGGAGGTTCAGCTTTTCCATAGGCCTGAGAACTCCATTCTCATAAACCGCTTTGGTTATCACAGAGAAGAACAGGATTTCGTTCGATTTAAATCTGTCTCACAATAATCCGATACCGAACTTGCCTATCTGGCGGCGGGCATTTGGCGATGTTCGTTTCAGCGTCCGGACATGGATGCCGCTTGTCTGGGAGCGGGGCCGAGCGCGGGCGCACGCATGCGGGCGGCGGACGCGTGGGCGGGCGAGGTGAGGGGGATGGCGCGGAGGCTGATGGGGTGATGTGTCAGTCAACCGATTGAGATCCCATTTTTTCTTCCTGGAAATCTTTTAGAGTCTTGCCGTAATTGTCCTTCCAGTCTATTCGTCCATTAGCAGATCTGCCTTGAACAACTCCAGCAGCCGTTGAAGGAGAGTTGAAGAGATAATCCTGAGCGAACTCCAAATGAGCCCCTCGGGAAACCATCACGCTTTGTGATTGGAGATCTTTTCTGAGATCGGATAGGTAGTGATGTATTGAGGGAACCTCGTCACAAACTGCAGTAGAACCTTGAAGGACTGTGAAGCCACCTGGGGTCTCATAACCTCGTGCAAATATCCCTTTTGCCTCGATCTTGAATTCGTGCCTGGAGCTGCTCTTTGCGACCACCGTTTTCTCAAAGACCGTTAGGCCCAGAAGTGGAAATGTGCTCAACATGTCTGCCAGGAAGCTCTCGGCGTCAGCCGTCTCCGCTTCAGATAGAGCGGGTTTTTGAGGAGCGTTCATATTATCCAAGGTAGCTCTCTTTGCCTGCCTGGCCATGTCCAACAATCTGGCTTCTAAATGCTGGACATGAGCTTTATTCAGGCTGTTATCAGTGGAAACAAAGAAGATGGCCCAGGTCCAAAATTCCTTGTTTGCATAATGCTGCTCCAATCTTGGTCCGAGTGGATCCCCCTCACCCACGTATATTTTTGGCAGCTCACTATTTTCTGGAGGGCCTACGAGGACATAGACACCAGGCTGAGAGAACTCTTTCCGGCTCTTCTTCACCGCTGGCAGGATAGATCGTGGACACACTAAACCGCAGCCGGTCCAATTAGATTTGGATATTATACGTAGCCCTACCGGATTACCATCCGGACAAAAGATGCGTATGGAGAATGGACGGGCCTGTGAGAATCCCTGAGCTTCAAATTGACTGCCATTGGAATAACATCGACCCATAAAGTTAAGACCCTCTCCTACCCAGTGCATTAACTTGCACAACAGATTAGCCTGGTACCAGAACGATCCATTTCCAATCTCATCCATCGACTTCCTCTGACTTAAGCCCATAGGTACTCGATATCGTAGTCATAATGAAATCCAACTCTTCATTATTAAAGCCATAACTCCTTTCGAAGAAAAGTTTCGAGACGGTACAGTTCTTATGTAATCCAGCAATAAGCATATAAGCATAGTTACATAAGACACCTCATTGATTCCCAAAACCATCCGCAGCGCACTGGAGCGCCAGAACCTTTCCACGCTTTTCGAGATAAGGGATCTGGTGGAGCATCTTATCGCAAAGAGAGGCCAACCACTTTCGTCAGAGGAACTGCCCCAGGAAAGGGTTGTGCAGCAGGTGAAGACAATAGGTTCGATCACCTACAGACGGGAGCTGGTCTCTTGCGGCAAGAACTGCAAAGGCTGTCCTCACGGGCCTTACTGGTATGGTTACTGGAGAGAAGGCGGCAAGACGCATTCCAAATACATCGGCAAGAATCTCAGAAATTTAGGTGCAAAAGCATGATAAGAAATACAAATAAATTAAATAAAGTCGCGCTATTGGTTTTGCTGCTGCTCGTGCCGCTACTATGCGGCTGCGTCTCGCAAAATGAACCGCCTTCCGGGAAGATCAATGTGGCCACGACCATCGCACCTCTCGGCAACTTCGTAACTGCCGTCGGGGGCGACAGGGTCGCACTGACTGTGCTCGTCCCGCCGGGAGCCGAGCCCCACACTTATGAGCCCACCCCCTCCCAGATGAAAAATGTGGCAAAGGCGGACCTCTATGTCATGAACGGTGCGGGCCTCGAGTTCTGGATGGACAAAGTATTGCAGATAAATCGTGATATGTTGATAGTGGACTCTTCCCGGGGAGTTGCGCTTGTCAATGAAAGCGGCGGGGAGACAGACCCGCACATCTGGATATCCTTGAGAAACGCGGCCATTCAGGTGAACAACATCTGCACCGGGCTGATCGAGGTCGATCCTGCAAATAAGGATTATTACATCAAGAACAGAGACGATTATTTGCAGAAGCTGACGGCACTGGACGGAGAGCTTAATCAGACCTTTGCCGCCAAAGCGAGCCGGATCTTCGTAGTGTACCACCCTGCCTGGACCTATTTTGCCAGGGATTATAATCTTGATCAGGTCCCCATCCTTGAGAACGAGAAGGAGCCCGGTCCCAAGTATCTGTCAAGCGTGATCGATCTGGCAAGGAAAAACAATATCACTGTCGTATTTGTGGAGCCGCAATACAATCCTAAATCGGCAGAAGTTATAGCAAGAGAGATGAAGGCAAGTGTCGAGACCCTGGATCCTCTGGGGCAGAATTATCTGGAGGATATGAGTTATGCCGGACAGAAGATCGCCAAGAGTATGAAATGACGATAGTATCTATTACTGGCCTCTGGGTTTGCCGGGAAGGTCATGCCGTCCTGGAGGACATAAACCTGGAGCTGGAGGCAGCGGACTTCCTCGGTCTGATCGGTCCCAACGGGGGAGGAAAGTCCACGCTGCTTAAAGTAATGTTGGGCCTGATCAAGCCGGACCGGGGCAAGATCAGAATCTTTGGAATGACACCCGAGGCCGCCCGTGGTCGCGTGGGCTATATGCCGCAGAAAACCGTCTTCGACCAGAGCTTTCCTGTCAAGGTCCTGGACGTCGTTCTCATGGGAAGATACACTAGAGCCGGCCTGTTCCACCGCTATGGTCCGGATGATCGCACGGCAGCGCGCCGCGCGCTCGAGGCTGTAAAGATGGGGGACCGCGCCGAACGCGAAATTGGCGCACTCTCCGGTGGGGAGCAGCAGAGGGTCTTTGTGGCTCGCTCACTTGTCTCCGATCCCGAGTTGCTCTTGCTGGATGAACCAACGGCCGGAGTCGATTCTGCTCAGCAGACTGAGTTTTACGAACTGCTCTGCCACCTGAACCATGAGCTTGGAATTGCTATTGTGCTGGTATCACACGACGTCACAGCCATCTCCAAATACGTCAGCAAGATCGCCTGCCTGAACCAGCTGCTCTATTACCACGACTCGAAGGAGATCACCAACGAGGACATTGAGAAGGCTTACGGATGCCCGGTGGAAATGATAGCCCATGGCACTCCACACCGGGTCTTGAGGGAACATGATTGAGCTGCAATTAGATTTTTTCCAGTACGAATTCATGCGAACTGCTCTTGTAGCAGGCCTGGCAGCCTCGGTGCTCTGTGGCATAATTGGGATATACATAATATTAAATAGAATAGTTTTTATCAGCGATGGAATAGCACACGCTGCCTTTGGCGGCATTGGCCTGGGCTACTTCCTGGGCCTTGACCCGCTGGCCTTCGGGATTGGCTCAGCAATTCTAACCGCCCTGGGCATTGGAGTGATCAGCCACCGGTCCCGCGTCTCTGAGGATACTGCCATCGGTGTCTTCATGGCCACGGGCATGGCTCTGGGCGTAATGCTTCTGACTCTTTCCCGAGGGTATGCCAGGGATCTTTACGGCTATTTGTTCGGCAACATACTGGCGGTGACCGGGAACGATGTGCTGCTCATCTCAATACTCACCGTGATCATCCTGGTCCTGGTCTTCCTGCTCTACAAGGAGTTTCTCATATTGAGCTTCGACCCCATCTATGGAGAGGCCATCGGTCTTCCTGTGCAGGGTCTCCGGCTCCTGCTGCTCACAATGGTGGCTTTCAGCGTCGTAGTATTGATCAAGATTGTAGGGATAATCATGGTCATAGCACTATTAACCATTCCCGGAGCCATAAGCCGGCAGCATATGAAGGGCCTGCCCGCCATCATGGCCGGTTCCATATTCTTGGGAGCGATCTTTGTGACTATAGGCCTGTTGATATCTTATGTGTTGGATGTTCCCTCAGGAGCGACCATAATCCTGACGGCAGCGGTCGTCTTTTTCATGAGCACGGTCGCAAGCAGATAGATTGGAGCCCGGAAGATAAGGCAGAATAGACGTCCAGATAGGCTTAACTAATTGATGCAGACAAGACTTATGGGTATGAAGCTATTCGAGATCGTCTGCATCCTCTTGATTCTTGGCGGGACTTGCCTGGCAGAAGATCTTATCTTTTTCGCGGATGATCACTACAAGTCACTCGGTCATCTTGAGCTCAGGGCATCTGTTACAAATCCCTCTATCAATCCGGCCGACAATCTCCTCAGAATCAACCTGGCCAATACAGGCCGTCTGGATGAGCTAATTCCCATAAATGGCAACGGCTCACAAGACGACGCAAATCGGGAGCTGAAGGCGGAAATGCAAAGCGTCGATGCTCTGAACATCAATGCGGCACTTGATGGGACGGAATCTTTGCAGGTAATGTCAGGACCGCAACATATCTCCATCCTTCGCGCGGGAGGCGTCTATGAGCTGCAATTCAATATTACCGCTAAGAACAGCTCTAGAGGATGGTTCGAGCTTCCTCTTCACGTCGACTTCATGAGGCAAGTGGACGTGAGAGTCAGCAATGGAACTGTCACGCCTCTCTACCAATCATTTAACCAGAGCCTCAACCTTAGAATGTTTGTAGCAGGAGATAAGGAGCCATTACGAATCATAGGAATCAAGTCCGATCTCAAGAGAGGCAAAACCGGGACTATAAGTATCGTAATTGAGAATGATGGTGCCGAAACCATGGAAAACTGTTCGGCCAGGCTTCTGGCAGCACCTCCTTTTCACGTCGAAGGCACGGACATCTTATTGGGAGATCTGAGCCCTGGCAAAATCGCTCTGGCCAGCTTCATGGTTACCGTGGATGCGAACGCCGGCTCGCAGGATTACCAGTTGGGCTGCGTGATTCAATCCGGTGAAAGAAGCATGGAACTCGCTCTTCCTCTGGCCCTGACAGGATCCGATAGCTTTCCAGGCAGCCTGATGTTGACGGTTGGAGGCATAATTTTTGTCTCGCTGATAGGTCTCCTCCTCCTGAAAAAAGATGAGCTTCTTTATGGACGTAAAGGAAGAAAGCCGGGTATTCTGGCGAAGACAAAGAGATAAAATGGAAGAATCGCGGAAATGACAGAGAAATCGGTCGAAGCAAAGGGAATATGCAAAAGATACAAGAGCTTCCTTGGGGCCGGGACCACCGTCCTTAAGAATATATCGCTGGATGTAGAGGCAGATGAGATCTTTGGACTGCTGGGCCCCAATGGTTCAGGCAAGACCACGCTTATCTCCATATTCTCTACCCTGATCTACCCGGAACAGGGTAGCCTGTCCATCATGGGCCTCGACGGGCGCCGCGATCGAGGAGAGATACGCAAAATAATAAACATCAGCACCGCCAAGCCCAACTTCCCCTGGAGCCTGACGGTGCGAGAGAATCTGCGCCATTACGGCATGCTCTATGGCCTGTATGGCTCTGTCCTCTCCAGGACAGTTGAGGACCAGATAGATGCCTTTGAACTGGGCGAGTTTCGGGACCTGAAGTTTGAGGATCTCTCCACAGGCATAAAGCAGAGGCTCTCTCTGGCCAAGGCCATGCTCAACCGTCCTCGTCTACTGTTCTTAGACGAGCCCACTACTGGCCTTGATCCGGACATATCCATAAAAACCAGGGCATTGATTCGGAGAATTCACGACGAGGAGAATGTAGCCGTGGTTTTGTCCACGCATTATATGCCCGAAGCGGAGATGCTTTGCGATAGGATTGCGTTCTTGAGAAAAGGGGAAGTTGTGGCTCTGGATACGCCCCAAAATCTAAAGAACCATCTCGGCCTGGGAGAACGGGTGGTGATAACTTACTCTGGGCAGGTAAATATAGAGGCAATAAAGAATTTGCCGGGCGTTCTCGGTCTCAAATCCAAGACCGGCAGAGTGGAGATAATGATCGATAGGAGTGAGGATAACTTGGACAAGATCGTCAAGCTCTTTCAAACGGCCTCGATCCTGGACATAAACATAAAAGAACCGGATTTGGAGGACGTCTTCATTGAACTGGCAAGGTGAATTGAATAAATATCTGGCTTCTGCTTATAAGAACTGGATTATCTCCAAGAGAAATATCTTCACCATCTTCGAGATCTTCTTCTGGCCCATGATTAGCCTGCTCTCCATCGGTCTCTTAACGCGGTTTCTGAAAGTGGATGAGTCTATGGTCTCTTTCCTGCTGGTGGGCTCCATTGCACTCACTGTTCTGCAGGTGGCCCAGATCGATGTAGCCTATGTCCTCCTGTTTGACATGTGGTCCAAGAGCATCAAAAACACATTTATCGCCCCGGTGCAAAGTTATCATCTGATCTTTGGAGCTCTGCTCTTTGGCATTGCCCGGGGCAGCATAGTCTTTGGCATCTTGATAGTCGTAAGCCGCTACCTCTTCGGTTTCGATTTCCAGAGCGGCGGCCTCCTGCCGGTGCTGATATTTCTGGCGGGAGTCTTCGCCACGGCCGCAGTTATTGGAATCACAGTCTGCATATCTATTCTCACCTTTGGCCAGAAGGCGGATGTAGCAGCCTGGAGCATAAGCGGATTGATCCTGCTCGTCAGCGGAATCTACTATCCTGTAGAAGTGTTGCCCCCTGTTCTGCAGATGTTTGCCCGGGCCGTCCCGCTGACCTACTTCCTGGAGTACTACAGGTCAATATTTATTCCCGGCCCGCACCATTTGGTCATAGGGACAATCCTCGCCTTTTTCTACCTCGCGTTGGGGCTGGTCCTCTTCGACCGGGCCATTGAAAGGGCCAGAAGAACAGGCATCTTGCTGCGCCTGTCGGAATAATCATCAAGAATTCTTTAGGTGTTGTGCTTGATAGAAGGCATGTTGGGAAGGATCTGTGTAGGAGACAACCAGCCTGTGCGGCTGATGGGCGTCATCAACCTCAGTCTTGAGTCCTTCTACAAGGGTTCTGTAGCCAGCTCCAACGAGGTTCTCTCCATAGCCGGGGATATGCAGGCGCAGGGCGCGGATATTATAGATCTGGGGGCAGTTTCCACGGCGCCTGGATCCCCGCCCATAAGCGAAGCCACGGAGCGAGAACGGCTCTTTCCTGCCTTAAGAGAGATCCTGGACAACCTGGATATCACAGTCTCCGTAGATACGCAAAGGGCCGGGATTGCAATGGATGCACTGTCATGTGGCGCCGCCTGCATAAACGATGTCTCGGGCCTCAGTGACCCCCAGATGGCGGCATCTGTGGCGAAATGCGACGGCTCCTTGATCATCATGGCCTCAGCGCAAAGAGCGGGTGATCTGCTCCACATGAATCAGATCATCCCTTTGCTTGGGGAAAGGGTTAGGACCGCAGCCCGGGCTGGGGTGTCTCCTGCAAAGATCTCCTTGGATCCAGGAATTGGCAAATGGATACCGGAAAAGACAGCGATTCATGATCTGGCCATTTTGGATAGCTTTAAGAGGCTGCGCTTTCTGGATAGACCGGTTGTTGCGGCCCTTTCCCGCAAATCCTTCATCGGCGAGCGTCTTGGACTGCCCGACCCCCAACAAAGACTTCCCGGAACCCTGGCGGCCACAGCAATAGCCGTCTATTTGGGTGCTCATATAGTCCGGACGCATGATATCTCTGCCAGCAAGGATACAGTCGCCATGGCGAAGGCCATTAGAGGCAATCCGGCCAAAGTCGATGATGAGGATCTGGATGTGGAGGTCCTGGGATATCTTGGCCAGGGCGAGGATCTGACTGAGACGCTGCGGAGAACAGAGGTGGACGAGCGGGGATTTGGAGTGCTCTCTAAGAAAGGATCTTTCCGCATCCTGGCAGTCCGGGGCGTAAGCAGCATGGAAGCCCTGATAATAAAGCAAGAGATGCTGGCTCGGGGCGGAGATGCGGCCATCCCCAAGCTTGCGCTGCGCTGTGACAAGCGGCCGGAAGAGGTTTTAATATTTGGCACCATAGCTCAGATATCGGGGCTCGTGAAGAACCTGAAAGGCCAGCCCTTCCGGTTGCCATGTGTGGCCAGAAGTATAGATGAGGCATTGGAATCGATCGATAACCTTGAGCGCTACAGGTGAGTTTGTTGCAGGTTTTGGGCATAAAGACGGACCTCATAAGACCGGGTGATAACCTGGCGGAACTGCTTGACAAAGCAATGGCAAAATCAGGCCTGGCCTTCCAGGATGGTGATATCCTCGTCGTCTCTGAGAGCACGGTAGCCACGGCTGAAGGGCGAGTTGTGGACCTGGATGACGTCACACCCGGAGACCTCGCCCAAACATTAGCCGCAAAGTTCTGTAAAGACCCGCGAGAGATGGAGCTGATCCTCAGAGAGTCGGACGAAATTGTAGGTGGCATCCCTGGTGTGGTGTTGACGCTGAATAAGGGCTTCCTCTACCCCAATGCCGGGATCGATAACTCCAATGCCCCTCCTGGGCATGTGGTCCTGTTTCCGGCCAATGCAAAAGAGTCCGCAGCCGGGATTCGCAAAGCCATATCTGGCGGCAAGAAAATCGGAGTCATCATTGGAGACAGCAGAACTCACCCCTTGAGGCTGGGATGCGTGGGTGTGGCACTGGCGTGCGCAGGCCTGGAGGCAGTAGAGGACGCTCGAGGCCAAAAGGACCTCTTCGGCAGGGAACTGAAGATCACACGAAAAGCTGTAGCCGATAATCTGGTATCGGCCGCTCAGATTGTGATGGGTGAAGGAGACGAAGGGATTCCCGCGGCAATCATAAGGGATTCATCCGTCCCCATTCGAGAAGTGAGCGGAGAGATTCCTACCATTCCGCCCTCAGAATGCATGTATATTGGCGCCCTGGGATTTGGTCCCCGCCCTTATGCCGGAGGATACGACAATCTGATCGAGGAGGCGAGATGTGCAAGGGCATTGGCCTATGCTCCTTACTCCGGATTCAAGGTTGGGGCTGCGCTCCTCTCTCGAAGCGGACATGTCTATTCGGCGGGAAATATTGAGAATGCCTCATCCGGAGCCGGTATCTGTGCGGAGAGGGCGGCTGTGGCGAAGGCTATCGCTTCTGGAGAGTGCGATTTTGAGGCGATAGCCATAATGGGGAGCACCAAAGAGCCCATAACGCCGTGCGGCATATGCCGGCAGAGCCTGATGGAGCATGGAGAGAATATCCTGGTTATCATGGCCAATGTCAAGGGAGAAGCAATGACCGCGTCGGTGGCGGATCTTTTGCCCAGAGCCTTCACAAGCGTTTGCCTGGAATAATCCTATTTTTAAAAAGAAAAATGAAAGATGTCCGGCGTTCCGGGCATCTTCTTATTCAGCCTCGCCCACCAGATCCTTGCCGGGCGCCTTGCGCTCGACGGTCTCTATTTCGCAGGTCGTCGGTCCGCAAACCAGTACGTCCTGCTCCTGGAATTTGGTGTACGGGTTCTCCGGTATGGTCGTATCCAGACCCATGGATGCAGCCATAAGCTCTACAACATCCAAGACCTTTATGCTGGACTGGGCGTCGTTTCTGCCATCCATGATGTTCCTTCTGCAGAACGGGCAGGTGGATGCCATGATCTCAGCTGAAACTTCTTCTCCGTCCTTGACCCTGGCCTTGGCACAATCCAGAGCCAGATCGGGAATGCCAGCCTTGACGCCGCCGCCTGCGCCGCAGCATCTCTGAAGAGCTCTGTTACGCACCATGTCTCTGAACTTCACTCCCGGGATGGACTGGATGCAGTCACGAGAGGCTTCAAAGGCCCAATCCTTTCCCTTGAGGTGCATGATATGCCTGCCGTTGTGGCAGGGGTCGTGGTACGTAACCGAGTAGTTCAGTGGAATCTTGTACTCTACTTCCCCTTTCCTTATCTTATCTCTGAGGAACACCGAGAGCGGCATTGTTTCGTAAGGGATGTAGCCTTCGTACCACAGGGGCCAATCGACGGCGGCATTTCTGAGACAACCGGCACAGGCAAAGAGGACGTTCTTTGCTCCGGCGTCCTTCAAGGCATCGACATTATGCACGGCATGCTCGGCCATGACCTCCCTCTGGCCGGTTCTCACCATAGCAGAGGCACAGCACCATTCGTCCTTGCCCAGCATGGCGAAGGGGACGCCAAGCTTGTCCAGAATCCTTACCGTGGCTACGCCCAGTGCTTGCTGGCGGTAGGCAGCAGTGCAGCCTGCGAAGTAAACTATATCTCCAGATTCCTCTACCTTAATATCTTTTGGAACCCAGCACAACCTCTCATCTTGTTTGGCCTGATAGGGATTCCTATCTGCTTTGACGAGCTTGGGGAAGAAGGACTGCTTTCCAACCGGACCATCGCCTCTGGCGACCAAGTTAGGCCTCATAGCCTCCCAGAGCTCTACGGTCTTGATTCCTGCCTCACAGACAGTTCCGCAGACGCCGCAGGTGGTGCAGCTGTATGTATCCTCTGTGAAGACCTTCATCTCATCATCGGTGAGCGGTTTGGCTCCGAAGATCTTGGCGCGCAGGCTATGGCTCTTGGCTTGCAGCTCTCTCCACCTCGCGTTCTTGTACATGGGAGTTATGCCGGGGCGATCCTGTCTTACAGCGAAGGTCGGGCACCACTTCATGCACTCCTGGCATCTGTTGCAGCCGTCTACTTCCATGAGCTGGGTGGACATCATATAGCCCGTCATCAAGGGCTTGGAGTCTTTTTTATCAGCCATTCTATTCTCCTCCTCTGTTTGCCAGAAGGGTCATGGGTGTCGCAATCACGTGGATGTACTTGCTCCATGGCAGAACAAAGGCGAATAGACCAAGAGCCAGCACGGTATGAATCAGTGCGAAGTGAGGCGCGTAGATGGGATAGCTGAACATATTTCCGACCAGGAAAGAGTTCCCGCGCATCCACTCGGCGTAAAATCCGGTCACGGTAATAAGGAAGACTGCGCCGATCAAGAAGGCATCATAAGCGCTGGTATTATCCCGCACGAACTTGAGCAGAATCCTCCTGGATATGGCAATGGTTGCGCCGAGCAGGAGCAAATACCCGAAGATATCGAAGGGCAGCGACAGGAGCTCTTTAGCCATAGCTGCCTGTTCCTCCAAACCGAGCAGGTTGAAGTGCTCGACGATATCAATCATAAGTCCAAGGCCAGAAAGAGCCGCCAGCATCAGGAATCCATAGAACATGGACATGTGCATAACCCATCTCACCGGGCTCCTGGCAAGAGTCCTCCTGAGAAGAAGAACATCAAGCACAACTGTTCTCAAAAATACCCAAATGCCGTCTTTAAATGCCTCATGAATCCAGGTGGCAAGGAAGAGCCAGAAGCTGTTGCGCAGCTGGTCGTGGTAGCCAGTGGATCCGAGGCCCCATTTCTTAAAGTTGAAATATATACCATATATCCAAACAGCAAGTACAATAACTGTTAGGAGTATCACAAGATTAAAAGTGAGGCCCAACGTGTAGAACGCCATCTCATTTCCTCCTCGTTATATTTATCACAATATCGGGACAATACAACCATCATTTGTGACCAACTTACCTGACAACTAATACTTAAATATTCCCTAGCCGTCGCCCGAAATCGTATACTAATCGATGGAGCCCGTGAGGAAATATGATCTGAATTGGTCGCCCTTATTGTAACTGAAGGTGGCATTCTGCCATCGGCTTTTCCTGGCACCAAGGGCCGGGAAGAAATTTGGGAAAATCGCCAGAATATCCGATCACCAGGCCAAACCACGAATCCTGCGGCATAGTTGGCTGGCGCTGCAAAATGCAGATCTAAAACAGATTTTTGGTTTGGATCCGGACCGGAAAAAGCCGCCCAGATCCAAATTCGCTTTAAACGATTTGCGGTCTTTTCTTCTTGGGCATCTCAGGACCGGGTTCTGGTCCCCGGGGGAGATCCCATATTCCATATC
Source organism: uncultured Methanosarcinales archaeon (assembly GCA_963782455.1). Classification (GTDB taxonomy): domain Archaea; phylum Halobacteriota; class Methanosarcinia; order Methanotrichales; family Methanotrichaceae; genus Methanothrix. The sequence continues at coordinate 14,513 of CAWAJP010000012.1, forward strand.
TCACGCCTGTGCGGATGCTTGTAGCATCTTCAAATAGGAAATTGTCTTCGAGTCTCAGCAAGGTTTCCTCCCGATTTGGGGGTTTGGTAGTTTGCTAGGCAGTCTAATCGTTTTTTCTCGATATTAGACGTAATGGTCATAGACAATAATCGAATATAAAGGTTTCGCTCCACAGGTAGTCGACTTCTTGGCTTCCGGCATCTCATAGTCTCTTCCACTGCTCGTGCGAACTGGCCTTCATGAATCGGTTGCGGTGTGTTGATGTGGCGCCGGATCGGCGATCGCGCGGGAGAATACGGCCTGCTGGTCGCATTTGGATCCGGTGCAGCCATTCTCAGTGCGATTACCCTGGACGGCGTGAAGCCAACGTCTGAGACCATCAAGAACGGAAGTTACGAGCTTGCTCGTAAATTGCACTTCTACACCTTTGGCAAGGCCGCACCCGGGGCCCAGAGCATCTTTGCCGAGAAGGCAGAATGACTTAGATTGATATATATTAATGCAGTAACTCGAAAGTCATTCCGGCTTGATCTATAGTGAATCATCTATTGGACTGCCCATACCGTCAAAACGCATTAACGGTAGTTACTTATTAATACTTTTCACGGAAAAATTCTTAAATAACAAGTTCTCATGCTAAGTTAGTAATACTAGGTCGGCTATCATGGGCAAAACTCATCGAACCCTCCGAACACCCGGAGAGAGAATTGCATTCGCCGTACAAGCCTAAAAGGCGAGGTATTGATATGAATATAGCAAAGAGATTGATTGTACTGGCACTTCTTCTGGCCATGTTGCCGGGAGTCGTCCTGGCGCAGGACTTGATTATGAAAGACCTTGGCTCCAAAGCAGCCAAAGAGGCCATGACCGAACTTCAGTTCAAGAAAGGCGATACCAATATTCTGGCGCTGACCAATGCCGGTCATGCCATAGTTGATGGCAAGACCACACAGACGGCCTTGAAAGGCCTGACTGAGGAGAGCGGCTGCAGCGTGGGCGATAGCAACCTTTTCCAGGTTCTACGCCCCTACTACAAGCCGCTCTGGTTCTACTTCTTTAACAAGGAAACCGGCGAGGCAATCTTTATGCAGGCCAGCAGCCAGGCCCTGAATAAATCCTCAGAGGAGTTTGCTGCCCTCCCGAAATATCAAGTTTTCAGCAAGGTTTCCAGGGCCAACGTGGACATGGATTATTTGCTTAACCATACCGATGAAGGCAACGCAACCTTCAAAGGAGCCTTTAACGGCAACGAGTTCTCCCTGGTGGGCATGTCCAATGTCTGGGCGCGAACGGATGCATTCGACTTCCTGCAGGCCACCGCCTTCCACGATCATCTCTGCCCGGGCGTGACCAGTGGCTACATGCTGGCCAAGTTCGTAGAAAGTGAGATGCCGATAAACAACATCACCGCGGAGAGCTACAAGGTCATCGCCTGCCCCAACTGGTGTAAGGACGACTTATTGCAGATGCGCTGGGATGCCACTCCCGGGAAAAGCGGCATGTTCGTCATGGCTCTGACGGACACTGAGAAGAGCGCCCTCAACGCCAAGTACAACAAGAGCGACATCGCTGGCATCTACATCCGCTGGAATGACACCTCCAAAGATGGCGATGCAATGGTGCTGGCGTTCAACTGGACGCGCGCCCGCGAGCTGGACGGCACGGCGAGCTACAAAGGGCCATCCTGGGCCCCCAAGCTGGTCGAGGACATCCGACTGATGAAGTACTGGAACCAGCCCGAGCTCGTTGTCTCCGTCATCAAGGAGTTCAAGGTGGATGCGAGCAAGCTGGCTATGCTCGAAAATGCAGGCATGCATCCTCTGAAGGTAGCCGGTGTATTGTAAAGCAAAAACCGGTTGCTAAAAGCCGCAATTTAGCCGTTGCGGCCAAGTCATTTTTTTTCACGTTGAGGATGCAGTTGCGGTCTGAACCGTAAATTATTCACACGATATGGACGAAGGCTTTTTTTTTAAAAAAATTATGGCCTGGCTTCCCGTATCTGTCGCAACGGCATGATCACCGGCCTTTCAGAAAGGCTTCGCACCGCCGCTTCCACCCGATAGACGGAGGCTATGTTCTCCTCTGTGATCACTGAATGGGGATCGCCGGCGGCCACAATCTTTCCTTTCTTCATCATGATGATTCGATCCGAGTAGTATGAGGCTAAGTTGAGGTCGTGCAGAGCCATGATGGCGGTGATCTCCTTCTTCTTGACCACGTCTCGAATTATGTTCATGACATCCAGCTGGTGCCAGATATCGAGATTGCTGGTGGGTTCATCCAAAAGCATCACCTCAGCCTCCTGAACCAGCGCTCTGGCAATGAGAACCTTCTGCTGCTGGCCACCGGAAAGTTCGCTGAAGTTGCTCGTGGCCAGTCTCTCGATATCAAGAAGCCTCAGAACATCCCAGACCTTCGTCTCGTCCTTGTCGCTTCCCAGCCATCCGATATGGGGCCTTCTGCCCATGAGGATGGTATCAAAGACATTGGTGGGAAAGATACGCACTGAGCTTTGCGGCACATAAGATATGTATCTGGCCATATCCATCCTGCCCATCTTGGTCATATCTTTCCTGTCGATGAGAATGCTGCCCCCCTGGGGAGAGACGATCCTGTCCATGCACTTGATCAGTGTTGATTTGCCTGAACCGTTTGGTCCTACGATGGTGACCAGCTTGGAGGGGGCTATATCAAAATTTATATTATCCAGGATTGGATTGCTGTTGTAGCCGAATACTATCTGTTTAGCCTGCAGCTTGATCATCATGTCCAAAACTCCTTTCTCTTGCCCTTCATCATGAGATACATGAAGAACGGGACACCCACAATGGAGGTCATGATCCCTGTGGGTATGATGGTCGGTGCGATCAGATTCATTCCCACGGCATCCGCTGACATAAGAACAAGTGCCCCCAGCACTCCTGAGGCGGGAATGAGAAATCGATGGTCTCCGCCGATGATCATGCGGGCCATGTGAGGTGCGACAAGGCCCACGAAGGCGATGGTTCCCATGAAGCATACTATTGTGGCGACGAGCAAGCTGGTGATCACCATGATGAATATGCGGGTCTTCTCGGCATTAACGCCGATGCTTTTGGCGGTCTCATCCCCTGCGGTCATGATGTTCAGGTCCCAGCATTTGGTCATGAGCAGCGGGATGCTGATGATGAATATGGCCATAAGCAGCTCTGAGTTTGCCCAGGAGAAGGCAGCCAGGTCGCCCATGCCCCAATTGGTCATGATGCGGAGCTGCTCATCGCTGGCGAAATATTTTAGAAGCTGGCTTATGGCCGTAAAGAAGTAGTTCACAGCGATGCCTGCCAGGACCAGATTCTCAGATGTGGCTCCTTTGATGGCAGCGAGACCGATGATAAAGAGGGAGCATAAGAGGGCGCAGACAAAGGCATTCCCGATTATGAAATAGGGCCCACCCAGAAAGGAAAAACCGATAACTGCGGCGACTGAGATGCCAAATTGCGCTCCCGCGCTGATGCCCAGGGTAAATGGGCTGGCCAGAGGATTTTTTAGCACAGCCTGCATCACGCATCCGCATATTCCCAGGCCGAATCCAGCCATTATCCCGCCTAATATGCGGGGAAAGCGGATGTTCCAGACCACGCGGGAGGTGAGGGGATCCACGGAAAAGTAGTCTGGCCAAAAGCGAGCGAATAAAGCGGAATAGGAATCGGTTACTGATATGTTCAGTGGGCCCAGAGTGATTATGATTCCTGTGAGCAAAACCAGAAGGCAGACAATGCCCAGCACGAAAAAGATCCGGATGAACTTGAATCTCTCATGGGCCAATTCCGGATTGCTCTTCTTGCCTGCTCTCCTGGCCCGGGAGAGACTCGTATCAGGCTTGCCCCGGAAGAAGTGCGTCCGAAAGCTCGTCATTTATTTCCCGCAGCCGCCTTCGCCAGGGCCATAAAAATGGGGAGATCGGAATTCTTGTGCCCTTCATCTGATCCAGTCGAGACCACAATCAGATTCTTCTCCTTAGCGATCTCGGTAAGAGTCTGAAACTCGCGCAGCTTAAGAGCACTGGGCTTGTTCTCATACATATCGGCGGCCTCGTTCATCTTCTTGGAGGCCTGGAACTCCCCTTCCGCTAAAATTATGCGGGCCCTCTTCTCTCTCTCCGCCTCTGCCTGCCGGGCAATGGCACGAAGCATGTTTTCGGGCAGGGAGACGTCTCTCATGGTGACCATCACTACATGCATCCCCCAGGGCCCAGTGGTCGAATCCAGTATCTCCTTGATCCTTTTGTTCAGGTCATCCCTATCGGAGAGTATGATGTCCAGCTCGTTTTGGCCCAGGATATCTCTTAATGTGGTCTGTGCCAGGAGAAGGGTGGCTGCCTCAAAGTCCTCTACCTCGAGGATGGCTTTGGTGGCGTCCACTACTTTGTAGTATATGACCGCGTCCACCTCGAGAGTGACGTTGTCGCTGGAGATCACCGTCTGCTTGGGAACATCCAGCTCTCTCACCCTCATGTCCACTCGCACCATTTTATCCACCAGGGGAATGAGAGGAAATAGGCCCGGCCCTCTCTCCTTCTTAATCTTTCCCAGGCGAAATATAACCGCTCGCTCGTACTGTCTTATTACCCGAATGGATGAAGCCAAGAGTCCCAACACGAGAGCCGATCCGAGCAGAAGAGGAATAGAAACCATTCTTCATCCTCCTAGGCGGGGAGGGCCTCGCCCTTCTGCCAGGAGATCAAGACCTGTCTATGATGGCGGTGCATGCATAATCCCACTTCATCATTGACCAGCCTAAGCGAAAGAAACTCGCGCAGATCCAGCTCCTTTTCGGCGGGCACCTCATGCATCTGCTTCCACTCGGTCACGGCTTCATCGAGGCTGCTGTAGTGCTCTTTGGAATGCCAGTCCATGAGCTTGATATCGGCGTATATGCCCATATCAGCAAGCAAGTTATAGATCACGAGATAGCCGGCAGGACCGTGGTCACGCCTGCCATGCTTGCCTCTCCTCAGGAACTCCTTAAAGCCGTCATCTCTCTTATGATCTGTGAAAGTGAAAATATAAACCGCCCTTTTGGCCAGCGAGTCCATCTTGGCTAGAGCTTCTTTCAGATCGTAGACCCCTAAAGAGTTAGAGGATAGGACCACATCGTGCTGGGCTATCTCGTCTTGCCCCAGGTCCTGCCAGCTCTTCTGGAGGCACTGGATGTTTTCAAGGCCCTCGGTCCGCATGTTTTCCTGCAGACAAGCCAGCATGCCTGCCGATTGATCGAGAGCGGTCACGCTGCGGGCCATGCGGGCCATGGGAATGGCCAGCCTGCCTGTGCCGGCTCCCACGTCCAAGACGGTCTCATAGGGCAAGAGCCCGAGCATTGCTACCTGGCTCTCTGCTCTCTCCTTATGCTTCATGACCCTTTTATTGAACTCTTTAGCCTTGCTGTCCCAGTGAGAGACCCGGTCTTTGCCATGGTGGTGAAAGCCGCCCGCATGGGTGGCCTTCCACATCTCGTCCCAATTAATGATTCCTGGCATGGCAGCATCCCTACTTCAGGCTGTCCAGGTACTCTCTGGGCCAGACCAGGTAGTCGGCATACTCGGAAAAGACGCCGTTCACTCCTAAGAAGGCCTTGAATATCTCATTGCCCTCTTTCTCCAGATCCAAATCTTTGAATTCTTCAGGATGAAGCAGCTTGGCCATATAGATCATGTTCAAGAGGTTCCTGTCGGGAGGTGTTCCGCGGCAGTGTGGATAGAAGCAATTGTAGACATCGCCGTTCTTGATGGCATTGATTGAGGAGAGTTCGGAGCTATTTTTGATGAAGTTCAGGCCTGTGTTGTTGCCAGCATCACTATTGGATATGAATATGAAGTCGGGGTTCCAGGCTATGATCTGCTCCAAGGCTACATTAACGGTCGAGCCGTTGATCTCTGAGGCCACGTTGACGCCTCCCGCTATTGTCAAAGGATCATACATGGGCTCTGTGCGGGTGAAGTCCCTCCCCTCTTTGGGATCGTAGAAGCCGGCTCCTGCGCCTCGCGAGGCAAAGTAGACCTTTGGCTTCTCCTTTGAGTCAAGCTTATCAGTTACTGATTTTATCATATCCACCTTGCCCTTGGCAAAGGCGATCAGCTCATCGGCCTTATCTTCAGCATCCAGAGCCTTGCCGGCCACACGGATGCTGTTATAGTACCCGTCATCTCCGAAGTTCCAGCCCTGTCCACCCAGCACAACCACAGGGACGCCGATCTTGTCTTCAAAAGCCCCGGCATCTTTCAAATTTCCGCAGAAGATTACATCAGGCTTGAGTGCTGCAATCTCCTCAAAATAGATGTCATATCTGGTACTGATCTCGGGAAGATCAGGCATGCGACCGTCGATAATGGTCTTATAACACTCTTTGCATCCTTCTGCGGTATTGCCGAAGGTCATGGGGCAGAGGCAGGATTTGGTGGCCTGTTCTCCAGCTACCAGCTTATCGCCATGGCCCAGAGCAATTATAATTCTGGCCTCCTCAGGGGATCGGGTGACTATCCTCTCTACCGCTTTATCCAGAGTGAGCTCCCTTCCTTGAGTATCTGTAAAAGTCTTGGGGTAAGATGCCATTGCCGTGACGCTCATAAAAAAGATAGAGCATATCAATAAAAGTAGCATCGTCCTATTCAGCAAATTGTTTTTATGCATTTGTCTGTCTCCAAATTTTCTGCATTATGGATCATCAGACCGGTGATGTAGCCCACTAATCCTAAATATCTGCCTGTTTTGTGTTAAATATTCTGTAATATTTAAGACTTTTCGTTAATTACTAGTAAAAATTAACACGCTTAATCTGACTAATTTCAGATAATGTTGTAACAATAAAGATAATATTAATTTGTATGTGTTTAGATGCCATTGAGTCAGTCGATAGATGCTGATTTGTCTCGGAAACTCATAATATAATATATATATATTAAATTGTATTTAATAAAAACCGATATCGGTGACTTATTGCACCTGGAAAGGACCCATAGGAGTAGCGACATGGAATGACGCGAAATGGGCTTATAGATGCTGATTATAGCGAGCTAAACACATACATTAATTTTAATACTGAACCAATCCTCTTCCGCTTTGACCCTTATTACAGAGCGCTCGAAGACAAACAGGCTCAGGGGCAGGAGAATGATGGAAAACAGGGCCAGTGTGAAGATATCCGGAGCCAGGTTACCCAATGAGTAACCTTGCAGGAGGGCATGTCTCATACCGTTAACGGCATAGGTGATGGGCAGGACATGGGAGATGCTCTGCAGCCACCCAGGGAAGACCTCAATGGGAAAGAGCACGCCTCCAAACAGCTCGGATGTGCCCATGAGAAGCATGTTTATGGGGTCTCCCTTCTTGAAGACCATGATGAAGCTTGCCGATAGTATGCCTATGCTGCTGAAGCATATAATGGTGAGAATCAGGATTATCATAGCCCCGGCAATATTGGCGTGGGTCATGTCCACGCCCAGGAAGATGCCTATAAGAAGATATAAAAAGACCCTAAAAGAGGCAAATATGAAGCTCCAGAGTGAAGATAGGGCGATGATACTTGATGTGCTTGTGGGAGTGACCAGCATGGCCTCCATTGTGCCCATCATCTGCTCATCACGCACGCTCTCGGAGAAGCTTCGCAGTGAAATCATGAGATAGCCGGAGAAGGCCATGCCTATCAAGACAAAGGAGAAGTAATCACCGCCATAGGGCTCAAGGTACTTGGCAGCCGCGTCTCCCATCATCTTGGCGATGAAGTAGTAGGTCAGTATATTGAAGAGCATGAAGAACATTCTTAGGAAAAAATCGAACTTGTAGCTCATCTGCAGCAAATAGCCCCTCTTAATGAACCATAATACCTTTTCAAATATCATCAATATCCCTTTCTCTTCATGCCCAGTCCCCGGCCTTGCCTCCTCTCCCTTCCTAGCTTGAATGGAGCCGGAGAGGCGCTTTCCTCAACAAACGCCTTGCCGGTGTAAAAGGAGAAGACGTCGCATAAGCTGCTGCCCTCGGAGAGGTTTCTCTTCAGCTCCTCCGGGCTGCCTTGAACCTTTATTCTTCCCTCGTCAAGTATGGCTACTCTGTCGCAGAGCTGCTCAGCCTCGTCCAGCTGATGGGTGGATATGAAGACGGTCTTGCCCCTTTCTCCCATGATATGCTCCTTGATGAAGTCCCTCAGACTTCTAGCAGCGCCTGGGTCCAGGCTTCTGGTCGGCTCATCCATGAAGAGTACCTTAGGATCGTTTAGAAGCCCTCTGGCAATGGCCATGCGCTGCTTCATCCCTGCCGAGTAGTTCAAGAAGGGCTCATCCGCCCGCTGCCTTAAATGGACCACATCCAATAGATCCTCTACCCTGGCCTTGACCTGATTTTGAGGCAAATTATGAAGAGTGGCGAAAAACTGGAGGTTCTCTCTGCCAGAAAGCCTCCAATAGAAGCTTCTCTCATCCGTGGTGACAAAACCGATGGATGATCTGGCCTCTTGGCCCTCCTTTACCACGTCGTAGCCGTTGACGTAGGCATTTCCTTCTGAGGGCAGGATGAGCGTGCATAGAATCTTTATCAACGTGGACTTACCGGCTCCGTTTGGCCCCAGGAGACCCAATACCTCGCCTTCACGGACCTTTATGTTCACGCCATCAAGTGTGGTTAATACATCTCTTTCTCTTATATTCCTTATTACGTCCAGGAAGCCTCGATTCAGAATGAACCTCTTGGTCAGCCCCTCCGTCTCAATTGCGTATGTTCCGATATTCTCACATCCAAGCCAATCGTTGATATCTCTCATAATCTGATCATATAAATTACATCATTTTTGTAATGTATATAAGATCTTTTTGGACTATGTAGTCATTCTTTGCTACAAATTAAGTAGAAATTCTTAAATAGGCAATATTAGTAATAAATTCATTGGAGGAATTCAAACGAATACCAAATGCGAGTTAGTCGTCATGGTCCTTCTTCTGGCGTTAGTTCCGGGATTGGCCCTGGCGGACAATGCAGTTATGCAGGAGCTGGGCTCCAAGGCCGCTAAAACAGCCATGCAGGAGCTCAAGATCGAAAAAGGGGATGCCAATGTTCTGGTGCTGACCAACGCAGGGCATGCCATCATCAATGGCCAGACCACTCAGGCGGCCATCAAAGGCCTGACGGCAGAGAGCGGCAACAGCGTCGGCGATGGCAACCTCTTCCAGGTTCTGCGGCCCTACTGGAAACCCCTCTGGTTCTACTTCTTTGACAAGGGAACCGGCGAGGCGGTATTTATGCAGGTCAACAGCCAGGCTCTGAACAAATCCTCAGAGAAGTTTGCTGCTCTCCCTGGCGATCAGGTCTTCAGCAAGGTTTCCAGGGCCAATGTGGACATCGACTATTTGCAGAACCACACTGATGAAGGCAACGTAACCTTCAAAGGAGCCTTCAACGGCAATGAGTTCTCCCTGGCCGGTATTTCCAATGTCTGGGCAAGGGGAGGATCGTTTGACTTCATCCAGGCCACCTGTTTCCACGACCATCTCTGCCCTGGCGTCACCAGTGGACTCTTCTTGGCCAAGTATGTCGAGCAGAAGCTGCCCATTACCAACACCTCTGCGGAGAGCTACAAAGTCATCGCCTGTCCCAACTGGTGCAAGGACGATCTCCTGCAGATGCGCTGGGATGCCACACCTGGCAAGAGCGGCATATTCGTCATGGCATTGACTGATACCGAAAGAAATTCCATACCCGGTATTGCTGGAATTTATATCCGCTGGAATGATACAGAGAAGCAGGGCGATGCATTGGTCCTTGCTTATAACTCCAGCGTGGCTAAGACGGGCTGGACGGGACCTGCCTGGGGAAGTAAGCTGGCCTCTGATGTCGTGCTTATGGATTACCGGGATAACCCTGAAGCCTTCGTATCTACAATCAAGGAGTTCAAGGTGGATGCGAGCAAGCTGGCCCAGCTCGAGAACGCAGGCATGCATCCGCTCAAGGTTGCTGGTGTGCTCTAGTCAGGTATTTTGCATAAGGTTGCCATAGGGCAGCCTTCGTTTTTATTTGAGCGGTTTATTCTATAATTTTTCTGAAATTAACCGATGCCACGGCAAATACCACCACGTCGAAGACGACTATTGCAGCCATATCGATTGCAAGGTTGCTGACATCTCCGCTGATCATCAAACCCCTCACAGCGTCCACTGCATAGGTTAATGGATTCAATACTGCGACATACTGGAGAGATGGAGGCATCATCTCTATCGGGTATAGGGCATTGCTGGCGAAGAAGAGCGGCATGATCAAGGCCTGGCCCAGGCCCATGAAGCGTTCCCTGGTCTTCATGACAGAGGCCACAAAGATGGAGGTAGCTGCAAACCCTCCTGAAACGAGAAATAGAATTAGAAATGCAGTAAGAATGTAAAGCGGATTTGGAATAAACTTGACTCCGAGGAGAATTGCCACAGGAAAGATTATCAGGGCTTGAACTACTGCTCTAACACCTGAAGCGACTGACCGGCCTATGACTGTTGCATATCTGGATGCAGGCGCTACGAGAAGCCTTTTTAGAATTCCCGTCTCCCTTTCCCAGACAATGGTAAGTCCGTAGAAGACGGATATGAATATGGTGGATTGCAGCAGCACTCCCGGTGTAATGTAATCGATATAAGGTACGCCACCTGTGGGAATAGCGTTAACCCGGCTCATGACCGATCCAAATACGCCCAGCCATAAGATTGGCTGAACTGCTCTGGTGTATATCTCCGTCCTGTCATGCCTGAGCCTTCTGAGTTCAAGCTCGATCATGGCAAACATTTCCCTGAAAGAATCATTAACAGTCATGTTTCAACCACGACCATAGCCACCGAATTCTATCTTTAACATGAGTCACTCTTAAAATGAATTGCACCTGCATATTTCAAGAAAACATCGTCAAGTGTAGGCCTGGAAGTTGATATCTTTTTGAAAGAAATTCCCTCGCCTTTTAAGGCCTCGATAATGAGAGGCAATGCAGTCTCTCCATCCTCAACAACAATCTCTAGCTGAGAATCATGTAGGATGACATCGTGGACAAAAGTCAAGCCTCTGATTTTCCTCAGAGTCCTTTCATCGATATCATTGTCTCTCAAATATAGTTGAAGGATTTCGCTCCCAAGCGATTGCTTGAGCTCGCTGGCAGTCCCAGATTTAACAATTCTGCCCTTATTGATAATGGCTATCTCATCGGAGTAAAGATCGGCCTCATCCATATAATGTGTATTGAAGAAGACAGTTGTGCCGTACTCCTTTTTAAATGATGTCAGATTTTCCCAAACTGCCTTTCTGGCCGAAGGGTCAAGGCCGATGGTTGGTTCATCCAGGAACAAGATCCTCGGCTTGGCAATCAGGGCACAGGCGATCTCAAGCCTTCGCACCATCCCTCCGGAATAGGTTTTGGTCATGTCATCTGCTATTTCCTCGATCCCCATGCTCTGCAAAGCGTCCCAGATGACCTTCTTTCTTTTGCTGGATGGAACGCCGTAGATCTTGGAATAGATGAGCAGATTCTCAAAACCGCTGACATCCGCCCAGACGCTGGTTTCCTGGGGTACATAGCCAATAATCCTTCTGACCTCTGCATCGTTACGAATCACATTGAATCCAAAGGTATAAGCCTCTCCGGAGGTCGGCCTAAACTGCGTGGTCAGGATTCTCATCAGAGTTGTCTTGCCGGAACCATTTGGACCCAGAAAGGCAAAGACCTCCGCAGGATTCACCGTTAGATCGACCCCATCCAGAGCTTTTGTCTTGCCGTTATAGATCTTGGTTAGCTGCTTGGCCTCAATCGCAAAGACCATGTTTGCCTACCTGCATTTGATTGCACGTCTCAGATTCGAGCATTGTAGATCGTATTACGCTTATTATGATTTTGTATAAGAAATCTGCGATGATGGATATGCGAGCCCGAGCAGTGGGAATAAGACCTCAAATCGTCCTCAAAGATATCAATAGAATAACATTTGTTATTAAAGTTTTCTGATGATATTTTAAATCATATTACTAACAGAAAGATTCTTAAAACAATCTGCCATATTCCAGTGTCAAAGGAGAATTTGAGATGCAAATAAAGCTCAACGACCTTCTGGACAGGGAGGTCTCAGAGAATGACCCGAAAAAGCGTAAGGATCTGATCGACGAGATTCAGGTGGTCTACGCCCAGGATCTGCCTGCCTTGCCCCTCTATTATGCCAATTCCTACTGGGCGAATGACGGCAAGGTGGATATGTACTATACAAAGCAGGGAATCGCCAACGGCATTCCAATAGCATTGAATAAGCTGTGCTTTGTGAAATAGATGTGGTGCAAAGAGGCCAGGCGGGACGTGTTACGCCCGTTTGCCTCTATTTTGTTAGGATAAATCATCAGGAGATTTATAAAATGAAATTAGTAATCTGTGGCAAGGGTGGAAGCGGAAAGAGCACCG
>CAWAJP010000013.1:0-275882 GCA_963782455.1 uncultured Methanosarcinales archaeon
GAGCACGGCAGCTCTCCCGCTTGCGGCCTTTTCAGGCGCATAGGAGCCCGGTCGACCAGGCAGCAATGCTAAATGGTAATAATAAATCCAGTAATCAATTCAATTTGATTAAGATACAAATTTAGACTAAAATAGAAGTTAGGTGAGCACGGCAGCGATCTGTATTTCCCGAGAGCTCGCGCATCTGAGTACAGTACAGAACGTGGGCAGGCTTATCTTCTGAGTTCGGAAAGGGTTCAGGAGTTTCCCTGCCGCTATGGCCGCCATGCTCGATTCCGTGGTTCCGGTTTCGAGCCGGATTTACGTTCCTTCCCCGTGAGGAAGGGACCATGGCAATTTTATTCTCATGCTATAGCTTTGCGACCAGATTTCGCCCGAGTTTAGTGGAGCGCTGCGGAGTTGTTAGTAGCTGCGAGCTGAACACCTCGTTGCCTTGGTGCTTACACACCAGCTCTATCAAACTCGTCTTCTACGAGTACTCTAAGCGGTCTCTTTTCAGGAGCGGTTTCGGGCTTAGATGCTTTCAGCCCTTATCCGCTAACACGTAGCTGCTCGGCATGCCTTGCCAGACAGCCGATAGACCAGAGGTGTCGTTGGTTTGTTCCTCTCGTACTAAAACCAACCTCCCCTCAGACCGCAATACACCCCTAACAGATAGTAACCGACCTGTCTCACGACGGTCTAAACCCAGCTCACGATCTCCTTTAATAGGCGAACAACCTCACCCTTGGCCGCTGCTGCACGGCCAGGATGGAAAGAACCGACATCGAGGTAGCAAGCCACCGGGTCGATATGTGCTCTTGCCGGTGACGACTCTGTTATCCCCGGGGTAGCTTTTCTGTCATCTAACGCTCTCACCAAGAGAGCTGAGAGGTTCGCTAAGCCCGACTTTCGTCTTATCACCTCTTGCTATGCGAGGTAACATCAGGCTGACTTATGCCTTTACACTCTTTGTTGGGTTTCCGACCCAACTGAGTCAACCTTAGGGCGCCCTTGATATCTTTTCAAGGGCGTGGCGCCCCACCCAAACTGCCCACCTACCGAGGTCCTCTTCTCAGAGTTAGGGCGGTAGCTCCGAAAGGGTAGTATTCCAAGGGCGACTCCACTCGAACTGGCGCCCGAGTTTCGACGTCTCCTACCTATGCTCTACAATCAGAACCACAACCCAACGGCAGGCTGCAGTAAAGCTCCACGGGGTCTTCACTTCCCATTAGGGGTCTCCAGACTCTGCACTGGAACGTAAGGTTCACCGGGTACCAGCTAGGGACAGTGGGACTCTCATTGATCCATTCATGCAAGCCGCCAATTAAGCGGCAAGGTACTACGCTACCTTAAGAGGGTCATAGTTACCCCCGCCGTTGACAGGCCCTTCTTCCCGTTGAACCGGGTTTTCAGGTACCTGCACTGGGCAGGATTCAGTGATTGTACTAGTCCTTACGGATTCGCAATCACCTATGTTGTTATTAGACAGTTAGAGTCCCCTCGTCACTGCGACCTGCTTTTTGCAAAGCAGGCACCACTTATCCCGAAGTTACGTGGCCAATTTGCCGAATTCCCTTAGCTAGCATATTCCGACACGCCTTAGCCTTCTCAGCTTGGGGCACCTGTGTTGGTTCTCGGTACGGGCTTTCAACTCCCTTTTCACGGACTCCTGGAATTTGCCAACTTACGTCATCACGCTTTCGTCTGGTTCTCGCCATTACGGCTCTCCGCAGACTTCTACGCTTAAACACCCAGGCACGAGTGCTTGACATATCCGGAAGCGTCAGTTTTAACGTTGAAAGGTACAGGAATATTAACCTGTTTCCCATTTGGCGTACTCCGATTAAGGTACGTCTTAGGACCGACTGACCCTCGGCTGACGAACATTGCCGAGGAACCCTGGCCCTTACGGCGATCGGGATTCTCACCCGACTTTGCTGCTACTGCTACCAGGATTTTCGTCTCTACGCGGTCCACACCTGCTTACGCAGATGCTTCTGCCCACGCAGAGCGCCTCCCTACTAGATCACCTTGCGGTGCTCCGTGGTATCGGTAATCGGCTTAGCCCCGTCAATTTTCGGGGCCCTGAATCTCGACTGGTGAGCTGTTACGCACTCTTTAAAGGATAGCTGCTTCTAAGCTAACCTCCCAGTTGTTTATGACCCAGGACACCCTTAGGTGTTGACACTTGGCCGATATTTGGGGACCTTAACCACGGTCAGGGTTGTCTCCCTCACGGACTAGAAGCTTACCCCCCAGCCCGGACTGCCGGTCTTCTACGACGACGGCGGTTTTGGAGTTTGACAAGAGAACAGACCCTTTCGGGTCCGGCTTCCCCAATCAGTGCTCTACTCCGCCGACTATCTCAGACCAGGTCATACTGCGATATGTTTCGGGAGGAACCAGCTATTTCCGACCTCGATTGGACTTTCACCCCTAGACGCAGGTCACGAGAGCGATTTGCATATCAACATCTCAAACGGTCCTCCACGCAGCTTTCGCCACGCTTCGACCTACCTGCGCCTAGATCGCCCGGCTTCGGGTCGCATACGGGCGACTGCACGCACTTGTATACGTCGCGCCTCTTTTCATGCGCGCTTGTCGCTTTCGCTACGGCTTCCTCTGTAAAAGAATTAGCCTCGCCGCCAATATGCACTCCCTGGTTCGTTCTTCAAAACGCATGTTAGAACGCCGGCAACCCCTCTCGTACTGCGGCGTCGCCGCCGTTTCCTTCGAGGAGAAGATCCTTGCGCGCCCTAACGCACTATCGCCAGCCAATTTCAGGCTCTTTGCACCTCCCTATTTGGGGTACTTTTCAGCTTTCGTTCACACTACTACTGCGCTATCGGTCTCAAGATGTATTTAGCCTTGGAGGTTGGTGACCCCCTAATTCCCGCGCGATTTCCGACGCACGGTACTCAAGACACGGCCCCGGTCCTGATCTATTACGACTACGTGGCTCTCACACTCTATGGCAGGCCATTCCAGGCCACTTCGACTTCTATTTCAGAACGTTTGGGCCAGCTTACAACACCACATCTCCCTTGCGGGATTCGGTTTAGGCTGTACCGCGTTCACTCGCCGTTACTGACGGTATCTCGGTTGATTTCTCTTCCTGTCCCTACTAAGATGTTTCAATCCGGGACGTTCCCGATCCTTACGGATCAGTCCGAAGACTAGGATTTCCCATTAGGACATCCTCGGTTCAATGGCTCCATGCGCCTCGCCGAGGCTTATCGCAGCTTGGCACGTCCTTCATCAGCACTTGAGCCGAGCCATCCCCTGGCTGGCATAAGCAGCTTATGCCCCACTAAACTCAGTGAGCGTCTGGTCGCAAAGCTTGTGCATGGTGTCTTTGGACCGCCCCCTGCGAGGAACGGACCTCCACCCTTCCACATCGAGTCGACCTCAATGTGTGCATGTGTTCAAATGGACTTGCTGGGACTCGGACCCAGGGCCTCCGCCTTGCAAAGGCGGCGCTCTACCAGCTGAGCTACAAGCCCTAAATCCAGGCCCAGCTAATGATTATAAATTAAGCTGGCTACTTGGTTCGCTTTTTTGGTCTCGGTCGACATTTTCAGCTTACTATGGCTTGCGCCATAGCCCTCCTGACCCTTGCGGATCAGAAGGCCGATTGGCACGGGGAGACATACGTTTGTATGTCAATAACTTTAGGAGGTGATCCAGCCGCAGATTCCCCTACGGCTACCTTGTTACGACTTAACCCCCCTTGCAAAGCCCAAATTCGAACGCCTCCGAAGGAAGCGCTCTCATTCAGACCCTACTCGGGTGGTTTGACGGGCGGTGTGTGCAAGGAGCAGGGACGTATTCACCGCGTTCTGTTGAAACGCGATTACTACGGATTCCAGCTTCATGAGGGCGAGTTGCAGCCCTCAATCCGAACTAAGATTGGCTTTAGGAGATTTCCATCCCCTTTCGGGGTAGATACCCATTGTACCAACCATTGTAGCTCGCGTGTAGCCCGGGATATTCGGGGCATACTGACCTACCGTTGCCCATTCCTTCCTCCGCTTTAGCAGCGGCGGTCCCCACAGTGTACCCGTCACTCCGGAGAGTACGCTGGCAACTGTGGGCGTGGGTCTCGCTCGTTGCCTGACTTAACAGGATGCTTCACAGTACGAACTGACGACGGCCATGCACCACCTCTCAGCTAATCCGGCAAAGTCTTCAGCCTGGCCTTCATATTGCTGTCGGTCCCGGTAAGATTTCCGGCGTTGAATCCAATTAAACCGCAAGCTCCACCCGTTGTGGTGCTCCCCCGCCAATTCCTTTAAGTTTCAGCCTTGCGGCCGTACTTCCCAGGTGGCTCGCTTCACGGCTTCCCTACGGCACCGACAACGGTCGCACCGTGGCCGACACCTAGCGAGTATCGTTTACGGCTAGGACTACCCGGGTATCTAATCCGGTTCGTGCCCCTAGCTTTCGTCCCTTGCCGTCAGGTCCGTTCTGGTGAGACGCCTTCGCCACTGGTGGTCCTTCAAGGATTACAAGATTTCACCCCTACCCCTGAAGTACCTCTCACCTCTCCCGGCCTCGAGCCAGACAGTATCTCCTGAAAGCCCAACAGTTGAGCTGCTGGATTTCCCAAGAGACTTATCCGGCCGGCTACAGACCCTTTAGACCCAATAATAACGGTTACCACTCGAGCCGCCGGTGTTACCGCGGCGGCTGGCACCGGTCTTGCCCGGCCCTTGCTATGCAATGCTTTTTAGGCATCACGACAGCCAGATTTGTAACCTGGCACTCGAGGTCCCCTTATCGCTGTTTCCAGCATTGTAAAGTTTTCGCGCCTGCTGCACCCCGTAGGGCCTGGATTCGTGTCTCAGAATCCATCTCCGGGCTCTTGCTCTCACAACCCGTACCCGTCGTAGGCTAGTAGGTACGCTACACCCACTACTACCTGATAGGCCGCAGACCCATCCTTAGGCGCCGGAGCTTTCGATCTCGATGCATTCCAGCAGTCGAGATCTATCGGGTATTATACCCAGTTTCCCGGGTTTATTCCCGACCTAAGGGTAGGTTGTCCACGTGTTACTGAGCAGTACGCCATGTATTGCTACATTCGACTCGCATGGCTTAGTCGAACCTCGATAGCAGTAACCTCTGGCAGGATCAACCAGAATTCTCTAGGAAGTATATTACTTAATATGTTATTCCGAACCAATCGGAATTGGCTGAGTCGCCAAGACCAATGTCAGACACGAAAAAACTCGCGTCTCCATATCTCAATATATCGCAACTTGGAACTCGGCCCGTCATCAAATCGGGGTCGTAGCCTTTGTGTTGCGACGCCTCATCGGCCCAAATCTGTATGCATTACTACTATTTAAAGCTTGCTTTTCAGCAAACTTTTTCTGCACCAGATATTGGCCTTACTCGAAAGGAGTTTTTGCTATTTATATCTTTCGGCTTCACCCGGACTTCCAAAGAGGAAAACCCCTGGGAATTCGCGGAGCTGCCCGAAAAACTTGAACCCTTTTCGGCAACGATTGTGATCGAAGTTCGTATTTAAGGATTTCGCTCCTTCGCGCCTCCCCGGTTTTGATTGAGGAGATGGAGAGCAAACCCTTGAACCCACCACATCGGCCTCCTTCCCTACAAGATATTGGTATTTAAAGTTGACGTGTCAACGAATAGAACAATTAAGTGCAGGCGATTTATATAATATTTATCACAAACAATTTAATTTGAAGAGAATCTAATTTTTCAATGAAGCTATGGGCAGGTCCGGAGCCTCTTTTTCAGATCATAGGGCCCGGCACCTCGACATAGCCTGCAATCAGCTTCGCTTGAGAATTATGAGAGTTATATCAGCCGAAATTGGCTGGACCTTGGAAAAATCCATTAGCTCCACTTCAACCGACCTTAGTATCTCCCTTGCTGGCAGGCTCCGGTTATTTATTACCAGATTTATCAGTCGCTCAGTCCCGAATTGCTTCTTACGCCCATTCTCCGCCTCGATAACGCCATTCGAGTACATGACCATGACATCGCCCTGCTGGATAGGTATGCACGTCTCCTGCAGCTCCATTTTGTCCAGCATGCCAAGCGCAATGCCGCCTCCGCCAAGAGTATCGACCATTCCACCAGGATCAACAATGAAAGGCGGGTTGAAACCCGCATTTACATACTCCAGAGTATGATTTCCGGGATTTAGCAGAGCATAAAAGCATGCCAGATTAGTGCCATGACCGTATTGATTTATCTGTGAATTGAGGTCACTAATAGTCTTTGATGGATCCGATTTGTCAGACGAGGCGCGAATGAGTGTTCTCGACATAATAGCAAGCATGGCCGCCTGTATGCCGTCTCCACCGACTCCTGCCAGCGCGAAGGCAATCCCACCCTCAGCTCTGGCTATATCATAAAGGTCAAAGCTATTCTTATCCGACGGCCAGTAAAGAGCCTGGATCTCATATCCCTCTTCATCAGGTATCCCCTTAGGAACGAGATTGCGCTTGACGCCTTCCAGGAAGTCTGTCTCCATGCCGGAGCCGCCCCGTAAGACTGCATCTCCCTCTAGTCTCGCCATATGGTCCTTGAGTCCATGCACCATACTATTGAGGGCAATTCCGAGGTCTGCCAGCTCCCCAGAAGTTTTCGCCTCGACATCAAGCTCGCCACGCGAGACCTTCTCAACAGTACCGACAAGAGCGCTTATCTCACCATCGACCCTGCGACTCAGCAAGAATCCTGCTCCAAATACGCCGAATGCAGTCAGAGCAATAATGACGAAGGCAAAATCCCGGACTCTTCGCGAGGCGTCATCAAGCCCTTGAGTCGTGCTCTTGGCGACAGCCTTGATCCCTGAGTCGATGAATCGCGCCGGGAGGCTCATCTCCTCTGCAGGATAGGCAATAGCCAATATCCAGCCAAGAGAGGTTATGCGAGAATAGGCCACATATCCGTCCGAGTTTCCCAGACCTACCACGATAGAGCCGGAGCTTCCTTTAAGCATTCCTTTCGGCAGGGCTCTGACATCAGAGCTTGTGGCCTCGTTCAGATTGTCCTCTTCGAAGATGGCTTTTAATGCTGCTTCTGGCTTATCGGCTGGCCTGGAGATTATAAGGCCCTTCCCGTCTATGATAAAAGGATAACCTCTTCCCTTCATGGAGGAAAGGTCTCTGTAAATCGATTCTACTGACAGATCCATCCCCGCGATGCCTGCAAATTCAGAGCCTCGATAGATAGGAGTAGTAATAGTCATGGCGTGAAGGCCCTTACTGTTCACATAAGGGCCGGTCCAGATAGTAGTCTTCTTCAATCTGGCTTCAGAATAGTAAGGCATGTCTTTGTAGCCGAAAGGTGCTGTACTGTTAAGAGTCTGGCTGCTGTAAGGCCAGGTTACCAGAACTCCATCTTCAGTTCCTATGTAGGTGAGTGATAGTGAAGACTCGGCTTTGACGAGGCTCTGCATCATCCTTGCCGGTACGCAAAGTGATCTTATGGTTGCGTCTCTCTTCTCAGAAGCGGCCTGATTAGAGCCTGTCGGCGCGATCCATATGCCTGGCGGAATGCAGCTTTCGTTTGTTGTGAAGGCCCCTGCATAGCTGGCTACCAATTCATTCTCGGAGGCAATTCGCTGAAAGAACTCATCATACTGACGTGCCTTCGCGATAGCGAGCTGCACCTGGTCCGCATCGCCCGGCATAACCGTGAGTGCAGAGCGGTTCAAGGACGTACTCAGGCTGGATATATTATTTTGAACATCATTTGATGCCTGGTTCATCTCCGTCAGAGATATGATTCCGACACATACTACCGGTACCAGAGCAAAAGCTACCAGGATCACGAGGAGCTTCAGCCTTATTCCATCGATGCCTGCAATTTTTTCCATTCTTTCTCTGAAACATGAATTTCTTCAGCAATGCAAATTTTCGCTGTTTCCTTCATCCCCTCACAAGGACACTGCAACCATTGTTTCCAGTCCAGAAACCGGCCTCTTATTGAGCAGGTCGAGAGATGCTTGAGATAGGGATGAATAGATCAGGTGGTATAAACTCTTTTTTCACTCTAAGGCCACGTCATCCGATCATAGCTTCCGGCGCTACCCCAGGCAGCGCGATACAAGAAGCTGGCGGAAAACGCATGAGTGCCCATCTCCAAGCACATAGTAGGCATAATCGAGCATGCTCTGTGGAAAAATCAGATTCCGCAAGCAAGGATCTCGAAAGCATAAGACCCCCGAGGAGCGAAAGATCCCAAAGATCCACAGGGCAAAAGATCGACAAGATGGGTCTATATTGATCGCGAGTTAGATGAGCAAATAGTGACAATCGGTTTCTCCTGTTAAACGCGGTGATAAAGAAAAGTGAATCAAGGTCCGTCGGGGATAACCGCCCAGCGGTTCGGTCCCCCATATCCGCAAAAGGTCTTTCGCTGAATTCTTAGACTGGCTGATTATCACTTAACGTTTCGAAACTGTTATCCAGGGCGTAGGAAGATCTGGCGGAACACCATGCCGCAGTTAACTTTCAATGTCTGAGACTGAAAACGAGGATATACTAACCGACAGACCCATGACTCGAGAAACTCTCTTACAATGTTGAGAGCTTCACCTCTGCTAAGGAAATCCTCGACAGAGAAAGTCCGATTAGCAGCATCCAGAGCTAAGTCACCAGGAACTACAACCTGGATCACCCTCGGTTGACCGTAACCCGCAAGGAGTTCCTTTCCCTCTGTCCCAAGTAGATCTTCAGCCACGTGTTGATCAAATTCAGACCCATAGATTAGATAGTGATTAAAACCATGGGTCAAACCAGCCTTCGAGAGTGTCAGATGCACTTGACCCTCCCGATGACCAGCGCGGCCACCTTTCCCATAAGCCTGGATGGTCTCATCGAGCTTGGACTGTCACTTCTTGCCACCTAGCATGGGTAGACAAAGCCCTAATGAGCCGATCATGGCGTGTTTCTGCTTCCAAGGGAATTAGACCAGTTTCTTGAACGGAATGGATCTCTTCATCGATCAGGCGCGATCCGTGATACCTGCTATCTCCTCCGATCGAAGCCAGGCCACCACCGCCTTAAGAACTACATCACGATCTGCTAGGTCAAAAAATTTATCCAATACATCATTGATGTACTCATACTCCGGTGCCGCTTCCACGAGCTTCTGTTCAATAGAGTTCGGCACATGCTGACGTAGCCCAGCCGTGAGCCTAGGTGCCCAGTAGTCTATATTGTCAAAATCGAGCATTACAGGCGACTTCTTTGGTTTGTTTTGAAGATAAGCTATTTGGTTCTGTTGATACCTAAAGGTGTTCGTTTATGATGGTACGTTCTGTCGAGCGAGCTCCGCCAGATCTTCATCCAAAACGCCAATTTGGTTCTGTGGCATCTTCAGATATCCTGCAAAATAGCAACGGAACTTTTCTCAGAAAGCCTTTTGATTGATTGCGAGGATAGCTCTCATGAGGATAGGATGACCCAAATAACCAAAGAGGCAGTCATCGCGATGCATGAAGATCTTATAAGAACCGGAGGTCAAGTTGACGGCATTCTTTGTGAGGGAACAATAGACTACGTAATTGAAGTATTGAATTCCACTCCGGGTGTCTATGCCAAAGCGGCCTGGGCACTGTATATGTCCCGGAACCATCCGTTTTTCGATGGCAATAAACGGATAGCCTTTGTTTTGGCTGCAACCATCCTCAAGGTAAGTGGCCACTACCTAGGGCAGCAGGATGAAGACGAGATCTATGAAGCGTTGCATAAGATCTCGAATGCTGAAATCGATTGCGATATTGAAATGATCGAGCGGTGGTTAAGGAAGAAGAGCAAGATTTGGTTCAAAGCTCGTCAGAGAAACATTTCTGACTACCTTTGAGCCAATCGCTCCAGTAATCTGCGATGATGTCTGGTAACATCCAGATACAGCCTTCACATAAGCAGGAAGGACGCTCAGCGCCTTCATACGCTCATCTTCGGTGATCTTTGTCCGTACAGGATTCCGTCCACGCATAACAGTTAACATCAGCTGTGAAAATAAAACCCTTTCGCCCGCCAAGAACATATTCCATAAGAATTTCCTAAAGTCGATCTATCGTCTTAATTTCATACGGAAATTTTGAGGTATAAACTCTTTTCAGCACCTGAGCCTTACTAGATCATATGACCCTTACCTATTCGCCCGTGGCATAAAGGATCCATACGGGTCTGTTCGTAAGTGTTCCATCGCTCCAAGTCTCGATTTCTCGTTCTTTCGCCTGGATCCATCAATCCGGAAACTATTTATTTGGAACTACCGAAATAAATATTATGAACGGGCCCTATGATTTTCTCAAATCCATATCCCGGCTGATGAAGGCCTACCGCCGTTTCGGATGGGCTATATGGGCTCTAAACGTAGTTATACTCGCAATCGCTTTCTACGCCCTGGAAGAGTTTTTTGGCATTCCTGCTCTTATGAACTTCTATTATCAGGATTTTTTGCTGCTGGCAGCGTCACCCGCTATTCTCTCAATTATCATTGGAATGATTGTAGCCACACTTCTTAATAGACGGAAAAAACCAGATGTGTTTTCGCACCTGGGACCGGAGCTCTCTGAAAAGGCCAAAACTGCCTACGACAATCGCGAAGTTGACACACTGCCCATGCAGAACCTGGCCAAAGAGCTCAAGGTGAGCCTTGTCGGGATCAAGCCCCTGCAGATCTTCGACAAGCGGCAGATAAGCTACAGAGCGATAGTGGTCGTTCTTCTATCGGTCGTAGCCATAATTTTGGCCCAGAGCGAGATCGTAACACCGGCCGATTTCCAATCACTCGTCGATCTGAAGGATAAAGCCGTGGGAGCCTTCCAGAATGAACCGCCTGCACCACCACCTACCTCCAGCACGGAAAGAAATCTCTCAGGGAACCTCTTCGGCAATCCCTCCCTGGCCGTTCTAAACGAGAATAAACTGAATCTGGTGCTGACACCGGGAGTCGGAGCCGGCTCTATCGCCAGGAACACTGAGCCCGTGCAGAGAGTCTTCCAGCAATCCCAGGCGGGAGACGCGGCGGCAGTTCCATCCGAGCTCTATATTGAGAGCCTCCCTCCCCAGAACAAGGAAATAATCAAGAAATACTTCACAATACTCTCGCAAAGCGGCAGCTAAAAAAAAACTGGCCGCACTGCAGATGAAAGACCTTTCCTGCTATCCGGAAAATATCAGAGGCCAGCCTTTGGCCCTGTTCTGGCAGCCCTAATTATCTCCTCCAACAGAGCCTTTCCTTCCGTTGATGAGAACAGCGGCAGCTCCCAATCCTGCACCACCAGGCCGCCTTTCCTGCGTATCATTACGCCTCGCCTCTCCCAGGCAGGAGTCCTTGCCAGGTTTATGCCCTTCTGGTAGACGAGTTCATGAATTTCATGCTCTTTCATGCCTCTGAGCCTCTCCATGGCCTGCGTCGTGCTGAGCCCTTCCTCCAGCAGCATGTAAAAGCCGTAAGAAAAGACATGATTTCTCCAGGTTTCGTCCTGCCTCTCAGACAGATAGACTCCTATCTCTTCCGCACAAAGAGGGATGGTCCTGCAGTCCATGGAAACAGGCCTTGAGAGATCCAGGGATATGGCCGCAGAGAGAAAGCCCGCGATCAAGGAATCGATCTTTTCCACCCTTCCTGCGAAGGGTGCCTCAAGAAAGACAAGGCTGACCTCATCCGAGAATGTGAAGGCCAGGACGGGCGAGAGACCAAAATCCCGAAAGAAGCTCTCAGCAGCTCCTGCCATTACCCTGGCGAAATCGATATCGTAAGGTTTTTTGCTTGCCTCCAGAACCTTCTTGAAACCCCGGCCGTCCGCTCTCGCAACCAGAGGCGCACGGGCCCGAAGGCCAGAATAGATCTCCCGGCTAGCCGACTTTGGGTTCAGCCTTTGCATTTCTGCTCAAGTGCCTGATGATAATAATATCGCCAACAGCCGTAACCCAGCGGTAGGGCATGACGATCCCTTTGCCCTTCGGATCGAAGAGCTCCCGGTTCACGTCCCCCAGAGCCAGGCCGCTCACCACGCCGTTCTCAGGGTCCAGGACGGCATCGTCCACCCTGCCCACATAGATGCCTTTCTGAGTGTAGACATCCTGGTCCAGAAGCGATGTGATCTCTGCATTCATCTTAATCCCATAATAAAATTAGGGTATTGGATATTAACTTTGCTATTGCAGTTCAACTGCAAAAGCATATATTTCTATCCTGCAAATCTTCCGAAGAGGTGAACGGAAAGATGATGGTAGTTGGCATCTCGGGTAGTCCCAAGAGAGCAGGAAATACGGAGTTCCTGCTGAACGAGGCCTTGGCTGTGGCCAGGGAGAGGGGCTTTCAGACTGAGAGACTGCTCTGTGCAGAAATGGCCATCGATTTTTGCAGCGACTGCGGTGATTGCAGCAAGGGCAAACCCTGTCCCAGGATGGATGATATGCCAGGAGTGCTGGAGGCCTTGGAGAGGGCGGATGGCATCATAGTCGCGTCGCCCGTTTATTTCGGAAACGTTACCGGTCAGCTCAAGGCCGTCTTCGACAGGACCATTCCTATGCGACGGCAGGGCTTCAAGCTTAAGGATAAGGTCGGCTGCGCCATCACAGTGGGCGGTGCCAGGAACGGGGGCCAGGAAAAGGCCCTGGAGAGCGTTCACTCCTGGATGCACATCCAGGGAATGATAGTCGTAGGAGATGATGCTCACTTCGGCGGCATTGCCGTGCGTCCCGCTGCAGAAGACCGCATCGGCAGAAAGACCGTGGTTTCCAGTGCTAATAAGCTCTGTGATCTCCTGGAAAGGATGGAGAAGAAAAAGAGCTGCTGGGGCGGGGATTAGATATTTCGAGATTGCAAGCAGAATTTTTTCGATTTTCTGTAGAACCATCAAGAAAGAGATTTCATCCGGGCACACCGGTCCCTCCGGAGAAAAGCAGACGAACAACGCGATTCCGACTGCTTTAGCTGCAATCCTCATTTCGCGATTTGAAGATCGCGATGTTCATCTCTTGAAGAGGTTTAAGTGATGAAATTCTCATTGAATGACGACATCAGGCTAATAGCTTCTCATTTACATAAATTTTTTCTTGAAACTGTTTCGTAAAAGCTCTTCTTTTAGAGTTGCATTTGCCAGAGCCCCAGGGTGGCAGGTAAAACTGGTCACATCTGACGTTAAGACGACTGTTGATGTGTTTTATCGGGAGTCGTATGCCGCAAGATTGACCTTGCGCTTCAGGGCCCGCATAGAAATAGGGGCGAATCACCATTTCGCAGCAAGAACTGCTAAACTAAATTTTAGCCTCCTTTTAGCTCTCTTGAACTCGATCTGTACAGAAGTGTACAGCGGAAGTGTCTATTAATAATACTAATGCGTTTTAAAGATTGGAGTGATAAAGATGAGACTTAGAGTTGTAAGTGCAAGAAATGAGATCCCCAACCTCAATCCAAATGAAAAGACGGTTCACCTGGCCTTCCGAGCCAGCAATGTGGACTTCCTCAATTTGATGCAGAGATGCCCCAGGCTAAGAATGATTCAGGTACCCCCGTCCTACCGCAAGACCATGTCCAATGCCATCCAGGTATTCCTGGACATGCAGGGCATTGAGCTGCTGGAAGGAGATGTGTGGGGCCACAGAAAGGATCTGGACGAGTACTTCACCGTGGATGATACCACAATGGAGGAGATTCGCTCCCTGGCCGCAAGCGGAGCTACAATGGACGAGGTGGCCAATCAGATTCAGAAGAAGGCTAGACTCGGCCCTGAGCTTATCAAGTACATCGCCAGAACCAAGATCACAGCGTGAGATCCTTATGAGCCAGAATGACCTTCTGGCTCATTCATCTATTTTATCTTTTCATCGAATACAGTTTACTTGATTACGAATACAGTCTACTTGATTACGTTTTCTGATTATGTGTTCTGGTTATGTTTTTCTGATTATGTGTTCTGGTTATGTTTTCTGATTATGTGTTCTGGTTAGGTTTTCTGATTGCGTTCTAATTGTGCACCCCCATCATCTCTAAACCATTCTCCAATAAGAAATGCAGCGCCTGCACCGCCATTTTTTTGAAAGAAGAGATTTATATCTTGTTATCTTTTAAAGACGGATGAATTTTGCCAATTTTAGAACCTCGCCCGGGCACAGGAATTTCTTATCATTATATGTAATGGCGATTGATGCGTATCTGTACGGATGTGTGCAATTGAAGTGTCTATTAATACTAAGAAACAGATTGGTGCAACTGGAGAATATATGAGACTCAGAGTAGTTAGCTCAAAAAATGAGATACCAAATCTCAACCCCAGCGAGAAGTTGATTCACCTGGCCTTCCGCGCCAGCAATGTGGACTTCCTCAATTTGATGCAGAGATGCCCCAGGCTGAGAATGATTCAGGTACCCCCATCCTATCGCAAGACCATGTCCAATGCCATCCAGGTATTCCTGGACATGCAGGGCATCGAGCTACTGGAAGGAGATGTTTGGGGCCACAGAAAAGATCTGGATGAGTACTTCACCGTTGATGATACCACCATCGAGGAGATCAGCGCCCTGACCGCCAGCGGAGTTGCTGTGGGCGAAGTCGCCAATCAGATTCAGAAAAAAGCCAGACTTGGCCCGGAACTCATTAAGTACATCGCCAAGTCCAAGATAACAGTTTGAATCAACTTCAGAGCCGGACTTCTAAAATCCGGCTCAATCTCTTGTTTTCCAGTATTTGGTCTATTTTGTTTGGGTGGCGATTATTGGCTATGACTTTATAGCAGGCCATTTAGCAGGCCATTTTTCTCATATTCCAGACGCCTGCCCTGCCGACAGCCCGAGTTTGCTCTTCCTGAATAAGAAAGGTTAATCTCATCCGCCGCACAATTTAGTCTTGTGAATTGCGATGTTTTGGTGATAGGCGCTTCGTCCGCCGGTCTGATGGCGGCCATATCTGCTGCAAACGGTGGAGCCAGCGTGATATTACTGGATAAGGATTTACAGAGGTTGAACCATTCTGCAAATACTCTCTTCGAGGGCATGGCCACCATCTCAGGCATCAAAGTAGAGGATTGCTACCTGCAAAAAGAGCTGGAAGGCATGCGCATTCTCAGCCCTTCCGGTCAGGGGGTAACCATCCCGGCAAGAGGCTACTTCATCGACCGGCAGATGTTCGATGATTACTATCTCGGCCTCGCGGAAAAGGCTGGAGTCGCGCTGCTTAGCGGTCAGGGACGGGGGCTCACCTTGGATGGCGGCAGGAGGACGGTGTCCCTTGGCGGAGAGAAGATCCAGGCTCAAGTGGTCATAGACGCCTCTGGAGTTCAATCAGGCTTTGCCCGGGAAGCAGGCCTGGAACCGATGCGCCATCCTGATGATATTGCCTGGGCCATGGAAGCCGATATAGAGCATCCGGGGTTAGGTGAAGAGATGTTCTTCCAGTACTGGATAGGAAGCCTCGCCCCCGGCTGGAAAGCAACATTCTCGCCTGCTGGCGGCGATCGAGCAACAATTGGCGTCTTCGTACGAGGCCACGGCCAGAATGTGGAGCCGTTTTTCCAGGGATTCCTTAAGCTGTTCAAGGCTTACAAAGCTACTCAGTACAGGCATATCGAAGACCTGCTGGTACGGTCTGTGAGGCGAGGAGGTGACCCCATCTGCGTTCTGCCAGGTGTTGTGGCAGCAGATTCTTTCCTGGTCACAGGGGGCGCAGCCGGGCAGAGCGGCCTGGCGTACAGCATGCGCGCCGGCGCCATCTGCGGCACTGTTGCAGCAAAAGCGGTAGCCAGGTGTGATGTATCTCGAAAATCCCTGTCCGAGTACGAGAAGCTATGGCGAAGAGAATTCTACTGGCAATACCGCATGGGCAGGTCATCTCTGCAGACTCTTGCCGGAATGAAAGACGATGAGATTGAAAGACTTGTGCACGGACTATCCGGAAAGATGCTGGTCTCCAAAGGTTCTTTTCTGAAAAAAGCTGCCTATGCAGGAGCAAAAGTGGCATTGATCCGGCCCAGAACTCTGCTCGACCTGGCTGTCAATCTGGCCCGTGGATGAAAAGCCTGAGAGCTAAATCCGAATCGTAACAGGCCCCCAGTTTTAGAGCTTCAAATGCGAAACCCGAAAAAGCTGGCGACCGGCCCGGGGAAACACGCCTTGAGCTTCTGAGTCGAAATCCATCTCAGCTAAAACTGTAATTGAAAGATGGAGAGAAAAATTTGAGAGAAACCCGTTAACGGTAAGTCGGCGGGTTTCGATAGGTCTTTAATCCTTCAGAACTTCCAGAAATTTCGAAAGTTCAATATCCGGAATCACTGCTGATTGGTTACGATCTTTATATTATTGGTAGCTGAAGCGGATCCGAAAGCCAAAGCCTCCCTATTGCCAACGCTGACTTGCTCCAGATTTACCTTGATGCAGCAGTCTTGGCAGGGGGAAACATTGTCAATCTGATTATCACAGCAAACACACACCCCAGAGTCCTGGTTCTTCTTGATCTCTAAGTTATTCGTAGCAGTGGTTACTGGACTCTTCTGCCAAATATTCCCGAAGGCCAAAGCCCGATCATTTCCAACAGTCAATGTATCGGCGTTAGTATCCTGAAATTCGGGGAAGCTGAAGGCGGCACCATCCGTCTCAAAAATCCCGCCGTCTTTTCCGAGGATATCCACGGAACCGTATCCCGCTGTGCCCTGCGCCATAACATGAACCGTTAGCATAGTCACAGCTACAGCCAGCGCCATTAATACTCCCTTTTTCTTGATAGTCTCACCCCATATACTGTAATATGGAGAACTGTTTGTAGCGATAATATTTATAATTTTTGGCAAGATATACTGTCAAAGGTATAGCCATAAGAATGAGTTTTTAAAGATAATTTTAATATCAAACTACGACATTATTTGCCAAGCGGATATAGCCTGCGCCCAAAGGTGTATAAGTAAGTCTGAGAGCTGAATCTTATTCCAGAAAGATCAAAAGATAGCATTTCACAATAGTAAAAATATTATTCAAATAAGATACTAAACATTAAATAACCATAGACGTGTTTGTCGCGAATGCATAGTCCCTTTCATGGAAATCCCGTTATCCCTCAAGAGCCCGTCAGAATAGCGCTTTATGGTCTTTTCCAATAGCTGTATCGAAAAAGTCCCTGTCCAGGAAAAGTCCATTTAGCTGAAAGTGAAATGGAACCACATGATTGAACTGTCTAGCGACCCCTACGTTCTGAAGCCCAGGAACACGCCCATGACGGAAGCTGACTTCCGGCTTCACCTCAACATAAGCTGGTGTCGCGGAGTACTCTTTAATGTGGTGGCGCTGAAGAACTCCATCGCCGTCGTGGAGTATGACGCCCTGCTCTGGTCCGATGATTCCATCATGTTCGTCGAGTACAAGGATTCTGCTGCCGCATACAAGGACCTCTCTTCCAGAAGAGTGCAGCAAATGAACAGTTTTGCCAAGAACATCGCCCGGGGCCTGGGCTATCGGAACTTCGTCTTCGTGGTTGTGGTGAAAGGACTCGACGAAGGAACAAACAAGGGAGGAGTCGAGGTTTTGCCTCTCTTTGAATTGGGGTGCTTTCAGCCCATATTTGCCTCATCGATCACTGAGCTCGAATATCTTAACAAGATGATTGCAAAATATACCCGTCTGGGCATGGAAGATTTCGTTCGGGAGCTGGAGAAGCTCAAGAAAATATTTGAAATGGAGCAAGTATGAGGCCATCATGAAAGGATATGCACGGGCTTACGGCGCTGCCTCAATCCTGAACGCTGTCGCCACCTGGAAAGGGTCGGCCTTTGGAATAGATCTCAAGACCCAGGCCGAGGTGGTGCTGGACAATTCTAGCTGCATTAAGGGACATGTTCCAGGAGTGGATACCAGACTCATCGAGCACTGTGTGGAATTGGTCCTGGAGCGTCTGGGCTATGTCTACGGCGGCACGGTGAGAACTTATAGCGAGATTCCTGTCGCCAGCGGCCTGAAGAGCAGCAGCACTGCTGCTAACGCAGTAGTCCTCGCGACTCTGGATGCTCTTGATGAGGAGATAGACCACATCTCGGCAGCCAAGATAGGGGTGGATGCTGCGAAAGACGTCGGCGTAACCATAACCGGGGCTTTAGATGATGCGTTGGCCTCGATGCTCGGAGGGGTTGTGGTGACAGACAATCGCGAGATGTTGCTTCTTCGGCATGAGGAGTTTCATCGCAGTGTTATGCTCCTGGTTCCCGAGCAGAAATGCTACTCCAAAGACACGAATGTAAAAGACTCGGGGGTTATTGCTCCTCTGGCAGATGTCGCCTTTGAGCTTGCCATGCGTGGCGATTATGGCAGAGCCATGACCGTGAACGGTTTTGCCTACTGTGTCGCTCTGGGCCTGCCGACGAAGCCCCTGATCAAGGCCTTGCAAGCCGGAGCCGAAGGCGTGAGCCTCTCCGGGACTGGACCGGCTTATGCTGCAATAATTGATGAGGATAAGATAGATGAACTTGAGGCTGCCTGGAGAACTTTGGGCGGAAGGGTGATAAGAACGAAAGCAAATAACAGGAGCGCCTGTAAGGGCCGGGGGATTTGATGGGGCTGGAAGAATATCGAAGCGAGATAGAGGAGATCGATGAGAGGATTATAAGGCTTATCGATAGGCGCATTGGCATCTCCAAAAAGATCTTTGCAGCTAAGAGAGACGAGGGAAAGCCGATCAGCGATCCTGTGAGAGAGAGTCTGGTCTTGAAGAAGGCGATGGATCTGGCCACAGAATTGAATATGGACGCTGGTGCAATCAAAAATATATTCGAAATTTTGATAACCATGAGCGTTCAAAAACAACAAGAAATGCTGGGTAAAAATCAGGGTTAGACGTTATAAGGATATAAAATTTGAGCAAAGACAGCAGAACGAAAAGAGGAAATTTAGATAGAGATTATTAGATCGAAGATCAGAATACGAGATTGATTTTCAGCTTATAGCTTTTGTGAAAATAATGCAGATGATTTAAAAATTGTGGTGACAGAGCATGGTCGATATCTCTGTAATTTCAGGTTCTAAATCGGATCAGGCAATAGTGGATAAGATTCTGGGCAGGCTGGAGGAGAGAGGGGTGTCCTTTGAGCATAGAGTGCTCTCTGCCCACAGAAATCCCAAGGAGCTGGAAGAGTACATATCCGGGACCGATGCACGCGTCTTTATTGGCATTGCCGGACTTTCGGCAGCCCTGCCTGGCGTCATAGCTTCTAAAACGATGCGCCCGGTAATTGGAGTTCCTGTGAGCGCAAAACTAGGTGGCCTGGATGCACTGCTCTCTATTGTTCAAATGCCGCCAGGAGTTCCCGTAGCCTGCGTTGGCATCGATAATGGTGAAAATGCGGCATTGCTGGCTCTTAGAATCCTTGAATCGGGAAGATAGCTATTTATACAATGTCAGTGAGATAAGCGCCTCAAAGGTGGGATAGGATGTACAAGCGGATTTTGATTGCCACAGATGGCTCAGAGAAATCTAAAGCAGCCGCTGAGGAGGGCATGGAGCTTGCAAAAGCACTCGGCGCACAGGTTATTGCACTCAATGTAGTAAACGAGGTAGTCATCGCCAGCGCCGTTCGGCAGCTTGGCTCCGAAAGGAAGGATGTTGAGTCCAGGCTGCAGGCAGCCGGGGAGAGGGCGGTAGAAGATCTCAAAGCCACAGGTGCCAAGATGGGCGTCGGTGTGGATACAATCGTTAGAATCGGAGCTCCCGCAAACGCGATCATAGATACGTCTGGAGCCGAGAAGGCAGACCTGATTGTCATCGGAAGCCATGGCGAGTCCGGTGCCACCAAGCTGCTGATTGGAAGCGTTGCGCAAAAGGTTCTCTATTGGGCCACGATTCCAGTCCTGGTAGTGAGATGATCTGATGGAAGCCTTTGTATTTGCTGAGTCCTTGATCTACGGTTCTTTTGTAGTCGTATTCGTAGTAGGGATACTGCTCGGTTACTTAGTAATAAGCCTAATCGGTTCAAGCTGAATTCGGTTCAGAGAGACCAGCCGGATATTCCGGCATGGCTCTTTTCCTTTCATTTTTTGTTGGCAGTGCGATATTGCATAATAACATAATGATATTTTTGAATATGATAGATTATTATATAATAAAGTGCAATAAATAGACTTTGCAGCTAGAACGGGCAAAAATTCCCGTCAGGCGAATCGGCAAAAGAAGTGGATAGAGAGATAGAAAGTGTTTTACCAAAAAAATTAACTGAACTCTTCAAAGCGGAACTACTCTTCGAAATATCTGGTTGCCGTCTCCAGGCTTCTCGCCATCAGTTCCGCAGCCTTATCGATGTCGCTGATGCTCAACATCTCTACCGGTGAGTGGATATAGCGAGTCGCAACGCTGATAACGCCGGTCGGAATCCCGGATCGGGTTAAGTAAATGGCAGTGGCGTCTGTAGTTCCACCATCCGAGGCCTCCAGCTGCACGGGAATCTCAAACTCCTTGGCCGTGCCCATAAGCCATTCTATGACCTGAGGGGTAGCGATTAAGCCCCGTCCTGAGGCATCGGCCACAACCAGCACAGGACCCTTTCCCATCACAATGGGCGCATCCTTCATCTCGATACCGGGATGGTCTCCTGGGATGGTCACGTCTGAAGCTATGGCGATATCAGGATCGAGGCCAAACGCGGCTACCTTCGCCCCCTTAAGGCCAACCTCCTCTTGCACCGCGGCCACAGCATAAATGGTGGACTTCGATTTGGTCCTCTTCAGGGCCTCGATCATCATTACCAGGCCGGCACGGTTGTCGAAGGCCTTGCCTGTGACGGTATCGCCCTGCATTGATGCAAACGTCCGGTCTATGGAGATAGGCGTGCCGGGCCTGATGCCCAGATCCACAACATCCTTCTCGCTGGTGCAGCCTATATCGATGAACATGTCCCGGGCTTCTACTATTTTCTTTCGCTCTTCTTCTTTCATGACATGGGGCGGCTTTGAGCCTATGATCCCCACGATCGGGCCAGAACTGGTATGAATAATAACCCTCTGGTTGAGAAGAGTCTGGTCAAACCAGCCGCCGATGCGAAGGAAGCGGATGAAACCTTTCTCGTCTATATGCTTTACCATGAGGCCGATCTCATCGGCATGGGCATCGATCATAATCGAGGGCTTCACGCCCTTTTTCGTGGCTATGAGGTTGCCAAGTTTATCCACTCTTACCTCATCGACGTAAGGGGATATTTCTTCTTTCACAATCTGCTGGATAGATCCTTCCCAGCCCGATATGCCGTGCGCATTGCTCAATTTTTCCAATAAAGATTTGATGTCGCTCATTGAATTATCTCCATAAATATCAGATCATCCTCACTCTTGCTCCCTCATTTCTGGCCCGGGTGATGAGAACCTCTCCACCCATCTCTCTCATGGCCTCGCGGGCGGCAGCCTCGATATCCCTGACTTGCGTGTCCGTTATGGCATAAACGGCTGGCCCAAAGGAGCTGAGACCTGCGCCTGCAGCTCCTGCCTCCCTCATGGCTGCCATCAGCCGGCGCACGACAGAATGCTGCAGCATTACTTCAACCTTCTTGAAGCCGATCTCCTGCACCCTGTTAACGGCCGCTCCAAAACCATCCAGACTTCCCTCCACCAGCGAGGGCAACATGCGCACCAGGATCTGGTAGCAGAGCTCATGCACCTCTGCAGCCGGCAAGGGGCAGTACTCCCGGAAGATGTCCACTTCCCTTTTTCCATGTGCTCCTGCGGCGACCTCGGGCAGGGCCAGGATGATTTTCCAGTCACGGGGAAAGTCATGGCGCGCTATGACTGATGCGGGCCGGATGCCCGTGCAGGCTGAAGAGGGGGAAAAGCTCATCTTGTCTTTTCCCGGCCCATAGCTATGCCCGCCGTCTACCAGAAAGCCGCCCGCCTCAAAGGCAGCCGTGCCGATTCCGCTGGTTCCGCCCCGGTGAATGATGCGAGCGATCTCGCGCACAGAGAGAGGCTGGTGATAAAGCTCGCACATAGCCTTTCCTGCAGCAATGCATAGCTGCGTTCCACCGCCCAGGCCCGTATGCATCCTGTATCCGCTGCGAATGGAAAGATTTGCACCGCCCAGTCCCAGGTACTTTTGCACCGTTCGGGCCGCAGCCAGAGCACGATCTGCATTCTCTCCCACTGCCACCAGATCCTCGCACCTCTCCGCCTCCAGCAATATGTTGGGCTCATCCAAAGAGATGCCCACGCCCCCGTCCACCCGCCCGCAGCCGCCAGTTAAATCGGTCAGGGTCAGATGCAATCGAGAAGGAGTCTGGATCACAACCCTCTCTTCATCTCTGAAGCTATTGTACGGAAAGGTTTCCCTGATGGCGATAAGCGGCTCTCCATGGCGAATTATCTTATAGCTTCTCGTGAGCATGATCTCGCGAGCAAAGACGCCAAAGGCCCGGCAGTGCTCCTGGCCGGCAGGGAAAAATGCTGCGCTTGTTATGTCTCGCCTCGATTCGATGCAGTGTTTTTTTAGGATGACTCCAATTGGTATGTCGGCTTTAGTGAGGTCATCCTTGATGCTGGCGTCCAGCCTCTTCATGGGAGTCTGCGATACTGCATATACCAGGGCCTCCTGGCTACCTGCCTTCTTCAAAAGCACTACCCTGTAATTGACCTCCTCTCCAGGATTTATCTGAAGCTCTTTTGCCACAGCCTCATCCGCCGGCACGACCCTCTGCACCAGAGTCTCAATTTCAACCGGACCTTCCGTGACAATTTCCAGCAGGCTCGTCACAGATCCATCTGTCCCCAGCAGCATCTTCTGCACGGGACTTAGTCGCCCCACAAGGTTTTCCAGTTTCAGTATCTCCCCAGCGATAGGTAAGGAGGATGATTTGGCCATAAAAATAAATCATCAGGCTAGAATAAAGTTTTTCCCTTCCAATACTTTTCATACTAGCGACACGAGGTAGTGAGATCGATGACTTCCAGAATATCAGGGTTCTACAAGCTTCCTCCGGAGGAGAGGCTTACGGCTGTGGCAGAGCAGGCAAATTTGGGCGCAGAAGAGATAGCCCAGGTTAAGACAGGCCTCTCGCTTGACCAGGCCGAAAAGATGGTGGAAAACGTAATCGGCGTCTTCCAGGTTCCTCTGGGCGTTGCCACGAACTTCATCATCGACGGCCGCGAGGTGCTTATACCCATGGCCACTGAGGAGCCATCCGTGATCGCGGCCGCGAGCAATGGAGCCAAAATGGCAAGGGAGGCGGGCGGTTTTTCTACTTCCAGCACAGGGCCTGTGATGCGCGCCTTGATTCAGGCTACAGGCATCGCAGATCCATTTGCAGCCCGGCAGGCCATCCTTCTTCATAAAGATAAATTGGCGAAGATGGCCAACGATAAAGATCCCATGCTGGTAAAATACGGCGGCGGGGTCAAGGATATAGAGGTATTTGTCATCGACTCCAGGCTTGGACCAATGGTTGTGACCCATCTCATTGTAGACTGCCGGGACGCCATGGGCGCGAACGCCGTCAACACCATGGCCGAGGCTCTTGCACCACGCATTGAGCAGATCACGGGCGGCAGGGTGTATCTGCGCATCATCTCCAATCTGGCTGATAGAAGGCTGGTAAGGGCAAAAGCGGTCTTCAAGGCGGAGGAGATCGGCGGGAATGAGGTCGTGGACGGCATAATTCTGGCGGCAGCACTGGCTGAGGTCGATCCCTATCGTGCTGCGACCCATAACAAAGGCATCATGAACGGAGTGACTGCGGTCGTGCTGGCCTCAGGAAATGATACCAGGGCTGTGGAGGCAGGAGCACATGCTTTTGCCTCAATAAGCGGGCGGTACATGTCTTTGACCAGATACGAGAAGAATAGAGATGGCGATCTGGTGGGAACAATTGAGCTGCCTGTGGCCGTTGGCCTGGTGGGCGGAGCCACGCGGGTTCATCCCGTGGCCAGGATGGCCGTGAAGATCCTGGGTGTCAAGAGCGCAGACGACCTCTCCCGCATCATAGCCTCAGTCGGGCTCTGCCAGAACTTTGCCGCGCTGCGAGCACTTGCTTCAGAAGGCATCCAGAGGGGGCACATGTCTTTGCACGCCAGGAATGTGGCTGTGCAGGCGGGGGCAAAGTGCGACCTCATTGAGATCATTGCTGCCCGCATGGCTGCCGAGCGCAGGATTAATGTCGATCGAGCGACTGAGCTGATGAAAGAGCTGGAAGGAAAGGATAAGGGGAACGCTTGAGCTGCAGGATTGGAGTTCTGGGGCCTGAGGGGACGTACTCAGAAAAAGCGGCTCTTCTCTGGTCGAAAGGTAAGAATGATGCAGAACTGGTATACTTCGGCGATTTTGAGGATGCCCTGCTGGCAGTAGAATCTGGTGAGCTGGATGTCGCCATAGTTCCAGTGGAGAATAGTCTGGAGGGGGCCGTAACCGTGGTCATGGACCTTCTGCTGCACCTAAAGGTCGCCATTACAGGCGAGGTGAACCTTCCCATCAGGCTCTGTCTTGTAGGACGGGGTGAAAGCGAAATCAAGGTAGTTCTCTCCCACCCCCAGCCCCTGGCTCAGTGCCGCCAATACCTGAAGAAGAATTTTCCTCAAGCGGAGATCAGGACAACAGGCTCCACCAGCCACGCCGCCAGGCTGGCCCAGGAGTTTCCGGAGATGGCAGCCGTCGCGGAAGCCGGCACAGCCGAGAAGTACGGCCTGCAGATTCTGGCCAGAGAGATCCAGGATGCAAGCGAA
Source organism: uncultured Methanosarcinales archaeon (assembly GCA_963782455.1). GTDB lineage: Archaea > Halobacteriota > Methanosarcinia > Methanotrichales > Methanotrichaceae > Methanothrix. The sequence goes on from CAWAJP010000013.1 coordinate 24,651, forward strand.
AACGTGACGCGATTTATAGTAGCCGGAAGGACCATTCCTGAGGCTACGGGCAGGGACAGGACATCTCTCATCATCTATCTGGAACGCGACCGACCCGGGGCGCTCTTCTCCATACTGCAGGAGTTCGCCAGGCGTTCGATCAACCTGACAAGAATAGAGTCCAGGCCCAGTCGTATGGGTTTGGGCGACTACTACTTTTATATCGACCTGGAGGGGCACGTGAACGATAATCCGGTCAAAGAGGCTCTGGAAGCAATAAAAGGACAGGCGGGCATGGTCAAGGTTCTGGGGTCTTATCCACGGGCCAGTTCCAAATAAGATTAGCATCACTGCCGAAAGCTGCAGATCATCGTTTCAAGTAATAACCATAAAGCTGCCGAATATACGAACAAATGTGAGAGGAGAAATTCATGTCTGATGCTTTAGACCAGGTCATCGCTTACCATATGAGAACAAAACATCAGCCTCATGCGATGGCCCGGGGTCCGGAGAGAATGGACTGGGCCAACCAGCCCAACCCCTTCCGAAGCTATGAGGGAGCCTCCCTTATCTACCTGGAGCGATCGGGTTTCATTGATGCCGGAGACAGCGTATCTGGGCCGTCAGCTCTGAACATAAAAAGCCTCTCCATGCTTTTCTTTGAGAGCCTGGCACTCTCCGGACAAAAGAGCCTCGCGGGCTCCAAATGGTACTTGCGCGTGAATCCTTCCAGCGGCAATCTGCATCCCACAGAAGGATATCTCATTGCCGGGCCGGTGGAGGGACTGGAAGGCTCGCCGGGAGCATACCATTATGCACCGAAAGACCATGCTCTGGAGCTTCTGGCAACTGTGAAAAACGGGCAGTCGCTCGGCCTTTCTGAAGGAACTTTGCTGATCGGACTTTCCTCGATCTACTGGCGCGAGTCCTGGAAATACGGAGAGAGGGCATATCGCTATTGTATGATCGATTTGGGCCATGCTCTGGCAGCCCTGATCGAGGCCGCGCACTGCCTGGGCTGGTCTGCGACTCTGTGGGACGATCTGGGGACCGATGATCTGGCCAGGCTTCTCGGAATGGGGCCCGGGTCCACAAAGGGCACAGCAAAAAAGGGACCATCCCTGGAGCACAGATCTGAGGAAGAATTACCTGATGTCCTGCTGGCGATATTTACAGATGGTAAGGCTCATGGGAAAGCTTTGAAGTCTGCCGATCTCTCACAAATAGAGTTGCAGACGCTGCCGGTTGTTGCCAATACCTTAAGCTCGGAACATGAACCCTGGCCGCAGATCGATCTGGTGAGTGAGGCCGCGAAAAAGCCGCCCACTGCAGACGTCTACCCGGGCTTTTCGGCAGCAAATGATCACGCCACCTCGAAATTTTGCCGCATCCTGCGCAAACGTCGCAGCGCCCAGGCTATGGACGGAAAGACCTCTATGCCGAGGGAGAGCTTCCATGCAATCCTGGAGGCGGCCTTGCCAGTAAGGTATCCTTCTTGCACTCTGCCCTGGAGGCCGCACATCCATCCTGTCATCTTTGCGCATCGCGTTGAAGGCCTGGAGCGAGGACTGTACATTCTACTGCGAGACCCGCGCCAAAAGGAGAACCTTAGAGCGGCGATGCAAGGCGGCTTCGTTTGGGAAAAGCCCCCGCGAACGCCCGAGGGCCTGGAGCTTTATCTTTTGGCGCAGGGTGACGGCCGTCTGGCTGCCAAAGAGACCTCCTGCAGGCAGAGTATAGCATCGGATGGATGCTTTGCCGCCTCTATGATTGCAGAGTTCGAGGGGCCGCTGCATAAATACGGGCCCTGGCTTTATCCGCGACTGCACTGGGAATGCGGTGTGGTTGCACAGGCATTTTATCTTGCCAGCGAAGCCTCCGGATTCCAGGGCTGCGGCATTGGCTGCTTCTTCGATGACGCGGTGCACCGCATGCTCGGCCTTTCTGGCCTGAAGTATCAGGATCTATACCACTTCACAGCAGGCAGAGCCCTGGCCGATCCGAGGCTGGTTGATCTGCCGGTTTATGACTGACATTTGCCAGGATAAAACCTCGGTTCAGATAAAGAATTGAACTGAACATGAGTGGCACAGCAGTCATGATTGGTCCCAATTATGACGGCTTACGGCAGCCATTTTGGTTCCACCAAAAGGATGAAATGGCCTCCAGAACAAATGATCCGTCAATGAGATCGGTGGCAAGAGTAATGCACGCAGAACTAATTCTGCTCTTGATGCTAACCCTGACTTCCCCAGCCTTTGCGGCCCACGAATCCGGCCCGATTGGGCCCTACAATGTATCTTTTGATATGAATACTACTGAGAAATATACTGTAATCGTTGAAGCACCTACCAGCGGTGTCACCTCCCAGGGAGTGAATTTCACCAGGTATAACCTAACTGCGGCCAGCACCGATTACTTTCTCTGGCTCATTCTCACCCGTTATGAAGAACCAATGCTCGCCAATATCACAGCTAATGAAATCATTGTATGGAATGCCCTCCTGAACGCGGGAGCAGACCAGCCCAATCTCTTTCAGCCTCAAATAGATGGGCAGCCAGGAGTGCTTGGCAATTTCAGATTCCCAAATCAGAATCTAGGACAGGGTCGGTACAAACAGGGGGACCTCATTGTCGCGGCCAGCTACTCCCCGGATGGAAGGGTCTACGAGGATAGAGTCTACCGGGGAAAAACCGAATGCGCAGTCATATCTACCTTCCCGTGGGAGGTAATCAGGGACATGCTTAATTCACTGCATGTAGTTGTGCCAGAAGATGAACGTGCGCCTATCAACCAGTCTTAACCCATAACCTATCATCTTCCGGAATCGTTGGCCATCCAGGACGAATTCGAAGTGGATCTGAGAGCCGGGATCGGCCCGCACAGTCTTCCAAAAATAATATGATAAGCGTCGATCTCTTCGCGGGGTTGCCAGCCAGCCTACTGATATCGATCGCATGAAAGACGACAAGGCAATCGATTTAGACCTTGACGCACGATGTCGTTTGTTGGCATGAAGAATCAGGCCACCCGCGTATGTTTTACTTAAATCTTCTAATTTTCTTTTTTCTCGATAAGAGCGGATATCCTTGCACACAATTCTTGATTCCTTCATTTTTCCCCCGAAATAGGCATTTTCGGCATCATGCGCTTCATAGAGGATTCATATAGGCGCTAGGTGATGTCTACATAAAAATCACCTTTTAATATTAAGCTAATAAACAGAGTATTTGGAGGAATCTTAATACAAGCAATCAAATTGATATTATCGGTGCTGGCGCTGGGAATGCTAATTGCAGCGGGCTCAGCAGCTGACGGCGGAGCCTTTGACGGATCACGGAATAATGGACATTCTTCACATGGAAATGATCAAAATTTCGGTGATCACCACAACTTCGGTGATAACCACAACTTCGGTGATTTCAATAATCACTACGATTGGCTGAATCCTGGCGGGATCTATTCGTATAGCTGGTATCCAACATATTCGTACTGGAATTACCCGACCTACACCTACACCTACCCAACATACACGCCCCCAGTATACACCTACCCAACATACACCTATCCGACTTACACGGCACCTGTCTACTACGAACCAGTCGTTTATGACCCCTGGTGGGCAGCCAATGTCTATGGATTTGGCGGAGCGACCTACTACTACTCCAGCAGCTGGTCCTGGTCCTCATCTCATCACGGCGGGTTCTTCTACTAAGAAGTCCATGATGGAGGATTGGTAGAAACACTAGATTGATAAGTGCAAAGAAGTTTGGGCTTGATGCAGCGCCTCTCAGGCAAGCAACATCAGCTTTATTTGGCAAGCGGTTTTAGGAGACGACTGGCAGAGATTGGCAGCCGGTCTCCTTGGCCAACCCGATTTTAGACAAAAAGATATATGGTTATAATTTATAATTATTGCTACAGGCATTATTAGTTTTTTTGTATCTTACAATCCTATGGAAATTTAGCAAAGAAAAAGTTTGATTGCCGGCCTTTAACAGGCAGGCGTCGCTTCTTTTGCGTTCTGCTCTTCTGGATTTACGCCTTCCACGAGAGGCTCTTTTCCGGGTGGAGAGATGAGCTCGGCCCTCACCTTTTCGCCGGTATGCTTCTCGACATAGTCCACCTCTTTCAGTCCCAGGTGCTGGATGATCATGTCTGCCAGGCCCCGCCTGATCATGAGCCATTCCTTATAATAGCTCAGCTCCCAGAGAACTGTAATTATTGCCACGTCATCCTTTATTTCCGCCTCAAGCTCCATGTGGGCGAATGTCTTGATAAGTGCCTTGAGCTTCTCCAGTTGATCCTCGATGTTCTCCAGGATCTTGTACTCGTAGACGATGGTCTTGCCAGCCAGAGGATGGTTGAAGTCAACACTCACCTTCCTGCCGATTACCCTGGTGACCGTTCCAACCTTATTCTCTACACCCACACGCATTCCTGGAACCGGCTTTTGTTCTTTGAACCGGTTTATGGGAATGATCTCAACCAACTTGGGATCGCGAAGCCCAAATGCGTTCTCTGGCGCGATCTCTACACTTCCGGAGTAGCCGATCTCTTTGCCAATCAGATCATCTTCATAGCCTTTCACCAGCTGGCCTGCTCCAACTACTATCAGGTGCGGTCCATACTGGGCTTCCTCGCTGAAGATTCCTTTTTCTGTAGCGACATCCTTGTCAGTGGCTGCAATCACTTGCCCGTCAACTATCTCTGTGTAATCAATTCTGATGAAATCGCCATTTTTCACTGTCATCTTAAACTCCATCCTAACCTGAGTGAAACTTAAATTCTAACTTGGGGCACCAGTATGCCAGAACCAGACTTATACTTTCGCATCTTATGCCCGGGACACTCTGGTCATATGCTTCTCGATTTTGCCTCGTAATTGCTTATTGATCGACTTCTCGATTCTGGCCCTCTGACCAGCTTTCGGAAAGATCATCAGCTTCCGTAATCGAACCGACAAGAATCGATCCCGAAAGGCGGAACTCATCTCCTAAATTAAGTATTCTGCTATCCTGTCGGTGAGAGGCTGCTCGCAGTAAAGACATCTGAGCTGGACAGGGTTCTTGGTCTTGACCAGCATTCTCGATTTGATGGGCTCGAGCGTATTGGAGATACAGTTGGGATTCTGGCAGCGCACCACGCCCACGATCTCGCTTGGCAGATCTACAGGGTGTTTCTCGATCACTTTGTAGTCGCGGATGATATTGATAGAAGCATCCGGCGCAATGAGAGCGATTCTGTTCAACTCTTTTTCCAGCAGTTCACGGTCCTCGACTTTGACGATGTCCTTCTTGCCGAGTTTGCCGCTCTCTACATTCATGACCACAGAGACCGTGGCGTCAGTCGTGCCTGAAATTCCCAATATCTTGAGAACATTCAGAGCCTGACCTCCTGCAATGTGGTCTATAACGGTCCCGCTCATGATGGGCTTTACGCGCAGCTCTCTGGGCCCATCTTTCGGTCTGTCTACTGCTTCATCTATTGCTTCTCTCCGACATTTTTCTGGGCTCGAATCGGTCACTTCAATCTCCTCCAATTATGAGCATCTTCAGCAATGCCATTCGCACCGGGACCCCGTAGAAGGACTGCTGGAAGTATCGGGCATGTGTTGAGGAATCCACAGCGGGATCAATCTCGTCCACACGCGGCAGAGGATGCATAATGATCAGATTGTTATGTGAATTATCTAAAAAATCAGGAGTGATCCTGTAGCTGCTGGCGACCTTCTTGTACTCCACAGGATCTGGGAACCTCTCGCGCTGGATGCGGGTCATGTACAGGACATCCACATTGTTGATCACTTCACCCAGGTCGCAGGTTTCGCGAACCCTGGTTCCCTTGCTGGAGAGATCGGCCTTTATCGGATCGGGCATTCTCAAGGTGGGCGGAGAGACCAGAGTGATATCGGCTCCGTAAAGCGAGAGCGCATAAGCCAGAGAATGAACCGTGCGACCGTACTTCAGATCACCGACGAGAGCAATGCTCAGGTCTTCCAGGCGGCTCTCCTTCTTAATAGTGTAAAGGTCCAGAAGTGTCTGGGTGGGATGGTGGCCAGCGCCGTCGCCCGCGTTCAGCACCGGCACGGGCGAGAACTGGGAAGCCAGGCGGGCCGAACCCTCTTTGGGATGGCGTATGACAAGTGCATCGGCATAGCCTCCTATCACCCGGACGGTGTCGGCCAGGGACTCGCCTTTGGAGATGGAGCTGCCTTCTGCCGGCCCGAGGTTGATGACGCTGCCGCCCAATCGCTTCATGGCCGCCTCAAAGGACATGCGCGTGCGTGTGGATGGTTCAAAGAAAAGCAGAGCCAGAACTTTGCCGACAAATATGTCGCTCTTTTTTTTGCCCCGGGCATAGGGCTCCAGGGACGCGGCGAGGTCGAGAACGGAGTCGATCTCCTCCCTGGAAAACTCTCGCATGGAGAGCACGTGCCTCTTCATGAACATGAATTAGCATCTCTGCTGGAGGGAATATATAATGCATCTATGCAAAGTCCATTTCTTGAGAGATGTAAGCAATCTCAGAGCCATTGTTCATTTGTCGCCAATCCAAAAGGCTCACCCGGAAGCCGGGCAATTCCACATGGCCTTGCCATTAGATTTATATAACTTATCCGTGGTTGTGCTGGAGAATCAGATTTGCACAAGACCGCATAGTCATTCCCTAAGTTCAAATTAGATTGAGATTCCGCTATTCAGATGCCAAATAAACCGGCAGATGAGCTGCCTGGATGATGTTGAAAAAATCAGGCGAGAACCACAAGCGATATCTCGCATGGGATCAATTTAGGGCGAAGGAGTTTTAAGGAATGGCGACCGTTTAAGAGGAGATCTTCATGGGCAGGGTAAAGCTTACAGATACGGTTTTTAGGGATGCTCACCAGTCTCTCCTGGCCACCAGGATGAGAACCCGTGACATGCTACCCATAGCGGAAGAGATGGATCAGGTCGGTTTCTTCTCACTGGAGATGTGGGGAGGAGCGACGTTCGATACCTGCATCAGGTACCTGAATGAAGACCCCTGGGAGAGGCTGAGGGCTCTGAAGAAGGCCATGCCGAACACTCCGATGCAGATGCTGCTTCGCGGGCAGAACCTGGTCGGATACCGGCACTATGCCGATGATGTGGTGGACAGGTTTGTGGAAAAGGCAGCCACGAACGGCATTGACATCTTCCGGATTTTCGATGCGGTAAATGACATCCGCAATATGGATCGATCTATCAAAGCTGCCAAAAAGATGGACAAGCACGTTCAGGGTGGAATCAGCTACACCATCAGCCCCGTGCACAGCAACGAACAGTTTGCAAAGTTTGCAGTCCAGCTGGCAGAGCTCGGCTGCGACTCCGTCTGCATAAAGGATATGGCTGGTCTGATAACGCCGCAGAATGCGTACGATCTTATCCGGGCGATTAAAAGAGAGATCAACATACCTGTGAATCTCCATACCCACTGCACCAGCGGCATGGCCCAAATGAGTTACTTTCATGCCTGCCAGGCAGGAGTGGACATTCTGGATACGGCCATGTCTCCCCTTTCGGGCGGCAGCTCACAACCGGCTACGGAGAGCCTTGTTGCATCGTTACAGGGAACACCATACGACACCCACCTGGACCTGGAACTCCTGACTGAGATCAAGAGATACTTCGAAAAGATCATGGAGATCTATGCGCCCGTATTCAACCCCATCACAGCGCGCGTGGATACCAACGTCCTCGTCTATCAGGTTCCAGGCGGCATGCTCTCCAACCTCGTCTCTCAGCTCATCGAGCAGAAGGCTATGGACAAGTACGAAGAAGTGCTGGCCGAGATACCAAAGGTCCGTAAAGACCTGGGATATCCTCCTCTGGTCACACCCACCAGCCAGATCGTGGGCACACAGGCCGTCCTGAATGTAATCACAGGCGACCGGTATAAGATGGTTCCCAAAGAGGTCAAAGACTACGTAAAAGGCCTCTACGGAAAGTCGCCGGCCATGATCGACCCCAAGGTCAGGCTCAGGGTTCTTTGCGACGAGGAGCCCATCACCACACGGCCTGCAGATCTGTTGCCTCCTGAGTACGACGGAGCCAGAAAAGCGGTCGACGCTCTGGGATTGGCCAAGAAGGAGGAAGACTATCTAACTTATGTCCTCTATCCCCAAGTGGCCCTCAAGTTCCTGCAGGGAGCGGCCGTTGAAGAGCCGCTGGTCAAGAAGCAATTGGCAACAGAGGCGCGAGCAACTCTGACTGCCGAGCCCATGGCTCTGAATGTCGAGATCGATGGGGAATCTTATCTGGTCAAGGTGGCCCCCGCAGGCATGACCATTCAGGAGGCTCAGCCCAAGGCGCCTGCGGATGGGGTAACGGTTCCCATGCAAGGCGTTATCATCCGCTATACAGTTAAGAAAGGCGACAAGATTTGCAAGGGTGATGCGGTAGCCATTTTGGAGGCTATGAAGATGGAGCAGAACATCTTTGCCGATAGAGATGGGACGGTCAAGGAGATCTACATCAAAGAAGGCACCACCGTGACACCTGGAGATGTGCTGATATCTATAGAATAGAGGTAATTTGCCTCTATTCAGATATGATTACGCCTTCCTTTTTTCAGCATTTTCACAAATTGAACGATAGTGTGGCAGTTACTGGCGGTTCTAATAGCTATTTGCGTTCGCTCTTCGATACAATGCACAGACGCTCCACACCGTTTATCTGGCGGATGAATTTGGCAACAGCACCAGGCACAAGATCCGCCCAGTTTCCGTTCTGAAGCATCAAATTGCGAATGGCGGTTCCTGAATAGAGACCCCTCTGATACAGGGGCGGCTTTTTCACCACTACTTTAGCTTCAGAGAAGAGCCTGACCACCAGAGGATTGTTGGAATACACCACATCAAAACAGGGGACCATGGATTGAAGATGAGTAACCCATAACGAGTTGCGATTGATGTCCTGCAGGGTTGTGACAATGCACCTCTTTCTCAAGTCCGCCTCTCCCAACGCCGCATAAATCATCTCCATCCTCTCACCGCCGGTGAAGGGGTTCTCTATGGTGTGGCTCTCCTGGGCGCTTCCGATCACAATTGCCATCTCATCCACCTCTTCGGCGATCTTCTCCAATACCGCCTGATGTCCCAGGTGATAAGGCTGGAAGCGCCCGATGTAAAGACCACGCATGAACTTGAACCCTCCGGAGTACGAATCTTTTATGCGGATCTGCTAATCCACTGACAGTTTACGGAATTGCAGATGCTGTTGTCTTATTAAGAGGTCCGCCTCTGATGAAATGGTGGCAGATCCTCTACTTGCCGATGACCTGCTTTCCAATCAGCTTGATGGCATTCTCCTTATTGGGACCGATGGGCGAGCCCACCACGATCTGGGTGACTCCGGTCTTGAGAAGCTCATCCACGCGCGCCCTGCAGTCTGCCGGCGCTCCTGAGATGGAAAAAGCCTCAGTCATTTCAGGAGTCACGGCGTTCATCGCCGATTTGAAGTCGTATCTGGCTATGCTGTCCGAGATCGTCTTGAATTCATCCATGCCAATTCCGTGTCTTTGCAGCACATTCTCAGGCGAGCCGGCCACGATGAATGCCACAACGATCTTGGAGGCGTTTACGGCCTTGGCGGGATCTTTGTCGGTGCTGAAGCTGGCATAGGCGCAAACCTGCACGTCTTCTGGCTTTCGGCCTGCTTTTTCTGCACCCTGTCTGATCAATGGCACCGCGAACTTGAAGTCGTCGGGGTGAGATGCATTGATGAGCACGCCGTCGCTAATCGCGCCCGCCAGTTCCAGCATTTTGGGCCCCTGAGCGCCGATGTATATTGGTATTTTGGAGGTGGCAAAAGCCATCTGCGCGCCCTTGAAACCGGCCTGGTTTACCTGCTCTCGTGCCAAAAAGGCTTTTATGGCCAGAACTGAATCCTTGACCCTTGTGAGTGGCTTGTCCCAATCGATCCCCATCTTATCAAAGGTGGCTTTATCCCCCGGACCGATTCCAAGAATCGCCCGCCCTCCCGAGAGCTCATTTATAGATGCGATGCTGGAAGCTGTGATGGCCGCATTCCTGGTGTACGGATTGGTGACGCCAGTTCCCAGCAAGATCCTGTTGGTCATCAATGAAAGGACTGCCAGGGTGGTCCAGACGTCTCTATTATTATAATGATCTGTAATCCAGATGTTCTGAAAGCCTGCTTCCTCTGCCAGCTTTGCCATGTAGCCGATCTTTAAAACGGATTCATCAGGAACAAACTCTATTCCAAACAATTCAAATCTCCTCCAGTTCAATGCGGTCTCCGGCTTTGAGGCAGAACGCCTCGGCAGCACTTCCCTGGTTGACCGCAATTTCTGCGAAGCCATGACTTCCCATGGTTATAAGCGGTTCGATCCTGCGGGCTTCGGCATAGGTCCTGACTCTTTTCAGCTTTATTCCCTTGAGACTCACATCAAACCCGGGAAGCTTCTTCATATTCAGGATGAGGTTGCCGAAACGATCTACGTAAATGATCGCGGCCTCGACTCCCTGGTCCGTCTTCTTCACGTCTCCGAAATTCAGGTCTTTGGGCCGGACCTTCGGGCCCAGGCTTGCCGGGCTCTGGCCGGCGGCCAAAAGGGCAGCATTCGGCGCGAACACATCCCGGCCGTGGAAGGTGTTTGAGGCAGCAAATGGAGATGTGATCCTGTAGGCCGATGGCGCCCCGAGCGAGCGCGCAGCAGGCAGTAGCAGGCCGTTATCCGGTCCGACAAAAATATGCCCTCCGCTCACCACAACCAGTCCCAGCCTCTCTGTTCCGACACCAGGATCGACCACTGCGATATGGATGGTGCCTTTCGGAAAATACTGGACCGTGGAGAGTAGAGCGAAAGCACCGGCGCGAACATCCTCTGGCGGAATGTCATGAGCGATGTCCACAAAGGCGATCTCTATGGCATTATCCTGCAACTTGCCGAGGATAACGCCTTTCATCTGCGCCGGGTAGAAAGAGCCAAAGTCGCTGAGCAGCGTTACGATCTTCATATTCATTATAGCCGTCAAGCCTGCACTGGCGATATTCTTTCCACCACTTCTATTTCTCTCTCTTTCAGCCCTTTCATGAAAATATCATAGGCTTTATCCAACAGTACTTCTTCGGGAGCCACAATCCCCTTCTCCCGAATCTCGCCCTTCGCCAGCAGTGAGGCCGCCACTGCCGCAGAAGAGCTCGTCACCCTGGCCATGGCGGAGATGCCATTGGCGCCGTCCGCGCCCGTCCACATGAAATAGTCCGCCCGGCTCTGCGGGCCCGAGGCCGTGTTCCACATTACGCAGACGTCCTCGTCACCGGGAAGCGGCCTGAGCCTGGGTTCGATCAGGTTTAAAAAGAAGTCTCTGGGCAGGATAGCCTGGCCTGCAAAGTTCACGGGCTCGATATCCAGGAGACCGCATTCCTTCAGAGTGTCGATAGCCTGCCAGTGGCCAGGCCAGCGGATGGTCTTCTCAGAAAAGCTGAGCAAATCGCTATGAGTGTACAGAAAGCTGGGCATGCCGGGGGTTATGGCGCACTCAAGCAATTCATCCTGTCCGCATTCCTGAAAGCGGAAGCTCTCTCGGCCTGATGTGGCCTCCACCTCTCTGGCTTTGCCATTCTCCAGTACGGGGACATCAACCATGTACTCGCGCAGCACGTGATCGAAGGACCAGGTGATCATATACTGCAGAGGATGACGAGCCGCAGCGGCACGGCAGGGAATGCCGCCCACGCGAGCGACCGCCCGGTTTGCTTCGACCTTTCTTATCCCCTCGCCCAAGGTGACGTTGCTCAAACCAGGCGCAAATCCCATGCCATCCAGCAGAGTGACACCGTTATCCAGAGCCCTGCGGTGCAGAGAATCTCCATACTCATTCAGGCTCATGCCCGCCGGGATCTCCAGGCCTTCCGTCTCATGGGAATCAGGCCGGCGGTGGTACTCCTCCAGGAGATCCACAACATTGAGGCCTGAACCGATAGCGGTCTCGATGGTTTTGTAGCTGCTCCTCCTGTCCGGCAGGGCAATGATGCCCACATCATACTCCTGCATGAGGGTTCGAGCCCTGCGAGCATCATTGATGTCCAGAAGATGGGTGGCAACCCTGTCGCTGCCAATCCAGTCACGAGTCCTCTGCAGTGCATCCAGGCTCCGGCCCGCGATGCCGACTGTTTCGGCTTCGCCAAACCTTGCCAGATCCCATGCCACTGCTGAGCCGATCTTGCCTGTGCCGCCAAAGACGAGAGCTTTCAATTGCCTTCCTCCGCGAAGAATTGCTGCGAGACGATCTTAACAATCATCTGCCTTTTAAGAACCATCTGTCTTGGATGGGTCACGTTCCCAGCCTCTGAACATCCGACGCTCTTGATATCTTCAGCTCCGGCTGACCCTGGAAGTCTGAGACAGTTCCCCGAATTCGTATGCGCTCACCTGTATGAAGCTGCTTTTGGAGATCCATCGCACCCGCGCTGGCCGGAATGAAAACGGGCATTGGAGTCGAGTCCAGCCTGAGGATCAGGTTTCCTCCGCTCTTAGTAGGATCTATCTGCAAAACCAATCCCTCCAGGGAGAGGCCAGAGTTTTGGGCCACAGAATCTGAGGATGCGTCTGTCTCGCCTGCATCCGGACTGAACGTCCAGAAGGCTGTGGCCAGAGATCCAAGGGCCATGAAGAGGAGCACTACCACTATCTTCTCCTCTTTTTGCATCCACATGATGTTCCTCCCGGCTCTTGGCGTTCGTTTATTGCAGCCCTCTTCTGCTATTTGTGCAAAAAAGAATGTCTTTGTGATTTATCTCGATAGAACAAAATATGATCTTACTTCTTTTCCTCAGGCTTCGGCCCAAAGCGTTCCTGCCAGCCCTTTTCCAGATGATCGAGACAGATGTCGCATACGCCCTTGTACGCGCCCTCAGGATAGGTCAGGTTATGGACAGGGGCCTTAATGGGAAACAGCAGTGGTCGAGCACGGGTACATAGTTCGCAATCAGCCATTTTGATTCATCTCCTACAGATCGGTGAATGAAGGTTCTCATGTTTAAGTTTTCTGTTGGAGGTCCAGATTAACCAGAATTTTTGGTCAATCCTATTCAACAAATCTTCGCCATCAAGCTCCCGGCATTTAAGCTCCAGATTTCAGGCCTCACCCTCGCCCTTGTAGTCCTCCATCCCCAGAATCATCTGCGCCAATTCCTCCACCAGCACCTCGTTTATGTCACTGAGCCTCACTCTTCTCACCATATTGGGCACATCGATATCGCCCATTACGATCTTGGGAAGACGGCTGTGCTTGAAGCCTTCCACCACCGCATAGTCCACTCCCTCAGCCCGCAGATCGGCCAAAGCGGTGTCCAGGTCGCCGCGCTCTCGTGTCACTTTTAGCCGGGCTTCTCCCAGGCCGATCACTACATCCGCACCGGCATCGAAGTGGCGCTTGGTGTCGCCGCTGTCCACAGGATGGGTAACCATGTTCTTGATCGTCCCCACTCTCCCGCACCTGGCAAGCGAGCTGACCAGGGCAGTGACCAGAGTAGTCTTGCCGGTCTTCTTGGTTCCGACTACGGATATTGCCTTCATTGGAATCCTGTCTCAGGTAGGTTGGCTCTCTGAAGATGTCTTAAATGCCAGAAACCTTTCGGCTTTGTTGAGTCTATTGTGGATTAGCAGATCATTCCGCCCGGATCAGTTCAATGAGGAATCGAGCGAACCCCTCCAGGTCAGCAATGCGCACATTCTCGTTCAGACCATGGGCATTGCTCTCCAGCTGCCGGCCCACGCCGTAGACGCAGGTGGGAATTCGGGTCTTCTCAGTGGCATAGGCCTGATCCAGGCTTCCCTGCGCTCCTGAGAGCCGTGGCATGAATCCCATGCCTCTTTTCACCGCCTCCCTCACCTCAGTCACCCAAACGTGGTCCGGGTTCACGCTCATAGGCGGATAGCCTGGATAGAACTTCAGATCAAATTCGACATCCAGCGGCTTCAGCGTCCTTTCGATCTCGGACATGGCATCTTCCATGCTCTCCTCAGGTATCACCCGCCGGTCGCCCCGCAAAACGCACCTGTCCGGGACTATATTCTCTTTGATGCCTCCATTGATCATGGTTATGTTGAGTATGGGCATGAGGTGTTTAAGGCCCACAGCCTCAAAAGCAGAGCTGGCCGGAAGATTGGACCTTCTCGCCTGTATCACCTTCTTCAGGTCCATGAGCGTCTCCATGACAGGTATCGACTTTTCCACAGCATTTACGCCCAGGAAACTGGAGCCGCTGTGAGACGACCGGCCATGCACCACCACATCCCAGGTTATGATGCCGTTGCTGCCTATTACCACATCATCAGAAAAGCCGTCCATGCAGAGCATAAGGTCTCCTTTGACCAGTCCCAGGTCGGTGAGGTAGCACAGGCCGGAGTAGCCGCCCACCTCTTCATCCGTGGTCAACAAAACAGAGAGGTTGTACTTCGGCTTGCCGGTCTCCAGGAGCGCCTTTAAGGCGGCAATTAATGCCGCGATAGATCCCTTGCAGTCGGAGACACCCCGGCCATAGGCTCTTCCATTCTTCTGCACCACCTGGAAGGGATCAGTCTCCCATTCTCCCTCTGCAGGAACCACATCCAGATGAGCATAGATCACCAGCGTCTTTTCGGCGCCTACAATCAGATCTGCTCGTAGATTGAAGCGGTCGCCCACCAGCCGCGGGTCATTGCATCTGGCTGCGAAGACGTCCTGTGGCATGACCAGCGTCTCGGTCTTGAAGCCCATCTCCTTGAAAATGGGAACGAGCCACTCCACAATCTCTTGATAGCAGTTCCCGGGAGGCGCAACTGTCTTAAAACTTATGATTTTTTTTAGCAAATCCAAGAGGTATTTCGTATCCGGCTGGAGGATTTCGTCTGGCATAATCTATCCCATCCTAAAACATGTCTAATAAGTCCCCACGGCGTATTAAATGCTTTCCGAAAGCCTGTTCTTTGCCCGAGGATGATCTTCTCTGGCTCAGGATCTCCACAGGATAGGGCCTTCTTCACTCCCGGTCGCGCAAATCATAAGACTCCGAGCAGATTAACGGCTCGGCATTGGCACCGCAGAAAATGCAGCCGTTAGCCTCATACTCATCAGAACTCATAGTATTGCCACAGATCACGCATTTATGGACTGATGCTGGCTGTGTGACCATTGGCGGGTCCCTGAGACGACAATAGTCAACAACGTTCAGAATACATGACTCGCCAGGTCGCGCTTCAGGATGAAGGCAATGCCCGAGATCGCCGTCCTCCTGGCCCTTCCAGTAAATGCATTCATCGTTCTTCTCAGGGAAGTTGAGCCGGCTCCTTTTTCCGTTATAATTCTGTGACACACTTTCACAATTCCTTAAATAAATTCAGCATGGATTGAACTCCTTGGATGACCAATCTTCCCCAGTCATATCCTTGAGGTCATTTTTCCTATATGATGAGGCTCTTTCCAGTCATCGCCTCTGGCTGCGGGATATGCATAAGCTGCAGTACTGTGGGCGCGACATCCGCCAGAATGCCGTCCTCGCGCAGGCGGTAATTCGTGCCATCTTCGATTATCAGTGTGAAAGGCACAGGATTTGTGGTATGAGCGGTATGCGGCTGGCCGGTGGTCAGATCGATCATCTTTTCAGCGTTTCCGTGGTCTGCGGTGAGCAGAACCGCTCCTCCCTTCTTGAGGATCTCATCTGCGATCTTGCCAACACACTCATCCACAACCTCGACCGCCTTCACAGCCGCATCAAATATGCCGGTATGCCCCACCATATCGGGATTGGCAAAATTGAGGACAATGAAGTCGTACTTGCCGGAATCGATACGAGCAATCAGCTCGTCCAAAACCCGGTAGGCGCTCATCTCTGGCTGCAGGTCGTAGGTGGCAACTTTTGGTGAAGGTATGAGATCGCGATCCTCACCGGGATTGGGCAATTCTTTGCCACCGTTGAAGAAGTAGGTAACATGGGCGTACTTCTCCGTCTCAGCGATGCGCAGTTGCCGGAGCCCGGCACGGCTTATGACCTGACCCAGGGTGTCGCTCAGGTTCTGCGTAGGGAAGGCTATGGGCACGTCAAGGCTTGCATCGTATTGGGTCATGCAGGTGTAATAAACCCTGATCGGCTTTGTGGGAAAGTCCGTGAAACCCTTATCAACAAAGGCTCTGGTGATCTCGCGCGCTCTGTCGGGCCTGAAATTGAAGAAGATGATGCTGTCCCCGTCCTGCACCAGGCCGCTCTCATCCACCACAGTCGGCTGCAGGAACTCATCGTTCTCGCCCCGCTCGTAGCCGTTTTCCACTGCGATCTTTGCCGTCTCTGCTTTGTATCCCAATCCATCCGTCAGGCAGCGGTAGGCTTTCTCAACCCGGTCCCAGCGCTTGTCCCTGTCCATGGTGTAGTAGCGGCCGCTGACCGTTGCCACCTTGCCAGTGCCTATCTGCCCGAACTTCTTCTCCAGCTCGCGGAAATAGGTCAAAGCGCTCTGGGGCGGGACATCTCTGCCATCCAGAATGGCATGGACATATACCTTCTTCAGATCCTGTTTTTTGGCCATCTCCAGGAGCGCATAAAGATGAGTAATATGGCTGTGCACACCTCCGTCAGAGAGCAGGCCAATGAGATGCAGCTTGCCGTCTTTTGCCTTCGCCATGGCTTCCAGCAGGACCGGATTCCTGCCAAAGGTGCCATTCTCTACGGCCAGGCAGATCCTGGTGTAATCCTGATAGACGATTCTGCCGCCACCCAGGTTGAGGTGCCCTACCTCAGAGTTGCCCATCTGGCCTTTTGGCAGGCCTACGGCCAGACCGGAAGCGCCAAGGGTCGTGGTGGGATAATTCTTCCAGAATCGCTCGAGGTTAGGCTTGCGGGCCCGGGCTACGGCATTGCCCTTCTCGATCGGGCTTATGCCGAAGCCATCCATGATAATGATTGCTATCGGCTTCATCTCATAGGAGTTATGGTTCGCGCAAATATATTAGATCTGCTGTTCTCTGAATCCTTCTTTTCCGATGAGGGGAACAAAGACGACCCCCATCTTCTCCTCCACAATGAAACCACTATCTTTTCTCGTCACTAAAAGAAGCTCCTGGCGGTCGCGGCCCACAGGCAGGATCATTTTGCCGCCCTCTATCAGCTGCTGCTTGAGCGACTCGGGAATCTGCGGGGCAGCAGCCGCGACGCTTATGCGGTCGTAGGGAGCATGCTCAACAAGTCCCAGGCTGCCGTCGGCCTCAATCATGGTGACATTCGTGATGCCGGCCTTTTGCAGATTCTTTCTGGCGAAGACTACCAGCTCCGGTTTACGCTCTACAGAATAGATGTGCCCCTCCTGGCCCACGAGATTCGCCATTACTGCCGCATGATAGCCGCTCCCTCCTCCCACTTCCAGGACCTTCATTCCCGGCCTGAGGTCAAGCAGCTCGCACATTATTGCCACCATGTGAGGCGCGGATATTGTCTGGTTGAGTCCAATGGGAAGGGGCGTATCATCGTACGCCCTCCTTTCAAGATGCTCGGGCACGAAAAGCTCTCTGGGAACCAGGGACATGGCCTTGATGACCGATTCGCTCACAAGACCGCGCAGATCCTCAATGAGGTACTCCTTGTTCAAAGCTCTCGGCCCCACACCCGCACTATGTCTTTCGCCTCAGCTACATCGACAAAGCCCTCGCCGCGCAGCTTGATCTTAACTATGACGAATTTGAATCCTTCAACCGATCTTACCTCGCCCACCTGCAGGGTCTCATCTCCCTGAACTACGATTTTGAGCGAGTGGCTCCTGCCATTTCGAAATACGGATATCTTCAGAGGCACCTCATCCGTCGCCCTGGCCCAGACGGTCTTCACATTCTCGGCGGGAGCCATATTTACCCTCCTATCCGTCTCCAGCGATGCGATCTGGGTCATTACCACATCGGCGGAGGCATCATCCACCAGGAGCTCGTCTCCCACCCTCAATATCTCCCTGGCAGGGATGTTGATGAAATAGGGCCTGGATTGCTCGTCTTTGCTGACAATTACCTTCAAGTTGACGAGCCTTTCACGTTCTTTCTGGACGGAATGAACGGTCTCACATTCAACGCACCGACTTAGGTTCTCCTGCCCGGATTTAATCATCGTATGTTCTGTATTCGCGCCACAGGTGGGGCAGAAGATCTGATCTTCAAACATAGCATATAATTATTCCATGAGGTATTAAAGTATGGCCTCCGGGACGAACCGCAAGCAAGGCCCGAGGAGATTCTGCTATGAGGAGAAATTTTCAGAAATACTCAAAAATTCCAAAAATTTTCTGTAACCTCAATTATTTTCCAAAATTTTTAAATTCTTAAGATATCGTCTATTTTCAACGAGGGAAAAATTTTTTAATGAAGATGTACAATTCTTACATATGAAAGAAATGGTCAAAGAAAATCGAGCCTTGAACCATGGAGCAGATGAATGCTGCAGCATCGCCGAGAGCATGATAAATGAGATACATCATATAGCAATACTGGATACATCTGCTGCACCCGCCAGCGGAAGGCATAAAGGCTCTTTGAAGAAAATGCTCCTCAGGCAGATAAGACAGGCGAGGAAGATGGCCATGATGGGTTGAAGCCCATGGATTAGAAAATTTGATATTTTCCTAATTTTATTGACATCGGATAAACCAATGAAAATATAACCGTATTTTTGTGTAAGATCAAGAATTCAAATCTTCTAAAATTATTTTAATTATGTGTGAATGAATCAGATACGAAAACTATATATATTAATTTAGTGAGTAATTATATTGTGAACTCTAAAGCTTGCTCTATCCCTGAATCATGCTCTGAGGTAGAAGTGGACCTGAAGAGATTGGACCGCATGCTCCAAGCAGCCCACAGAAGTTCCATCGACATAAAGGACAGCTATGACTTTTATGTCCTGGCTTTGAAGGAGTTCAACAAAGAGAACTTCTCTGACTCTTATCTTTACTGTGATCGGGCAAAGTATGAGCTCACAGGCGCCATTAATGACGCCAAGATCGAGATCAAAGGCTCCCGATTTCACAGCTTGAGGACCATCTCCTATTTCTTCAAGCTCTACGGCCTTTATGCGGTCATCTTTGCCATGCTCGCCGTCCTGTTCTTCAGCCTCCTGATCTACAAATACTCTGATGTGATCGTTCTCGGAGTTCCCCTCTGGTCCTCATTCTTCGCGGGCCTGGGCGCCTCGGCTCAGATCCTGACGGGCGTCGCCGATGACCTGCGCCGCTATGGTCTTGCTTCGCGATACAAGAGGCTCTGGTACATGGCCATACCGCTGCTAGCCATGGTTTTCGGCTACATGACCTATCTGATCTTAAGCTCCGGCCTGATTGCACCGGATGGCAACTCCGAAAAAAGAGTCTTCACCATCATGTTCATCTGCTTCCTGGCGGGCTTTCTGACCAAATGGCTGATCAACAGACTGTCGCGAATGTCCAGGGATATTTGAGGGCTATAAATTCAGGTCCGGCAAGTCTCGCGATGAAGTGGTAAGCTGTGATATACGAGACAATGTGGCTCCGGGCGAATTGACAAGCCTTGCATTTCTCAATCAGCCCTGAGGTCGCCATCTTTTCCTAATATGTCTACCAGCTTAGCCGCCGTCGCTCGGCCGGCCGCGACCTTGAGCGGCCCGTTGAACGCGGCCTACAGGCCGACTCGCGGCACCCCGGAAGAATGCGCTGATGCTGTCATTGCTTGCATCCAGGAAGTCTTATCAACAGTTGGATGACATTGGCATATCGTTTACTCAGGCGCAGATGATTATCTCACCTCTTCTTCCGGGGTTCCGCGCGATAAAACGCGCTGGGGGTGACGGGGCCAGACTTATGGCCGTGGCGGCCCCCCTAACCCCGCGTCCGCGGGGGACAATCTTTGAAGCTTTGCCCTTTTTCCTTCAACAGAAGCACCAGGCAAGACGAGATCGAGCTATCGATGACTTTACAGCCCTAATATGTCTGCAACTTAACCGCCGTCGCTCGGCCGGCCGCGGCCTGGAGCGGCCCGTTGAACGCGGCCTGCAGGCCGACTCGCGGAACACCAGAAGAAAGAGCGGAAGCAGTCCTTGCCAACATCCACTCTATCTTATCTGCATCTAAATGAGATTAGCCGATCTTTTATTAAGAGGAAATAAATATCTCGCCTCTTCTTTAAAAATCTAGCACGGCACACCCACATAGATATTGTGCTTGTTGGAGACGATCCTCACCCGCACGCTTCCCTTTTTTACAGGACAGTCCATAACCGAGACCACACGGTTTCTGGCAACACCCAGTTGTTCTCCCTTCACCCAGCCCGGTGCCCTGATCTCGACCCATGCCTTCTCCTTCTTCTCAAAGACCGTCGGGATCGTAGGACGCTTCTCAATTCCGAAATCCTGGGCCCGAAGAAGCAGAGGTATGGAAAATTGCTCCTCCCAGCTCTTCATGCTGCGGTTGTAGAAATGCCACCAGTTCTCGGCCTTGATCTTTCCTGGAGACCTGCCCAGCCGGTAGTGCTCAAACTTCTGGATGCCCAGAGGCGGCCACCTCTTTCCTGCGCCCACCTTCAGGGCAAACTCGACCAATTCCGGAATATCCTCATCATTGATGCCAGGCATGTAGACGGGCGCAATCATGAGGTCGATCTTGCTCTCTGCAATGCTTTTTGCCGCCTGCAAAACTTTTTCAATATCAAACCAGGGCACTCCAGCGAGATATGCCGCTTTCGCGGGCTCCAGTGCATGAATGGAGAGGTTGATGCGGTCGAGCCCCGCCTCATCGAGCGCTTTGATCTTTTCTGCATCAAAAAGAGTGCCGTTGCTCTGCATGCTGACAACAGCGACCTCTTTTATCTGCTTAAGCTGGCGCACCAGCTCGACGATATCCGGATAGAGCATGGGCTCGCCAGGCGAATCGATGTGGCACTCCACTCCCGGCCCTTTGAAGGGAGCGATCTCCTCGACCGCTTCCATGAGATAGTCCAGCTCCACCTGGTAGTCAGTGACGCGGGATTTTGAGTGCGGGCCGGCGTCCACTGAGCAGAATGGGCAGAACAGGTTGCAGCCGCAGCTCGGCCTGATCTGCAGAAGGTTGCTGCCCCTGTCTACCACGCCAAAGTAAAGGCACCCCATGAGCGGGATGTCCGATTGACGAGTTATGTGAATGAGAGACATTTGAGATCCTTTGCATGCTATCAATTCTCTTCTCAGCTTTTAATCTCTTCTCTCTGACTGAATTTTAGGTCTCCGCGTCCGTCCTATGTACGCTTTTGTTGGCTTTGTGGTTTTATTTTTCAGGTGTCTTCAGATAATTTGTTCCTCTTTTGCCTCAAAAAATAACAGTTGTTTGCAATTAACGTTAACGCGAAGGATATATATGAGTTAAATGTCGTAACTATTAACTGGTGATAAAAATGAGAAAACTAGCGATAGTTGTTGCATTAGTTGTCGTGCTTGCATTGACAATACTCTATGGGTTTGCATTAGCAGGTGAACGCGAAGGGCCTGCACCTAACTCTGGTGATGGAATTCCTGATGGATCTGGAATGGACGCCCCTCCTAATGGAAATCCCGATGCAAATTCCCCTGGCCCCGCACCTAACTCAGGCGATGGAATTCCTGACGGTTCAGGATTTTAAATTATTTTTAACTCATTATTTTAAATTTAATACCCCACAACTTGCTGCAGGGCATTCATTTTAGAATAACCTCTGCCGCGGAGGGTTCGGCAGTTTTGCATGCCACGATCATAATCTCCATCTCGTCCAGATAGATGGTCCTTCTGCCCCAGTTCCCGGCGGTTCCGCCCTCCTTATTGCTTCGTTTTCTGGGGGGGGGTCCATAAACCGTTTCCATCGTGCTGTCACCAAGCCTGCCCGGCGTTGAGGACGCCAAAGCCCATCCGCGCGTTTTTTCACGCGAGTCAACCCCAGCAGAACAGACCGAAGCCAGAAAACGCTGACGAATCCGAGGCACAAATCCCTCAACATAATGGCAAAGGCCATGATGCATGGCCTCCGATAAAATTTCCAATGGAGCCACGACTTCTCAGCCATGAATGTTTGAGGGATTGCGGGTACCAGTTACTATCTCCTTCCATGCGGGGCACACAAAAAGACACATCCCGCACACTCCATATCCCGTTTTCTCTTCCAGTTCCTTCAGGTACAGCTCGCACTTTCGGGCATCATATCTTGCCTCCCGCGGCTCATCCTCCCGAAAGAGCCGTCCGGTGAACGCGGCCTGCGGGCAAATTTCCACTCACTTTTGGCATTCTCCGCAGCGCTCCGCCATTGCAGAGCCCGTTGCTTGCACCGGCGTGTCGGTCAGCACCGTGGCCCAGCGCACGCGCGGTCCCGCTTCCGGAGTGATGAGCAGGCAGCTTTTGCCGATCCAGCCCAGGCCGGCCATATGCGCCGCCAGCTTATGAGAGAATATGGCGGCAACTCGCTCATCGACCACAGCGCGCTTCGAGGCTGGAATTGGGAATGCCCTGTAACCCTGGCGCTGCAGTGAACTGCTGAGACGCAGGGCGATGGTGTCCAGGAGATCGTTTACCATGTCGTAAGCGTGGTGCTTATATTCCATCGCCACGGCCTTTTCGCCCCTTCCAGGAAGCTGATCTACAATAGGGTTGAGTAGGGCTATTCCGATGGAAATCGCCTTTGGGTATTGGGCTAAACTCTCTCCGCCCTGCCATGAGATGAAATCATGTGCAGACGCAAGATCGGCCACACCGAAGAAATCTGCACCCAAATCCTCCGCAATCGCACGAATCTTGGCATCCAATTGCATAGCTTGGCATTTCGTCCATCGCTCGATAATAATAGCTGCAGTGAAACCGTCGTTTCGATGGGCCCCAGGACTCTTCAGCCATGGACAGTTATGCGGAAGTGCTCGCAGGCATGAGGGCGCGCTCGCCTGTGGTCCCAGGGGCGGGCCCGGCCCCGCTCGAGTGCGGTCATGCGCGCGCGTGACCCCGAAAATTGGCTCTTTGCTAATGCTTGCGACAAACTATTATCAAATTCTCTATGCATACTCTGTGCGCTCTCAGTCTCTGTGGTAGATAGTCGTTCGCCACTGGTTAGAATCAAACGGTTATGTACATCCACCTCAAAAGTCACAGAGGTGGTATAGAGCTAAAATGCGAGAGAGACGGCTTTCAGGAAATAGCCGCCGTGCCGTTCTCCAGCTTCACCCCTCCGCTCCGCCCAGCTTGACCACAGGACGTCCGGAAGTGCTGCTTTTCGCTTCCGTTCCGGCGTTGAATGCCTGCGAGTCCATATCTCCGGAGGTCCAGGCAGAATCCATTCTCTCCAGTTCTTTGCCTTCCTGACTGAGGACCAGATCCACCAGATGCACCGCGGAAACCTCGTCCAGCATAATGAACTGGTTAGGGTCAAACTGCAGCGCGATAGTGGTGTTGCCGGGATTAAGATTGCTCTTCACAGTCTGGGTACCCAGAACCTCGCCCGAATCGTCCTCGATGGTGCCGCGAAGCATGTAGCTGCCAGGTTTGATCACAGACACATTTACTCCGACCGCAATCAAATCAGGGGCTGTCTGGTTGACAAAGCCGGTCAGATAAGCTGCCGGCGCCTGGAACTGTTTGGGGTCTCTATTTATGGTTATGTTCCCTGCAAACATGTCAATAAAGTTCCCGTTTGTGTCGCGGAGGATCAGATTCTGTATCTGCATCGGCCCGCACTTGCCGTTCCTCCAGATATCTACACCGCTGACATTGACGTCTATGCTTCCCGTCTTTTCCAACCTCTGGCTCCGGTCGATAAGCTCAATCCTGCTGCCGCTGCAGTCGTCCAGAACTCCTTCCAGCCTGTACTCTCCGGGTGTGGTTATGTTCACGCCGA
Organism: uncultured Methanosarcinales archaeon; assembly: GCA_963782455.1. Taxonomy (GTDB): domain Archaea; phylum Halobacteriota; class Methanosarcinia; order Methanotrichales; family Methanotrichaceae; genus Methanothrix. The sequence goes on from CAWAJP010000013.1 coordinate 48,484, forward strand.
AGCCCAGCGTGAGCAGGTCAAATTTGCCGTCCTTATCGCTGTCTACAACCTTCTCCGAGGTCAGGCCCTGCAGCTTCGGGCCGGTTAATGTGACGCGTACAGGAATTTCATAGGTATGGTTATCCGAAGAGATCTTTATGTAACCGTCCAGGTTGTGAACCGATGGATTTTTGGGTATGATGATATTGGCATCCACTGTCCCATTGGAGTCACTCTCTATTCGCTCCGGGCCTTTGGTCGTGATCCAGGACCACTGCTCTTCTGCATATTTCTCGAGGCTGATTTTGAAGGCCTCTCCAGTCTCAGGAACATTGTACCCGTAGACCTTCAGCGTCCAGTTGCCAAGCTGGGGATTGTTGATTTCCACAGGACCCAGATCGCCCGAACCTACATCCGCATTCTCTTCCCTGCCAATGCCCCCAGGGTCCTCGAAGACAAGAGCAATCTCGGACTCATTGCTGCCTCCCACACGGCTCAACTCTGCGGATATCTTCTTCGTCCCTTCTGTGACGTTTACGGTTTTATTCCATGTCTCTTTGTATCCCACGCGGCCCTCAAATTCCTGAAGGGTGGTGTTCTCGATGACCTCTACATAGCTCAAATTCTCCAGAGCCGTGCCTCTGTTCTCCACCACAAACTGTGTTCTGGCAGACATTCCTTGAGATGCAGAATCTATGTTCCACCTTCTGGGCGTCGTCTCAACCAGATCACGCTCGGCATGCAGGGTATAATTGACAGGATTTGATGAATTCTGGCTGTGCACGGCCAGAAGCCACCGTCCGGAAGGCGGGCTGTCAATGCTGATCCCTTTTGACAAAGCTTCCGTCTCCCCAACATAGTACTCGCTTGTAGGTGAAAGCAAGAAGAGATCCACGCTGGAGTTCACGCTTAAACCTAAAGTTGCTTTGATGCCGCTTGTGCCCACTGGCACTTCCAGGTAATAGTAACCCCACGGGCTTGTGTTGTCCAGGATGCCGGCTTTGCTTCCCAATCCCTTGGAGATATTGATCGATTCCGCCACCAATGCACTGACGGGTATTCCCAGGATCTTCTTGCCGGCATCAGTCACGTCTATGGACCCCCTGTAAAACCCTGGTGTCGCTCCCGTCGGCACCTTCATGGATGCGGCAAAGACCTCCTGATCATTGGCAGCAATGTGCCCGGGAAGGCTCTGCAGAGTGATCCAGTCAGATATTTCGCCCGATGCCGATATCTTCAGGTCATCTATCTGCTGGTTGCTGAAAAACACAAAACGCGTATTCCAATCCTGATCGCCAGGAGCCAGAGAATAGAGCTTCTTTTGAGGTCTATCGGCTCCGGTATCCAGGCCCACATAGACTCCTTCGCCCGAAGGCAGGTAGGCCCAGCGTCCCGCATTCCATTGATCGGGAATTGCGCCAACGATGCCGTCTTCTAGAAGCTGGTATGACCGGAGAGCATCCAGAAGTCCCGCGCCCTGATAGTACTCTTCATACGGCTCGCCTAAGGTATTATTGAGCTTGAGTGCCCCACGTGTCATTGCCGCCTTGATTCCCGCCGGCGTAAGATTGCCGTTAGCCTGCAAGAGCAGGGCAGAAAGACCTGCAGCTACCGGTGTGGAGAGGCTGGTGCCCGACTCGCGAGCATAATAGACGTCGACGTAATTCAACTTATCCAGACCGGCAGGTACTGTGAAAATGATATCCACGCCCGGAGCGACGACATCGGGTTTAATCCGATCGTCCCTGGTTGGCCCCGAGCCAGAAAAGCTGGCTATATGTCCGTCAGCATCCGTGGCGCCAAGAGTGATGACCTTTACCCCATCACCAGGGGAATCGATCAGGCCGGGCGGCAAGGCCAGAACGATTGGAACAAGGAAAAAGTACACATCCTCTTTATTGCCGCCACCAAGCTGTGATAAGTCTATGGGAGTTTTGCCCCGGCCAAGCTGACTGCTTGTTGTTCCTGACCCCTGCCCTCCAGTCTCGCTGCTATTGCGATTGCCTGCCGCCACGCATACCACGACCCCATTATTTGCGGCATTGTCAGCGGCCATAGTTATGGGCGGATTTGTCTCCCCCAGATTTATGCCGCCAAGGCTCAGGCTCAAGACATCTGCGCCGTTATAAATGGCCCATTCAATCCCTGCGATTATGTCTGATACTTTGCCGTCTCCCTTGCTATCTATGACCTTGACGTTGATCAGGTTTGCCCCAGGCGCAATTCCCTTGTATTTCCCGTTTGAAGCATTGCCCGAGCCCGCAATGATTCCTGCCACCATTGTGCCGTGACCCAGAAGATCGTCTGCTGTAATCTCGTCAGTCAGGAAGTTCTTTTCGGCCACAACCTTGCCAATCAGATCCGGATGATTCCTGTCGATTCCAGAATCGATAACTGCCACAGTGATACCCCTGCCATCAATCCCTTTCTCCCAGAGCTTATCTGCGTTAATGATCTGAGAAGGAGAGATAAACAGACCCTGCGATGAATTATTGCCGGGAGCCGATATTTTTGCGGAATCGTCAAAATAGATGCTCTCTACTGAATCGATCTTGGCAATCTTCTTGATGGATTTGGGGCTTGCCTCACCAGCAAGACCATGAATAAGGCTGTACCTGTACTTGACAGCAAAATCGTCGAGATTGGGGTCGGCAACGCCATTGAGCATTACAATTACGGGAATCTTTTTGTCCTCGCTGCTTTTGAGCCGATCCGCCAATGCGGGATCTATCTTCTGGCCGTCGTTACCAGGTGCTGCTTCAGCTATCTGTGCGGCAGCAGATGCTGCTAAAATTATGCTCACTGCAGAAACAAGAATGAAAATCTTTCGATCCATGATCAACCTTACCTATTGAATGGTATTTCCCTGGTACTTCTCAAGGTCACAATAGACAATGGACTGATGTAAGTAGATAATGCTAAATAAACCTGTGGTACTTCTAGGATAGATGATGCTGGAATGGCTGGTTTCCTATCTGCTCTGGATTGGCCTGATTCTCCTCTTAGCCTCAGCCCTTACCCGAAAGAGCTCTATTGCCGTTCCCGGATGGGCTATCTTTGGCCTGTTCTGGCTATTCCAGCCCGGACATTATCTGGCCATAGAGGATTACTTCAATGCCTTCCTCTTCCTGGCGGCGGGTCTCATGAGCTTTTACATGGCCTGGATCATAATGAAAAAGGGCTTCACATCAAAAGCCCGGGCCTGGGCGAGCTACGCAGCGGCTGTCTGCGGGATTGTCTATTTTCCTTTTGCAGAGATCGAGCCGCTTCAATCTGGATTGATTGGATTTACCACTTTCATAACGGTGCAAGCACTTCAGTTTATTTCCGTTCCAGTGACAATGCAGAGCTGGAACATAATGTCCCTGAACGGTCGATCGGTAGAGATCATCCTGGCCTGCACATCCATTGAGAGCATAGCACTCTTTGCCGGGCTGATTCTCTCGGTTCGGGCGCCAATCGGTCGCAGGCTGACGGCACTGGCGGCATCCACGGTTTCCATTTACCTCTTAAACATCGTCAGGAATGGATTTGTAATTATGGCATACGGTGGGAACTGGTTTGGGAGCGACAGCTTCGAGATCGCCCATAATATCATTGCCAAGGCAGGGTCGACCGTGGCCCTCCTGGCCGTATCTTATTTAGTATTCCTGCTCCTACCGGAGCTTCTGTCCATAATCGATGAGCTCGCGGCAGATATCAGGGCCCCCAGAGGAGATGCAGTTTGAAGCTGGCCAAAAATTCCACCGCATGGATATCAGTGCCCATCTTTCTGACAGCAGCTCTGGCCATTGCCGGTAGCTGGTACATGTCTGCAGTGGCCTTGATGGGCTTTATCTTCATGATCTTCTTTCACAGGGATCCCGACCGTCTGCCTCATGGAGATGGTATGGTCTCACCCGCAGACGGAAGAATCATTCAGGCCACACCGGAAAAGATTACGGTCTTCATGGGAGCGTACGATGTGCATGTTAACCGGGCGCCTCTGGAGGGAACAGTTCGCAGCATCGAATACAGGAAGGGAACCCACCTGCCAGCTTTCCTGAACAGTGCCAGCCATAACCAGCAGAACCGGATAAGAATCGAGACCGATGATGGGGATCTGGAGCTACGCCAGATTACAGGGACAATTGTCAGGGAGATCGTATGCTATGTCCGTCCTGGTGATCATGTGCTCAGGGGAGAGAGGATCGGCATGATCCGCTTCGGCTCGCGGGTGGAGGCAAGCATTCCCAGGGGTTACGAATTGCAGGTAGGTCTGGGAGACAGAGTCCGGGCAGGAGAGACAGTGGTTGCCGTGAAGTCTCAGGTTGCGGGTAGCACATGAACGTCTTCCGGGTCATGCGCCTGCCTGACCTTTTCACTCTTTTGAATGTCATTTTCGGTTTCCTGGCAATTCTTGCAGCCGGCGGCGCATGGGGCGGGAATTCCTCGAATTTGGCGGTTGTCTTCATACTACTGGCGGCGGCTGCAGATGGCCTGGATGGCTTTGTGGCGAGAAAGACGGGATCAAGTCCTCTAGGCGCTAACCTGGATTCTCTGGCGGATCTGATCTCCTTTGGCACTGCGCCGGTCTACCTGGCCATAATGGCCTTCCATCTCGGTCCTCTGGTCTGGCCGGCAGGAATCTTTTATCTGATCTGCGGTACTTTACGCCTGGCCAGATTTAACGTCTCGGGCAAAGGCGATCAATTCTTTGAGGGGCTCCCCATTCCCGCGGCCGGCATATTCCTGTCTGCCAGCGTCCTATTGGGCAGACCGAATCTGACGGTCTTGATAATGCTGATTTTGGCAGGGCTCATGGTGAGCAGCATCTCCTATCCTAAAATCAGGGATATCAGAGCCATGGCCCTGTTTGGACTTATCTTTCTTGCTGCGGGATGGTTAATCTTCCGCCAGAATGATATTCTTTACGCAGCCTTGATGGTGATCCTTGTGATCACACTTTATCTGACAAGTCCGGTGGTGATAAAACGCCTACAAAAAAAGAAATAGCCGCATTCGAGGCAGGCATAAAATTGGGAGCGCTCTATCATCAGTTCGTAGGCGCGCCAGTAAGCCCAAAGACGGCCTCCTGCCTGGAAGAAGCCATGCAAGAGAGCATCTCTTTGCAGCCCTATGTGAGAAGAGTATCCGTCAGCATAAACCAGAAAATGTTACAGGAGAATGCATTCGGATACAGCGAGCTGGAAGGGCGCATGATAACTGCCGAGGTTGAGATAGATTATGAAGGCGTTGTCGTTCGCGCCCGGCTGGAGTATGACGGGCAAAAGAACTACCCGCTCATGAGTATGCTCTAGGATCTAATGCCCAACTCATTTTGATTCTATTCTGTCTTTCGGCTCTTGCATTTGATTCTATTATCCACTAATACACCGCTCAGCATTCATTACTATCCAGCACGCCATTCGATCTTCTCACTCAAACTCGATTGTGCCCGGTGGCTTGGGAGTCAGGTCGTAGACCACTCTTGAAACCGCAGGAATCTCGCCTGTTATGCGGCTGGATATGCGCTTCAGCACATCCCAGGGAAGCTCCATCACGTCTGCTGTCATGGCATCCCTGGAGGAGACTGAACGGACGGCGATCACATAGCCATAGACACGGTTATCGCCCTTTACACCCGTAGCCTTTCCGAGGATTGCAGCAAAAGCCTGCCAGGGAGAGAACTGCACGACCTCTTCTTCCACGATGGCATTGGCTTTGCGCACCACATCCAGCTTCTCCCGTGTGACCTCGCCCACGATCCTGACGGACAGACCGGGACCCGGATAGGGCATTCGCTCGCTTATCTCAGGAGGAAGACCCAGAGCCCTGGCCACCACGCGCACCTCATCCTTGTACAGGTCGCGCAGAGGCTCAATTATGGTCTTGAACTCCATGCACCTGGGAAGGCCGCCCACGTTGTGATGGGACTTTATGCCTCCGTCCGACTCTATCCTGTCCGGATAGATAGTGCCCTGCATGAGGCAGTCGCCGCCGATCTTGCGGGCTTCCTCCTCAAAGACGCGAATAAAGGTCTCTCCTACGATCATCCTTTTCTCTTCCGGATCGGTTACCCCTTTTAGAGCATCGAGAAAACGGTCGTGGGCGTTCACGCGCACGAGACCGATATCCTTGAAGAGCTGCTCAATTCGATCCGACTCGAACTGCCTCATAAGTCCTGAGTCAACATAAACCGGGACCAGCCGGTCGCCTATTGCGCGGTGGGCAAGCATTGCCAGTACCGAGCTGTCCACGCCTCCCGATAAACCAATAATGGCGCGACCCAAAACATCGCGCTTGATTTCCGCGATGGCGTCTTCGATGAAACGTTCCGCATTCATGGCCATAATAGCAGGCCCGGCTTCCTAGATTTTAGTCTTGCGGTTATGAAATCGACAACTCTTTTATGATCACCGGAATACGGCAATCCGTTCAGATGATCTCAATATGACAATAACATGAAAAATAGGGCTTTAAATTATCATAACGAGAATATATTGGGCGGGATGGGAGAGTGGGGACTTGCCATATCCTGCTGGGAGGGCTTCCCTCGGCCCTCCCCAAGACAAACCGCAATAAAACAATGGCTATGGACGGTTAACCCGTTCACCATTTTTTTGAGCTGAGACATGCCAGTTCTTCCGGCACCACTGCCTAAGCCTTAAATTTCAAGCCGTCCAGGTACAAAGCCAAGGATGACTCGAACAATTGCTGAAATAAACGAGCGAATCAAGAGCCGGAATGCAGTTGTACTGACTGCCCAGGAAGTCTGTGAAATAGTCACAAAAGGCGAAGAGCTCTCCCTGAAAGACGTGGATGTGGTCACCACTGCAACCCGGGCCATAATGAGCGGCACCTATGCGGTTTTATCGTTCCCCGTGGCTGAAGCGGGATCGTTTATCCGAGCCGAAAAGGTCTGGATCAACGGTGTTCCCGCCTGCATCGGCCCGTGCCCGAATGAGCGGTTAGGCATCGTCGATCTGATGATCTATGGCACGGCCCACAGCAAAGACAGAGCCGATTATGGTGGAGGGCATCTCTTCAGGGACCTGGTCGAGGGCAGGGAAGTTCAGGTTGAGGTTGAAACCAGTGAAGGCGAACCTCTTACGAATTCCATATGCCTGGACGAGATCCCCTATGCTCGCATCTTCTCCACCCGCAACGCCTTCAAGAACTATGTAGCCTTTGTCAACCCGAGGAACGCACCCTTGCCCACCATCTTCAGCGCCCTCGAGTTTCCTCCCAACTTGAGCTGTGCCACCGTCTCCGGATGCGGTCAGCTCAATCCCATTAAGAACGATCCGTTGCTGGAGACGATTGGCATAGGCACGCGCATTCTACTGAACGGTGCCGAGGGGTTTGTGATTGGCACCGGCACTCGCAGCATGCCATACAGGCCGAACCTTATGGGACTCGCTGATATGCACCGGATGAGCCCGGAGTACATGGGAGGATTCGTCACGTCTGCAGGTGCCGAATGCATAGGCTCCTGGGCTGTGCCGGTTCCGGTATTGAATGAATCCATCCTGGAGAGCGTATTGTTGCAGGATAGGGATATCCCACTCACCATCATGGATGTAAACATTCGCCAGAAGATCGCCAAGACGACCTATGAGGACGTCTGGGGCTCGACCGATCTGGAGATAGAGTTCGATCCGGGCAGGTGTGCCAATTGCGGGAAATGCACTGCGGAGCCCAAATGCCCCATGAGGGCAATCTCAATTGTGGGCGATCAGGTCAAGCGCGATAAAGGGAAATGCTTCAACTGCGGTCTATGCGTCTCGCAGTGCACCGGCGGGGCATTCCGGGGAAATCTGGGCTCTATCAACCTTGCAGGCAGGTCGATCCCGATTCAACTCCGCCAATCTGATCGGGCAAGGGCAATACAGTTAGCAGAGAAGCTGAAAATGCTGATCCTGGATGGGTCTTTCAAGATAACTGAGATGGTGGAACGGTTGTGAAGGCTAGTTTGTTATGGCATGAGAACCTTCTCATACAGGAGAAGAAAAGTATCAGGATCAGGAGGCGAGCAGAAGAATTGGGCATATATTCGTTGCTGACAGACCAGCAGGTTGGCCTCTCCTTACTTTCATCTTAAAGGAATAATAATGGAAGATTTTGCGGACAGATACGGCAGCCATTTTATGAAACTAGTAGACAGCCGTGCTACCGGAATGGAATTTGAATTCGATCAGGTACTTCTCATGCCGACGGCAGAAGGCTATCGCGCTCTGGTGGAGCAGGCCAGAGTCGAGATCAAGCCCAAGATAATGAAATATCTATCCAGGAGATGGTCGGAGGGAGCCATAGAGAACTTATCCTTCTTTGCCATGGCAGTCGCCGTTTATGCCCGGAGCGTCTCCGATCCGCCACTCACGATTGATGTGGGAACGGTGCTGCTCAAAACGGTGGGCTTCTGCAATTCCAGGTGCGTTAATAGAAAAGCGGCGGGCGGAGGATGCCGGCTGGCCATAAATTATGATAATCATCATCTGCCCAAATGCATAAAGATTCCCAGGGATACTGCTGCTATCCTGGGCTGCCTGAAAAGATATATCGCAACCGGCAAAGCCACGAGCTGCGAGGATGCTGCAAGCGTGCACGAGGCCATGAGTGTCAAAGTAGAACCAGGATCTGATTTTGCTCCATCGACATCATGCTGAGCGCTTTTGTGGCACATAGTAATAAATAGTTCCTCGCTGTATCTTGTATAGTGGGAAATAGAAATAATAGAAGCCTCTGTGGTGAATGTCCGCTAACAGCATGCTCACGGCGTTTCAACCACATAGTTCACACAGGCCCACAGACGAACTAAAAACTGGAAAGACACAGTACCTGAGGTTAGCCACAGGAAATGGCAAAGAACCTAATAAATGAAATGGGGAGGACGGAATCTCCCCGATTGTGCATCAAAGCAAGTTTCACGCTTATTACGATTGATCTGGTGTATGTCACGCACGATTTTCATCCATTTACACGCAGGGCAGCCAGTCAACGCTGATATTTATTTGATCCGGTGTGTTGTCGTGCACTATGCTCATATTGCCGATCAATGTCCCCAGGCTGTTATAGATGCCTCCGCCATAGAGGTCTGCGATATTATGGTCCACAGAGCCACTAACCAGATCCAATGTGCCTTTGTAGTTGCAGATACCGCCGCCATTGGACGCACTGTTCCCGGTTATGACGCTGTCGGTGATGGTCGTGGTGCCAGAGTTGGCAATGCCGCCCCCGAATTGAGCAGTATTGCCGGATATGGTGCTGCGGGCAACAGTCAGGCGGCCGGCATTCCAGATTCCTCCGCCGACCAGGGAATAAGATCCAATCCCATTGAGATCGGTGCTTGTTCCCGAACCGCCTTGAATGGCCATGTCCGACAGCGTCACGGTTATATCTTGATTGTTCTTGCCGATAGTGAATACCGAACCCGATCGCTGACCATCCACGATAGTGTTACCGGCCCCGGATCCCTTAACCGTCAGCGACTTGTCGATCTGCACATTCTCGTAATAGGTGCCTGATGCAACGTTGATGGCGTCCCCTGATTCAGAGGCATCGACTGCACCCTGAATCCTGCTGGATTTGCGATCGTTGGAGTCGACATAGTAGCCCAGGTTCCCGGATGCATATGAACCCGAGGCATCTCTCTTGGCCTGCATGTTCAGGTCATACTTGTCACCGTAATTTGAGCTCCTGGTCTTGGAAGCACTGCCTGCAACTGCCTTGCTGGTGAATGCACCCTCAATATGGCCTGATTGCTGGGCCTCCACAAGACCGGAAGATGTTCTGCTGTTCCCATCGTATCCGGTGAGGTCGCCAGAGCTCGTTGTGCTCGCCCCGGCACCTGACATCTTCAAACCTTTAAAGAGATTTGCGGAGCAAAATATGGATTGCGATTGAGAGCTTATCTGTTTGCCGGACGCACTGTCTATGTGCTGCGATGCCTCCAGCAGATCATTCGAAGCTGTTGCCTGATCAGAGTATCCACTGATAGATCCCTTATTAATGACAGTGCTCGCATCAGCCACTTCCATTCTCAGATCTAGGGGAAAGATTCTCAATTTGACCAATTGGGAAGCGGCTTCGGTCCGGATCAATCCGCTAGGCGCTGATGCGCTCTCTGCACTCTGAGATGCAAAAACCATTTCCGCTGATGCTATGGCAGAGTTCGAGTATCCGGTCAAGCTTGCCTTCTTTCCCGGATTGTCCAGAACCGTGCTCACAGTGGCATACTCTCCTTTTGCGTTGAAAGAATTGGCATACGCATTGATGTAATTCGCATTTAAGACATCCAGAGTCTCACTGGCCGAGACAACAGGGTATTTAGATGCTTTCCAGGAAGACCCAATGCCCGGCGTGAGAGTATAGCCGTAATCATACGATTCGGCTTTGCGGATATCCACACCTACGCCAGCATAAGCACCTGCGGAATTGGATACCCAGTGACTCTCCAACAAGTTGCCGCTGCCTCTGATGGAATTCGTCAGGCTCCCTGGCCCAATCATTGCACTGGCGTAGACTGAGTCCTTGTCTCCTGCATTGATATTTTCCGTAAATCCACCCGTATCGCTTGAAACAGAGATCGAGACCGCAAAGGCAGATGGAGCCAGTGCAAGTATCCCCACCAATAACGCCCCGATTAACTTTTTGCCAAATTTCATATTTCCACGTCCCTCCTTTTACAGCTCTAACTGTCGAACCCGGATCCAGATTTATTTGACAATCTATTTTCAACCCAAGGCTACTTTTGTAGATGTTTTTCATTAGTTCAGATTTAGTATAAGAATATATCCACCTGATCAAAAGTCATTATTCAAATAGAGATCAATAACCTTAAGCTCGTTTTTACTTTAGGAAAAATGAATTCTGGATGGGTTCAAAAAGAAGGCTGAAAAATACCTTAAGATAATTTCCAGAACGGATCGTCAATAAAAGAACAAGAGGTTTTGCATATAGCCTCCATACTTCTGTTTGAGGCTGATGCTTCTTTACAGTCTCAAATGCACGGTCCACAGATCGAGAACTGCCAGGAGGCAATCGATCCTGACTCCAGCAATCTATCTATTAAGAAAATTGATATCATACCCGCCAGATCTCTTGTGGCAGCCTGGTCAGTCTTTCGGCCCCGCCCCTGATAGTCAAGAAGGTATCCTCAATTCCCACCACACCCACGCCAGGATAGATCATCTTGGGCTCTACTGCTATGGTCATGTTCTCTCTTATGGGATGATCCACGGGACCCAGGACGGGATACTCATCTATCTCCAACCCCACTCCGTGACCCACGAAACCGGCTTTGCCGCCGGGAGGGCCTCCCAGGAACTCCTGATAGCCAAGCCTCCTTCCTTCCGCTTCGCATATTTCGAATATCTCCCGGCCCGTCTTGCCGGAGCATAGCTCTCTGGCTATCGTCTCCTCGATCTGCAATGCTGCCAGGTGAGCCTCCTCCAGCTCACTTGAGAGCTTGCCGAGGCAGAATATCCGGGTCTCATCGGCGATGTAGCCGCTGTAAGATCCGGCAAAGTCTACCAGCACCGGCTCGTTTCGCCTGATCTTTCGAAATCCCGGACCCTGGGGAAAGAACAGAGACATGCCCTTTCCACCCGTGGGAGATGACACGAAACTGGGGATTGCTGCATTCTCTCCAGCCATGAGATGGCCCATGGGAAGCGCCTGGTTGAACCTATGAAACGCTACTCTGCCCTGATGGCCCATAACCCGCATAGCGCTCTCCACATTGACCGCCAGATCTATCTCACGCACGCCTTCCCGAAGGTGATCCGGAACAGTTGAGATCCCTGCGTCCAGAATCCTCGCCGCCTCCCTGATCAATCGGATCTCGAAATCGGACTTCAGGGAACGAATGTGTTTGATCTTCTCGGAGATGTCAAAGAACTTGACGTCTTTTCCCAGTGCGGTCTCCAGCCGTGCGTAATTATTATAGGGAAGAACATCCAGCTCCAGGCCTATAGAGGCGTTGCCTGGCAGATGCAGGTCCGCTTTGATGGACTTGAGGCTCTTGTATGCTTTGACCTCAAGAGGAGACTCAACCCTGGCCCTTTCCAGACTCTTACGAATCATGAGCACCGGCGAAGCATCTTTAGGGATGTAGATCAGCCCTTCCTGTGCCGTACCTGAGAAATAGCCAAGGTCTATGGATTCGAACAGTATTACTCCTGTCAAATCCCCCATAAGGCTCTGTAGCTTCCTTATCCTGGCATCAATCTCCGACTTGGGATGCAAAACGTACTTCATCTATTCTACCTCAACGATTTTCTCCAATCTCTTCTTCCAGATCCCGTAAATATTTTCTCAGCACCTCAGACCTTCTGCCGGCAAGTTCCAGGGCGGTCTTTGTATGCATGCCTGATTCGAGTTTGAGGAGTTTTTTGTAGAAGTGATCCAAATTCCATTTTGTATCGTCAGGTTCCCGGATTTTGCAGAAGGGATCACGAGGGTTGTAAAGCGCTCGCTTGAGAGTTCCTCCCGTCATGAAAACTCTGGCGATGCCAATTGCTCCAATGGCATCCAGCCGATCAGCATCCTGCAGGATCTTGGCCTCCAGTGTGACGGGTTTGATGCCCCTAGAAAAGCGGTGCACTTCTACGGCATAAAGCACCTTCGTCCTCACCTCATCAGGAAGGCCAATCGTCTCTAAGAATTCTTCAGCCGCTTTTCGGCGCCTGGACTCCGACTCCAATTCCTCCGAGCCCCGGGATAGTTTTGAAACGGAACCTGCATCATGAAGCAGAACCGCCCAAAGAAGCACCTGCATATCAGCGCCCTCCCTCAGGCCGATGATCTGCGCGTTCTTGAAAACTCTCAGGATGTGGGAGAAGTCATGTGCAGGATCTGCTCCCAGGTACATAGGCTCAATATCATCGATCCAGGATTCAGGACAGAGGTCGCCGCGAGAGCTCATCAAAGAATTAGACGCCCTTTTGGATTAAATACATTGACAAGACTCTCAACACATTAATGGATGGTCTTTTGATGAAAAGGGAGAATGTGGTTGTCTTAAAAAGAGAGGAAGATCAGACTTCCAGGATGTCCATGGTCATGTCGTGATAGTACTCGATCCTTCTGGGAGTGAAAGTAATGACCACATAATCAGGGTTCTCCGGCGTCTTGAAATACTGTTCGAGCTTCGGGTCCCAGAATTTCTTCTTTGTCTCCAGATCATCGTGAACCATGGCCTTACCCTGAATCGTTACGTAAGGATCGACATAGTTCTTGCCGGACCAGATCGATAGAGCAACTTCGGGATTTTTTTTGATTTGCTCGACTTTGCGAGTGTCTTTCATGGTGGCTCCGACCAGGCTCAGATCGCCCAGACCCACAAGAGCCATAAATCTTATGGCAGGCTTGCCTTCCTGAACTGTCGCAATAGCCGCCACGTGCTCACCGCCCATGACCTTTAGAATATCTTCTTTCAGGGACATAATGGATTATAGGGTGGTAATCGGTAATAAAATTATGGATGAGGAGATTTATGGATAATGGGGAACAGATAAGGCTATGCCTTCACTTCCCGTTTGACCATCTCTGCCGATATCGCAATTCCTCTACAGGTGTGCATATTGAGCGACAGTAGCAGGCCAACGACTTTTCCGTCCTGCACCAATGGGGAACCACTGTCACCAGGTCCCGGAAGGTTGCCGGGGGGCAGGACAACGTAGGCAATGGACCAGGATGTATCGGAGATTCTGCAACGTATTCTATGCCTGGAATTTCTCAGCTCGGCATCGCCAAGCTGAGGCTTGCCAAGTTCCGTGGGCTGGCAGGGGCCTAATATGGGAAAAAAGGCCAGATCTGCGTCCCCTTTATCTTTGAAAACCGCATAGGAGTTACTGTTCTTATGCAAGCGTACCTTGAGCAAATCTTCGCGAATATCATATAACCTGCTTAGAAGGGTCTGCTTTTCGGTTTGTTCGAGTTTCGGATCATAATATACATATCCATGGACTTCATTGGAGTCAAGATTATATGTGATTGGCTTGGCAAAAATTGGGTCATTGTTAAACTTATGTAGATATTTCACATCATCTATATCCTTTTGCGCTTCAGTCATCAGCTGCTTCAGATCATTTAACTGCAATTTAGCAGCCATTACAAATGAAATTTTGTTACCTACCAACTCATGGAGATTGCTTAAGCTGAAGAATCCGCGATCCATCACGGCGACATAGTTTTGTATACCCTGTGCTTTGATCTTTTTCAAAGTGCCGGAAAGTGTACTGACATCAGAAATGCTACCCGGGAAGATGTCATACATCACAGGAATCCCTTTGTCTTTATCCAGAATCAGGGACATATTGATTTGCGGGAGAGATTCCCCATCTCGGTTGTATCCATACTCAAGAAGATTGATGAGTTGAGAGTAACTTGAAAGGCTCGTAATATCGTAAATGATAGTATTCTTAGTGCCGGTTCCTTCAATAAGTTGGGACATAAACCGGTCTGGGATGTTGCTTTCACCCAATCGACAGAGAAGCTCACTCACTCGCTGGCTGGCAAGATTAATTTGCGGAGATTCAAGAGCAAGAGACGTTCCTTCATACCATGAATCGACATTCTTCATTGCTGTAGGACGTATGATCCGGTTGAATGCCAACGCACGAATCATGGACACCTCTGAAGAAGGCAACAGATTTGCTAGATAGCGATCTAGGCCAAGCTCTTCCATTATCGACTGGAGAACGAATATCGAACCATAATCAAACGACGACTTGACTTCAGCAGTTTTCTTTTTTGTCTTCTCTTTGACCTCGTCAGGGGCGGAACGCATCCGGACTGGCTGGCCATCTACATTTCTGCCTAAATATTCGGAATGTAAACCACCTTACAGGCGAGTCTCCCCACACGCAACTCGCGAGTGCCTGAAGAGTGGAAGATATGTGCCGGGGCTACGCCTGCAAACGCCCCGTGCCAGGGGACAATTGCCCCAACCACGCCGCCTGAACGGCCTGCAATGAATTGATCACCTGATTTGATCATATTTTCAGGTTTAAAGTGGATTCCTGATTAGTCTGAATTTCTCGACATTATGCCTTATCCGGTACTGTAATCATCTTAAGCATTTAAATTATGTCTCCATGCGATTCAATAACATACCTAAATTCGGCATACCCGAATCTTATGCGCAAAGACTATTACAGTTGCAAGCATATATATCTCTGACTTATGCATTCCAGCATAAATTGAGAGGTCATAGGTATGAAGATCAGCGCACGCAATATTCTGAGAGGAACAATACACAGCATTGTCAAGGGTCCGGTAAGCACTGAAGTGACCGTCCTGCTTCCTGGCGGGGACACGATAATCTCTGTAATCACCAAGACCTCAGCCGAATCTATGGATCTGAAAGAAGGAAAAGAGGTCTACGCGGTAATAAAAGCTACCAACGTCATGATCGGAACCGATTGATAGAATGCCGCTTCCAGATCATGAAGGCCTGATCAATGTGTTTGAGAGTCGAGCATAACCTGCTGCAGCGGATTCTAAAATAGGGCCTGGCTTCTGGCAAAGTTGCATGAGGGCCGTCCCAAAGCCCCGGGACGTATGGAACGCCCCGGAAATAGTGTCTCTGGGCGACCTATCTTACGCGTCCAACGCCCACTCTGAGAGATCCATCGCCCTTATCGTCTCCGGAGCCCTTACTGTCTCCTGATCCTTTTCCACCACCTGAGCCTTTGCTATCGTTCTTGTCCACCGGAGGCTGCCGCAGGGACATATTTTTCATGGACTTTTTGAGCTGAACCTCCAGAGCAAGCTTCTTGTTGTACCACGACTTCGGGAAGAAGGGAGAAATCTCTATGGCTCTGTTGTAGCACTCAATGGCCTCGTCATATCTTTTGAGCTTGTAGAGCACGTTGCCCTTGGTGTTCCAGGCCAGAGCGTTCAGGGGGTTGATTTCCAGTGCCTGGATGCAGGCGTTCATCGCTTGTGGATACTTCTCCGAAAGGTACAGGATATCAGCTTTTGCTCCCAGCGCTTCCCAGCTCTCCGGATTCTTCTCCAGCTCCAGATTGACCACCATCATAGCTCCATCGAGCCCCTCCTTGGAGAGCAGGTCCAGAGCGTTGCTCAGTTTAGGGCTCTGAGACCCGGTGGCCCCAGCCCCATCACGCTTGTTACTGGCGACTTTGTTCTTGAAGTCCACTATGTGCTTGCGGTTGAACTCGTGATCCGATTTCAGAGTAGTCTCCAGGTACTGAGCTATCTTGTCGATGAACTCATCCAGGCTGGAACTGGACTTCTCCAGGTTGTTGACGTACTCAATCAGATCCGTCTCCGATCGCCTGCGCTCGGTAATTCTCGCCCATCTGTTCAGGACAGAAACGGCCACCTGAGGCAGCCGGTAGAGGTCATCTCCTTTCACAACGTAGTCCATGGCCCCTGATTTCATGGCAGAAACCGCCAGCTTCTCAGATCCCACTCCGGTTATGATTATAAAAGGATAATTCAGATCCTCCGGCTGTTCTGCTCCCTGGATCAGGTCCAGGCCGGTGCCATCTGGAAGTCGGTAATCGGAGATGATCAAAAAGTCCTGACCTCGGTGTTCGTCTATCCATTTGCGAGCCTCTCCGATGGAGGCGGCCCGGTGTATCTTCCAGATCGGTCCGTCTTGCTCAAAGATCAACTGAACTATAAGAAAATGATCATCATTATCCTCGACCACCAGAATGTCGGTCGTCTTCAACACACCAGATTCTATTTTTTGGTCTTCCACTTTGTTGATATTATTCATTTTGCTCTCCTCCCCCAATTTGTGCCTGACTTACAATACTGAATTATTATGTATCAGTTAGATTCTGCCATGCTATACCGGATGTCGGTTCCATTTAAGCCAGTAATCTCCCAGGGAGTCTACCATCTTCACTAATAAATCAGAACTCATGGGCTTTACCAGATAGCTGTTGGCATAATTGGAATAGGCTCTCGTAATATCAGCCTGGTTTTCAGAGGAGGTCAATATCACTACAGGAATTGCCCTGAGCTCGCATGACTCCTTTACAGCCTTCAGAACTTCGTGGCCATCCATCAACGGAAGCCTGAGATCCAGCAATATCAAGTCTGGCCTGGGGTTATCTTCCGGTTTGACAAACCCGGCCTTATGATACAGATAGTCCATAGCCTCCTCTCCGTTCTTGACCCAATGGAGCCCATAACTCACATCCAGTTCCTCGAGGGCCAGGGTGACCAGCATGGCGTGATCCTCGTTATCTTCCACTAACAGTATCACTAAAGATCTGTCCATTTAAACTCCTTTCGAAGGTTGTTGGGGCAGATTAAAGCAAAATGTGCTGCCCTTTCCTTTCTCCGATTCTACCCATATTCGACCGCCTTGAACTTCGATTATCCTTTTGACTATAGCAAGTCCTGCACCAGTCCCTTCGCTTTTAGCGTTGACCTTATAGAAAAGTTCGAAGACCTTATCAAACTGGCTGGGATCGATGCCCATTCCATTGTCCTTGACAAAGAACGTGTACTGGCCATCCTTTATTCGGTAGCCGATCTCTATTTCAGGATGGGCCTGGTCTCCCATGTACTTGATGCCGTTCTCTATGAGGTTCACCATGACTTCGGCGATCCTCATACGGTCAACAAACACATCAGGCATGGCTTCTGCAACCGTAATCTTCGTGCCACTCTTCGTGATCCTCTCCTGGACCAGGCTCAGGGCATCCTGAACGATATCGCCAAAGTTAACGTTATCTGGAGGATTAGCTACCCTGCCTATGCGGGATAACTCCAGTGTGTCTTTGAGCAGGTTATCCATCTTGGCTATGGCGTTGGTAATTCTCTCAAGAAAGGTGGTGGTGCGCGTGATGTTGCCTTTATCCAGGTCGGACTTGAGGAATCCCACAAGACCGCTCACGGTTATTAGAGGAGATCTCAGGTCATGGGAGACGGTGTAGGTAAACCTCTCCATCTCGGCGTTCTTGGATTCCAGCTCCTTGACCAGGCGTTCCCTCACCTGTTCTGCATTCTTACGATCTGTAATATCACGAATCGACTCGATCGCTCCAAAAAGATTTCCTGTCGAATCGTACAGTGCTGCGGCTTTCCCGTAGAGGTAGACAGCTCCCGCTTTCATGTTTGGCATATACGCCTCGCCTTCCAGAGCTTCATCTTTCCTCTCGATACGGACGTATTTATCCTCGATTTCCTTCACCTGTTGGAGCAGTAGATCGATTAAAACAGGCCTCCTATCGCCGTAGAAAGGTATTGCATATTCATAGTTTCCTTTTCCCAGAATGTCCCTGGCCCGAATATCGGTCATAACCTCAATGGCCCGGTTCCAGGCTTTTACCTTACCTTCCTTATCGATAACAAAAGTTGCATCCGGCAGGAAATCTATAATTGCCAGCAGTTGATCATGGGCAACTTTCAGCGCTTCCTCTGTATTCTTGCGATCGGTTATGTCCATGATGATTCCGACAATTGATTTGTTCCCGAAGGCATCCGTGTATAAGGTCTTCTTGGTTATTATGGTGCGAATAGATCCCTGTGAATCCGTAATTGTTTCCTCATTTACATTCTCTTTTCCGGTCTCAAAGACAGCTTCATCTCTCTGCACGAAAACGTCAACCTGCTCCTTGGGGAAGAAGTCGTATGGCGTCTTACCAATGAATTCTTCACGAGGACGATTTGACAGTTCGCACATAGCGTCATTTACCAGAACATGTCGGTGCTGCCTATCGACAACGAATATCGGATCGCTAATGGAATTGATTATCTTGTCCAGAAATTCTTTAGATTCTCGTTGCGCAGTTTCCATCTGCTTGAGCTCGGTGATATCGCTTGTGGTTCCAAAGGCAGTGATTCGGCCGTCCGGTTGGGTGTATGCTGATGCCTTGGAACGGACCCAGAGCATCGCGCCATCGGCCCTTTGCAGACGATATTCTACGTTTTTGTCCTTCACAAGCATTCTTATCACTTCGGAGAGTGTCTCCTGCGCAGCAGGCAAGTCGTCAGGATGGATATACAAGAAAAACTTGTTGAAGCTATTCCCGATGGAGCCTTCAGGCACGCCCAGCATCCTGTCCGCAACCGGTGAGATGTACGAACCGACATACTCTCCTCTGGCATTGACATCATAACTCCAGACGACATCGGATATCATCGAGACTACCTGCTCGTACTTAGCCCGGCTTTCCTCCGCGGCATGCTTTGCTTCCTGCAAGGCTATCTCCGCCTGCTTGCGTTCGGTTATATCCATGTACGTCCCGATCACGCCGACTATCTCCCCGTCAGAACTGAGCAGAGGTACCTTGTTAGTAAGAAGAACGATTGGATTTCCTTCTGGGGTCGTCTGAGGTTCCTCGACAAATAACTTGGAGCGGCCGCTCTCAATGACCTGGCGGTCATCGCTGCGATACAGGTCCGCCTGGTCGTGCCATCCCATCTGGTAGTCATCTTTGCCGATTATGTCTTTCGAGTCAGCAAAACCAGCATCATGCGCGAAGGTTGTGTTACAGCCCAGGTAAATGAGATCTTTATCCTTCCAAAATACTCTCATGGGTATCGAGTTGATAATCCCTTCAATGATCTGATGCGATGCACGAAGCGTCTCCTCCGCGTGCTTGCGCTTTGTTACATCAAGCATCACACAGACAATACCTGCAACGTCGCCTGTATAGCTTTTGAAGGCCGCTTTGGTGAAGAAGAAATCCCGCTTTTCACCGTCGGAGCACTGCACCTGCATTTCGTAAACCTGTGTGCTCAGCTCTCGGAATAGCTTCTGGTCCTGTTCGTAATACAATTTTGCCAGGTCAGGAGGGATCGCCTCTGGCAATTCATAGACCGTTTTGCCGATTATATTCTCTTTAGGCATACCGATGATTTGCTGGGCAAATGCGTCGTTGCAGCCCAGGTACCGGCCCTGTCTATCTACGAAGAAGATGGGACTGGGGATTGTTTCGATCAGCGTTTCTAAGAATCTCAGGTTGTTCTTGAGTTCTTCTTGTTCATATTTACGCTCGGTTATATCACGGATGGACTCTATGGCACCTATTCTGTTTCCCGAAGCATCAAAAATCAGTCCTGCTGTCGCCCAAACATATGCGCCTTTGCCGCCACGTAGTGCAGGTGCAAACGTTTCGGCATAGAGGATGTTTCCAACCCTTTTCGCATATTGATAATTGGAAGCAATCTCTTCATCATCTTTATAGAGGATATCCAGTAACAGCGGCCTTCTTTCATCATAGAAGGGGACTGCATAGGCACGGTCTCTCTGCCCGATCATATCGTTCCTGCCAATTCCCGTCATCTCTTCGATGGCCCTGTTCCAGGCGATTACCTTTCCAGCTTTATCTATAGCGAATGTGGCATCAGGCAGGAAATCAATGATATTGGACAATCTCTGTTCAGACTCCTGCAGCTCTTCTTCTGCCTTCTTGCTCTCGGTGGTATCGCTTGTGGTTCCATAGGAGGTGATTTTGCCGTCAGGTAAGAGATATGCTGAACCTTTGGAACGAACCCAAATCGTCATGCCATTGGCCTTTCGCATACGATAATCCGTGGCAAAGTCTTTCGCAAGCACGCTTATCGCTTCAGAAAGCATCTTCTGCACAGCCAGCAAGTCATCGGGATGAACATAAGAGAAAAATTTGTCAAAACTATTCCCGATGGTGCCATCAGGCAATCCCAGCATCCTGTCCGCAACCGGTGAGATGTAAGATGCTACGTACCGTCCCTGGTCATCGACATCATAGCGCCAGACGATATCGGATATCATCGAGACGACCTGCTCATACCGGGCACGGCTCTTCTCAGCGACACGCTTTGCTTCCAACAAATCTTCTTCAGCCCGCTTGCGCTCGGTGATGTCTGTGGCGATTTCCATACGAACCAGCGTTTTGTCGGTCCATGGGATCGCTTGGTCCCGACACTCATACCATCTACCGTTTGCCGTATTTTGAAACTCCCACTGGCACACTCCGGTCGAGATTCCGGCATCAGACACTAGTTTATCATTCGTGCAAAATGAACATGGGCCTTTTTGGTCCTTTTGAAAGACCTGCCAACATTTCCGCCGCTGCACTTCACCCCATATCTCACGACCATATTTATTGAGGAACAATAGCTCATGAGAATTGAAATCCGCAACATAAACCAAAGAATCAATGCTATCCAGAATATCAGTTAGACGCTTATGACTCTCGCCGATCGCCTCTTCCGCCTTCTTGCTCTCGGTGATATCGGTTGTGGTTCCATAGGAGGTGATTTTGCCGTCAGGTAAGAGATATGCTGAACCTTTGGAACGAACCCAAATCGTCATGCCATTGGCCTTTCGCATACGATAATCCGTGGAATAGTCTTTCGCTAGCGTTCTTATCGCTTCGGAAAGCACCTTCTGCACAGCCAGCAAGTCATCGGGATGGACATAAGAAAAAAATTTGTCAAAGCTATTCCCGATGGTGCCATCAGGCAATCCCAGCATCCTGTCCGCAACCGGTGAGATGTAAGATGCCACGTACTGTCCCTGGTCATCGACATCATAGCGCCAGACGATATCGGATATCATCGAGACGACCTGCTCATACTGGGCCTGGCTCTCGTCCGCGGCAAGCTTTGCTTCCCTCAAGGCTACATCTTCCTGGTTTCGTTCCGTGGTGTCCAAAGCAGTTCCGACTACGGCAGGTCGGCACTGGTATAGAGTCCTGGACCCGTAAAGTTCCACAGATCTTATGTCTCCTTTCTTGGTGACAATCCTGGTTCCATAATGGATGGATTGAGACTCCCCGGAGAGACGCTTCCTTATGTTCTCCTCTTCGATCGGACAATCATCCGGGTATACGACATCCTTTGGCCCCATTACGCCGAGCATCTCATCCACGCTGTAGCCGTGGATTTCAGCGAATTTGGGGTTTACGTACTTGAATATGCCATCTTGAATGAGATATATCCCGACAGGTGCTCGTTCAGCCAGGTCCCTGAACTTGGTCTCTGACTCCCGCAAGGCATTCTCTGCGATTTTGCGCTCACTTATATCGAAGAAACTCTCAAGAAGATAGTTGCGACCGTTTATTGTGGTTGAAATCCCGGTTTTTATGATGGGGACACGGCTTCCATCGGCTTTTAGAAGAACGCGTTCGGAATTGTCGACCTTCTGTCCGAGATCGGTTATAGGACACTTTCCCGCCTCAGCGGGACATATAAACTGGTGACAGACTGAACCGATTATCTTGCTCCGGTCTAACCCAATCAATTCGGCAGCTGCAGGATTTACGTCAAAGATCGAATGAGTTTCGGGATCGATAACTAACAGTCCAGTCTGAACGGAATCGAATATGGTTTTCAGATAATTTTTCTGCTCTTGCAGCGTCTCATCCGGTATACGATGATCGATTGTATCCGTCTCGGTGGATATCACTACATCCCTCTTTTTTTCATCTGGATAACTGGCATGAAGATATAAGAACGTTTCTCAAGTATTGGAATCATATTCAGATATTTGCGCGACTCTAACAGATCCAATTCTCTTTTCTATGCAGCATAATTTTGCACCAGTTTACAGGCAAATCCATTGTCCAAAATGGCAAAAAAATGGATAACTTTGGGCCATTGTCGGAATGGATGGACTGAAGCTGCAGGCAAGGCCATTGTCACACGCAGCTAAGTCATGATCAAACAATTTGACTCCGGACTGGTGGACCCACCTCCTGGTTCCAGAGACGTGTGGCAGTTTTATCGATTTAAGGCGGCTTATCTCTTGACTACGACTACAGCTAGAACTGTAGTTGTCAATGCCATTGCTGCCAGCAGCAAGCCAATCAGTTTGAATCTCATGGCCATAAAGTCTCACCTCCATTAGTTTGTAGCTAATTAAGATGAAATTTAACTATTTAAAATTTAAGTTAGATAGTGCAGTCGCAGTGGAGCTTTTTCAAAAAGTCTGGCACCCTTTTTTGCTGCTTAAACAAATGGCATCAGGCATTCAAGCCGAATAGAGATTACGATATTGCGAATAAAATCTTTCAGAAAACTGGCACGAAATTCTGCGCACCAAAAGAGAAGACGACCAGAGATAGATATTGTCGTCTCAACTGCTCTTAACTGCCGGAACCGCATCCACGCCGCAGGCGGCGATCTTCTCAGCGAGCTTTGCCAGCACATCTTTACGCATTCCGCCCACGAACTTGATCGACCCGACGACCAGATGGCCTCCACCGGAGACTCCTCCATTGGGAATCTCCTCCATCAGCTCCTTGACCATCTGGGGGATATTCATCTTGACGGCACGGCTACGCAGCACTGCAAAGTCCGGGCCGTAGCCTATGGTGACCACAGGCTTTCCTGCATACTTCTGACAGAGCCGGTCATGCACCTCACCAGAGGTTTTGCCGGGCGGCGGGAAGGTAAATTTATGGGCAAAGTTCTCCACATCCAGGACATTCATGATTATGCCGTTAGGAAGTGTGGTGCTCTTCACGTTGCCCATGCTGGCCCGCAGCTGCTCATCTATGGCGGCATTGGCCTGCTCACAGAGAAGCTCGACTATCTTCTGATGGCGATCCAGCCTGCCCAGGCAGAGTATATCGTTTATCAGACCCCGCCCATCATTGAAGCGTTGCCAGAATGCCTCATAGTCCAGAGCCAGAGCGACCTTCTTGAGATCCTCTCTGCGGTACTTGTCCTCAACCAGCTTGATGTAGCTTTCCGCTTCCGGAGCTTCGCTGCGGTCGCCCACTGCAGACACGGCAGGAAAATGCTTGATCTTGTTCTCAACCTCTGGATAAATCATGCGGGCGATCTCTGTGGCCAGCATTCCCGTGGTCACCCCGAAATCCCCTCCAGCGTGAGCGGGATTTACGTGAGCGATGAGGTACTGGTCCACAATCTTGTGTGGGTGGTGGTGATCTACGACCAGCATCTCCAGACCGTAGACCTGTGCCTGCCGCATGGCGGGAACATCCTCTTCAGTGGAGCCGTTGTCCATTAGAACAATGAGCGGCATCTTCTGGCCGTGCCGGGTCTGGTCCTCCAGGGCATAGGTCAGATCCTTGGTCACGTCCTCCAACTCATAGAAAGGAGCTTTGCTGGGGGCGCGACGGTAGTTGTGATACTCGGCATCAGGGCCGCTCACCTCCGCGATGAGCGGCAGTATTGCCATCTCAATGGCCACGGCAGCCGTGATTCCATCGGCATCGGCGTGATGGCGGACCACAATGGGACGGGACTTGAGTACAGCCCGGCGAATCTCTTTGGCCACCGCTTTCATGGCCGGCCGCAGCCGGGTCATAATATCGCTCTTGACCAGGAACTGGGTCTCAGATGGCTCGGCGCGACGGTCTATCGCCTGCTCTATCAGGTCTTTGACCTGCGAAGCGTCCCCTCCCCAGAGCCGCTTCATGGACTTGATCTCGATCTGAACCTGATTATTGCGAAGTGTGACCTCTCCTATAACCCTCACCATCATCTCGCTATCTATGTCCGCGTACGCGCGCACACCAGCACGCTCGAAGGCGGCGGAAAAGACTAAACCACTGTCATCAGCGACAGTAAAGATAGTCGGCCCGCCGGTCTGTTTGACCTGGATGACCTCACCCTTGATCATGATCGTCTTGCCCACCTGGCTTTGCAGATCTGCTGCCTTGGAGAGGGGAAGCTCTTTCTCTACTTCCACGATATTATACTCCTTCAGCTCGGCAGGCTCGAGCTCAATATTGCCATTGGGAAGAATATTTCGTACGGTTACGAATATCGTGTCGCCCGTCTCCGGCCGTGTCTTCAAGTATTTGTTGTGGGCAAGGCCTCTCACGCTCTCGGAGAGATCCACAAAAGCTCCGAAGTTGGCAAGCCCTGAGACCTTCCCCTGATAGATCTCACCCACAACGATGTCCCTGACGTCACAGGCAGGGTCCAGGACATGGACGAGCGACTTCTTGGCGCAGCGCTCGCACAGCTCTTTCTTGCTATTCAGCTTTGTTTTGCAGACCAGGCACAGATACTCGCGCCCGAGGCCCTTGCAGGCCTGGCAGCTTTCTTTAACCGGCATTTTGCCCGAGCCCTGGCAGACGCTGCATTTTGTAGAGCCATTCTCAATCAGAGACTTCATATCCTTATCAGAAGCCCCGCCCAGGGAGATGGACTCGGTCTTTCCGCTGCCGCTACAGTTGGGACAGGGCACATCTCCTACCACGAGGTAGCCCAAGCCCTGACAATTCTCACACAGATTCATCCCTCTCGGAAAAGCTCCTTTGGAATTTATAGCTTAGGGAAGAAGGATGAACGTTAATTCATTTCAAGGGTTTCCCGAAATCCGGTGAAGGCAGGACTCTTCGACCTTTTGGAAGGCTCTAAATAAGGGATGGCTTATTCATGGGACTCGTGCGAGTAGTGATTTTGCGTTTAGGGCACAGGCCGGAGCGTGACAAGAGGATCACCACTCATGTGGGCCTGGTAGCCCGGGCTTTCGGAGCCGAAGAGATGCTTCTCTGCGGTCGCGACCCCCATGTTGAAGAGAGCCTGAATGATGTGGCAGAACGCTGGGGCGGCGACTTCCGTCTTACACCGGATGCATCCTGGAAGGGCGAAACTGTGCGCTGGAAAGAATCGGGAGGGAAGGTGGTTCACCTCACCATGTACGGCTCGAATCTGCCCGATGTGATCTCAGAGATTCAGAATTGCGAGAATATCCTGGTCGTTGTGGGTGCGGAGAAGGTCCCGGCGGAGATGTATGATCTGGCGGACTGGAATGTGGCCGTCGGCAATCAGCCTCATTCCGAAGTGGCAGCGCTGGCGGTCTTCCTGGACAGGCTCTTTCAGGGTCGAGAGCTTGATCGGGAGTTTGAAGGAGGACTCAAGATCGTGCCCACACCCCGTGGAAAACAGGTCCTATACCCGGAATATTGCAGCAATGAAAAAGAATAAGAAGAACAAATATAAAATAGCAGCAGGTTAAGATCGAGCAATAGTGATTAGATTGTAATGAGATTACTTGTAATCGGTATCAACATCCGGCATATAGCATGCTCCGCCAGAAGGGCTGGCCATGAGGTTTTCGCAGTTGACAGCTTTTGCGATCTGGACCTGGAAAGATGCGCCAAAGAGACGGCCAGGCTTCCGCGCGAGGGGGCGGAAGAGCTCCTGTCAATGTACATAGAAAAGTACCAACCGGAGGCGATCGTGCTCGGGCCGGGACTGGAAGAGGCTCGTGTTAAGGGTTTTCCTGTGCTCAACAATCCGCCGGAGAAGACATCCCAGGTCTCGGATAAGCTCTGGCTGGCTTCCTGGCTGGAAAAATGGGGCTTTCCTTTCATAAAGACGCAGACCTATGTCGGAGATCTACGTTTTCCATTCCTCGTCAAACCGCGCAAGGGCGCAGGAGGCGTCGGCTGCAGGAGAGTGGATAGCCCGTCTGATCTGCTATGGGAAGAGGGGCTGATAGCTCAGGAGATGATCTCTGGAAAAGCCGCAAGCGTCTCGGTCATAGGTAATGGACGGGAGGCTCGCGCCCTGGCCGTCAATGAGCAGCTCATCGGTGCTTCATGGACAGGAGCAAAGGGATTCAGGTATAGCGGTAACATCACGCCCCTCGAATCTCCGCAGTGCCATGTTGCCGGGATGGCGGAAGAAATTATAGCGAAGCTCGGTCTCGTGGGCAGCAATGGTGTCGATTTCCTGCTCACTGAATCGGGGCCGGTAGTCGTCGAGGTCAATCCTCGCTTTCAGGGCAGCCTGGACACTGTAGAGATTGCTACAGGCGTGAACGTCTTTCAGGCTCATCTGCAGTCCTTCCAGGGGAGATTACCCCCCGCGAGGGGCGCCGCGAGCTGCTTTGCCGGGAGAGCCATAGTCTATGCCGCCAGTGATATAGAAGTCAAGGCCGATCTTCTCAGGCCCTGGACATCGGATGTTCCCCGGCCTGGATCGAAAATTGCCCGAGACGACCCTATCCTGTCTATCCTGGCAAAAGGGCCTGATAGAAACCTGGTTCTTGCCCAACTAAAGGAGAGAGCGGCAACGCTAATTGCGATGATGGAATAAATTAAAATGGTCGCGATAGTATAAAGGTTAAGGTTTTCCAGATCTAATTACCAGGATACAATCCTGTAGACCCAGTTGCTGGCAAGTGTCCAGACCTTGACACAACCTGACCCCTTCTCCAGCTTCTCCCTGTCCTTTTCAGAATACTTGCTCTTATCCTTCATCCATGAGTCCATGGATCATGGTCACTTCTCATTTGAATATAACAATATCGGTCTACATAGCAATACGACCTGAATCTCAATACAATTCTGCCTGTGGAATACAATTCTGCTTGATCAATAAGATCTTTATCCGTAATATCGTCTTCGGAGCATTATCATCTTCGGAGCATTATCGATCTGCAGCGATACCACCAAATGTCACAAGATAAAGAGGAATGAGCGTTCCGGCGTTGGTATAAAAAGATAATGCCAGAAAAAGGTAATATAGCATAAGAATAGAGATATCGGGACAGAGAAAAGCAGAGGATGAAATGAAGTCGCCGGAAAGGATTACCATAGCTCTCGACGAAGAGACGGCAAACCTGTTCAAGAAGATGAAAGAGGACTCTGGCATGTCCCAGAGCGAGCTTATGAGGGAGTCTTTGAAATTCTTTGGCAAGCATAAGATGCTCTTTGAGTACGCCGAGGACAAGAAGGTCTACACCCACGCAGAAATGCTGTCTGCAGGCGAGCATGTGATCCTGGATATTGATCACTGGTTACTTTTTTTGGGCTTCGTTGAGACTCATCCAGACAAAGAGAAGTTCTGGAACTTTCATAAGGAGGTCTGCCGGGCACATGCCGAACAGTTCAAGCACAAGCTCTTCAATGCAGAGAGCATCCTTCGACGGCTGGAGATATGCAACCTCTTCACGATGAGCAAGACCGGCAAGAACGAGTTTACCCTCATCTTCGGATCAGAAGCACCCAAGAAATTCGTGAGGATAGAGCTGGAGGAAATCTTTGCCGGAATGGGCTTTATGGTGGAGATCAAAGAGGACTTCTCAAAGCTCAGAGTGAAGGTAATTCACGATCTTTAACCCGAATCATATTTTGAAATCCAGGCATGACGAATTTGCCTCATAAATCCATGAATGCAGCTGACAGACATCCAAATCAAGAAGAGTCGTCAATTCCGGCGCCATTATCAATACAGGGAATGAATAAAACAGTCCAATCCATGGATCTCGATCATCTGGCGCAGGGATTCATGGCCATAAATCAGGAGCGCCTCGCCCGGGAGCTGGCCGAAAAGTATGAAGTTCCGCGGAATGAGGTGGAAGATGTTGTCGATTCCTTTTTGAACGATACCTACGGACCGGCTATAAGGCTGGCAGAAGCCATCCATGACAAAAAAAGGGCTGTGCTCCTTTTCATCGGCAAAAAGGACTGTGCCATCTGCCAGAAAAGCCGGCCTGTTCTGGACAGCTTCCTTTTGAGCCATTCGGATTTAGAAGGAGTGTCGTTGGACTACTCCCAACCAGAAGGCCTGATCTATCATATAATACATAGAGAAGAGAAAGGGATGCTGCCGTTGATTGCCTTTATCTTTCAGGGAACCGTAAGGATGATCTCATGCGGAGAATGCATCGGCACTGCTGCTTATGAAAAATATTACAGTGAACTGCATGCAGTTTGCAGCCAAAATATATATGTTCACTGAAGGTACATAGTCTTGCGAGGGAGATTATGACCATAATTGTGCTCAACTTCAAGACCTATCGTGAATCGACAGGCCAGGAGGCTCTTCGCCTGGCGGAGATCTGCGAAGATATTTCTAAAGACTATGCTGTGCAGATGGTAGTTGTACCCCAGGTGGCAGACATCCATGCCATATCCGAGGCGGTGAAGATTCCGATCTATGCTCAGCACGCGGATGGCGTCGGATACGGCGGATTTACGGGCCACGTGACTGCCGCTTCCCTTAAAGCTGCAGGGGCTTCTGGATCTCTTATCAACCATTCAGAACGGAGGCTAAAGCTCGCCGAAATCGACGCGTCCATCTCCGCATGCCGTAACGCCGGGCTCGAGACTATTGTCTGCACCAACAACGTGGCAACAACTCGTGCCGCAGCAGCTTTGGAGCCGGATTATGTGGCAGTGGAGCCGCCGGAGCTGATTGGCAGCGGAATTCCTGTTTCGAAAGCAAACCCAAGCGTGATTCGCGATTCTGTTGAAGCTGTCAAGCAAATTGCCCCCAATGTGGGTGTGCTCTGCGGTGCGGGAATAACCCATGGCGAGGATCTGAGAAGTGCCCTGGATCTGGGCTCCATTGGAGTTCTGCTCGCGTCGGGAATCATCAAGGCCAAAGATCAGAGAAAAGCCCTGGAAGATCTGGTTACAGGAGCCAAAAAATGATCTCTGTGCACGTTCGCGTCTCAGGCAGGGTGCAGGGAGTCAGCTACCGGGCATTTACCAGCGATCGGGCTAAAGCTCTGGGGGTCAAAGGCTGGGTGAGAAACATTCCCAGTGGCGGGGTTGAGGCCGTGCTGGAAGGTGAGAGAAAACAGGTGGGAGAATTGCTCAAAGCTATGAAATCAGGCCCGTCTGGAGCCATGATCCTGGGAATGGAGTTCTCCGAGCTGGAGTGTAAAGGCTTCGAGAATTTTGAAATCGAATATTGATTATTAAATTAATATTAGACACGATTATTACTTAGGATTATTATCAGGATGTGATCTCTTGCTTACCGTTAATAGATACAAATGCTGCTACTGCGGTGCCTGCGTCGGTGTCTGCCCGACATGTGCCCTGGAGCTGGTAGAGACCTGGCTAGAGGTCTCTGCAGACTGTAAAGAGTGTGGCATCTGCACCAAGATATGCCCAGTGGGAGCTCTGGAGGTCAAGGCATGAAGTGCGATGTGATAATAGTAGGGGCGGGTCCTGGTGGATCGATGGCAGCAAAGACGGCTGCAGAGGCGGGCCTGGATGTCGTCCTGTTGGAGAAGCGCCAGGAGATCGGCGATCCAGTGCGCTGCGCTGAGGGCGTTGGGAAGAGGGCTTTATGCCAGATGATGAAGCCTGAGCCGGAATGGATCGCCTCTGAGGTAAAAGGCGCCAGGATCTATGCTCCCGATGGAAGAAGCATCGTCATGTCAGAGGATAAGAGCGGCAGCGAGGTTGGCTATGTCCTGGAGAGGAAGGTCTTTGATCGCGGTCTGGCCATGCAGGCGGCCCGCGCCGGCGCGAAGGTCATGGTCAAAACCCGAGCCCTTGGGCTTCTCAAGAAAGACGGCGTGATCAAAGGCATCAATGCCATGCGCATAGGAGAGCAACTTCGGATTGAGGCTCCGATTGTCATCGGCGCAGACGGTGTGGAGTCCAAAGTGGGTCGCTGGGCTGGCATTGATACCACTCTGAAGCTGAAGGACATCGAGTCCTGCGCACAGTTCCTGGTATACGACCCTGGAATCGATGACGAGTACACAGAGTTCTATTTAGGAAATGAGATCGCTCCGTCGGGTTATGCCTGGTCGTTCCCCAAAGGAGAGAAGCTGGCAAATGTTGGCCTCGGAATCCAGGGCTCACGATCCAAGCCAGGGGAAGCCACCCGTCTGCTGCATGAATTCATGAAATCTCATTTCCCGAACGGCAAAGTGGTGGAGATGGTGGTGGGAGGAGACCCCTGCACAGGTATCATTGAATCAGCAACCGCGGATGGCGTGATGCTGGTGGGAGATGCGGCCCGCCAGACCGATCCACTTACCGGAGGGGGCATCTTAAACGCCATGGAGGCAGGAATTATTGCAGGAGAAGTCGCTGTGAAAGCTATTGCCTCGGGCAAGGTCAGCCGGGCTGGACTTAAGGAGTATGAAGACCGCTGGCGGGAGAGCATAGGCCGGCATCTGGTCCGCAGCCTGGAGTTCAAAGAGTTCTTCGTAAAGTTGACCGATAAAGATCTCAACCTGCTCATAGGCTCCCTCGCGAAGGAGGATATCTCCAAGATGGATCTGCCCAGCATGCTGCGCGTGCTCTTCAGACTGAATCCTAAATTGCTTTGGGACCTGCGTCATCTGGTGGTCTGAAGGTGGAATAAGACCCTCCAGTTTCAATTCAGTGGCTCTTGGGGTTTTTCTCCAGGGCCACTGGGTCTCCTGACCAGAGGGATGCAGAGACTCCAGCATTCTGCCTTGCTGGAACTTATATCAAGCAAGAAATGGTTTTGTTACTGTTCCAGCACCGAAGTGCCGTCCCCTTTCTTTGGCAACCTCTCGAGATCAAAGCTTACTATTATCTTTTCCTTACTGGCATCCAGAGAGACCACGCCCATATGAAAGATGTAGCGCATGGTCCTCCGCCCGTCCGGTATGGCGAGTTTATGGTCCCGTCGCAGGATTATGGCGCTTGTCGCCTGCAACGCGGGTCCGCTCTGCAGGAACAGAAGGCCTGGAAGGTTGAGGCGGTGATGGCTTGTAGTGGGATATTTCTCACGCATCAACTCGACCAGTTCTTCGCGGCGAATCTCTACCGCGGTCTCGCCACTCTTCACGCTGATGCGGTTTTCGTCAGCATGCACCTCATCGATATGATAAGAAAGCGCACGAAGTACATAGCTGTCCCCACGTCCCTTGTTTTCCGGGGGAAGAATCGCTTCCAGCTTCTTCATGAAAGGCTTGAGAAGAGGGCTGGTACCTGCAAAGAGGGCACCGGGGAGGTTACAGACCTCGGTCTTTGTCAGCTCATTGAGATCCTTCTTGCATACCTCAATAGGTATCATGATGCGTCGTTTGTTCAGGGAAATATATCTAAGTTGGGATTGATCCGCATACACAAATAATCATATTATAAGAAAATTTATACGAAGATACAAAATTATACTCTTTAAATTAATTATTTAACTCTATTCTGGACTTTTCACGGCAAAAGCGCCAAAAATGACCCGATCTCAGAAGCGCATTAATTGGCCACCTAAAAATCCTTACAATTATAAATTCCTAATGTACTTTTCTTTGGATTATTGAACCACCGATTTGTAAATGATAATTGCTTTTTGACTTATTATCTAAAGTATTAGTCTAATTTAGTAAAATTAAAAGACATTGCGTTCAAAACAAATTATTTATATCATTAAGTATTTGTAACAAGAAAAATATGGTGACGATTATGAGAGAGTCAACCGTAAAGATTCTGGACGACAAGGATATGGAATTTGTCGAAACGCTTCGATCCCTGGGAGTTCCCCGCAACGTGGCAACGTTGATAACTTTCCTGGCTAATGTGGATGAAGCCTCTTCTCGCGAGATTGAGATGGGCTCCGACCTCCGGCAGCCGGAAGTGAGCATTGCCATGCGCACCCTTCGCGACAACAACTGGATTGAGGAGAAGGAGATCAAACGTGAAGGAAAAGGGAGACCGATGAAGGTCTACTCACTGCGAGCGAGCATTGATGCGATCATAAAGCATTTCGAGGAGGAGAAGCTTCACGAGTCCGCCCAGGCCATGGAGAGCATCCAGAGGCTCAAGCAGCTCATATCAACCTGATCGATCAGGGAATTTTGAGGAGATTCTGATCTAACTCTTGCGAGAGGGGGATGCGAGTATCTCTACCTCAATCTTTGAGGCTATCCCCCTGCCAAGCGAGATCTTCGAGCCGTTTATCTCTACTACCACGGGTCCGCCGAACGGCTGGCAGGCTATTATCCTTATGTGTTTTCCTTTTCTTATCCCCATCGATTCAAATTTCTTCTCCCAGCCGTAGTCACCATTGATTGTCCTGACTTCCAGCGGCTGATTGCAGGGAGCGCGGGTTAGCACTATCGACTCCATCTTTGATTTTCACCCCATTTGACCTATTATTCCTCTCACCAGGCTGCAATCCGAACCCCGGGATTCCAGGCATTCAAATCCGAACGTTCACTCCCCTCTCCTTCAGATACGTCTTGACATCCCTTATATTCCATTCACCGAAATGGAAGATGCTCGCCGCGAGAGCTGCTGATGCATCTGTCTTCTGGAAGACCTCCAGCATATGATCAGGGCTGGCGCAGCCGCCTGAGGCAATCACAGGTATTCGAACTCTCTTTGCCACAGCATCCGTGAGTGGAATGTCGAAGCCGTCATATGTGCCGTCCCGGTCCATGCTGGTGAGGAGGATCTCTCCCGCCCCCCTGGATACCGCATCCTTTGCCCAGGCAATGGCGTCAATTCCGGTAAATTCCCGGCCCCCATAAAAGGAGCACTCAAACCAACAAGGGCCTTCTGGAGTCTCTATGATCTCACGGCCTTCTTCCCGACCATAACGCCTCTTGGCATCGATGGCCAGAACCACAGCCTGGTTTCCGTATCGATCCGAAATCTCGCTTATCAGCTCTGGGCGCTTCAGGGCTGAGGTATTCACAGTGATCTTGTCGGCCCCGGCATTGAACACCTCTCTTGCTTCGTCTACGCTCTTTATGCCGCCGCCCACGGCAAGAGGAACGAAGACCGATTCTGAGGTCTTCTTGATAACGCTGGTCATCGTCTCCCTCCGCTCATGGGATGCAGTGATGTCCAGGAAGACTATCTCGTCCGCGCCTTCCTCATAGTATCTACCCGCCAGCTCCCAGGGAATACCGGCATATCTGATCTGTTTGAACTCGATTCCTTTTACTACGCGACCGCCCGGCACTCCCAGATCGCAGTCCAAACATGGAATAATCCGCCTGGCTAGCAATGCAGGCACCTCACAAAGTTCTCCAGTATCTTCAAACCCTTGGCACCCGACTTTTCAGGGTGGAACTGGGTAGCAAAGAGGTTATCTTTGGCAATCGCCGCCGTTACCTCCACTCCGTGCTCGGTGGTGGCAACCGTCACAGACCTGTCCACAGGCCGGCCATAGTAAGAGTGCACAAAATAGAACATATCTCCGTTCGAGATTCCCTCCAGCATCTCTACAGGACGTTTGATGGAAAGGCTGTTCCAGCCCATCTGAGGAATCATCACACCATCCGGGAGGCGCACAACCTCTCCCTTTATCCAGCCAAGGCCCCTGGCGCCGGGGCTCTCTTCGCTCCCCTCGAAGAGTACCTGCATGCCGATGCAAATGCCAAACATTGGAACGCCTTCCTTAAAAGCGCTCAAAAGCGAACCCTCAAACCGGCTTAGCTGATTCATGCAGCTTCCAAAGGCCCCCACGCCCGGAACCACGATGCCGTCTGCTCCTGCCAGGCCCTCCGGATCGGGAACGATTCTGGGATCGCCGCCCACCCGGTCCAGGGCATTGTAGATGCTGAACAGGTTGCCCATACCGTAGTTAACTATCGCTATCATCTTCTTACCAGCTCTTCCTCTCGCCTCTATCTAACCTTTCTGCTTGCCCGTTCTCGCATTACCGGAAAAGCTTTTCCAGTCCGAGTTTTCATAATAATTATGAAGAATTATGAAAAGAAATATATGTAAGAAATAAGAAGACATTTGACCCCGGAAAGGCCCTTCCTCCAGGTCTATTCATATAATTTATGCTTTTTTGTGAAAACGTATTTATAGAGGAAATAGGAAGGCAGTTGGTGCCCAAAGATCGCAGACAGTCTTCCGGAGGGAGAGGCAAAGCCCAAGCGAACTGTTTCGGGGCAGAATCAAAAAGCCCGGCTGAAATTTCGCAAGCTATGCATCCAGCAGGCGGACATGATGCGGTTTTGAGATTTATAATATAAAAGGGTGGAGATCAATGAATCTGAGAAGGCCAAATGCCAGTGCTGCCACTGGAACTTTCAACCGCTCGCGGAGCGTTGTCCCCATGTCGGGAATATGTTCTGACTGCATAGACGGATGCCGGGGAGGATGCGAAACCTGGCTGGCTTCTTTCCGAGGCCGTGAAGTGCTCTATCCCGGGCCCTTCGGAGAGATCACCGCAGGAGCCGACAAGGACTATCCCATTGACTATTCTCATCTCAGCATTCAGGGCTATGCCATAGGCGCAGACGGCCTGCCCTCAGGCGTTGAGCCCAACCCGGACACAGCCCTGTTCCCGAATGTCGACACAATAACCGAGTACGGCTGGTCCAAGAAGGTCAAGATGCAGGTTCCCATCTTTACCGGCGCTCTAGGCTCAACTGAGATCGCCAGGAAGAACTGGGAGGACTTCGCCATTGGTGCCGCCATCACCGGCATCACCCTTGTCTGCGGAGAGAACGTCTGCGGAATTGACCCGGGGTTGGAGAGGGATGGCAAGGGCAAGGTCACCAAATCTCCAGAGATGGATCGCAGGATCAATGTCTACAAGAAGTTCTACGACGGCTTCGGCGAGATTCTGGTGCAGATGAACGTAGAGGATACACGCCTTGGCGTGGCTGAGTATGTCTCAAGCAAGCACAATCTGGATACCATCGAGCTCAAGTGGGGCCAGGGTGCGAAATGCATCGGCGGCGAGATCAAGGTGAAGACCCTGGACCGCGCTCTCGAGCTCAAGAAACGCGGCTACATAGTCTCCCCGGATCCGACTCTGCCCGAGATTCAGGCTGCCTTCAAGGATGGCGCCATCAAGGAGTTCGAGCGCCACTCCCGCCTGGGCTTCGTCACCTATGACGGCTTCATGGCCGAGATCGACAGGCTCAGAGGCCTGGGATTCAAACGCATCACCCTCAAGACGGGAGCTTATTCCATGGTTGAGCTGGCCATGGCACTGCGCTACGGTTCCGAGGCAAAGCTGGACCTTCTCACCATCGACGGCGCACCTGGCGGCACAGGCATGAGCCCCTGGAACATGATGAATGAGTGGGGCATACCCACATTCTACCTGCAAGCGCTGGCCATAGAGTTTGCCAACCGCCTGAAGGCAAAAGGCATGCGCGTTCCAGATCTGGCAATGGCTGGCGGCTTCTCCACAGAGGACGGCGTCTACAAGGCTCTGGCTATGGGCACACCCTACTTCAAGGCAGTCTGCATGGGCCGCCCTCTCATGATCCCAGGCATGGTCGGCAAGAACATCCAGGACTGGATTGCCAAGGGAGACCTGCCCAAGGGCGTCAGCAAGTTCGGCAGCAAGCCCGAGGAGATCTTCGTAGCCTACGAAGAGCTGAAGGCCAAATTCGGCAACGACTTCAAGGACATACCCTACGGCGCCATTGCTCTCTACACCTACGGCCAGAAGTTCAGGACCGGTCTGCAGCAGTTGATGGCAGGAAGCCGGAACTTCCGCCTGTCCACCATGTCCCGCGACGATCTAATGGCACTCACAGAA
Source organism: uncultured Methanosarcinales archaeon (assembly GCA_963782455.1). Taxonomy (GTDB): domain Archaea; phylum Halobacteriota; class Methanosarcinia; order Methanotrichales; family Methanotrichaceae; genus Methanothrix. The sequence goes on from CAWAJP010000013.1 coordinate 84,586, forward strand.
GAGTCTGCCAAGGTATCCGGCATTCCCTACGTGATGGAAGCCCGCCGGGCGGAAGCCCTGAAAGTATTGGATGCGTAAGTTTTGAAGGAATCGATCAGGCCTCGAAATAGGGGGCCTGACCGTTTATAATTTTTTAGTGCTTAAACCAGGATTTGTTCTTATCTCGCATTTGATCCAATCAAAGGAAGCGATCGTTTATTCAAATTTGTAGTGAAGCAGGCCAAACTTAAAAGACAGAAGAGTTTCTTGACGATCTCTGCGTCGCCCCCATTTGCGACTGGAGATCCGCAAACTTTCTCAATGCCAATGAATATGAGGGACAATCAGGGTACCGCGCGTGGATGAGAATGTTGTTTTCTTGAACAAAGAGCCGGCCGTCGATCTTGAGGGCCCTAAACATTTCCCTCAAAGCGATAGCCTGTTCGGTCACATGCTCCAAGATGTATTGTCAATATACGACGTCAAAGTGGAATCCTTATCCCTAAGCGACAACTCGTCCCATCACATCCTTTTGCATTTTATTCGTCTCGTGTCTCATCCAATAGTTTTTTCACAATCTACGGGCATGACACACTTTTTGCTGCCATCAAAATTCTTGCAGCTTATTTTTGGACCATTTTCGTTGTCTATCTCAACAAACCTATAAAATTTACATGGCCTCTTACTCCAGGAACCTGCATTTACGACCTTATGGTCGGGATCGTAGTAGGGGCTATGTGTATGACCGAAGACCAGAACGTCTCCGATTTCCATTCCACCCATTCCTGGATACAAACATCTTGCCTTCGATTCCGCGAGTGCCTTTATTTTCTCTGGAAGATCTTTTTTTCTCTGAAACCGTTGTTCCGGAGGTGTTCCCATATCATCTAACTTGGATCCCAATTCTTTGGCCAATTCGAAGTGCAATTCCAGCATCCCATATTTGGCCTCACCCAGTGCCACTGTTGAATTAGAGCTCAATAATTTTATTTGTGGATGTATATGCTCCCAAAATTTGCTGACATCAGCTCCAATCTTTGCATCAGTAAGGCAGAACTTCTCAGCGAACCACTCGTAAAGGTCGATTGCCTTGTAGACTTCCCAGGTTAGAACTTCTAGCTCATAACCATGCAAAAAGAAAACGCCCAACGGAAGTCGAAGCGACTTTACCACATTGCCAAAAGGATTTTTAGTCGGCAAGAATTCATTAAATTTTAACATGCCGTAATCATGATTTCCTGCTACACAGTGTATTCGCACATTTTTGTCGACTAATTTCATAAAATTACACATTATTTCTTTGATAATGGGATCTTGTGAAATCTGTACGAAGTCACTTCTCCACAGATCGATGAAATCGCCGAGTAGTACAAGATCGCCGCCATGCTTCAATTGGTTCTCTGCCAAACAATACAAAAATTTCAAGAAAACGCAATCATCCTTTATAGATTTGCGTTCATCTTCAGAAAATTTCGAGAACATGCAATCATCGATTAAAGATTCATCCCAATTTTCAGGCCAATTGGTGGGTCGAGATTCCAGCAAATGCACATCTGATACTACTACGATCATATGTAATCACACACCCAGTTCTGGATTCTAGCTATAGCCATATTTTTGTCTGCAAAAAAATAGTGATTTAAGTAGCTTGCAGCTGGTCCGGCCGCTAGCTATCAATCACTATCCAGAGAGACGTCTTCGCACATACGAAGGCACATATGGAGTGCGGGTCCCGTTAGATTCCGCCCATAGCATTGCTCCTCGCAATAACCGGACCTAACAACCCCTGACTCTATTCTTGCAGAACTCTTTGCTCTCATAACTGGTTTGGCTTGTTTTGGTAGCTTCATAACAACCTCCTCCTTAGTTACGGTTTCAAGTTGTATTAGAGAAGCTTGCATGCTCCCTGGCAAATAGTCTTTCCTATAACGCTTGGTATTAGATTACAGGCAGTTGGGCAAAGCGCACTGGCTCCAGAGCATGCGGTCTTGCAAATATTCTTTCCCGTATCGTTTGGTATTAGATTGCACAGCGTTTCGCAAAGGGCAGACTGACCGATCCCTGCCTCTATTCTTGCAGTACTCATTGCTCTAATAACTGGTCTTGATTGCTTTGGTAACTTCATAACAACTTCCTCCATTTCTCCTTTCGTTCATTTCCCGTAAAGGGAGCCATTCTGTCGCCGCTCAGGCAACGATTTTCTACAATATTGCCTCTTTATTATCACCACCCTCGTCATCATGACAATGACTGTAAACTTTTGGGCGCCGCCCCAGGTAACGAAAGCCTGAGGCTAAACCCGATCGAAGGATATCTGCCTAGTAGACAGACCAGGACCGTACTTTCCCAATGGTGACAGGCACTACGTCGCTTACATCGATGGTAAATCGAAATGTAAGTCTGGCTTCAGTGAGACGTTCTTTTGGATTAAAGAACGTCAGCTTCACATCCCAGCAATCTGAATCCGGCCGGCAGATGGGACTTCTTTCCGTCTCGATGCGATCCAACATCAATTTCTTTTTTCCGGCCTCTTCGAAAACTATTTTTGCCTGGAATGCATTTGTCCCGGCAAAGTTCATAGCCCGCTCCGCTGAAGCTCGGCCTAGATTCATAAACTCGTAATACAACCGCTGCAAGAAGTTAAAAAGATCATTTTGCAGCGACATAAACAGCTCCATTGCTTTCTTATCCTCGCTCTTGGGTGCCGGACCGACCACAGAATTTGCCAAGGCTTTTATATTCCAGCTGTACATCCCTCGCAAATCCGGGATAATGACCGGCACGACCTGTCCGGAAAGAAGGCGAATTTGATCTGCCAAAACGCCGGGAATAGACACTTTCTCGACCAGATATTCTGGTTCTTGCCTAAGAACATTTAGCTCAGTAACAGGAGGAACTGGAACTGGTGTAATTTGCTCCTTCAGAAATTCGCGCAGCCTCTCGTAAGCTCTGGGGGAAAAGGAACCTGCAGGACGGATCGCATAAACAGTGGTCTCCTCGATATGAAGGGTCCAGATCATATGCGCAGCCCATTCTGGATGCTTATCTAGGAACTTCAGCAATTGATCAACGTCGTTTGGATTAGGGTGTGGATTATCTTTCGTCTCCATTCTCTGAATAAAGGCATCTCTACGCGCCTCGGTCCCAAAGTCAAAACCTACCGTGCCAAGGGAGTACACCAGCTGCGCTGAACCCAGCGCTTGAGAGGGCTGGACTTCGTTGGGCATTACAGATGGTACTTTTTCAATATTGGGGAGTGCCTCTACAGATTCCGCAGCCTGGACCGCAGAGGGTGCCATCTGGGGCAGAGGGGCTTCAGAACAACCACAGGTGTTCTCCATAGGTCCAACCATTTTACCCTCTTCTTCCTGTTCCATTACAGAACCACTTATTTCATTCACAGTTTCAACCATTTTCCCTTCCTCCTTGTTTTGATTCGTTGTTTCTATTTCATTCATTTCCGCCATCGATACGGCATTTTCCAGCGTTTTCAAAGCGCCCGGAGAGGACCTCTGGAAAAGTTCTTTTGCCGGTTTGAGATCGATTATGGAAAACTCAGCACCCTGCAAGCCAGGAACCGGCGATCGGTTCAATGATCCCACCAGACCCTGGCGTGCATTCTTCTGAATCTGCTTTACAGAATTGTTACGATCGATTGCTTCTTTCCCTTTTTTCGTTATATAATCAAGCGCATCAGCAACGTTCAGACTACCTGCAAGATAGCGACGACAATCCGAGCCTCCAGAAGTCGAGCAAGAGTGAGCGCTCTGGAGAATTGCCTCGCGGACGAAATAGGGATCGGGCTTGTCCCCTCTTTTCATCTGGATGCTCAAGAGCAGTGCAACGATGCCAGAGACTATCGGCGTAGCGAAGCTTGTGCCGCTTTTGGTGGCGACACCGCCGCCCGGCACTGCCACCTTTATTCTTTCACCTAGTGCGAGAATGCCGTTAGTTTGATACGCATCCCCCCAATTGCTAAATTTGAGCGGCGATTTCTGAGCATCCATTGCCCCCACGGCCAGAGTCGAAGGTATAGCGGCCGGTACATGGAGGCATTGGCAACCGTCATTCCCCGCAGCGGCAACGATTAGAACCCCATTTTTGGCGCAAAGATGTACGGCGCTTGCAAGTAGCGGATGAGGTTTGCCGGAGGAATCAATCTCGCCACCACTGATGTTAATGACATGGGCACCCAGTTCAACGGACTGCGTGATGGCATGTGCGAGATCAATCTGCGAACAGGGGGCAAGTGAACCATCTGAGCCATCTGAAAAAACGGGCACGATTAATCCGCGACAGCCAGGTGAAATGCCACGTATAGAGCTGCCATGTTGACCAAAAATTATGCTGGCAACATTAGTGCCATGTTGGGATGAAGGTGCATTATTAGCATCCCTTGATATAAGTGTCTCTAAAAGGGTAAGATCAGCTCCCTTGAAGCATGGATGTGACAGATCAACTGGACCGTCTAGGATCGCCACTGTAATTTTCGATTCCCCAGTGGATTCTTGCCAGATCCTTTTTAGTTCTGGCAAATAGCCGTTTATGTCAATTATATCTGTCATCTGCTTCACCATATCCGTCTATTAATGTTTACACTCCCGATACTAGTTGGTCTGGGCAGGTTCCATTGAAGTTCATGCAGATTTTATCGTCGCCGATGCAGCACTGAACTGCTGGCCCTCCCCAATTCCGCTCGGAAAGACTGTCGCCTGCAATGTTTGTCTCCATTTCTTCGACATGTCTTCGGTCTTAATATCTGTCATGTTTTCTCTTTGTGCCATTTCTGGCACATAACTCTAATTATTCCCATTACTATTTTAACTTTTTTTACATGACGTGTATATACTATCTGCAAAAAATGTCATTAAGGAAAAAATATTAGGTCTCATTATCAGTAATCAATGCCTAGGCACTCAGCCTTCAATTTTTGTGCTCTTACAAGGGCCTCTTCATATGTCATCGTCTTGGTGCTACCCAGACAGACGTTCTTGACTTTTGAGTTCAATCTCCAAGATGCATACCAATATGAATAGACCTTTATTCTCTGCTTTCGCGCAGGCCTCTTTACACTTAATTTGTAGATCCTAAGGTTATCCACGCGGGCTTTAGCATCCAATTCCTGGGCTAAATTCAGCTTTTCGAGACGTAATTGCTCTAATATAATGAGCATCTTCTGGACATCAATCACCATAGCTTTCAATTTTGCAGTCATGTTGTTCAGAATATCTGCCTCTTCTTTCAAAGCATGTATTTGGTTGCGCATATCAATTTTAATCGCATTTTGATAAATATATGGTGGCGGCTAACTTATTTATATAATAAAAATTAATTAGTTTAAGTCAAGATCATTAGGGTCTGCATCGGGATTTTCATTAAAAACCAGAGATGGTAACGCTCAATATTTTGGTTACGGATGTTTGTGCACAACAGATATGCGTAATGTAAAAATCAAATCAAACTGCGTGCGTCCACCCCACCCAAAAGGTTAGGGTATTCGTGACCCCCCGCGCTCCCGATGGAATAAAATCCTTCGCTAAAGAAGAGCCAATGTTAGGGATTTGCTCCAATCTTGTGTTTTGTTTACGGCTCATAAGGTTTGATCGATAATCAGGCCAAGACTAATTTTCCTTGCCTGAGTTCAAGAAGCAGGGCCTATGCTGCTTCCCAGGTAGGCCATAGGGATTAGCGAGATATCCTCCTTTCTTCTTGTCGATAAAACGAAAATCGAATCGATGATGTCAACGCATCTCGGTTCTCCATCAATAATGGCATGTCAGCTTTTCGGACTACACTCTGTCAAGAGCCCTTCTCAAAAACTGTCTAGGATAGAGGGCGAGGCTTCATAGATTGTTCCCCGCGGCCGCGGGGTTAGGGGGGCCTGCACGGCCCGAGTGCGCCCCGTCACCCCAGCGCGTTTATCGCGCGGGACCCAAATGAAGTGGTGGAATAGATTTTTGTGTATAGATAAAAGATAATCTAATGTCATTCAACTGGACTTCGTAGATGCAAGCAAGGACAGCATCAGCGCATTTTTTCGGAGTTCCGCGAGTCGGCCCTGCGGGCCGCGTTCAACGGGCCGCTCAAGGCCGCGGCCGGCCAAGCGACGGCGGCCAAATTGCAGACTAACGATGTCAAAGCATCTCGATTTTCATCAGCCGCGTGTGAGCCCCGTCCCGATCTCATAAGCGTTTCAGCTCTGTTATACCTATTTTGATGTCATTCCGCAAAATTTATAAAATTTGTGGGGCTATCTAATTTAGCTCCACTTCCCACCATTTTTCAGCCACTCGTCCATATCCGCTGCCGCCGTCTTCCCGGCTCCCATGGCGCTGATCACCGTTGCTCCGCCGCTGGTGATGTCTCCTCCTGCCCAGACGCCATCCATGGTCGTGCGGCCTCGCTCATCAACCACGAGCGTTCCCCACTTGGTCGTCTTGAGCTGCGGCGTGCTGGAGGCGATGAGGGGATTGGGAACGGTTCCTACAGCTATGACGACAGTATCCACATCAACGATATGCTCCGAGCCCTTTTTCACGCAAGGACTGCGCCTGCCAGAGGCATCAGGCTCGCCAAGCTCCATCTGCACGACCTCCATGGCCTTGACCATGCCCCGGTCGTCACCCAAAAAGCGAATGGGATTGGTCAGGAAGTCGAAGATCACGCCCTCCTCCATGGCGTTCTCCACCTCCTCCAGGCGGGCGGGCATCTCTTCCCGAGAGCGGCGATAGATCACGTGCACCTCTTCGGCGCCCAGGCGCATGGCCGAGCGAGCCGCGTCCATGGCCACATTGCCTCCGCCTACCACGGCCACCCGTTTTCCAATCTTTACGGGCGTGTCGTAATCAGGGAACTTGTAAGCCTTCATCAGGTTGACCCTGGTAAGATATTCGTTGGCGGAGTAAACGCCGCTCAGGTTTTCGCCGGGGATGCCGAGAAAACGGGGCGCTCCCGCACCGATGCCCAGGAATACGGCGTCATAGCCCTCCTTGAGCAGGCCCTCCACCTGAACCTGTCTTCCCACGACGGAGTCAAGCTCCAGGTCGGCGCCCAGGGATTTCACGTACTCGATCTCCGACTTGACGATGTTTTTAGGAAGCCGAAACTCAGGAATTCCATATACCAGAACGCCGCCGCCATCGTGCAGTGCCTCGAAGATGGTCACCTTGTGGCCTAACCTGGACAGCTCTGCGGCAACTGTCAGGCCAGCTGGCCCGGCACCTACGACTGCGACACGTTTGCCAGAGGGAGGCGCAAGTTCGCATACAGGGCATTTTTTCGTGGTCAGCTCCCAGTCTGCCACATAGCGCTCCAGACGGCCTATGGCCACGGGCGCCCCCTTCTTGGCCAGAACGCATTTGCACTCGCACTGCACCTCTTGAGGACAGACTCGACCACATATTCCAGGCAGGCTGTTCTTTCTCTTGAGGGCCAGAACTGCCTCCTGCATATCCCCATCCCGCAGGGCTCGAATAAATGCAGGGATCTCCACACCTACCGGACATCCTTCAACGCACTTGGGCTTCTTGCATTGCAGACATCTGCCGGCCTCTTCTGATGCCTGTTCTGGACTGTAGCCCAGAGCAACCTCCTGGAAGTTGCGCCTCCTCATTTCAGGGGACTGCTTTGGCATCTCTACCCTATTCAAATTCATCTTGGTTGACATCTTTTCTGCACCGCGCTTCTAAACGGAAAAGTCATCTTATCGCAGATCATCCTTATGCTCGGAGAATCGTACTTTGCCTGGAGAAAGGACCCGTCGTCTCCTTCCCATATATATTTTCCAGATCCGAGCCCACAGATGGCCTACAGATATAAATAAGATAATGCCCGGTCGCGGGCTTCCTTGATTTCCCTTTTAAAGGTATCGCTGAAAATGTCTCAGACCATTGCAGGCAGTTTTCCGAGGAGAACCGATATGAGTACCGATATTTTGAGGGTTCAACCGGGGATTTCTTCAGAGGAATGTTCTAATACAACTAAACCTCACCATTATTCGCGCGGTTGGGAACATGTCAGAAATTAAGCTTACCATCGATAACCTAGAGGTCCTGGTTCCAGAAGGCACTACGATTCTGGGAGCGGCCAGAAAAGCTGGCTCTTATGTTCCAGCACTCTGCGATCATCCGGACCTGAAGCCCATAGGCTCCTGCAAGCTATGCATCGTCTCAGTGGAAGGCCGGGAGTACTATCCTACGGCCTGCAACACCCTGGCAGAAGAAGGGATGAAGGTTCAAACCACGACTCCAGAGATCCAGGAGATGAGAAGAAATATTCTGGAGATGCTCCTGGCACTCACCAACCATCCCACCAGCTGTCTTTTCTGCGAGAGAAGAAATGAATGCACCGACCTCAGAGAGTGCATGCGCAAGTTCCCGGTAACAGTAGGCTGCAAGTACTGCCCCAAGAACGAAGAGTGCGAGCTGCAGCAGGCAGTGCAGTTCGTCGGCCTGGAAAAAATCAGATATCAGCTCTCTTTTAAGAATATGCCGGTTTTAAGAGAACCTTTCTTCGATCGCAATTACAACCTCTGCATCATGTGCAGCCGCTGCGTGCGAACCTGTGAGGAGGTACGCGGAGTGGGTGTGCTGTCCAGCAATCCCGATTTTCACCGCTTGCACTGGATAGGCCCCGAGTCTCTGTGGGACTCAGACTGCAAGTTCTGCGGCGCATGCGTGGACGTCTGCCCCACCGGCGCCCTCTTTGCCCGATCTGAAAAATGGGTGAGGCCAGAGAAGAAGGTCGTCACCGTCTGCCCCTACTGTGGCGTTGGCTGCCGATTAGAGCTTAGAGTCAGAGATGAGAGAATTATCTCCGTCTCTCCGGACAGAGAAAGCCCAGTAAATCGAGGGCAGGCATGCGTTAAAGGTCATTTTGGCCTGGAAGAGATTGTCCATCATCCTGACCGATTGACCATTCCCCTGATAAGACGAAACGGCAGACTTGAAGAGTCCACCTGGGATGAAGCGCTCGACCTTGTCGCCAGGAGGTTCACTGAGATCAAAAATAAGTATGGCCCTGATTCACTGGGTGCGTTATCCTCTTCCAGGTGCACCAATGAAGAGAACTACCTGGTGCAGAAACTTGCGCGGGCGGCCTTTGGCACCAACAATGTGGACAACTGCGCTCGAGTCTGCCATGCCCCTTCGGTAACAGGGCTAGCTGCATGCTTTGGCAGTGGAGCTGCTACCAATTCCTTTGACCAGATTGAAGACGCCAATGTCCTGTTCATTATCGGTTCCAATACCACCGAGGCTCATCCGATCGTCAGTCTGAAGATAATCAAGGCAGCTGGCAAGGGTGCAAAGATCATCGTTGCTGACCCCCGTAAGATCGAGCTGGTCGACCTGGCATCCGTCTGGCTCAACCTGAGGCCGGGAACCAATATCGCCCTCTTGAATGGAATGATGAATGTCATCCTGAGGGAAGGGCTGGAGGACAGGGACTTCATTGACAGGCGCACTATGGGCTTCGAGAAATTGCAGAAGGTGGTAGAGGAATATCCGCCGGAAAGGGCGGCGAAAATTACGGGAGTTCCTGATGAGAAGATCATTGAAGCAGCCAGGCTCTATGCCAAGGCCGGAAAGGCGATGATCATCTACAGCCTGGGAATAACCGAGCATATCACTGGAACCGCCAATGTAATGTCCTTAGGCAACCTGGCTATGCTAACGGGAAATGTTGGGCGCCCCTCAACGGGTGTCATGCCTCTCCGCGGGCAGAATAACGTGCAGGGGGCCTGCGATATGGGGGCTCTTCCCAATGCCTACGTTGGCTATCAGCCGGTTACAGACCCCAATAATCGGGCAAAGTTCGAAGAGGCCTGGAGGGTTAAGCTGCCCGAAGCCATTGGCAAGACCTCCACTCAAATGATAGAGCCGGAAAGTGGAATCAAAGGGATCTATATCCTGGGAGAAGATCCTGCCCAGACCGACCCAGACACCAATAGAGTTCGTGATGCGCTCGACGCGATGGAGTTCGTCGTTGTCCAGGAGATATTCCCGACTGAGACCACCAAGTATGCTGATGTTATCCTGCCAGCGGCAAGCTTTGCTGAATGCGACGGGACCTTTACCAATGGCGAGCGGAGGATTCAGCGGGTGAATAAAGCGATACCACCAATCTGTGGCATGGAGAACTGGCAGGCGATCTGCCAGATCGCCGAGCGGATGGGCTATCCCATGAACTACAGTCATCCGTCGGAGATCATGGATGAGATTGCCTCTCTGGCACCGATGTTTGGGGGAGTCGCCTTTGAGCGGCTGGGCGCTGGGGGGCTGCAGTGGCCCTGTCCGTCTAAAGAAAACCCTGGCACAGAGACGCTTCATGTTGAGAGCTTCAGCTGTGGCCTCGGAAAGTTCAATGCCGTGGAACACAAGTTCCCTGCCGAGCAGACTGATCCCGATTATCCTCTGATTCTCACCACTGGCAGAAGAAGAGAGCATTACAACTGCGGCTCCATGACCCGGCGCTCCAGTGGAATCATGTTTGTATGGCCGGAGGAGGCAATAGAGATTAACCCGGAGGATGCCGAAAGGCTTGGGGTTGGGGATGGAGAAACGGTTCTGGTCAAATCCCGGCGTGGTGTTGTTCAGACAAAAGCAAGAGTCACCGATAAATCATCTCGTGGCGTAGCCTTCTTGTCCTTCCACTACCCGGAAGTTCTTACTAACCTTCTTACCAACGCTACCCTGGATCCCCAGGCAAGGACGCCGGAGTACAAGGCATGCGCCGTACGCATAGAGAAGATCACTCATGTCGGCAATTAAACTCAGAATAGATGATCGAGCGATAGAGGTTCCAGAGGGATCTACCATACTGGATGCAATCCGCCAGGCAGGCTCCTACGTTCCAGCACTTTGCGATCATCCGGACCTGAAGCCCATAGGCTCCTGCAAGCTATGCATCGTGTCTGTGGAAGGCCGGGAGCACTATCCCACAGCCTGCAACACCCTGGCAGAAGAAGGGATGAAAGTTCAGACCACGACTACAGAGATCCAGGAGATGAGAAGAAACACCCTGGAGATGCTCCTGGCGCTCACGAATCATCCCACCAGTTGCCTTTTCTGCGAACGGAAGAACGAATGCACCGACCTCAGAGAGTGCATGCGCAAGTTCCCGGTCACCGTGGGCTGCAAGTACTGTCTCAAGAATGGCGAATGCGAGCTTCAAAGGGCTGTGGAGTTCGTGGGGCTGGAAAAGATCAGGTACCAGACCTCTTTTCGCAATATGCCCGTATTGAAAGAGCCCTTTTTTGACAGAAATTATAATCTGTGCATCATGTGCGGCCGGTGCGTGCGAACCTGTGAAGAGGTGCGCGGCGAGGGCATCCTGGACAGCAATCCCGATTTTCATCGTAACCACTGGATCGGGCCCGAATCGCTGCAGGACGCAGATTGCAAATTTTGCGGCTCCTGCGTCGATGCCTGCCCGACTGGAGCGCTCTATGCCCGATTCGAGAAATGGCAGAGGCCGGAGAAGACCGTTTCTACCATCTGCCCCTATTGCGGAGTGGGCTGCAGGATGGATTTAGGCATCCTGGAAGGCCGGCTGGTAAGAGTGAGGGGCAAGAGGGATTGCCTGCCCAACAACGGCCAGCTCTGCGTCAAAGGCCGCTTTGGTCTGGGCTTTGTGGAGAGCCCGGAGAGGCTGAAAGTTCCGCTGATCCGGAAAAATGACATGCTCGTCCCGGCCAGCTGGGACGAGGCCCTCGATCTGGTGGCTAAGAAATTGAATGAATATAAGGGTGACAGCTTTGCCTTCTTATCGTCCGCCAAGTGCACCAACGAGGAGAACTACCTGGCCCAGAAATTCGCCCGCCTCGTCATGCAGACCAACAATGTAGATCATTGCGCGCGGCTCTGTCACGCTTCGACAGTCTCTGCCCTGGCACTCTCTTTTGGCAGCGGAGCCATGACCAACTCCATTTCAGAGCTGCCGGAAGCAGGATGCATCTTCATCATCGGTTCAAACACCACTGAGCAGCATCCGGTCATCGCCCTCAAGATCAAAGAGGCAAAACGCAAAGGTGCCAAGATAATCGTCGCCAATCCCCGCTGGATCGACCTGTGCAAGATCGCAGACGTATGGCTGAGGCTGACCCCTGGGACGGATGTATCCCTCGTGCAGGAAATGTGCCGCACAATTCTGAACGAAGGACTTATGGATGAGGATTTTATCGCTCAGAGGACGGAAGGATTCGAGGAGTTCAAATCCTTGCTTCTGAAGCTGTCCGGCCTGGGGGCTGCAAATATCACAGGAGTGGATTCGGAGCTCATAAAAGAGGCCGCCAGGCTTTATGCCGGAGGCAGACCATCCTCCATCATCTATTCTATGGGCATCACCCAGCACTCCCATGGCGTGGAGAACATCTTCGCTCTCGCCAATCTGGCGATGATGACGGGAAACGTGGGCAAGCCATCTTCAGGCATCAACCCCCTGCGAGGCCAGAATAATGTGCAAGGCTCGTGCGATATGGGTGCACTGCCCACTCTCCTCCCAGGGTACCAGGCCGTGACCAACCCCGATCTGAGAAAGAAGTTCGAACAAGCCTGGGGAGCAGGGCTCCCGGAAAAGCCTGGCCTGACATTGGTAGAGATCATGAATGCGGCGGAGTCGGGCCTGATCCGCGCCATGTACATAATGGGCGAAAACCCGGCCGTAAGCGATCCTGACTGCAGCCATGTGGTGGAAGCTCTGAAAGCTCTGGACTTCCTGGTTGTGCAGGACATATTCCTCTCAGAGACAGCATCGCTGGCAGACGTGGTCCTGCCCGCAACCACCTCCATGGAAAAGGATGGGACCTTCACCAACACCGAGAGGCGTGTGCAGAGAGTCAGGAGGGCTTTGCCCCCCGCAGGCGAGTCCCGGCCCGACTGGGAGATCCTATCCAATCTAGCCGGTCTTATGGGATTTGAGGGGCAGTTCAGCTACACAGATCCATCTGAGATAATGGAAGAGATTGCTGGACTCACGCCAAGCTACGGAGGAATAACCTATGACCGGCTGGAGAACGACGGTCTGCAATGGCCTTGCCCGACCGTTGAGCATCCCGGGACCACCTACCTGCATAAGGGCCAGTTCACAAGGGGCCTTGGCAAATTCAATGTGGTCGATTACCGGCCATCTATGGAACTCCCAGACACCGAATATCCCTTTATCCTCACCACAGGCAGAATTCTCTGTCAATATCATACAGGAACTATGACAAGAAAGGTCGGCGACCTCAATCTTTTACGAGGCGAGGAGCTGGTCGAAGTGAACCCGGAAGACGCCATAGCTTTGGGAATTGTCGACGGCGAGCTGATAGATGTCACCAGTCGCCGGGGAAAAGTAAGGGCGAAAGCCAAAACGACAGAAAAGTCACCTGCGGGCGTGGTCTTTATGACCTTTCATTTTGCAGAGACGCCCACCAACGTCCTCACCAATCCCGCACTTGATCCCATAGCCAAGATCCCGGAGCTGAAGGTCTGTGCCGTGAAGCTGGAAAAGACTACAAGAGGCTGAAGATGTACGAGATCGTAAAGAAAGAGACACTGGTTCCCAACATAGTATACATGAGATTCAAAGCTCCCAAGATTGCAAGTACCGCAAAACCAGGCCAGTTCGTGATCATAAGGACTGATGAGCGCGGCGAGAGGATTCCCATGGGTCTGGCCGGCTGGGATGCGAAAGAGGGCACAATAGATATCGTCTTCTATGTTCTCGGGACAAGCACTGCGAAGCTCTCAGCCATGTCGGAAGGCGAATCGGTCTCCAACATTGCCGGCCCCCTGGGAACACCGACAAAGATCGAGAACTTCGGCAGGGTCATCTGCGCCTGTGGTTGCTTTGGAGCCGGTCCCACTCTGCCGCTCATAAAGGCTCTGAAGGAGAAGGGCAACTATGTCATAACGGTCGTGGAAAGCCGCGGCCCTGAATTCGTCTTCTGGAAGGATAGGCTCAAGGAGTATAGCGATGAGCTTCACGTCGTCACGGGCTGCGGAAAAACCGCCTGGGCCAACGACTTCATAGAACAGGAACTCGAGTCGGGAAAGAAGATAGACAGGATATTCGCCCATGGCTGTCCTTTCATGATGAAGGTCTCTTCGGACGCCTCCCGGAAGGCGGGAGTGGAGACCGTGGTCAGCCTCACGCCACTTATGGTCGACGGAACAGGCATGTGCGGTGCCTGCAGAGTGGAAGTGGACGGCAAGACCAAGTTCGCCTGTGTGGACGGGCCGGATTTTCCTGGCCATAAGGTCAATTGGGATGGGCTGGTCCTGAGGCTGAGACAGCTCATCCCTGAAGAGGACAAATCCTTCAATATCTGGGAGAGGGAGAACTGGCATAAGCTGATGGACAGCAAGACGAAGAAGAGCTTCAACCCGGCAAAGAGAAGGCTTGCTTCTGAGGTGGAGCACCATGAGGGACATGCTCACGGCCACGGAAGCTGCGGCTCAGCCGGGGCCTGAACTGCCCTTTTATGTCGGCACAAGCCGCCATTGCAATCTTTTCTATTTTCAAATGAATACCCCGCAGCTTGCTGCACGGGTGCAATTGCTGTGACAACTAGCCCCGGGATATGATCCACAAATCCAGCGCCCAAAATCCGTCAACCTAAACCTATGCGGGTAACAATTTATCACATATCATTAATTGCCAACCACTTCCCGAGCATTTCTGCCAGTTCACTTTTCTGGAACGGTTTGGCGATGAAATCGTTCATTCCGGCCAGAATACACTTCTCTCGGTCTCCTTGCATGGTCGCGGCGGTCATGGCAATTATTGGAATTCGTGGATTGAGCACTTTCGATCCGTTCTGGCGAATGCAGCGTGTGGCCTCGAAACCATCCATCCCGGGCATCTGGCAGTCCATGAGCACCAGGTCGTAAGGAATGTTCTGGAGCGCATTGATAGCTTCCTGACCATCGGAGACCACATCCGCCCGTAATCCCATCTTTTTCAGCATGGCCTGTGCCACTTTCTGGTTTACGATATTGTCCTCCGCTAACAGGATGCGTATCCTGCGCCTATTGTTTTCAGAAATTGCGGGCTCAGCGGCATAGCGCTCCATAGCTTCTTCACCCTCAACTTCAGCAAGCCCCAGATCTTCCGATCCAAACTCTGCTGGCCGCTTCTCAAACGCCGCAGTGAACCAAAAAGTGGAACCTTTGCCCACTTCGCTTTCCAGGCCGATCCTGCCCCCCATCAATTCGGCCAGATGTTTGGATATGGCCAGCCCCAGACCAGTACCACCGTAACGGCGCGTAGTCGAGCCATCCACCTGGGTAAAAGGCGAAAAGAGAATATCTTGCCGGTCTGCCGGGATGCCTATGCCTGTATCGCTAATTGCGAAGCGAAGCACGGCATTTCGTTTATCTTCGCTCACCAGGTTTACACGGATCGCTATTTCGCCCTTATCGGTAAACTTCACGGCATTGTTTCCCAGGTTTACCAGTATCTGTCTCATTCTTCCCGGATCGCCTCTCAGCAGCAACGGCACGGAGGGCTCGACGATGCAGACCAGCTCCAGCCCTTTCTCATGAGCCCCAATTGCCAAAAGATCTTTAATGCCATCAAGCAGTGAGCGCAGATCGAAGTCCAGATTTTCCAATTCCAGTTTTCGGGCTTCGATCTTGGAGAAGTCCAGGATGTCGTTTATAAGAGACAATAGGATTTCCCCGCTGAAACGAGCGATTTGTGCGTATTCACGCTGTTCAGCATTTAAACCCGTATCCTGCAGCAATTCGATCATGCCGATGACTCCATTCAAGGGTGTACGGATTTCGTGGCTCATGTTGGCCAGGAATTCGCTCTTGGCAGCATTGGCCTGCACTGCCTTTGCAGCCATCTGTTGGGCTTGTTTGCGGGCAATTTCCAGTTTCATATTAGTATTTTTCAGCTCATCCTCCGCTAGCTTGCGGTCAGTGATATCGGAGATGATACCGAGCAGTCCTATGAATTCTCCATTCGATCCAACCATCCGCCGGCCATTTATATATCCCCAAAAATCACTTCCGTCTCTGCGGAGATAATGTCGCTGTGCGTGGACAGTATCGAGCCTATTTTCTATCATTGCTCGCATGATGTCTGCTCCATCCTGGCGTTGGTCTGGATGAATAAAGTCAGGATATGGTGTGCCTATCATTAATTCTGGCGGGCATGCAAACAGTTCAGCCATGCAGAGGTTAGCTTGTGAGATTCGCCCGTCGATGTTGACTATGATTATTCCTGCGCTGGATGTATCGAAAATAGTCCTTAGCCTTAGCTCACTCTCATGCAGATCCTCCTCCACACGCTTGCGATCGGTGATGTCTGTAGCGATTTCCATGCGAACCAGCGTTTTGCCGGTCCACGGGATAGCTTGGTCCCGGCACTCATACCATCTACCATTTGCCGTATTTTGAAACTCCCACTGGTACACTCCGGTCGAAATCCCGGAATCAGATACCAGTTTATCGTTCGTACAAAACGAACACGGGCTTTTTTGGTCTTTTTGAAAGACTTGCCAGCATTTCCGACCCGTTATGTCTCCCCAGGTGTCACGACCATACTTATTGATGAACAATAGATCGTAAGAATTGAAATCCGCCACATACACCAAAGAATCAAAGCTGTCCAGAATATCTGTCAGGCGCTTATGACTCTTGCTGATAGCCTCTTCCGTTCGCTTTCGATCCGTTACATCTCGAAACGAAACAAGCTTTTCAGGCAGTTCCTCATCACCTGATGTCAGCTTCTCGATCGAGAGATCAAACATCCTTGCACATGAACCGGTCCCGATAGTGAAGGAGCGGCAAACAGGAGATGGATCTTCAATATAAGCGCAAAGCTTTGCATAATCATGAAGGGCATCGCTCAGCGGTCTCCCCAGATCCAATTCTCGACAGAGTCCCAGTAGTTTTTCCGCTGCTAAATTGAAATCAGCAAGTCTGCCCTTTCTGTCGGTCACTAGCATCGGGTCGCTCATGCGCTCGAATATCATGTTGCGAGCAATCGGTACTGTGTCGATGAAGCGGTATTTGAAAAGGGCAATTGCTAGAAGAATCCCGGTAAAGGCAAAGGTATTGGGAACGATGTTGTAGTTCTTGACAGGAGTTATACCGAAAAGGAAAAGGAGATCTGCGACTGCCGGTATCAGTACAGCAAGAAAGAAGAGCATGGCTTGGCGTGCGTAGAGTCTCTGACTCCCAGATATCATCTGAATGAGGAGTAGTAATGTAACTGACACCTCAACATAATTGAATGGTAGATAAACTGCCCGAGTCCAGATGCCGTTGGTAAATCCGAGCACAGAGAAGTCTCCTGCCGTCTGGACAAGGGTGTAATTGTAACGGAAAACTGTGGAATAGTCTGTCGTAAGTGCCAGAAACATGGTGATGCCAGGGATAATGAGAAGGAGTACCATGCGGCGCTTTGTCAGCCATGCGTTATGACCTGTGAAGAGGATTGCGATCAACATCAGGTTCAGTGAGATGAACGGCAGAGCTAGGAAACGTATCTTCATCAAGAGAATTTTGAACGCAAGGACATCGCTTGAGATGTCCAGCGCATAGGTTACATTCCAAACAGCGCACATATACATCAGAATTTCAAAGGGTAGCTGAACGGATTGACCCTTGAACCGACGGCTATACAGTCCCAATCCAATATGGGTGACCATGCCGATTAGAAGCAGAACGATAAAAAACCATGGTATCATGATGTCCCAGCTCGCGCATCGTCGGCGATGTCTTTGCCCATGATTATCAGCGAATGATAGTTCTGATTTAAACATCTGTTGGAAGATTTCCAGGAGTTTCAGCATTTATCTATTTGGCCATCTACAGAGCCGCTTGCCGTAATTTTATAATTATGTTTTCAACCCAGTAAGGTTTTAGGTTGCGCGCTGGATTTTAGAGCATTTTTTGGAGTTCTTGCGGATGCTGGCGGATCGATAGCTGGCATTTGTCGTAAATTCATTCCGTAGACTGCGAAATAATCAGGTAGGAGAAGCTTTTTTGGTGCTGGTTAGAATCTGGATGGGAGGTGGATAAAAACTTTTTAAAATTCTTTTGAATTTTGCATTATCCTTCGAATGGGTTCATAATTGTTCATAAAATTTCATAATTCTTCATAACTTTTCATAAATCTGCTGAATCCAAGCGCAATCTTTTTAGGCAATTCCGCCAGCACGAATGGCCATCCTGCGGGCCGCTCAAATCAGACGATTGGATAATCCGACCCCCCAAAACTTCAATCGCAAATTTCAGAGGCAGCCCGTTTTATGGAGGGAGAGTATGACATTCAAAGTCCCCGCTGATATCGCCAAGGCAGCGATTGCTGCCGGATGCACGAAATGCAGTACCACAACGCAAAAGCTCCTGGTGCTGGGCTTTCTCGCCGGAGCCTACATCGCCTTCGGAGCCCTGCTGAGCGAGATCGTGGCCGGAGGCCTTTCCAATGGCACCATTACAGCCGCGGACGGCGCAATCTGGAAGATCGCTATGCCGGCAGGCCTGGTAAAGTTCGCAGCGGGAGCAGTCTTCCCCGTGGGACTCATGCTGGTTGTGATCGCCGGCTCTGAACTCTTCACGGGAAACTGCATGTTCGCTCCTATCAGCGTGCTTAACGGAGAGGCTCCGCTGAAAGGTCTCCTCAAGAACTGGTCCATCGTCTATCTGGGCAACTTTATCGGTTCGATCTTCGTGGCCTATTTCCTGGCTTATCAGTGCGGGCTATTCGATAACCTCCCCTGGGCGAGCTGGGCGGCAACAGTCGCCAACACCAAATGCGGCCTGGATTTCAGCACAGCATTCCTGCGAGGAATAGGCTGCAACTGGCTGGTCTGCCTGGCGGTCTGGCTGGCGATAAGCGCGGAAGACGTGATCGGTAAGATCTTCGCCTGCTGGTTCCCGATCATGGCCTTCGTGACCATCGGCTTCGAGCACAGCGTGGCTAACATGTTCTTTATCCCCCTGGGAATATTTGCCGCCAACAATCCGGCCATTGCGGCAAAACTCGCCACGGCCAATGTGGCCACAGGGAACCTTGCTGATGGAGCCGGGTGGTACAACTTCTTCATCACCAACCTCATCCCTGTAACACTCGGCAACATCGTTGGGGCGGCGCTCTTCGTGGCTGCACTCTATTGGTATGTATACCTCAGAGGGCCTCTATGTGCGGCGAGTTCCAATAAGGCTGTGAAGAAGTAAAAGCTGAAGAAAAATTGAAAATCGGCACCTCTTGTCCAGGCAAGAGGGCCGAGATATTCCTATTTTCTAACCGTAATGCAGATTTTGTTCATTCATGCCGATATGTTTATCTCGCTGGACATGGGCGCATAGCCTGCCAGCTCCATATAGCCGATGCCGATCTGCCGGCCAGTATGGTTTTCATCTCGAACGCGCATTATCCCTTCCCAGTACTTCACTTCACCTGTTGCTACATTCATGATCTGCTCGTCGAAGTACGGCTCGAGGGCAAATCCGCCCACAGGGGTATTGATTACCCATTCCAGCGGATATCTGAATCCAAACAGGTCCGATGTCCACCATCTGGTAGCTGTCAGGTTAGCGGCATCGTCTCCCGTCCACCAGGTCGCATTGCCCTGGGAGTTGATGTACGTCAGTCCACGCATACTTGGCAGATCATTGAGGAAAGGATCCTTGAGGTTATAGAGCATCACATAGCTGCCGTTATCAAAACGCATGCTGAACCAATCCCAGGCAGGATAGCATCTTCCAAAGCCACCCCATTGATGATCAAACCAGCTATCTCCACGGACATGCATCTCGCGCCCATCGATGGTCACAGTTCCTGTTGCGTTCATGGACGGGTGGGAATAGTAATATGTCATCCCTGTCATGTTCTCTGCATCTATCTTCTCGCAGGCTCCCATGGCGCTGACGCCACCCGGCCGGTGCAGATAATAGCCGAGCTTGTCATTAACTAACGTTAGATTTATGGATATGTTCTTTCCATGGCCTCCATCGTCGGATACATTCCCAGAAGTTACAATGGTCCAGGCATCCTGATCCTCCCAATAGGTGAGAGAAGTCTGTGCATCCTGATAGCGCCAAAAATTGCCTCTGATATCATCAGTGCCGTTTGTAATCTTGGCAAGATCGGGAAGCGTTGCATATCTGTATCGCGGGTGCTGGCTGTTGTAAACATCGCTTATTGCCGCGTGATTTACATAACCGATCAGACCGGGTTCAAGGTCCTGCTGGAAGAGAGTGTACTGAAATCCCAGAAGGTTGCCGGTCTCTATGTCCCTCAGGGCTCCTGTCCAGTACAGCCATTCCACGAAGAGCGTCGGGTCATTGACAACAGTCTGTGGCTGGTGCAGCAGATGGTCTGCCGGGAAGTGGAAGACCGATCCTGCATCTCCATTGTTTCCAGTAATCGTACCGCCAAGAATAGGCGAGCTGCTGTTTGGCGCTGCCTGACCGGCAGAAGCGGCCAGTGGTGCCAATATCATAAGGCCGCATATCAGTAGCAAAGCCAATATCGAATTTGAGCATTTATTCTCTGAGATCATCTATTTACCCTCCTGGGCTCAACTGCATAATAATAATGAGCTACATATATAGATTTCGGAATAGGAAGATAATTAAGTGAGTTAACATTATTGTTCCGGGATTCAAAAGCCCACCAAATCCAGGAACGAAGCACCTTGGAAACCCAACCCAGTCAGATAACATGCTCGCGTAGACTCTGACGGGCTACAGGAAGGAAACGGAAGAATGACCGGAAGATTAAGGTGAAGCGGAAAGTATGCATTCAATTCAACGGGCATTGGAACGATGATCTTTTGGTCCTGGCGACAGAGAACATAAAAAGGATATGGGAACGGGAAACATAGCTGCACTAATCCATAGACGCAATTTAAGAAGGATAAATTACGTATGAATCAATTTCTCAGGAAGCGAGGGGCTCTCTTGGCAGTCATCGGCAGCTGTGTGGCCATCTTCTGGCCAGGTGCCCTCACCTTCGGCTTTCCCGGAGTCATGGCCCCCACCTGGCAGGAGATGTTTCATGTCGGAAAAGCCGCCACCGGCATAACCCTCTTCTTCATGCTTGCTGCGGTGGGCATTTTTATGTTCCTGGTGGGCCGCTGGCAGGAGCATTATGGCATCCGGAGGATGATCTCGCTTGGCATCGTCCTCACCGCCTGCAGCTCTATGGTCGCGGCCTATGCAACCTCTATCTACATGGTTTACGCCTGGGCTTTTCTCAATGGGCTTGCCTCCAGCTTCGTCTATATCCCAACCCTGACACTGGTGCAGTTGTGGTACCCGGAGAAGAAGGGGCTCGTATCCGGCACCGTCAGCATGGTCTTCGGTCTGGCTGCCGCCATTATGGCGCCTTTATTTGGAAAGATGCTGGCAGCTCTTGGCTACCTGCCCATGAACCTGACACTAGCATTTCTCACACTGGCATTCGGTCTCGCAGGCGCTTACTTTGCCAGGGCGCCGGATAAGGAGGAGATAGCTTTGATTGCCGCGGACCAAACCTCGAAAAAGAAGACCAGCATCAAAAAGACGGGAAAATCTCTGACAGTGCAAGAGAGTCTGCACACCCGGAGCTTCTGGTTTCTCTGGATCACGTGGACACTGGCAGGAGCTGCAGGCGTCTCCATGACCGTTCTCTCCACAGGCTATGGACTATTCCGGGGCTTTCAGCTGGAGTCCGCCATTCTAATCCTGACTGCCTTCAACCTGACCAATGGCATAGGCCGCCTGGTGAGTGGATACTTTTCGGACATGATAGGGCGAAACAGTATCATGAGCCTGGCCTTTCTGGCGGCAGGCATCGCCTATTTCATCCTTCCCTGGGCGAGTGGGCTGCCGTCCTGCGCGCTCCTGGCGGCGGTGATAGGTTTCTCTTTCGGAACACTCTTTTCGGTCTCGGCTCCACTGGTGGCAGACTGTTTTGGCCTGAAGCACTTTGGGGCCATCTTCGGCCTCACATTTGCTGCTTACGGTTTTGTCGCAGGACCTATCGGGCCGACACTATCAGGATATCTGCTGGACAGGACAGGAGACAACTTCTTCCTGGTCTTTGTGTACCTCGGGCTCTTCTGCATGCTTGCCGCCATCTGCATCCGCCAGGTTGTGCCGCCCCATAGCGTATGATGAAGATAGAACAGGTTCGCTTCCTGGAAGAATTGCTTGGGGAATGATTGGGGATGTTTCGGAAATGTTGGGAGAAATTCACGGGAAAAGAATCTCATGAGACAGAATCCTTGCCGCAGCACTATAAGACAGGCTCAGAATTGCACATCCACCTCTACCAGTTTTGCGCCCTGCCGTAGGGCCTCCTTCACTGCATTTTGGTCTTTCATGAGGAAGATGCGCCACTCAGAGGTCTCGATCTGAGCCAGGGAGTTCTTCAGCACTTCAGCATACCTGCTCTTACGGTCCAATTTGACGACATACCCTCTGGAATTTTCCACCAGCGTTACGTCGAATCCCCTTTGCTCCAGCAGCTTTTGGACCAGATTCCTCTCGCCTGGGGTCTTGAGGACGAAACGGTAACGGTCTTTGTCATAGTAATCGGCAAGCTCTCTGAAGATCTCCATATCTTCAAAGAAGTGCTTGAAGATCCAGTGGCCTCCGGCCTTGATGATGGAGATGCTCTTCTTCGGATTGACCGTTGAGGGGCTTTCTGGCATGGAGAATCCTCCTGAGCATGTTTATCATTATAATTAGATATATAATTTATGGAGTGTTGTCCTTGATGAGCTGAAAAACACGGGTTGTTGGAGCTGCCAACTATAAAGTTTGTGAATTTGTGTTGCCGGAGTTGAAGGAGACCAGATCGCAGTACTAAGTGTACAGATCTGTATTAAGTATGAACGGAATCGTCTATATTATTCTTGAAGAGTACATTACTGCTATGAGATAAGTGAGCAAGGAAATAACGATCTGCATAGTGGTGTCCTTAAATACAGCTACAAGGGAAGCTATCTTGGATCTGAAGAAATTCGTCTCAACCAATAAGGATGCCTCATGAATTTCAAGAACCTGGCATTTCCCTCATCACCAAGAACTACAATGCTAGGCCAAGGATGACCATACGGCGTTGAATCTGAACGACAATGTACTACAAACTGGCCCCAAACGGCGATAAGCCCGGGTTATTTGATATGATGCCTTTACAATGATAGCAGGGAGGTAACAATGAGATCAAAAATAAGGTCCGACGACATGGTCAGAGCTCGGATTCTAAAAGCATGTGCAAATGGTGTGGGCCAGACGAGTATCGTACATCAAGACAATCCCAACACCATGAAATTGATGTCGTATTTGCTCTTAATAGACGAGGGATTGATTGAGGTAGACTCTGCGGGTCATAGGGTCGTTCACAGAACGACGCCAAAAGGATTGGATCTGATAGAGAAATTTGAACGTCTTCATGCAAAGACGGGTAAGCTGGCGTGTAAAACTTAAAAGTCCTGATCGCATATACGCCTCTCGCCTGTGGTTCAGGCTGAATCTGAGAAAAAATCTCTATCCCCTGCCCACCTACCCGCGGCAGAGGCCACGCTACTCAGACACTCTTCTCTAACTCTCGCTTGTTAGCAATGGAGCAAGATCGCTTTTCCGTGGTATTGTTCACATATAGGTATAGGGATTATAAGTATGACCGGTCGAGGGGTAAGTGTAGGTCATCTGGCCGTCAAGATAGGGATAAGGGTACGGCGCGGGGCTGGGGCTCGGGTTCGGACTCACCCAGTAACCGCTGGGGCCGTAGACATAGATGTAGATGTAGTTGCTCCAGCCGTTGCAGTAGTACTGCAGGATGTGCCAGCCAGGAACGTCTGCGAGGAACCATCTCTTGTACCAGCCAGGATAGTAAACGTTTCCAGCATACTGAGTGTCGAGCATTCCACTGGGATACCACTCATAAAACCAGATATTTCCCGATCCTGAGGTCTTTAACCACAAAGGCAAATTAGCGTACAGATTGCAGCTTGCCACGGTTTGCGGGGCATAGGAGATGTAAAGGCTATTTTGCGCAGAACTGCCAGAGGGAACAACCAACTTGTAGGTCGAGCTGCTTGCCGTGGATTTCATCACAGGAGCCGACGAATAGGCTGCACTCTCGCTCGCACTCACAAGGCCCTGGTTTCTCTCCTGTACAGAGGGGGTCTGACCAGAGGTTGTGATATCAGTTGGCGCCTGCAGTCCCAGGGATTCGGGGCTGGTCGGAGTGATCGGAGTGGGTGCGCCACCTGGTGTGCTTGTGGAATACGCGTTCAACTGCCCCGATGCCGCGGTGCATAGGAGCATAATCAGTGCTATTATCATTACATTCCATTTCATCAAGGAACACCTCTGCAATTTATTGACGCTATTGATGTAAATAGGTAACTGTGGTGACATGCTGCGTTTCTTCCTGGACGTTGGAGGCTCAACACAATATGATTCCCGGTACCCGGGAAAGGCCATAAGATAGAGAAATCGATAATTTTCAAAGCATGACACTTTCGCTCCGCATCCCACACACTTTTATTCCGATTATTCCAATCTAAGCCATGTGATCAAAGGCAAGGAAGCCTATCTTAAGAAATTGACCGCCAATATGTATTTCCCTTCCCAGGAGGTGGGCAAGGAGCTGGATGGCAGCACTCCGCCATCCGTCTTCATTGGCAGCTGGAACTATCCAAAGGTCTATGCAGGACCGATGATCGCCCCGCAGCACGGGAATACGACCATCATGGACCGGCCTGAATCCTGGATACCGGAAAAGAAGTCCCAAGAGGAGATCATAAGGTACCGTTTGAACCTGATAAGGGGCAAGCGGTCAGTCAAGGTCACCCAACTGGAGAACCCCTTTATAGATAAGCTGCGCGACATCTCACTCTCCTCTTCATCCATCGAAAGCGAAGTGGAATTCGGCCATTCTCCCCAAGGCATGTCTTTCAGTGATGAGCATACCCCTTTTGGGCCCAGCGCGCCTCTGGAAAGGTTCGACATTGATAACGCCAGATGGGATCAGGATCTTGAGAAGGTCTATTACGATGGGGATCTCCGGGCGGCAGATGCAGTAGTTGATTTGCACCAAAAAGGCCTGCCTTTTTCCAGCATCCAGAAGGCATTCTCAGTGGGAGCCATAGGCACCAAGAAGAGACGCCGCCTTGTTCCAACGCGCTGGTCGATAACCGCCTGCGACAGTACTCTGGGAAACCGCCTTCTGCAAAAGGTCAGAGACTATGATGTCATCGAACGCTGTGAGGTGCGTGAGTTCGCCAGCCTCAATAACTATTATGCGGTCTTGCTCCTGCCTTCGTCCTGGCAGTATGAGTGGATGGAGGCTTTCCTGCGCATTATGGGAAATGAAGAGCTGATATTCTCCGATTTTGAGAATAATGGAGGTAAGAAAGGTTATTCCCGTGTGGGTGGCTGCTACTACTCCTGCAAGATGGCGGTTCTGGAGGCACTGGAGCGAGAGAAGAAGCAGGCAGGAGCGATCATTCTGAGGGAAGCGTATACAGGATATGTTCCTTTGGGTGTCTTCAACGTCAGAGAGAACGTGAGGAATGCTATGCTCCAACAACCATTAGAGTTTGAAGACATGTTGTCGGCGCTGGGACACATCTCGACGAAGCTGGAACTTCCCATGAAGAGGTTCATAAGCCAGAGCGATCTCCTCAGAGAGCAGCTCAAGAGCCGTCAAACCACATTGAGCAGCTTCTCTTGATAAGATTCTTCCAGGCCTTCTGCAAATGTCCTGGCTACTCATCAAGCACACGATCTATTTGCCGTTTGGTTTCAGGGGTTTCTTATATCTAACTTCGAATCTAATGTAGCATACATCGAGTATCAGGATGTGTACTATGCAAAACGGCGGGACCAGGACGACAGGCGGCGATATGGAGCCAGAGCTTCAGGCCAAAGTGGATAAACTGATTGATGAATTTAAGTCTGTGGTGGATGCCATGACAGAAGATCGTCATCTCCAGAGGGGGATCGCCAGAATCCAGTTGCCCTTCAGCATGGTGGCGATCCTCGACAAAGAGCGGCTCTCTATCCTGGCCCAGTTTCGAATGGAGAACAGGTTTGCTAGCTATTTTTATAAACCTGATGTCGCATTAACGCCCCAGCAGGCAAACAACAGCGCTCAGTGGGAGTTCGGCTTTGAAGACCCTTATATAATCCAGTTTCCAGGAACTTTGCTGGACCAAAGTTCCAGTGACCGGCACTCAGCTCTGCAAGCAGTATCTGCAAAGTTTATTGACTCAGAGTTCCTGAGATTAACCCAATTGCTCAGCTTCATGCGCACAAGGCCCATATTTGGGCAGACGTCTCAACCAGTAGATCCCCGAACTATACTCTTGCTCTTGCCCCAGGATGCAGATATGAGACGCAATCGGGAGGCAATTTTAAAAGCTATTCAGGCCAACAACCTCACCGAAGATGAAGTAGAAGATATAAGGGCGGGCAAATCTGCAGTCAGGGAGATGTGGTATTCTCTCAATCGAGTGGCTGTAATCATTGCCGATCTCACAGGAACCGATGCAGGAGTCATGTATGGCCTGGGAATTGCTCACACCCTGGGAAAAGAGACTATTCTGATTCACCCGCAAGGCTCAAAATATCTGACGGACATTCCCAGGACATACGGGATAGAGTACGAGGATAGTATCGCAGGCAGGACAAAGCTGGAAGAGCAGCTTTCTCAGAGGCTGAACTCCATATTGGCGTCCGTTGTAGAAGACTGAAGGGTATCGGGGCTCGACAATCCAGAGTAGCCTATAAAGTTATATACGTCCTGCCTTTATACGAAGCTCCGACTCCGAACTCAGGTCTCTAGCTTCACTTGACCCAGGAGGGGAAAAGAGGTTGAAAAAGATAAGGTTGGCAATCGCGGGCATGGGAAACTGCGCAAGCTCCCTGATTCAGGGGATCGAATATTATAAAAACACAGATGAAAAAGAATGCATCGGGCTGATGCATTATGATATCTGTGGTTACAGAGCCGGCGATATCGATGTGGTTGCGGCCTTCGACATAGATGAACGGAAGGTAGGCCTGGATGTAGGCCAGGCTATATTTGCGAAGCCCAACTGCACCAAGGTATTCTACCCTGATGTCCCTAAAAAGGGTGTCGAGGTCAAGATGGGACCGATTCTGGATGGCGTTGCTCCTCATATGCTGAACTATCCCGAGGATAAGAGATTTGTCGCAGCCGATGCCGAGCCGTGCAACGTTGTGAGAGAACTTGAGGATTCCGGCGCCGATGTTCTGGTAAATTATATGCCTGTAGGCTCAGAGCAGGCCACTCGTTTCTATGCCCAATCGGCTCTTGATGCGGGTGTGGGATTTGTAAATTGTATGCCGGTCTTCATTGCATCCAATCCTGAGTGGGCTAAAAAGTTCCAGGATGCGGGTGTGCCGATTGTGGGAGACGACATAAAATCGCAAATAGGCGCCACCATTGTTCATCGGGCTCTCACTCAACTATTCAGGGACAGAGCCTGCGTCATGGACAGGACCTACCAGCTTAACATAGGCGGGAATACCGATTTCCTGAATATGCTCAATCGGGAGAGGCTCAAATCAAAGAAGATATCCAAGACAGAGGCCGTGCAATCCATCCTGGACACACCTCTATGCGACGACGATATTCACATCGGTCCCTCTGATTATGTGCCCTGGCAAAAAGACAATAAGGTCTGCTTCCTGAGGATGGAAGGCAGGGTCTTTGGAGATATTCCCATCAATCTAGAGCTTCGCCTTTCTGTTGAAGACTCACCCAATAGCGGAGGAAGCTCCATTGACGCCATAAGGATATGCAAGCTGGCAAAAGACAGAAAGATCGGAGGGCCGCTCTTGGCAATCTCCGCATACACTATGAAGCATCCGCCGGTGCAGTACCCTGACGATGTGGCGAAAGAACTTGTAGAGCAGTTCATCCTGGGCGAGGCATGCATTCCAGAAAATGCGAGACCGAGCCTGCACCAGGTAGTAACCGTTAAGTGATCTGACCATTTTGCTTTGGCCGTGGATGGCACGGCCAAATGACATCATCTTCGCCAACAGCTAATCATTAGCCGGATCTTTGCAATAAGGAGACGATTTAATTGTTCCATCAATATAAAGACGCGACCAGTGTGCAGATGGCACCCGGACTCATCCGTCGAACCCTTATCAGCGGAGAGACTCTTATGATTTGTCGATTTGATTTGGAAGAGGGCGTCGAGATTCCAGGCCATTCTCACCCCCATGATCAGGCAGGTTATGTGGTTTCAGGATTGATTCGAGTCACAGTTGATGGCCGGAGTCTAGAACTGGGTCCGGGTGATAGTTATTGTGCTCCATCAGGAACCTCGCACTCGGCGATCGCTCTGGAGAAAACTGTGGTAGTTGATACTTTCAGCCCGCCGAGAGAGGATTACCGAACGGCATAGCAAAAATAATCACATCTAAGCCCTGGAAACTGAAGCTTTGGCAACCTTAAAGAGTGTCGTGGCTCTTCAACCCCAGGATCTCATTGACTTTGACGCCCGTCAGTTTCCAGACCAGAGTACGCTCTCCGGCCAGCAGTACCTCCACCGGCTCCTGTGGCGAATGGCCAAGAGCAGATAGAACATTGCTGGAAAGCCCTTTGCTCTTGATCAAGTTCACGAAGCTCTCCCTGATCTTGCTTTTTTCTCCTCCATCTTCCACCTCCACCAGCCGCCCGGGCAGGGCCACAAATCTGAACGCGGAAAGATCCGGCGAATAGTTCTCTATCTCCACCGTCACGCAGGGGTTATCCCGGAAGTTTTGCACCTTTTTGCCGTAATTGGTGGAAAGAAAGTACATGAATCTGCCGTCAAATACGTAAAGAAAAGGCGCGATATGGGGATGCTCCTCGCCTTTGAAGGCAATGCGACAGATGAACTCTTCCTTCACCAGCCGGTCGTATTCTGTTCTTCCCATGTGGGGCATCTTGAAGATATCATCGGGCATTTTATCATCCTCTGTCATAGCTGTCGCGTTAAATCTGCTTGACACGACACCGATGCTGGTCTCTCAGATTCTCAATTGCTCACGCCAACTGCATCAAACTTTCTATCTATTTGTACCGGCCTTGATAAGATTGTATCAACGGTATGACCTGTATCAACTTTGTATCTGAATGCCAGAGTCTCCGAAGAGATGCCTGAAACCTGACACAGTTCGATCAAGCGGACAGTGCAGCAATAAGCAAATTTCAATGCAGATCACTTTCGCCCCGCAAGCGTACTGGTTTTAATCCTTCAAATCAATTAACCATCTGGATGGTCACACTGGAGAAGATCGCCCACCTGGCTCAGGATTCCAAATTCGACTCCCTCGGCACTTCTGTAACCGTGAACCCGGAGAAGCTCTGCCTCCTGGGAGAGGGAACACGTCATGACGTGTGCGCCTCCACCTACTCGCCCCGCGAGACACCTCTGCCTGGAATTTGCCATGCCTTCACCCAGGACGGTAGGTGTGTCAGCCTCTTCAAAACCCTCTATACCAACTACTGCAGCCATCAGTGCAATTACTGCACCAATGCCACAAACTGCAGTCAAAAGGCAAAGACCTTCTCGTACACTCCAGAAGAGCTGGCGAGCATCACGCTCTCCCTTTACCGTTCGAACTATATCGAAGGTCTCTTTCTCAGCTCCGGCGCGGGCCGAAATGAGGACGACATCATGGAAAAGATGGTGGAAACCGTGCGCGGTCTTCGGCAAAAGCATGGCTTCAGAGGGTATATTCATCTCAAGGTCCTGCCGGGAGCCTCCCACGGTCACATTCAGGAAGCAATGGAACTTGCAGACAGGGTCAGCATAAACCTGGAGGCACCAACTGCCTCGCACATGGACGAGATGTGCGCCACCAAGAACTATGAGAGTGACATCCTGCAAAGGCAAAGATACATTCGCGACCTTATGAACGCTGTCAATCTTCCCGCCGGCCAGACGACGCAGCTTGTCGTGGGCGCGGGCGGAGAGAGCGACGAGGAGATATTCAAAAGGATCCTTTACGAGTATAAGGAGATCGGCTTGAAGCGAGCCTATTACAGCGCTTTTTGCCCGCAGGAGGGCACCCAATTCGAGCGTAGAGAGGCACAGCCGCAGTGGAGAGAGCACCGCCTCTACCAGATGGACTGGCTCTACCGGGTGTACCATTTCCATCCCCGTGAAATTCGCCAGGCCTTTAATGAAAATGGTTTTCTCGAGAATAGCGATCCCAAGATGGCAATAGCCCGGGAATTCATGGACTCGCCAGTAGACCCAAATTCGGCTACTTCCCAGGAATTGCTCAGGGTCCCGGGCATTGGTCCCAGAAGCGCCCAGCGGATTGTGGCTCTCCGGCAGAGGCAGACGATTCAAACGAAAGCGGAACTGGAGGCATTAGGCGTTCGAATCAAGAGGGCGGCACCCTTTTTGAAGATCAATGGCTGGAGGGATACCACTTTGGAGATGTGGTCTGCATGAGGGTCCCGGAAGATTACCACTATTACCTTTCCATGCATGAGAATTGCAGTGAACGGCTGCTCGCCAAGGCCAGACTTTTTGCTCCCAGGGATCTGGAAATCTCCACCAATCCGGAAGCAATACGCCTGAGAAAGATGGTCTATGCCGTCACGGGAGAGGTGCACAGAATGTTGGCCTTTGTGAGGCTGAAGGCCATCGGATCTCAAGTACTTTATGGATATCTGAAGCCAAGGCACAGGATTGGAGAGCACGTCTCTGATCACTTCGCCCGCAGGTCTCCGGGAATAATAGCAGTCCTCGGCAACGGCAGTGAGAGCTGGATCTCGCTCTGCCTTGAAGACAGAATTATGCGTGACCATGGTAAGGGGATGGCAGAGACGCTGGATAGATTGAAATCTGCCCTGGATTGCACCAGGAATAGCCCGAATATGGATAATCCGAATGCTGGTAACCTAAATGCGGGTAGCCTCAATGTGGACGACCTCTGGCAGGTCTACTACGACAGCCAGTACTGCCCTGAGCGCAAGAACCTCGCCGTCTTTCACCAGCGCATGCCCAGGCGCGATCAAGAGGCAGCAGGGCTCCGGCTGGTTCAAAACAAGAAAGAGGTCACTCTGGATTATTTTTTTTCGTGCAAGACTAAAAATGTTATTGAGTAGCTTTGGCCAGACCCGGCCGGATTCTTCTCTTAAATTTTTGCAGCATTTTCCGGTTTAACATTGCCTGGAATGGAGCCCCTCTTGGAGGACAGAAGGCTTGCCGCGATGGCAAGTACGGGACCCATGATCAAGCCGGAACCGGCCAGAAGGGCTATGGTTCCCAGGACCGCCAGAAGGGCTCTTTGCAAAATGCCGGCTTCTCCTCTGGCCAGGCGGATGACAGCCACACCGAGGAATGCATGGAAGACGACTATTACCAGAGTTATGTACACCTCCGGCCCGAAGGGTGCCCGGCTGAGGCTGAAGACCATTTGCGTGAAGACAGAAGCGCTGGTGGCCAGGAACAGAAAGCCCGCAAGGGTTCCGGCCAGGCAAAATGAGGTTCGGCGCGAGCTCTTCCAGAAGATCAAGATGCCTATGATTTCGGCCAGCAAATATGGAAGTAATATAAGCCATGCGCTCTGGCCCTCCCAGATATAAACGGATATAAGCCGGATTGGTGCGGTAATCCTCTCCGAGAAGCTGAACTCCTCTCGATAGCCTACCGCCAGGCTGTAATGTCCCGCGACCCTTCCCTGGTTTTGTCCGGCGGTACTGTTGCTGAAAACGACCGCATAATATCGGCCAGCCTGAGGGGCAGAGGTGTTGATCTTTGCCATCTCGATGTAGCTGCTGGGCCCAAAAGGCTCGTAAGTGGCATTTGACGCTTTCTGGCCATAGACCGTCAGGGACCCGAAGTCCTTCAGACTTGCAGGCAAGACCACATTCTCTGGCAACTGCCCGGATGTCTTCAACCCGGGACCCAAAAGCAACAAATTCGGCTGAAAATCCTTATCCTTTGGGTCAGTAGACTTGAGCAGCGCCAGATAAATTCTGTCATCTTTCTCAAGATCGAAGCTGTAGTACTGGGCCGTTTCTGGCTCAAGGATGCCATAGATCGCCCAGGATTTTCCCGGATCAGAGATATACAGGGCAGTGGAGATGTTTTCATTTCCCCCGCCGATAAGGGGTACATGGGCCGAAGCTAAAGACGAATGCATAAGCAAGATGAGTATTACAATCGAGAGGGATGCGACAGGCTTCACGCTCGACCAAGGACATCCAATCGTATTCAATATTTCGGCTTTGACCCGGGTTTACGAACAGGTGGTTGCGGCAAACAGTGAGATCAGTAAAACTAGATAATTGGTAAGCGGCAGCAATCTCTGTAATAATGGAAATTAAGCCCAGAGTGATGACGGAGTCGAAGGCTAATACGAGCCTCATAAGAAGATTTATCTTTTATCCAGGATATCTCTTAACCTAGTGTTAGAGTGGAGGTTAATTTATGGTTCCAAAAAATTGGGTTTTACTGAGCCTATTGTTCATAGCGAGCATGATATGCATCGATTCAGGCGCTGCCCAGAATAACACGACGGCTAAATATGGTGTTTTAGATGCTGCGAATGACCTCGGTTTAAAGGAGTTCTCGGGGTTGATAGAAAGTTCCAATCTGCAAAATACTCTGAACAACCAGGGAGTACTTATCTCAGGTACAGGTTCGTTCGTGATCTTCGGGCCCAGCGATGAAGCCTTTGCTGGCGTTACCGGTATTGATATGAATAGCGTCAAAGAGAACCAGACGAAGCTCAAAAGTATCCTGAGCTATCATGTGGTCTGGAATGGCGATGCTTTCGAAAATATAAGCGAGCTCTCCTCTGTGAAGACGCTGCAAGGAGAGAATTTGACTCTGAACAACACAAACGGTCTGAAGGTGAACGGAGCCAATGTGACTCTGAGCAAGAAATACGATAATGGCACCATCTATGTCATCGATAAGGTGCTGCTACCTGAAAAAATCACAACTCTCGGCGTAGCTGATGCGGCAAGCGATTTGGGCGCAAAGAAATTTGCAGCCGCCATAAAGGCCTCCGGATTAGAGGATACGCTGAACGGACAGGGGCTCCTTGGAATTGAGACTCTCAGAGGAGGACCGTTTACGGTCTTTGCCCCGAGCGACGCGGCTTTTGACAAGGCCAAGTCGGTGATAAACTCGATCAGCAAGAAAGATAAAGGAATGATAGACCTTCTTGGCTACCATATGGTTGATGCCAAAGAACTTACTAATATGACCGACTTCAATTCTGTCAAGACTCTGGAAGGAGAGTCCCTGGCATTGGATATTGGTGCAGGTCTCGTTGGCGGAGCCCATGTTTTGAAGTCCGAGAGGTATGATAACGGCATCGTCTATCTC
The DNA here is from genome assembly GCA_963782455.1 of uncultured Methanosarcinales archaeon. Taxonomy (GTDB): domain Archaea; phylum Halobacteriota; class Methanosarcinia; order Methanotrichales; family Methanotrichaceae; genus Methanothrix. The sequence continues at coordinate 117,881 of CAWAJP010000013.1, forward strand.
GTCGACCAGGTGCTGGTCCCGATAAAATTGAGCATGTGAAGCAAATCAAGAGCATTTGCTTTTTCCGGGATCGAGACGCCTTGTGCACTTGATCCCTTTCTTATGATTTTTAATTGGTATCGCCTAATACCGTTATGAACACCAACAAATCTGCAATATGATTATCTAACTGCAAAATAGTTTTTGTAATTTTCGGGCATCAGCAATCAGTACATCCATCAGTATCAGAAGCTTTCCCGAAATCGTAACCTGATCCTTCAGAAATATTTATATTACATGCATGCCATTATTGGTACTGTAATTTTGCATTAAATTTCTGTGAAGTACATAAATGGTGGATTCAAATGATAAGAAAGGTAGCTATAATAGCTCTATTAACTTCGGCTCTGGTCTTGGCCGGAGTATGCATGGCGGCTGAGATGAACATCATGGATACCGCAAATGCAACAGCAAACCTTACGGAATTTGTAGGCGCAGTCGAGACTGCGGGATTGACAGATACTCTTAATGCAGGAACTTTCACGGTGTTTGCACCAAGCGATGCGGCCTTCTTCAAAATACCACTTGAGGATTACAAGGCGCTGCTAGAGGATTCGACCGAGCTGAAGAGCGTTCTCACCTACCATATAGTTGAGGGAAAGATCATGCTCAGTGACCTCAAGGATGGAGAGGAGCTCACAACCATGCAGGGCGAGAAGCTCATGGTTAAAGTCGGATCGGATAAAGCCGTGACTGTCAACGGCGCCAAGATAACCGAGGCAGATATCACAGCCAGCAACGGCGTCATCCACATTATCGACACCGTCCTGATGCCCAAGTAAACAGAGAGCCGGTCTGAGACGGCTCTCAATTAATTTTGGCTTTTCTGTTAATCGAATTGATGCCTGTGGCCGCAACAGTCGTGAGCATTGGCGATATTGCAGAAATATGGCCTATTGAGATCGATATGGCTACGAATAGTTTGATGATTTTTATTGAGACCTTCAGGAAGTACTTGAAGAATCCTTTGTGAGGTCGGTGTAAATGGCTGAAGACGATCTAAATCTGAATTTAAGCTCCTTCTTTGAGGAGATTTACGAAATAATTGATGGGAAGCCCATCTTTAAGATGCTGATCGATGGCAAATGGCGCGGAAGTGAGCGAGGAGAGCTGTTCGATATCCACACTCCAATTGATGGCAGCGTGATAGCAAAAGCCCAGGCCAGCTCAGAGAATGATGCCAAATTTGCCTGCCGTACGGCTCATGAGAAAAGAGGTATTCGGGATCTACCAGGCTCAGAGAGAATAGAGATCTTCGAATGCGCTGCGGATATGCTGGATAAGCACCGGGACGAGTTCATACGCACACTTCAGATTGAGACCGGCAAAACCGGCCTGGATGCAGAGGGCGAATTTGAAACTACTTTGCAGAGGTTCAGGTTTCCAAGGGAGGAGGCCAGCCGGATCTTTGGTGAGTACATTCCCGGTGACTGGAATGCGGGAACCACAGAGAAGATGGCGATGGTGATTCGCGAGCCTGTGGGCGTGGTGGCGGCCATAGTTCCCTTCAACTATCCCCTTTTCATAGCTGCAACTAAGATCGTGCCAGCCCTTCTGGCCGGAAATTCGGTGGTCGTAAAGCCCTCCAGCACCAATCCCATAGCGGCTACTCTGCTGGCAAGTGTTTTGGATAGCGCGGGAGTGCCGGATGGCAGTGTGAACCTGATAACAGGCATTGGATCAGAGGCTGGCGACGCACTTGTGGGCAATGAGAATGTGGATATGATCAACTTCACAGGCAGCACGCCTGTAGGAAAGAGCATTTCACAAAAGGCAGTGATGAAGCGGCTTCATCTGGAGCTGGGTGGAAAAGCTTATGCTCTTGTTCTGGAGGATGCAGATCTTGATTTGGCATCCCAGAAGTGCGTCTATGGATCTTTGAAGTTTGCCGGGCAGAGGTGTGATGCCGTGAGCGCAGTTCTTGCCATGGAACCCATTGCCGACGCCCTTGTTAAGTTGATCGTCGCCGAGGTAGATAGATGGAAATTGGGAGATCCCAGGGACAGGGCTGCTAATATCGGTCCTGTTATCAACGCTCAAGCGGTGGAAAGGATTAGTGACCAAATCTCAGACGCGGTATCAAAAGGAGCCGAACTCTTGCGAGGAGGCAAATTTTCCGGGTCATACTTTCAGCCTACCGTGCTCGATCATGTGCCAACTGATGCCGTGATCGCAACTGAAGAGGTCTTCGGGCCTGTAGTTACAATTATCCGCTGCAAAGAAGCAGAAGAGGCTTTGAAGTTTGCCCGCAGATCTAAGTACGGACTGGAGTCATGCGTCTTTACAAAAGACTTCTACCGCATGTGGCATGTGGCCAAGGCGTTGGAGTGCGGAGAGGTCACTATCAACGACTGTCCGTCTCATGGAATTGGCTACTTCCCGTTCGGAGGAATAAAACAATCCGGCCTGGGAAGAGAAGGTATCGGCTACAGCATCGATGAGATGACTCGCCTTAAGACCATCGTCTTCAATCTGGCACCAGCGGGCCTGGGAAAGAGAGCGCACCCAGCCGCGACGTGCAAGACAGGATCAAAATGATGCGCCACTTATCTTTTTAGAGGGCACTTCCTCGACCTCCAGCCAGCCATACCGCCCAGAATCACTACCATTTCCTTCCAGCCCCGGGCCTGCAGAAAGCTTGCTCCCACCATGGAACGCATGCCGCTGCCGCAAAAGACATAAACCGCCCTATCTTTGGGTATCTCATCCATTCTCGCAGCGATCTGTGTGAGGGGGATATGCTGAGTGCCTTCAATCTTGCCATCTTTTTCGAGCTCGCTGCCGGATCTTACATCCAGTATCCAGATATCCTCATTGCGATCCAGCAGACGGCAGGTTTCTTGCACTGTGATGGTCCTGATGGATGCTGACTCTCTGCCGGACATATGCCAGTTGAGCATACCGCCGGCCAGAAATCCGGCGATATTGTCGAACCCCTGGCGTATAAGAATGCGTTTGGCATTTTCATGATCATTGAATTCACCCACCAGAAGAATGGGACGGTCGTAGCTGAGGAACCAGCCCGCAAAGCTGGCCAGTCCGTCGAGCCAGATGAATTGGGAGCCAAAGATGTGAGCGGCACTGTAGGCGAGCTCCTGGCGCGTATCCAGTATCTGGGCCCCATCCGACAGAACCTGGAAGTCCTTTGGGTCTAAGGGCCTGATGTCTGGCAAGGCCCTCAAAATTGGCCCGCCCTCAAGGTTCGCCATTTCCATCTTTCTGAAGTAGGGCGGCCTTTCGGGCTGGCTTTTCAATAGAGCAGCCACGAACTCAGGCTTGACTTTTGCCTGGAGCCTTGGGTTGTGCTTTCTCTCAAGACCAATCGTGGTCCAGAGACGTTCGCTAATCGACTCGCCGCAGGAGGAACCGGAACCGTGTGCCGGACAGACGATCACTTCGTCTCCGAGCGGCAAAAGCTTTCCAAAGAGGCTATCGAAGAGCTGGCCGGCATTTTCCGCGGCCTTTTCCCTACCCATCAGATCGATTCGTCCCACCTCTCCGGCAAAGAGAGCGTCCCCGCAAAAGACCATAGAAGATAGGCCAGTCGGGTCGCGGAGCAGGTAGCTCATGCTCCCGGGTGTATGGCCGGGCGTGGGGATGGCCTCAAGCTCCAGACGGCCCACGTTCCATTTCTGGCCTGGCTCTACAGGATGGCCATACCTGTAGTCCCACTGGCTGTCGGCATGCCAGACCTCGGCGCCGGTCCTATCTGCCAGCTCCATCGAGCCCACAAGATAGTCCTCATTGCGATGGGTTTCCAGGATGTGACCAATTCTCATCCCGACATTAGAGGCTTTTTCCACATAGACCTCAACGTCTCTGCGGGGATCGATGACCAGGGCCTCGTTCTTGTCCCCTGCCAGATAGGAGTAATGAGCCAAACCCTCTGAGACAATTCTTTCGAAGAGCATAATAATATCCAAAAAATGATTCTAGATGGGGCTTTCTCCTGTGACGGTCTCGTTCTCCGGATAGCTCGTCCACTCCGTAAAAGAGCCCTCGTAGATCCTGACCGAATCGTGGCCCAGGTAGAATTTGAAGAAGAGGAATTCGTTCGTGGCTTCCCGTCCTGTGCCGCAATATATTATCAGGGTCTTCTCGGGAGTGATGTCGAACTTGCCCACCAGCTCTTGCAGTTCTTCATCGCTCTTCAAGAGTTTGGGGTTATCCTTGCTCATGAGGCTCCTCCAGGGAAGACTGTTGGCACCTGGAATATGTCCGTTCTTGATCCACAGACCACCTTCTTTGTAGAACTCGAAGGGGCGGGCGTCGAAGAGGATCACATCCTCCCGATCTTTAAGATTCTTGAATTCTTCATACCCGATGAAGTACTCATTCTGAACCCGGGCCTCAAAGTTCGAAGGTCTCCAGGATGGAAACACTTTAGTCAGCTCTCCTCCTTCGCCCTTCCATTTCTCCAGGCCGCCATCCAGTATGTAGACATTCTTATGGCCAAAGCGTATCAGAGAGTAGGCCATCATGGTCTGCTCCAGGCCGTCTCCAAGTCCCGCAGTGCATTTACTGTATCGTCCTGCTGCGGAGTACACGACTACGGGCCTGTTCGGATCGATGCCGGCTCGCCTGAGGACGGGCTCCAGCGCCTCAGGCTGAACATACATGGCAGGCAACCGGTCCTGTGCCGACCGCAGGAGTCCTTCGTTCAGATAGATGGCATTGGGAAGGTGACCCATGATGTAGTCGTGTACATTGGGCTGCACATCCAGGATCATGAGATTTTTATCGTTTATGTGATCCGCCAGCCAATCCGTCGAAATCCACTTCACTATGCCCTTGCCGGGAGGATAAGGATACGTCTTCATGATCTCAAAACTCCTGATCTTCGAACTGCATTGCTCCTTTTAGAAATTATGTAATAATTGTGCAGCTTTACAGCTTATCTAGGCTCTCATGGCTTATCTATTTAACCGGAATCCGTTTAGCCGGCAGGCACAGCACTTCGGGCGAAATGGGAAGATGAAAAAATGGGGGTCAAATCATAAAAGCTCCGAAAATCATTTCCTCTACTATCTATTTTCCATCATAGCTGAAGACATCATCAGCGCTTATGGACACCGGCTCTGGCAGTGAAATGTCAAAATAGGTGCCGGAACAGCAGTTGAGCCAGCTGTCTGCTCTCAGCAGTCGGCGTTCGCTATTGCTGAATGTTATATTTTTAGATATATGATATGTTCCGATATATTCCTCATCGATCTCGATGGCCGGATTCTTCCAGGCGCTTGTCAGTGAACCGGTTCCGCCCAGGCCCGTATCCCATCCAGAGGCCTCGCTCCCCTGTAATGCACCAATATGAACCCTGCCCTCAGTTACTGACTCATCGATTCTCATCTGCGTAGAGGTCGCGGAATATTGGAAACCGCCCCGTCGATTTTCACTTTCGCGGACTGTGTATTCAGAGGAGCCTGAAATGCCTTTGGCGGATTCGACCGTATGTTGCATGGATGCAGCGGCACCCCTATTCACAACCTGAGTCTGGCTGCTAATTGCAGAATTATAGGCGACAGGATGAGATGAATAGTAGCCAGTTCCAACGGCGATGCTAACCGGTGCACCGGTGTCATTATTTTGACTCTCGAGACCGACAATCGAGCTTTCATATGATGAATCATCAATTGCGGCTTCCTCACGGCCGGTACCCCAAATCTTATCAAGACTATCTGTAGCTCTTCCCGGATTCGCGTTATCACCTTCAGCCATGTTTGCCAGGGCAGCTATCAGAATGCTGGCGATAATCACCAACAGCATCGATTTCAGGCCAAATGGGCGAGTTTGAATAGAGGACAATATCCGATTTCTCCATTTATCCGATCAACAGATTCCTATGTAGGTCATAAGCATTGAAACATATAATTGAATCGGTTAAGACAACTGGCAAATGGCAGTAGACAAGGCCAGCAGATCCTCGAGCCAACCGGCCAAGTAGCAAGACGTCATCTTATTGGAAGATCCACCAACCATCCGAACTGCACAAATCAGAGGTTTTCTAAGAATTCATCCTCCATATACTGTAATTGAGAAATGCTGCAAAACTCACCCATAGGATGTAAGGCGCTAAAAGCAAAGCTGCATTCCTGGAGATCGGCCAGAACCTTATCATGCACTGCAATATCAGAAGCCAGAGGACAACTATTACCACAATTCCCGCCAGGGGCGACTGCAGTCCGAAGAAGGCCCAGGACCAGAACACATTGACCACCAGCTGTGCAGCAAATACGCCCAGCGCGATTTTCCAGTGAGCATCGGTTTTGCAGCTGCGCCAGACCAAAAAGAGAGATATGCCCATGAGAGTGAAGAGCACAATCCAGACAGCGCCGATCACAGATCCCGGCGGCGTAAAAGAGGGCTTAATCAATGTCGGGTACCAGGTGGAGACCGAGCTGCTGGTGAAGAGTGAGCCCAGGGCTCCAGCCGACTGGCAGATGGCTATTGCCAGGATGAGCCCGGGAATCTCCCGGCGTGTTATGTACGACATCTGCTTCCTTATTATATTTTTCTTTATTTATAGCTTTTCCCACGAGACTGATTCTTCATTGATATCCTCGCCACCCGGCAATCAGCCACCATAGAACCTGCCGCCTTGCGTTCTGCCCGGGTTATATTCCGTAACCAGGAGCGTATTCTGGGATGGAACGCTGAAGATATGCTTTCAGACCCTCTGAATGCTCATAATGTTGGAATCTCCTGGATGCCAGATTCCTGCCAGGAACTCCGGATAGCTCATCAATCTTCGTAGCGCTTGCCGATATACTCATCTATGCGGCTGCAATACATCGAGCTTTGGCACTACAATGTGAACCTTCAGTTACAACGTGGCAAAGTGTCAGGCAAAATCCCGCCCAACACTCCTTCCTCTTCTAAATTTTCTAGATGTCCCTCAAACCTAATAAGCACGAACCACGTATGCTCTACTATGACTTCCAGAGCCGTGGAAATGGTTGCAGAGCTGATGGCCCTCTCTGCCCGCACCGCACCAAAGGGAAGGGGCCAAGACTCCATAGTGATAAAAGTAATAGCTGGCGAAGAGCTGCAGACGCTCTCCCGGGAACTCCGCCGCCTGGGAGAGGTCCGCGGCATCAAGTTCTACCTGAGGGACGCCGGCAACCTGGAAAAGAGCGACGCCTGCGTTCTAATCGCCAGCAAGGCTCTGGACCATGTGGGCCTGGACTGTGGAGGTTGCGGCTTTGCCACTTGCCGGGATATGCTGGAGGCGCAAAAGCAATTCCCGGGAAAAGAGCTCGAAAAACCCTTCCGCGGCCCCAACTGTATCATAAAGATGGCGGACCTGGGTATCGCCCTGGGTTCCGCTGCCAAGACCGCCAGCCTGCACAACGTCGACAATCGTGTCATGTTCTCGGCGGGAGTTGCGGCTCTCTCCTTAGGCTGGCTGGAGGGCTGCTCTGTGGCATACGGTCTGCCCCTGAAGGCCTCTGGAAAGAGCATATACTTTGACCGGCCGGGATGAGGTAGGGATCGATCTTGGTCAAGATGAAGATTCGAGGCGGGGATCTGGACCTGGTGGAGTACGAGTTCCAGCCCTTTTCACCGGGCGAGGTCATCCACAGTTTGGGATTTGAAAAGGACTACAGACTCACTCCGGTCAATGGAAAAGTCCTAGCGACTGCGCCGGGACGCATTCATCTCACAGTGCTGGACATGAACCGCTTCGCTCCTAACAGACCCGGCGGCGGAGGCGTGGGCTTTGCTCTGCAGATCTATTGCTCTGCCGAGGTGGTGTGCACGCCTTCGGAGGTCGTCATCGACTACTCCCGAGAGCCCATCATACGCCATTTCGTGGAGGTATTCAGAAAGACGGTGCACTACAGCGGCGGGTTTCGCATTGTGATCAAGGACCACGAGAAAAAGCATGTCGGCCTCGGCTCCACTGGCTCGGTGCTCCTGGCACTGGGTCATGCCATGAACGCCGCCCTTGGCTCTCCACTCAGCTCTGAGCAGATCCGCATCCTCCTCGGCCACAACTACGTTGAGGAGACTGAAGACGGAAGGGTGACAAACGGATTTGAGACGGGTGTGGGACCGGCTGCCGCAACCTACGGCGGCATGGTCATTACAGGCGACGAGCTGGCTCTGGTCTACCGGCACCGTTTTGCTGAAGGCAAGAACGTCTTTGTAACTATACCCCCAACGATCGTCTCCTCCGCCGGCAGAACGGAGTTCGACCTTCTTATGAACCGTGCTCGCAACCTGGACTATCAGGATCGAGAGCTGAAAGCTTATCTCCTGCTCATGGACCTAATTCCGGCGCTGGAAAGAGATGACCTGAAAAAGATTGGGGAGATCATCTGGGAGATCGAGTTTCGCGGCTCGAAGAGGGCTGAGGTGGAGCATCACGGCTTTGAGATCTACCGTCATATGAGCCTCCTGCGTGAGGCGGGCCTCGAGTTTGTGGGAATGAGTTCAGTGGGCCCCTCCATTGCCATAGTAACCGAGCGCAGCCGGGGCGAGGTTGCAAGCCTTATCGAGCCGTTGGGCCTCGAGATTGCCATTGAGACGAAGGTGGATAACGAGGGATTGAAGATCGTATTCAGAGAGTAGAAGTATAGCTCAGAAAATGTCTGCAGGAAACTGCAATCCTGGAAAGAAAAAAACCTGAGGCACAGATTCAGGAATAACTGAGCATAGAGCTCAGTCATCCCGAAATCCAGCTTATCCTAAATGCTTATGCCTTCTTCCGAAGTGTTCATATTCCAATCAGGTGGCTGCCACCCATCATATCTGGCGGTCTTTGGCCCGACCCCTGTTCCCTTCACATATACATAGGCAGAAGCATCGGCAGTATCGCTACCGGCCCCATCAACGGCGCTGGCATCCAGGTGAACATTATTGGTATAACCACCGTTCCTTGCGGCATGTACATTATACTCAATAGTCGATACTTCATTCGGTTTTAGCTCAGGAAGAACCCAATTGATGTAATTCGCATCGTAGCTTTCCGGAATCAGAGATGCTCCCAGGAAACTCATGTCTCCAGGAAGACGATCCGTCAATCTGGCCGCCATAATGCTGTTGGCGTTATTCTTGACCAAAATGGTATAGTGCACCATGGAAGGATCTTCAGAATCCAGCTGAGCACTCTTCTCGACGGCCACTGTCGGCTGGCAGCACCCTAGCCAACCCGGCTCTAGATATGAATAATTCGCAGCCGATACAAATGTATCGCCAGCCAATCCTCCGACTTCGACCCGATTTAGGATATTGCTCGGCGCAAATTCAGTCACATTCAGTCTCAGAGTGATGGTCAACGTATTGCCTACTCCCAGATGGAGTATGGTCCAGTTTGCATCACCGGGTGAAAGCGTTGACGGCTTGACCGAGGAGCCAATGTACTGAGTGCCAGGCGGGAAGATATCTCGTACGTATACCGGATCTAGAGCTTGATTTCCGTCATTGGTTATAGTAATGTCATATTCGGCCACAGTTGTATTAACCCTGTTGTACCATTCCGACTTCAGCTCGCCTTCCTTGGTCACAGCAACGTGCGGCTGGTCGTACATCGATACACCTGTGAGAAGAACATGCCTCGATACGCCGTATTCTCCCACATAACGCTCTTCATTGTCCACTTCATGTGGTGTGTCAGAGCTGGCAGTCTTTACCCTGTAATCCGCAACACCCTCGAAGGTCGCATTAGACTTCATCTCATTCAAACCGAGGGCTACTGCATCTTTCTTCAAGTACTCCAGAGAAGAGTACTTTTCGCTGATGAGAGTAGCAGGAGCTGTGCCGTTATTGGGCGAGCAGCCTTCGGTGACTTTGCCACTCGTTGAATCCCTGTCTGCGACTATATCGCCACCTCTGAGGGTGCCACTCTTGGAAGACATGCCTTCACTCCACTTCAGATCCTGGTTACCTTTGCCGCTCTGGGAATAACTGAAGTTGCTGGGTTTGTGAGCTAATTCGATATCCTTAGAGATGTAATTTGTGAAGGTATCGATCTGTTCTTCGCTCTTGTAGGCACCAGTACCAGATTCAGAGGTCTTCTGAGAGTCACGCAGCCTCGTGTCTGCTGCTACGAAACCTTCGCCAGAGGCGAACTTTTCAGTGGCAACATTTGCACCGTATTCTTCAAAGGATTCATTCAACTGGAATTTACCGCTGTAAGACTCCTGAGATTCAAAGACCGGTTTCACCTTCGCTCCGTCTTCTGGCGAGGACTTCTTAACAAAACCGATGGAACCCATCCCATCAAAGCTGGAGCCCACATCCATCTCGGAACCGTTCTCGTCCATCTTCATATACGAATCCCGCTCCAGACTGGTGGCATAGCGATAAGCCTCATTCATGGTGGCACCTGTGATGGAATTCTTGCCCCGGCTTTCCGCAGTCCACTTTGAAGAGAAATTAAGGCCGTTGTTGTTAGGCAACTGGAAGTCGGTCGGATAGTAGACAGCTGAGACGCTCTTTTGAGACTCAATAGACCTGTTCTTCGTCACCATCTTAGTCGTTTCATCTGTCACGTAGTTGCCGCTTCCGTGCTCCCTTGTTTTCAGTTTGGTTCCGATATCCATTATGGCCACACTGAGACATTTCTGCAACGACAATGTCTGATTGAGTACTCTTGCAGTAACATAGACGCAATTCGTAAGCGGGAATGAAGGAACACCTGTGGATAAGTCGTTATGGACGTTAACAAAACCTTTTCCGGATACGCTTTGCAACAGATTGAAGGTCATATTTGACTCAGGATACACTGCTATAAGTGTCATCTTCTCGCAATCATCTGGCCCAATCTCAGAGAAGTACCATTGGCCATCACCATTGGGTTCGGGGTAGCTGGACAGGACTACAATGCCGGGATTTTGGAATACATCTTTTACTATCACGTCCTCCAGTGGGATAAGCATCGGGTTGCATACGGTAATGGTGTAGGTCATTTCTTCTCCGGGTCTGTACGTCGATTTATCAGAAGTCTTTGTTATGATGAATGGTGCAGCTTTGACTTCAACTTCTTCACGGGATTCATCCACCATGATAGCACCATCGCTTTGCCGTCTACCCCGAACACTCACCGTGTTGTCCAATTTTCCTATGGCAGTTCCAGTAATCGATGCCTCCAATTCAATCACGATCTTTTCGCCGGGCAGCAGGCAGCCCAGATTATCCCAGTTTACCTTGTTTGGTTCAGTAAAGACACCGTCGTGATCATCCCCTATGTAGCTCAATCCTTCAGGAAGGATATCCTGAGATGATACCTGGCAAAACGCTACCGGGCCGGTATTATTGATGGTGATGGTGTAATTGATGATGGTTCCAGGTACTCCGTCCGTTTGCGAGGCCTCTTTTGTGATGTTTAAGCCAGCATTACTTACGACTACATCTGCAGTATCTCTGGCACTGACAGCATCACCGAATTCGGGAACTCCTGTGGTGTTGATCTCATTGGTGACTTTTCCAAGTACAGTTCCTGTAATCCGGGATTTGAGGATTAAATCATGACTCTCTGATGAATTCAAGGGACCCAAATCATTCCAGGTCAAAACCCATCTTCCCCCTATCTGGACTACGCTGCTTGGAGCCGGTGTACTGCCGTCCGGCTCATATTCCATACCCAGTGGAAGAACATCCACAGCCTTAACATGAGCCAATTTCACAGTTTCATTGTTGGCAATATTTATGGGGAAGGTGACCACGGTTCCTCTGTAGCCATCAATCGGAGTTGCGGTTTTATTAACCGTCATGCCTGAAAACTCGGAAACGACATCAGCAGTATCACTGGAGGTAACATTTTCGCCGTGCTCGGGCTTGCTCATGACATCAGCAATATTTGTTATCTGTCCTGAGATAGAGTCATCAATTTTCGCTACGATAGATAATGTCTTCGTCTCATTGATGGCGAGTGGGCCCAGGTCGGACCAGTTGATATACCGTCCACTATTTTGGCCCCCATTTGTTGAAGAGACATAGCTCATACCGTCCGGCAGAAGGTCGCTGACGAAGCTATGAGTTAGAACTGAATTCCCAGTATTCTTGACGACTAATTCGAATGTTACAGTCATACCGGGCGAGCCGACAGTCGGATCAGCTGTCTTGGTAACTGATACACTGGCTTCCTGGACGAGGAAATCGGCAGAGTCTTCGTCTGTTACGTTTTCGTCATTCTCGTGTTTACCTGACACGTCCACATTATTGGTCAGAGTCTGGGTACCGGTGAGAGAGTCGTTTACATGGGCTACGATCTGCAACGATTTTTTGTCACCGGACGACATTGGACCAATATCTGACCAGTACACATTTTGGCCAGCGTGCACTCCTCCTGATGTTGAAGAGACATAGCTCATACCATCAGGCAAAAGGTCACTGACAAAGACGTGCTGCAAAGAAGCACTGCCCGTGTTATTGACGACCAATGTGAAGGTGACATCAGTGCTCGGCGAGCCGGCCGTGGGATTGGCAGTCTTGGTGACAGATATCTTGGCTTCCTGAGCCTGGACATCCACGGAAGCTTTAGCTGTAACGTTCTCTCCGTTCTCGGGTTTACCTGACACGTCCACGTTATTAGTCATATTCTGAGTGCCGGAAATGGAGCCGTCTATGTAGGCTACTATCTGTAGCGATTTTCCGTTGCCGGATAAAATGGGACCTATATCGGACCAGGAGACATTTTGACCGACATTCGCGCTGCCAGACGAGGACGAGACATAAGTCATGCCAGCCGGCAGAAGATCGCTAACGAAGACGTGCTGCAAATCAGCGCTGCCAGTATTGTTGACGATCAAGGTGAAGGTGACATCGGTACCTGGGGTGCCAAAAGTGGGATCGGCGGTCTTGGTGACTGAGATCTTGGCTTCCCGGGCCTGGACATCGGCTGAGGCATTGGCTGTAACGTTCTGGCCGTTCTCGGGCTTACCTGAAACGTCCACGTTATTGGTCAGATTGTGGGAGCCGGAAACGGGGCCGTCTATATGGGCTACAATCTGCAACGATTTGTTCTCACCGGATGACAGGGAACCCACATCGGACCAGGAGATAATTTGGCCAACGTTCGTACCCGCGGGGGTTGAAGAGACATAGCTCATGCCAGCAGGCAGAAGGTCGCTAACGAAGACGTGCTGCAGAGCGGCACTGCCGGTGTTCTCCACAAGCAGATCGAAGGTGACGTTGGTGCTGGGCGAGCCGACACTGGGATCGGCGGTCTTGGTAACAGAGATCTTGACTTCCTGAGTCTGGACATTGGCCGAGGCATTGGCAGTAACGTTCTGGCCGTTCTCGGGTTTACCTGATACATCCACGTTGTTGGTCAGATTATGGGTACCGGTAATGGGACCGTCTATATGAGCGACTATCTCCAATGATTTGTCATCACCGGAAGACAGGGGACCTATATCGGACCAGGAGACATTTTGGCCAGCGTGCACGCTCCCAGATGTTGAAGAGACATAAGTCAGGCCAGCAGGCAGAAGGTCGCTAACAAAGACGTGCTGCAGAGCGGCACTGCCGGTATTCTCGACAACCAGAGTAAAGGTGACGTTGGTGCTGGGCGAGCCGACACTGGGGTCAGCGGTCTTGGTGACAGATATATTGGCTTCCTGGGTCAGGACATCGGCTGAGGCATTGGCAGTAACGTTCTGGCCGTTCTCGGGTTTACCTGATACATCCACGTTATTGGTCAGATTATGGGTGCCGGAAACAGAGCCATCTATATAGGCCTCTATCTCCAATGATTTGTCATCGCCAGAAGACAGGGGACCGATATCGGACCAGGAGACGTTTTGGCCAGCGTGCACGCTCCCTGATGTTGAAGAGACATAAGTCAGGCCAGCAGGCAGAAGGTCGCTAACGAAGACGTGCTGCAGAGCGGCACTGCCGGTATTCTCGACAACCAGAGTAAAGGTGACATTGGTTCCAGATGTGCCGAAAGTGGGATCCGCGGTCTTGGTGACGGAAATCTTGGCTTCCTGGGCCTGGACATCGGCTGAGGCATTGGCGGTAACGTTCTGGCCGTTCTCGGGTTTACCTGACACGTCCACGTTATTGGTCAGATTATGGGTGCCGGAAACAGAGCCGTCTATATAGGCCTCTATCTGCAGCGATTTGTTCTTGCCGGACAGTATGGGACCGACATCGGACCAGGAGACATTTTGGCCAGCGTTCGTACCCGCAGGGGTTGAAGAGACATAAGTCAAGCCAGCAGGCAGAAGGTCGCTAACAAAGACGTGCTGCAGAGCAGCACTGCCAGTATTTTCCACGAGCAGATCGAAGGTGACATTGGTTCCAGGTGTGCCGAAAGTGGGATCAGCGGTCTTGGTGACTGAGATCTTGGCTTCCTGGGCCTGGACATCGGCTGAGGCATTGGCAGTAACGTTCTGGCCGTTCTCGGGTTTACCTGACACATCAACGTAGTTGGTGAGATTATGGGTGCCGGTTATGGGGCCGTCTATATGGGCCACGATCTCCAGCGATTTGTTCTCACCGGATGACAGAGGACCTATATCGGACCAGGAGACATTTTGGCCAGCGTTCGTGCCGCCGGATGATGAAGAGACATAGCTCAGGCCGGCTGGCAGAAGGTCGCTCACAAAGATATGCTGCAAATCAGCGCTGCCCGTATTATTGACAACCAGAGTGAAGGCGACATTGGTGCTGGGCGAGCCGACACTGGGATCGGCGGTCTTGGTGACTGAGATCTTGGCTTCCTGGGTCTGGACATCGGCTGAGGCATTGGCAGTAACGTTCTGGCCGTTCTCGGGTTTACCTGACACATCAACGTAGTTGGTGAGATTATGGGTGCCGGTTATGGAGCCGTCTATATGGGCCACGATCTCCAGCGATTTGTTCTCACCGGATGACAGAGGACCTATATCGGACCAGGAGACATTTTGGCCAGCGTTCGTGCCGCCGGATGATGAAGAGACATAGCTCAGGCCGGCTGGCAGAAGGTCGCTCACAAAGATATGCTGCAAATCAGCGCTGCCCGTATTATTGACAACCAGAGTGAAGGCGACGTTGGTGCTGGGCGAGCCGACACTGGGATCGGCGGTCTTGGTGACTGAGATCTTGGCTTCCTGGGTCTGGACATCGGCTGAGGCATTGGCAGTAACGTTCTGGCCGTTCTCGGGTTTACCTGACACATCAACGTAGTTGGTGAGATTATGGGTGCCGGTTATGGAGCCGTCTATATGGGCCACGATCTCGAGCGATTTGTTCTCACCGGATGACAGAGGACCTATATCGGACCAGGAGACATTTTGGCCAGCGTTCGTGCCGCCGGATGATGAAGAGACATAGCTCAGGCCGGCAGGCAGAAGGTCGCTCACAAAGATATGCTGCAAATCAGCGCTGCCCGTATTATTGACAACCAGAGTGAAGGCGACGTTGGTGCTGGGCGAGCCGACACTGGGATCGGCGGTCTTGGTGACTGAGATCTTGGCTTCCTGGGTCTGGACATCGGCTGAGGCATTGGCAGTAACGTTCTGGCCGTTCTCGGGTTTACCTGACACATCAACGTAGTTGGTGAGATTATGGGTGCCGGTTATGGAGCCGTCTATATGGGCCACGATCTCCAGCGATTTGTTCTCACCGGATGACAGAGGACCTATATCGGACCAGGAGACATTTTGGTCGGCGTGCACGCTCCCTGATGTGGAAGAGACATAGCTCAGGCCGGCAGGCAGAAGGTCGCTCACAAAGATATGCTGCAAATCAGCGATACCAGTATTATTTACGACCAGCGTGAAGGCGACATTGGTGCTGGGCGAACCGACACTGGGATCGGCGGTCTTGGTGACTGAGATCTTGGCTTCCTGGGTCTGGACATCGGCTGAGGCATTGGCAGTAACGTTCTGGCCGTTCTCGGGTTTACCTGACACATCAACGTAGTTGGTGAGATTATGGGTGCCGGTTATGGAGCCGTCTATATGGGCCACGATCTCCAGCGATTTGTTCTCACCGGATGACAGAGGACCTATATCGGACCAGGAGACATTTTGGCCAGCGTTCGTGCCGCCGGATGATGAAGAGACATAGCTCAGGCCGGCTGGCAGAATATCGCTCACAAAGATATGCTGCAAATCAGCGATGCCCGTATTATTGACAACCAGAGTGAAGGCGACGTTGGTGCTGGGCGAGCCGACACTGGGATCGGCGGTCTTGGTGACTGAGATATTGGCTTCCTGGGTCTGGACATCGGCTGAGGCATTGGCAGTAACGTTCTGGCCGTTCTCGGGTTTACCTGACACATCAACGTAGTTGGTGAGATTATGGGTGCCGGTTATGGGGCCGTCTATATGGGCCACGATCTCGCAGCGATTTGTTCTCACCGGATAGTATGGGACCTATATCGGACCAGGAGACATTTTGGTCGGCGTGCACGCTCCCTGGTGTGGAAGAGACATAGCTCAGGCCGGCTGGCAGAAGGTCGCTCACAAAGATATGCTGCAAATCAGCGCTGCCCGTATTATTGACAACCAGAGTGAAGGCGACGTTGGTGCTGGGCGAGCCGACACTGGGATCGGCGGTCTTGGTGACTGAGATATTGGCTTCCTGGGTCTGGACATCGGCTGAGGCATTGGCAGTAACGTTCTGGCCGTTCTCGGGTTTACCTGACACATCAACGTAGTTGGTGAGATTATGGGTGCCGGTTATGGAGCCGTCTATATGGGCCACGATCTGCAGCGATTTGTTCTCACCGGATGACAGAGGACCTATATCGGACCAGGAGACATTTTGGCCAGCGTTCGTGCCGCCGGATGATGAAGAGACATAGCTCAGGCCGGCTGGCAGAATATCGCTCACAAAGATATGCTGCAAATCAGCGATGCCAGTATTATTGACAACCAGAGTGAAGGCGACGTTGGTGCTGGGCGAGCCGACACTGGGATCGGCGGTCTTGGTGACTGAGATATTGGCTTCCTGGGTCTGGACATCGGCTGAGGCATTGGCAGTAACGTTCTGGCCGTTCTCGGGTTTACCTGACACATCAACGTAGTTGGTGAGATTATGGGTGCCGGTTATGGGGCCGTCTATATGGGCCACGATCTGCAGCGATTTGTTCTCACCGGATAGTATGGGACCTATATCGGACCAGGAGACATTTTGGCCGGCGTGCACGCTCGCCTGGATGATGGAAGAGACATAGCTCAGGCCAGCAGGCAGAAGGTCGCTCACAAAGATATGCTGCAAATCAGCGATACCCGTATTATTGACAACCAGAGTGAAGGCGACGTTGGTGCTGGGCGAGCCGACACTGGGATCGGCGGTCTTGGTGACTGAGATATTGGCTTCCTGGGTCTGGACATCGGCTGAGGCATTGGCAGTAACGTTCTGGCCGTTCTCGGGTTTACCTGACACATCAACGTAGTTGGTGAGATTATGGGTGCCGGTTATGGGGCCGTCTATATGGGCCACGATCTGCAGCGATTTGTTCTCACCGGATAGTATGGGACCTATATCGGACCAGGAGACATTTTGGTCGGCGTGCACGCTCCCTGATGTGGAAGAGACATAGCTCAGGCCGGCTGGCAGAATGTCGCTCACAAAGATATGCTGCAAATCAGCGATACCAGTATTATTGACAACCAGAGTGAAGGCGACGTTGGTGCTGGGCGAGCCGACACTGGGATCGGCGGTCTTGGTGACTGAGATATTGGCTTCCTGGGTCTGGACATCGGCTGAGGCATTGGCAGTAACGTTCTGGCCGTTCTCGGGTTTACCTGACACATCAACGTAGTTGGTGAGATTATGGGTGCCGGTTATGGGGCCGTCTATATGGGCCACGATCTCGAGCGATTTGTTCTCACCGGATAGTATGGGACCTATATCGGACCAGGAGACATTTTGGCCAGCGTTCGTGCCGCCGGATGATGAAGAGACATAGCTCAGGCCGGCTGGCAGAATATCGCTCACAAAGATATGCTGCAAATCAGCGATGCCAGTATTATTGACAACCAGAGTGAAGGCGACGTTGGTGCTGGGCGAGCCGACACTGGGATCGGCGGTCTTGGTGACTGAGATATTGGCTTCCTGGGTCTGGACATCGGCTGAGGCATTGGCAGTAACGTTCTGGCCGTTCTCGGGTTTACCTGACACATCAACGTAGTTGGTGAGATTATGGGTGCCGGTTATGGGGCCGTCTATATGGGCCACGATCTCGAGCGATTTGTTCTCACCGGATAGTATGGGACCTATATCGGACCAGGAGACATTTTGGCCAGCGTTCGTGCCGCCGGATGATGAAGAGACATAGCTCATGCCGGCAGGCAGAAGGTCGCTCACAAAGACATGCTGCAAATCAGCGATACCAGTATTATTGACAACCAGAGTGAAGGCGACGTTGGTGCTGGGCGAGCCGATACTGGGATCGGCGGTCTTGGTGACTGAGATATTGGCTTCCTGGGTCTGGACATCGGCTGAGGCATTGGCAGTAACGTTCTGGCCGTTCTCGGGTTTACCTGACACATCAACGTAGTTGGTGAGATTATGGGTGCCGGTTATGGGGCCGTCTATATGGGCCACGATCTGCAGCGATTTGTTCTCACCGGATAGTATGGGACCTATATCGGACCAGGAGACATTTTGGCCAGCGTTCGTGCCGCCGGATGATGAAGAGACATAGCTCATGCCGGCAGGCAGAAGGTCGCTCACAAAGACATGCTGCAAATCAGCGATACCAGTATTATTTACGACCAGCGTGAAGGCGACATTGGTGCTGGGCGAGCCGATACTGGGATCGGCGGTCTTGGTGACGGAAATCTTGGCTTCCTGTGCGTTCACGCTTGCATTGGAGCTGTTTGTGACGTTAGTGCCAATGTCAGGCTTACCATCCACGTCTACACGATTGGTCAAGTTTTGGCTTCCCACGACACTATCAATGAGAGCTTCGACCCACAGGATCTTGTGTGCATCGATTGCAATGGGACCTATATCAGACCAGTAGACATTGAGATCGCTGTTGGTACTTCCGGGCGAAGAAGAGATATAGCTCATACCAGTAGGCAGAAGGTCGCTCACAAATACATGTTCCAGGGTCAGGTTTCCCGAATTGTGAACGTCAAGAGTAAAGTTCACGGGAGAGCCCGGAGAACCCGAAGTTATGTTAGAGGTCTTGACCACAGCGATGTCCTGATTCAACGCCAAAACATCTTTGGAGGAGGAAGAGGTCCAGGTCTCACTCCGCAGGTTATACCCTTTGCTGGTCACGAAATTGGTGAGAGTACCGTACTCAGTTCCGCTGAAATATGCATTCACGAGGACATTGAATTGTTTGCCGGGATCCAGGACTCTGCCAAAAGACTGGCTGAGATTAGACCAATAGAGTGTGGTAGTACCATTGAGGTTGAGGGTGGAAGAAGTTACACTAGGACTTGCAGAGATGAATGTAAGACCTTTGGGCAATAGATCCGTAAGCTCTGTTCTTTTCAGGAGAACACTGCCTCCATTGAGCACGGTTATATTAAAGGTGGTTTTGGTATTGATAGTGCCCTGGGTCACATTTGCAGCCTTACTTACCACTTGTTGAGTAGTATAATCGACATCAATGAGATTGGAGGCAGCACCTGCGGCCAATTGAACATCGGGGTTCAACGGATTCCACCAGGGAAGACGGGCATTTGAGCTGGCGGTATCAGCTACCTTTGGACTTCCATATCCCGAGATGCCCAGGGGCGGGCCAAGGATATCCTCCTGTACAACGGTGTAGGATACGGTCCCGCGAGCCCTTTCATTGAAAGCTAAACTGGTTTTATCTAGGGTAATCGGAAGGACAATCTCTTTAGGGTGATAAACTGAGTCGGTAATGGTAAGATTAGTTACCGTAACCGGATACATATTCTTAACATAAACGGTATAGATGACCGTTTGTCCTATTCGTCTTATAGCGAAGTCAGGAGTTATTGTCACAATCAAAGATCCTTCTATTGTCAGGCTGACGCTATAAGAAACAATTGAAGAGGTCACTACAGTTTCATCAGGTTTCTTACCGGTGGCGAATGCCTTGTTAGTCAACGGCCCGGGAAAATCGGTCTCATTGACCGTGTGACTGATGGTATGAGTCCATGATGCGCCATTGCCAAGGTTTCCTACGACTATTGACCCGAAATGGTCATCATTTAAGACTACATCATGAAGATCGACTCCGTCATTATTTACTATTTCATAATTATAATCGATTATGTCTCCGAAAAAAGCATTGGATAAATCTCCAGTAGTTCCCTTGGTTATAGTCAAACCGGCTGCAGTATTTATGGATATGAATAATATATAGGTGACCGCCACTAGGAATAGCAATTTCATTGTATGAGATTTCGTAATTATTTTATTTTTAGGATACATGATTTGGCATAAAGTGTGCGATCCTATCACGCCTAAAGATATTGATACCATCAGGTCCACTCCATCAAATTTTAGTACTGATAGAAGTTAGTACTTCAGCATAGATTATAAACTTAGTGCTAACTGTAAGAAATTACATGACGCAAAAGAAATTTTGAGCGTATTTGAATTGACCTTTTATCGCGGCACACAATTTGAAATCGGGCAAGAAAATCTATGAGATCGCTCGCTAAAAGAGAATGGAACGACAAGAGCAAGACTGGCAAAGGTATGCTGATAAGCATAGGCAGGTTCATCCCATCTGGAGAGAATTATATTACTACTCATGATCAGGAATGGAGCCCTCTTTAGAGAGATCTTTGGTCTTCCTGGACCTTTGATGTAGATGGGCTTAAGATTATTAAAGAGGCTCAGGAGATAGGAGATAATAGCAAGCAGAGGGCACGATGCGGCGTTAACGCAGCACTGAATGCTATTGATCCCTATCAGGAACGTTAACCGACATCAATGGTAATGAAGGACCTACCGACAGCTAATTGATCATCAGGGTTCGTCGGATTCCACCAGGGAAGCCGGGCAATTGCGTTGGCAGTATCAGTTACCTTTGCACTTCCGTATCCCGCGATGCCCAGTGGTGGGCCCCGGATATCCTCCTGCACAACGGTATAGGATACGGTTCCAAAAGCGGTCTGATTGGGAGCTAAACTGGTTCTATTTAGGGCAATCGGAAGGGCAACCGCACTAGGATGATAAATTGAGTCAGTAATGCTTAAATTAGTTAGCGTAACTGGATACCTATTCCTAACTGAAACGCGATAAGTGACCTTTTCTCCTATTTTTCTGCTACCGATGTCAGGTGCTATTGATACAGTCAAAGATCCATTTATTGCCAGGCTAACGTGCCACGAAGCAACCGGAGAGCTCACTGAAGTTCCATCAGCTTTCTTACCGGTGGCAAATGCTTTGTTGGTCAATGGCCCAGGCATATCACCCTCATTGATGGTGTGGTTGAGGGAATAAGTCCATGATGCGCCATTGCGAAGATCTCCTATGGTTATCGACCCGAAATGGTCATCATTAAAGACTACATCATGCAGATTGACTCCATCATTATTTACTATTTTGTAATCATAATTGACTGTATCTCCAAAAAAAGCAAATTGCGTACTTCCGGTCTTAGTTATCGTCAACCCCACTGCGGCATTCGTGGATATGAATAATATATGGATGATGGCCACTAAGAATAGCAATTTCAATGCATAAGATTCAATAATTATTTTATTTCTTGGATGCATGATTTGGCATGAAGTTCGCGATCCAATCATGCCTAAAGTTATTGATGCCATCAGGTCCACTCCTCGAAATTTGAATGCTGATTGAAGTTAGTACCTCCGTATAGATTATAAACTTAGTGCTAACTGTAAGGAGCTACTGCGATTGGTAAGATTTGTGCCCAGTTGAATCCAGGAGCTTTCGAATTTTGGTATACAAATTGAAGTCAGCTATCGTATCGGGAGAAAATTATATTACTACATTATTACAACAGGAGAGAGGGTTCGTTTTCAGGAGAGATCTTGGTCTTCCAGGCCCTGTAAACCAAAGCTTTAATGTCTTACTGCCACGTCCCATGTGTATGAACCTAGGTCGCCTCTTCAAGTCCAAACCTACACCCCGCATTGCAGAAAGCCCGCCCGTCAACTACCTGGATCTTCGAACCAAACCCTACTACATAGTGGCCTCGGTAGAGGTGGGCAATACCACTACCAAATGCATCCTCACCGCTACGGACTTGATTACGGGCAAGACCTACATAGTCGACAAGACTGTTAAGATGACCAGAGACGTGCGGCTTCCAAAGCCCGGAGAAGAGGTCTTCGCCCACACCATCAACGGCACGCCACTAACCAAAGAATCCATTGCGGAGCTGGTGAAGGACACTCTTATCGAGAGCCATGAGAAGGCCCGCCTGGATATAAAGACCGACCTGAACTTCGTGGTGCGCTCCACAGGCGTTGTGGCCGAACTGGATTCACCGGAACAGGTAGGGGCCTTCATTCAGGCCCTGGCAAAGGGCTGCCTTGATGCCGGAGTTCCGCCCCGGCTCATGACCCCAGCCATGAGCATCCACAACATTATTGATAAATTCAAGCATTATACCATGATCGAGAAGGTGATATTCATGGGTGCAGTAGCCTCATGCTTCCCACCGCAGGGATCTACCGGCGTCGAAGTCGTGGCTAATGAGATGGAGGGCGAACTGGCCACCGCCGGCATAAAAGAAGGCAGTCGCTGGACGGATGTGGACTTTCGCAACCCCTGTCTCTCCATGGACTTCGGCACCACACTGGACGGCAGGGTGACCAGCGAAGAGCTGCCCTATGCCCACACCATCGGAAATCTTCTTGGTCTGGCGGGAGCCATTCCCGATGCGGTGGTGCAGGGGACAGGGCTGGTAGACAAGAAAATTGGGGCAACACTGGACATCTTTGATGCCAAGATGAAACCAGAATACGGCAAAGAGGCTCAAGCCTATGCTGATCAGATCGATGAATTGGTTGTAATAGAGAAGGTTCCCCAGAGCCGCAGTAAATACGGACTTGTGCCAGTGTGCCCGAATGCTGCGGCCCTAAACAATGTCGTCCTTATAGGTTGCGATGTAGGAGTAAACGGCAGCGACCTGGAAAGGCTCTCCAAGATTGGCGCGGACATCTATAAATCCAAGAATTTAAAAACCCTTTTTGGCACTCTGGACCTGGTCATGGCCCGCGTGGCCAGGCGGCTGGTGAAGGTGGGAATAGATGAGGGCATCGTCACCGGAAATACGGCCATCGGTGTGACAGGTCGGGCGGGAATCAGCGGCAATAAGCCCCGTCTGATCCTGGAGGAGATTGAGAAGCTCGGGCTCTATGACCAGCCTGAGAAGAACGTGGTCTTCGTGGACGATGGACTGGCCAGGGGTGCGGCAGTTATGGCACGCTGCATGAACTCCATGGGCACACCCAAAAACCCATTAGGGGGACTGCGCAAAGGTCGGTGCATCCTCAAGAACAGAATGGATTTCGAGGACCAGAAAGGAGGAGCTGCAGTGCCTCAGCAATCTCAACCCGGGAAAGACACACAGGCCTATTTCGTGGGAGGCCATGAGAGAGCGTAGATGCCCTTCCGAGAATATCGCCTGTTGCCTGGCGTTGGATTGGAGATTCCTATATCGCTCCTTGAAATCAAGCAGCGAGAGGAGAGGCTTTGGATCGCGACAGATCCGATCGCAACTGCTGCCTTTCCGCCCTGCATCAAGAGCATTATCCAAAAAGTAGCAGCAGAGAAGGGCAGACACAGGAAAGCCGCGATTTTGGCCTCATTCCTGGGGCAATCTGGCTGGGGAGATGCAGAGGCAAAGTTGCTTTGGTCGAATGCCGTCGCTGTGGAAGAGCGTATCTTCACAGAATGGTTTGGAAAGATGCACTGCCCCAAGTGTGAAACCATGCAGCGACAGAGCAGAGGCTATCCGGATCTCGGAACTGCAGACCTCGGGCTCTGCCATCCGGACGAAAAGTGCAGGGAATTTGTTGGCCCAGTGGAGTATGCAGCAGATCTGGTAGCGGAAAAGGATTGGTCCAAAGGCAGTCAAAAGCACATCCGGACCATCTATCAGGCGCGAGTCTTCGACTGGACCAAAGGAAAAGTAGGCGAAATCGAGCTGTCTCTTGACGAAAAGGATGAGCTAGAGGGCCTGCAAAAAGAGCTGACAGAAGACGAGATGCTGATTTACACACGCAAAAAAGTGCGTGGAAGGCTCCGACCCAAGTTCTTCCATAAGGAGATAGAAGGGCCGAGAAGGCGGTTGCTGTCCGAGTTCCTCTAGCTCTATCGGCTTTTAGCTTTGAGATCTCGATGCAAAATTGCTCATCCAACTTGCTGTATTGAACTCCTTCTGGATTCGCCTTCATGACCGGTCGGCGAATGCTGCGAGATTTTCGATTCCAGATTTACTCATAAAAGCGGCCCAAAAAAGGAGTTGGCGATTATGCCGGAAAATCTCGCCGATTTCGTCCGTTTTATCCCAGTTTCCTGACAGCAGGAGCGTTTGCGGGTACGTTCGATGTATTTCCGGATGCCACGACATTTATTGGCAGGGCGTCATTGAAGATTCCGGATCCTTGCAGGGACGAGGCAAATATACTTGCACTATATAGCCCTGCCGGCACTTGGGCGTTCCAGTATCCGGAATACTCATTCCCTGAAGATTTGACCAGGTTCACCGTTCCAACTTCTTTGCCTGTAGTGTCTTTGATGGCGGCGCTTGCCGTCAGCAGAGTCTCGCTGCTCAAGGAAAAGACAGCAGTGATCTTGACGGGACTTCCTGAGTTCACAGAATCCGGGCTGGCATTGATGCTCGTAAGATTGATTGCAACCTCCTGAACGCTCGTGGCCGCTGCAGGAGCAATAGCTGCATTCGCATCGCTGCCCGAGGCCTCCGGAGTTGCTTTGGACGTGTTTTCGAACTGTGAAGCGGTCTGGCGCACCACCTTTGGCCCGAAAGCCTGGGGAGCATCGCTTGTGGTCTTGCCTTCAATAAAGTTGCTCGCACTTTGGCCCCAATCCCCTTCTTGCATGCAAGTTGAACACAAGGCTGATGCGCTAAAAGCCAATGCCGTCATCGCCATCAAGAAGGCGAGGCAGATCAGAATTAGTGTCGATTTTTTCATATCTTATCCTCATTGACTGCTTATGAACAGATTGAATGCCAATTAACTGTTTCTAAAAAGCCGTTCGTACTCTGTTTATTTGATCCTGACGCTTGAAATATTGGATTTTGAGGCCGGAACACGGATTATTTCAAGAAACCATATAACGATTAACCACCAAAATGCATTCAAGGATCTAAGTGGAAAGAAGGTAGCAGAATTGAAATCTTTGAGAATTCTGGGTCTTGCCGATCTGCATGACCATATCGAGAGACTCGACGAGCTGATGGGAGTTGATGCCGATCTCATCGCCTTTTGTGGCGATCTTCATAACGGCAGCGACAGAGATGAGGCCTTGCCCGTCGTTGCTGCCCTGACTCGCATTGGATTGCCAGTGCTGATAGTTCCCGGAAATATGGACCGTAAAGATGTCGTGCCTGATCTGTGGAATGAAGCGGGCTTTATGTATCTGCATCAAACCAGCTTTCGGCATGGAGACTACGGCTTCCTGGGGCTAGGGGGAATTGTGGCGAGAGACCCTCTGCGATTATTGGATCCTACCAGATACTATCATCGAGATGAAGAGGTTTATGGGACCCTGTCCGCAGCCTATCATCTGATATCGGGCACAAAGTGCAAAATAATCGTTGTGCATCAGCCTCCCCGAGGAGCTCAGGACACACTTTACAATGGCAAAAGCTCCGGTTCCGTTTGCCTGCGTCGCTTCATAGAAGAGTGTCAACCCGATCTCTTACTATGCGGGCATATCCATGAGGATCGAGGAGAGAGCAGCATCGGTTCCACCAGGATCGTGAATGTGGGAGAACTGCGGCGAGGATTTGCTGCGATCATCGATCTCGGAGAGAATATACGAGTGGATTGGATTTGATGGTTACAGGAGAAGAGAACTTGGAGATAAGAGACTCGATGATAAAAATCCGTAGATATATTTGTGATTTTCTTGACTCATGTATATCTTGAATTCGTGTGTATCTCCTTTAGTGGAGATCTCCTTTCCGGATATCTAACGTGATAATGTCGGAGTATTATCGATATGGTGATCGATAGCCTCCTCGAAAGGCACCCGGATCGACTGCAGAGCCTCCTTTAATTCCTCGATCTTGGTTGGCTTGCTGATATAACCATCCATTCCAGCTGCCAGACATATCTCCCGGTCTCCTTTTAGAACGGATGCCGTCATGGCTATGATCTTAGGATCTTTTGGCCATCTCTGGCGAATTTGACGGGTTGCCTCCAGCCCATCCATCTCCGGCATAAGAACATCCATCAATATGACGTCGTATTTCTGACGTTCCAGGTTCTGCAACACCTCAATGCCGTTACCTGCTACGTCAGCCCTGTAACCCAGCTTGCTTAGCATCTGCAAAGCTACCATCTGATTGACAATATTATCCTCGGCCAGCAATATGCGTAAGGAACAATTATCGTATTCTTGGTGATCATTTTCCAGGACGTCACCTTCCTCTGAATCGCCCTTTACTGGGGAGACTGGTTTACCTGCAGGATCGGGCTCAATGACAGCGGCTCTTGCAACAATCATGATATGAAAGGTGGATCCTCTGCCAGATTCGCTCTCTACCCAGATTCGTCCCCCCATCAGTTCCACCAGCTTCTTGCTTATAGCGAGGCCCAGACCAGTACCGCCGTATTTACGAGTGGTAGAGGCATCAATTTGACTGAAGGTCTGGAACAGACGATCCATTTTATCTGCAGGGATGCCTATTCCCGTGTCTCTTATCGCGAAATGGATCTCGTATTCGCCATCATCTTTCTCTGTGCTCGATACGGATATGCTTATCTCGCCCTCTTTTGTGAACTTCACAGCATTGCTGAGAATATTGACCAGGATCTGACGAAGCCTGGTGGGGTCGCTGAAAATCGATTTTGGTGTACCATCACTCAAATTGTATGTTATTTTGAGACCTTTGCTGG
The DNA here is from genome assembly GCA_963782455.1 of uncultured Methanosarcinales archaeon. Classification (GTDB taxonomy): domain Archaea; phylum Halobacteriota; class Methanosarcinia; order Methanotrichales; family Methanotrichaceae; genus Methanothrix. The sequence goes on from CAWAJP010000013.1 coordinate 144,859, forward strand.
CGGCCGAGGCTGCCACCTGACTCAGGGACTCTTTCAGGCAAATGGGAAGAGAGAAGGGCTGGCATTCCAGTTCGGTCATGCTGGCTTCTATCTTGGTTAGATCGAGAATATTATTTATGACGGCTAGAAGTGAGTCACCGCTACTGCGAATGGTCTCCAAATACTCCCTCTGATTTGCCGTGAGATCTTCATCGAGAAGAAGGCTGGTCAAACCTATGACAGCATTCATAGGTGTTCTTATTTCATGGCTCATATTGGCCAGAAACTCGGACTTGGCCTTTGTTGCGGCCTCTGCGACATCTTTGGCCGCCCGAAGTTGCTCCTCCGCCCTCTTTCTCTCTGTGATATCCCGGAAGACGACCTGTTCTGAAGGCTTTCCCTGGCAGGACTTGAACGGCAGGGACATTCCTTCCACATCAACAAGACTGCCATCCTTGCGTTTTATTCTCCATTGTATTAAGTGAGCAGTGTCTTGGTGTTCTGCAATCGCTCCCATCTGTGTTTTCATCCGTTCATTTGCCAGAGTCCAGGAATTGGGATCAACGTGGTTGCATACAGAGCTTCCTATGAGTGCCTCCGGGCTTGATGCACCCAGAATCTTTGCGCCGGCTGCATTGACGAACACCACTTTGCCGTCGCTATGCAGGCAGATGCCATCGGGACTCATATCAACCAGCAAGCGATAGCGTTCCTCGCTATCCTTTAGGGCCTGCTCAGCAGCTTTTTGGGAGGAAATATCCCGGAGCTGTTCTATGATCAACTTCACTTCGCCGTTTTCATCTAAGACTGGATAAGACCGGCAATCATAGTAACGATCCATCTCCGGTATATACTTCTCAATAGTTTCTGGTTTCTTGCTTCTTAATGCCCTCATGCTCGCGCAGGGCGTGCACTCACCCTTCCAGCCCATGAGATGATAGCACTTCTTTCCTACCACGTCAGCGGACTTCAAACCGAGCAATTCATATCCAGTCCTGTTGTAGCGCTTAATAGTATGGTCTGGCATCTGCACAGCGATTACATCTGTGATGGTGTCCAGGACTCCCTCTAATAGCGAATTGCTCTCCCGTAATGCTTCTTCCGCCTTTTTGCGACTGGTTATATCCAGTTTAATATTGACGATGCCAACTATCCGGCCGGCCTCATCTTGAATGGGGTTGCTGCGTACCATCCAGGTATTTCCATCCATCGTTTTGATCTCCCCTTCCTGGAACTGACCGGTTTCCAGCGCTTTGGCGGCCGTGCATCCAGCACAGGGATGATCGAGGCTCTGAGTCACCTCAAAGCAGTGCAATCCCACAATCTCCTTTGACGAATATCCAAAATGCTCCTGCATAGCTTTATTGGCCCAGATTATCTTCAATTCCGGATTGATGTATTCGATCATTACATCCTTCAGACCATTGAGAACTGCCACCTTCTCCCTTTCCGATTCGATAAGCTCCTCTTCAGTCTTCTTGCGCTCAGTGACATCATTGAAGATTGTGGCGAATCCGTTCTTGCCCCAGGGAGACACGGAGATTTCGAAGTACTTATTCATATGAGGAAAAAATGTCTCGAAATGAAGAGGGATGCCGCTGGAAACAACTGCGGAGTACCTCTCCAGATAGGGAGGAAGAGAAGTGCCGTAGGCCTGAGTTGAGAGCTTGTTGATCACATCCTCTCTCTTCATGCCGAAGATTGACTCAAACCGTGAATTCACATCCACAATTCTGTATTCAATTGCCAGGCCGCTTTCATCATAAACCAGCTCGTGCAGTGCCACTCCTTCCAGCATGTTATCATAAAGAGAGTGGAACTTCTCCTCGCTGGATCGAAGGCCATTCTCAGCTTTCTTCCATTCGGTTATGTCGCGAACGGATTCTATTGCGCCCTCGAAGTTCCCTTGCTCATCAAAAAGAGGAGTTGCCATGCTCCAAAGGTGAGCCTCCTCACCGCCGGGACGGTGAATGACGGTCTCAGCATAGATACGCGATCCCTTTCGAACGACATATTTGTACTGCGATTCTATTTTGGGGTCATCTTCAAAGATCAGGTCGATCAGAATTGGCCTGCGATCTCCGTAGAACGGTATGCTATAGATCAGGTCCCTCTTCCCCAGGATGTCCTTCTTGGGCGTGCCGGTCAAAGTCTCCATGGCTTTATTCCAGACAATGACGCTCCTATTTTTGTCCAGGGCGAACGTGGCATCAGGAAGGAACTCTATTATATCCATAAGCTTCTGGCGAACATTACTTAGTTCTGCTTCAACGCACTTGAGCTCCGATATATCCTCACAACTCACCATAGACAGGCCGTTATCCAGATGAACCATCACAAAATTGATGATTTTTTCTGAGTTGTCTTTGCATTTCACCCTGAAGGCACGCGGAATCTGCTGTTTGGTTGCGATTTCTTTAGTATCACCCATCCAAACGGATATTGCCTTTTGCCTGTAGGTCTTTTCAGGGAAAGCCTTTCGAAACCATTCTCGACAATTGGGAACATCAATAAGATCATAGCCGAAGATCTCCCGAAATTTGCGATTCACATAGAGGAATGTCCCATCAGCATGCAGAAGGATTACGGCAAAGGGTGCATACTCCACTATTCTTTGCAGGTCCTCATTTTTCAAACCATCTGATGCAGGGCATGCAAAACTGGAAAGATCCTCTGAGATAATGGAAGCAGAAGTGGCCTGATCCGCTGCATTCTGTATGATCACATCTGTCTCTCTCGGAGGAGGATGGCAGCTCATAGAACCTCGTATCGAATATAAGTATGTTTATCCCTTAATAACAGTTTCTATTCCTTGAGATTCATAAGGACTTGACGGGCCCATCAGAAAAGTCCCATCCGATCTGAGGATTTCGCTCTGAAGAGAATTGGTCGAATCATCTGGCATTAAAAAATAGAACTCGTGGTATTTTTCGTTTCCAGCAAAAATGAAGCGAAAATTTGTACATGTACGCACGAACCTGTTCGAGATCCTCTAGAATCCGTCTTTGCTCTGGAGAATATTCTACGAACCAGGAGATTGCTCCGGTTCATCCATCCGGGTTTCAATCTCGTTCATAGCCTTAGATTAACTGATGATTTTTAGTATCATTCTTCTGGGCCACAATGATGATGGAGTAGGAGCCATCGACGTCTTCTACGCTGGGATAGGCAGCCACATAAGAGAGCCATCTGATCATTTCAGCCGCATGCATTCCCGGCTCATCGGAAAGGCTCCGCGGGATGCGCTTGGCATTTGACAGCTGCTGCTCTCTTCGAAAGAGCGTTTTGGACCAGGACTGGCCCAGTCGATAGATCATACGCATATCATTCCTCTGCACCATCCGGGAGAGAGACGCAAAATTGAACCATTGCTTATGCGATTTGTTCCTGGGAAGGCCGGCGCTATTCCCAGACTCAGAAAGGACGTTTGGAACTGAGCATATGAAAAAACCGCCAGGGCGCAGAAGTCTCTGAAACTGGTCTACGGCTCGATTGGGATCAATGAGATGCTCAAGAGTCTCGAAGCTGACAACAGCATCGACAGAGCCTTCTCTGATGTGCATGGACAAATCATCTTCTTCCAGGTCGTTATGGAGAAAATGGATGTTGGGCCTGCTGCACCTCTCGGCAGCCAGCTTCATCAGATCCGGGCTGCCGTCAACTCCGATAACCGTCCCGGCAACACTACATAGCTCCAGCGCCCCGTATCCCATGCCGCAAGCGATATCGGCCACGACTTTTGGATTTTGCATACGGAGAAAGTCCGCCGCAAAGAGGTAGCGACCCAGATACTCAGCCTTTCGCCAGAGGTTGCGGTCGTTGATGTCAAAAGGATCGATCTGGTCCAGACCGGTGCCGCTGTATGCCGAATATGATGACAATTTTGAGGCCTCCCGACAATTCTTTACTTAGTGATGCAACTTTACGGAAAATGCATCAACCTCTCTCGCAACAATTCTCACCAATAAAGCTCCTGATCAATAAGACTTGTCATCAGGGAACATCTTCTCAGAGGTCCTGTCAATCGAGCACACGATCCGGGTTCTGCAAACCGTTTGTTGCCTAATCTCCGGCATTTCTGCAGCCCACGATCACCATTTGTACGATCAGTATTTATTGAATAGAGCCCAAGAATGCAATCCATGAAAGTTCTAGCCATAAACGGTAGCCCCCATATGGATGAGGGAAATACAGCCATGATCCTTAACCCCTTTCTGGAAGGCATGAAGGAAGCAGGGGCTGATGTGGATCTCTTTTACACGCGAAGGTTGAATATAGGACCCTGCAACGGAGACTTGAGCTGCTGGTTTGTAAACCCGGGAACCTGCGGCCAGAAGGATGATATGCAGATGCTTCTTCCTAAATTCAAAGAGGCGGATGTCATCGTCTGGGCAAGTCCTGTCTATTATTCAGGCGTGACGGGCCCCCTCAAGAACCTGATGGACAGGCAGTTGCCGCTGCATATGCAAGGAGAGCTGGGATCCAAGAGGCAGAAGATCGTTCTCGTCTCCACCTGCGGCGACTGGGATGTGTCCATGTTCGATCCGCTCCTCCTTCAAATGAATGCTCTTTACGGCAGGCCGGAGGGAAGCAGCGATTTTGCTGGAGCACTGCTCCGCCCCATGGCAGACGGCATGAAAGAGATGATTAAGGCAGGAGAGACGAGGTTAGTGGAAGGCGTCTTCCGGGCGGCAAAAGAAGCCGGCCGCCAGCTTGCGAAAGAGGGCAAGATCTCCGAGGAGATTCAAAAGCAGGTGAGCCGGGAGTTGATGCCCCGGGACGCCTATTATAAAGCCGCCCAGATGATGATGGAGCAGGCGCAAAAATTGGCGAAGAAATAGGCGAGAGCGGCATAGGCGCCTTGGAAAATCGGGTGGATCAAGAACAAAATTGATGGAATAAGATGATCGGGACAGAATAATCAGGAACATTATGTTCCGGTTCCGATAAATCTATTCAAAAACAGTGAAGACTGGCACCGCGCCAAAAAAGGTGGAAGACGATTTGGTCATCTGCCAATCGTCTTCTCCGTCTCCAGCACCTTCAAAGTGATCTTCATCACGGTATCCGGGTTGATGGAGATGGAATCTATCCCTTCCTCCACCAGGAACTGGGCAAATTCCGGATAATCGCTGGGCGCCTGGCCGCATAGGCCGCTATGCTTTTTATTCCTCTTGTTTCCCTGGATGGCGAGCGAGACCATTTTTTTGACCGCAGGATCTCTTTCATCAAAATCTTTGGCCAGGATTTCTGAGTCCCGGTCAATCCCGAGAGTAAGCTGGGTGAGATCGTTAGACCCTATTGACATGCCATCCACGAACTGGCAGAACTCGTCCACCAAAACCACATTGCTCGGCACCTCGCACATAAGATAAACTTGCAGTCCGCCCTCACCTCTCTTCAGGCCGTTCTTCTCCATCTCGGCCAGGACCTTACGGGCTTCATCCAGTCGTCGGCAGAAGGGTATCATCACGATTACATTATCCAGACCCATGACCTCCCTGACTCTTTTGAGGGCGGCACATTCCAGGGCAAATCCTTCTCTATATCGATCGCTATAGTATCGAGAAGCTCCCCGGAACCCCAGCATGGGATTGTTCTCCTCCAGCTCAAAGAATTTGCCGCCGATGAGGTTGGCGTACTCGTTCGACTTGAAATCGCTCAATCGAACTACAACGGGTCTGGGATAAAAGGCAGCGGCTATGGTCCCGACACCCATGGCGAGCTTCTCTACGAAGTACTCCTTATAGTCGCCAAAGCCGTAAGTCAGGTCTTCAATCTGCTTTCTTGCGGACTCGTCCTTAACCTTTTCAGGATGGATCAGGGCCATGGGATGAATCTTGATGTAGCTGCCTATTATGAACTCCAGTCGGGCCAGGCCCACGCCGTCATTGGGGATCATGGATGTGGAGAAGGCCTCCTCCGGGTTGCCCAGGTTTATCATGATCTCAGTCTTGGGCCGGGACAGGTCCTTCAGGCTCATCTTCTCAACACCAAAAGGCAGTATTCCTTCATAGACCACACCCACGTCGCCCTCAGCACAGCTCACTGTTACCTCCTGGCCGGTCTTGATCTTATCCATGGCCCCGGTTGCTCCCACCACAGCGGGAATCCCGAACTCGCGGCTGACTATAGCCGCATGGCTTGTCCTTCCGCCCAGGTTGGTAACGACTGCCGCAGCCTTTTTCATGACCGGCTCCCAGTCAGGGGTTGTGGTATTGGAGACCAGCACCTCTCCCTCCTGGAATGTGGAAAGTTCATGGGGGTCGTGTAAGATTCTCGCTTTACCGCTGGCGATCTTCTCTCCAATGCTCCGGCCGGTGACTATTATCGGACCCTTCTTCTCCAGGTGATAGGTCTCCAGAACGTCCATGGATCTCTGGGATTGCACTGTCTCAGGCCTGGCCTGAACTATGAAGAGCTCTCCCGTCTTGCCGTCCTTGGCCCACTCTATATCCATGGGCCGTTCCTTTCCTGCCTTCTTGGAATAATAGTCCTCAATTGTTATCGCATATCCCGCAAGCATAAGAACTTCCTCATCGGATATGCAGAACTTCCTGGATTCCTTTTCCGGGACATCCACATTGTGGGTCAGAGTCTTCTCTTCGCCCGTGCCGTAGATCATCTTGATCTTTTTGTCGCCCAGAGTCTTTCTTACGAGAGGCTTGAAACCTTTTTTAAGGGTGGTCTTAAAGACGTAAAACTCATCCGGATTCACAGCACCCTGCACAACATTCTCGCCCAGACCATAAGCTCCTGTAATGAAGACCACGTCTCTGAAGCCCGATTCTGTGTCCAGTGTGAAGATGACGCCGCTAGAGGCCAGGTCCGACCTCACCATCTTCATGATTCCGATAGAGAGAGCGACCTTGAAGTGATCGAAGCCATTGTCAATGCGGTAGGAGATGGCCCGGTCTGTAAATAGAGATGCATAGCATTTGATGCAGGCATCCTTCAGCTCTTCATAGCCGCGTACATTGAGAAAGGTCTCCTGCTGGCCTGCAAAGGATGCGGTGGGAAGATCCTCTGCAGTGGCACTGCTGCGCACTGCCACATCGGTGTCTTTTCCATACTGCTCGCTCAATCTGTCGTAAGCCGCCTTTATCTGGTCCCAGAGGTCTTCTGGAATTTTGGCGCCCAATATCAGTTCACGCGCTTTTTTGCCCTTCTCTGCGAGCTCCTTTACCGGGCTCTTCTTATCGAGACCGGCCAGAGTATTTTTAAGCGGCTCCAGAATTCCTGCCGCCTCCAAAAGATGCCAGTAAGCCTCTGAGGTGGTGGCAAAACCGTTGGGTATCTTTACTCCCTGAGCCGTAAGCTCCTGATACATCTCACCCAAAGACGCATTCTTGCCGCCTACCAGGGGTATATCTTCTATTCGGATCTGGTCAAACCAGAGTATGAATTTGCTTTCTTGCGCCATTGATTTATCACTCCATAACTTATTTTCAGTGATGTCGCATCGATCTGCGATATTCTACTCCGCAATACTTTTCGAAACTTCGATGAGGATGGACATTTGAATATCATATCGGACAGATGTTTGTGATAGATTCATACCGCACACAAATCATGGATCGGCTATTTTCTTATGATAGATCCGCTGATAGATCTGCCATACCATGATAATAGTCATTGCATAGTACAAGAAATTTACTATCTTTATCGTGAGTTAGAAGCCATTTTCGATTGCAAGGCACGGCGACAGGACATCAAGGTTTGGCTGCAATTGGTCGTGCCATTTGATCAGGTAGCGGTTCCATGGAAGATTATGTTCCGTGACTAGAATCCAGGCTTTGATATCTCGGCGGCCAAATAAAGAAGTTCAAAACGACCTTTCGTCCAATCGGATACTCGATGCAATAGAGCGGATGGTGAATAAGGAGGGAGGCAAAAGTCTTCAGGGGTGTAGGAGGGAAAAAAGACCATCGACTTTCGCCTATATGTTATAAGTCAATTGCCGATATTTAAGGCTTTCGACTTGGACTTAGGACTTGGGAAATCAATAGCAAAATCCTGATTCTAGAGAAAGCAGAAAAATGAGAACAACAAAATCGAAATCCTCGGCAGGGCCAGCGCCGAATTCCACAGCGCCCTCAACTAGGGGAGCCTGTCACCGAAGTGATGGCCTGACTCTGCCCGAAGCTCGACAATCAATCTGGCTCGAAGGCGGCACCGCACTGGAATCGAACACAGTGTCCTTTTTACAGGAACCCGTTATCATGGGGCCTTATGCTCGCCTTCAGCCGAACGGTTTGCTTGCCGCGCCGCATCCCGACCGTGTATTAGCGCGAGGAAATCCGGCAATTACTACGCCAATTAAAGCGTGCAACTTTCAGCCGCCAAAGATAGCCTCACGGGCTCGTAGCCCAAATGCATTGCCACGAAGGCATACATCTCCAGGAACAGGGATACGATTCGCCCCGGTGCGACCGCATGTTGCCCCTCGGTTGGGGCAAGCTTCCAAAGATTCCCTGCCAACAGAGCATTATCGGATACGTTAAGCCCACGGCACACCCGCCAACCCAATTCATCGGCGCGACAAACTAACTATATAATCGTTATAAATATTTGTAGTTTGCGGTTGAGAGATGATAGAGCGATTTCATGCATCACAGCTGCAGATACGGGCTAGACTCGGGACACCCAAGGCCGGTGCAACATCAGACTCTGGCGGTAGCCTTGGTTCTGGTGATGTACCGGATCAGCTCCGAGCTGAGATTTACCTTCTTTTGAACCCGGTTTGCCACTACGTCGATTGTAGCGCCGCTCGCGGTCATGGCACGTATCTCTTCCAGTGTCGAGTCATCTACAGTGAAGTACTCATCCAGGTCATTCCTGTGGCCCCATACGTCGCCTTCCAGCAGATCTATGCCCTGCATTTCCAGGAACACCTGGATGGCGCTGGAAATGGTTTCGCGACAGGGTGACGGGATCTGTATCATTCTAAGGCGAGGGCATCTTTGCATCAGATTGAGAAAATCTACATTGCTGGCCCCGAACCCCAGGTGAACGTTCTTCTCATTAGGGCTCAAATCTGGGATCTCATTTCTAGCGCGGATCACTCTTAATCTCATTTTAGCACTCCAGACTCTAAAATGCTTCTATATTATTAATAGACACTTCCACGGTTTGCTGTTCACATCAGTCTAAATCAGTTTCAATAGATGCGATCATCATAAAATTGTGCGAAGATCCATAACGGAGGGATTGACGCGGGAAACGATCGAGGTCATTGCCTTTGATGAGCAGACGCGATGTTTGAAGCGATGAGGAAAAATTAAGTAGTTCGAATGTGGATATTGTATATTGGAAAACCCAATGAAGCAACCCAACAAATCGCTAAGTGAACACTCAGAGACGTGCCGATGAGTTTTGACACGAGTCCGTTGCTATTGAAGTTAACTGGAAGAGGCGGAAACAACATGATACTGAGTTTGGTTTTGATTGAAGGACAAAGCATCAGTAGAGAAAAACTAGGCAGCCTTTCTCTTGGGAATGCTAAACAATTGGTGGTCGGAAACGCATATGGATTCGGCGTGATTCTGCATATTGCTGCGGACTCACCGGTCGATCTTAGTAATGCTCTCCTTGAATTTGCAAAAGTTCCAGGAGTGACTGAAGTGACGCTCTTAGCAACCAGGAGTCAAATATAGTCAAATCCTAAATAATTCAGTTCGCTTGAAGGGCCCGCTCGTATCGGCCTGGGCCGTTTCAGGAGCATGTGAGATATGTTGCACCTCGTTCTTTTTTCGTCCTTTCCAGCAACTCTTGAGAGACCTGGCCAGAGAGATATGGTGCTTTGCCTTCCAGACCGGAGGGATTCGGGCCTTGCCGTTCGTAACCTCTACTCTTTCATCTTGATCTGCGCCAAAAAGAAAGTGGTCCACATTTCACCTTACCACTTGCCTCCGCCGTGGCTGCCTCCACCCATGCGCCCGCCTCCAAAACTCCTCGAACCCGAGCACCCGAATCCGGTATGGTGCACTGCCGTTGCATTCTGACGTGCTGTTCTGCCACTCTCTGGCGAGCCAGTTTCATCTCCGTCTCGATCTCCTTCTGATAGTGCTGATGGCCGTGCTCAACGTTCCTGTTGATCGACATCATCTGCAGATAAAGATCGATGGTGTTCATCCTTTCCGATTGGTACTCCCGTGCCCTTTCATATTCCGCTCTCCCGGCCTCCAGATCAGGTTTAGCGGCATACGAATTTCCCAGAGTCCTTTCCGCAGCATCCAGCATCTGTCTCATCTTCGCCAGCATCTCGTCCGGATTCTGGCCCTGAATCTTTTCGGCAATCGCCTTATCTCTCACAGCGTCCCTGCTTACCTGTTCGACTGCCTCTTCTGCCAGGTGAATACGGTCACGAAGCACAATCCAGTCAACCATGTTCACTGTTTGACCTGCCAGAGTCTGCGCATCGCGGTAGAGCTGCTTTGCTTTCTCCATTTCCATCATTGTGGTCATCGAGATCTGTCCGCATGCGACTTCATACTGAGCCTGCTTGAATGCAGCATCAAGCCCGGCCAGGCCCGCAGAGTATTCACTCTGTGCCTTCTTTGTCTCTGCAAGCTTCTCCACAGGGGCATTGACGTTCTTCAAGGCGACATCATAGCTATTCTGCCAATCACTAATCATTGACTGGGCAGCAGGGGCTGAGATCCACCCTTTATTAGAGACCCTCTGTGCACGAAGGAGATGCTGCAGGAGATATGGTCGCCGCTGCGGGCGTCGGGCCAAGGCTATCGAAATGCTGAATGATAGCATGAGTTCCACCAATCACACCCAGATCAGGATGGGGCGCGCGAAATCTGGGTATGATGACATCATCCACAATCTGTTACGTCAATAAAAAACGCTCCGCAGTAACGCTGATGAGCGGCCTTTGATTTCTTTAGGAAGGCCATAGAAGGAAGCCAAAGCGATCTTCCGTTCCAGAAGCCCATCCCTGGCGCAAGCTTAAATCCCTTCTGCATAGACAACTGCCAGGTTATCTTGACTATGGACTCCAACGCCAAAGCCGTTATCGAAGCCGCTCTTTTCGCTGCGGGCAGGACGCTTACCCCCAAAGAGCTGGCAGATCTCGCCGGCATCTCTGAGGAAAGGGCTCGCTCCGCTGCCGACGACCTGGCCAGCGAGTATGCCAATCGCGGATCCGGCATCGAGATCAAGAACATCGGCGAAGGTTATGCCATGCAGGTTCGATTCGGTCTGGCCGGCCGGGTTCTATCATTCGCCCCCAAAGAGATTGAAGCCCCGCTTATCAGAACTTTAGCCATCATTGCCTACAAGCAGCCGATCAAGCAGAGCGATCTGGTCGAGATCAGGGGCAACAAGAGCTACGACCATGTAAAAGAACTTGAGAATAGGGGCCTCATAAATGCCGTCCGGCAGAGCCGTACCAAGCTCCTCACCACCACCCGCGGCTTTGCCGATTACTTCGGCATTACCTCCTGCAATCCTGAGGCAGTCAGGCGAGCCCTCCTCCAGGAGAAGAAACTGGTAGGCGTATCACCAATGTTTGAGAGCCTGGCTCTGCGTTTGGGCCTGGACTTCATAGTAGTAAATCCCTATAAACCTGAGACAGAAGACCTGTCGCGGCTGAAGGAGATCGATCTTCTGGTGCTCGCGCCCGGCTACAGAGCGCGGGCGAAGGAGAACTACTCTGGAGAGATGCTGGAGGCCAGCGTTCGCACTCTTTCTCAACTTAAGGAGAGCGCAGAGATGATCATCCAGGCTGCCGGATGCGGGGATGTTGAGCCGCTGGCGGCGGAGGTGGACTCCTTGCTGAAGAAATTCCGGAAAAGGGCAAAGACAGCAAGGGCAATCAAGCCGCTGACCCCCATGATCGAAGAGATCGCCCGCGACCTCCGCCTGGCTGTGCAGGAGGACGGCCCCAGAGCTGCACCGGATTCGGCGCTTATGGAGGCTGAGATCCAGGTGCCAGTCCACCAGCCCTACGATATGGATATCGTGGAGAGAATTGTGCAACGCTATGAAAAGATCCTGGAGATTGTTGGGAAAGCACAACAAAAAGACGAAAAGAAAAGCGAATTATAGCCCAAAACCCAGGGCGAGATTTGCCGCCAGCATAAGATCACACTAGATCCATCTTTTCTGCCTGAAATAGGTCAACATGGTGACCACTACGAGCAGCATCAGCATTAGGACTGCAGGATAGCCCCAGGTGGACTCGAGCTCCGGCATATACTTGAAGTTCATTCCATACAGCCCAGCCAGAAAAGTGAGTGGAATGAATATGGTGGAGATGATGGTCAGAAGCTTGATCACCTCGTTTAGCTTGTTGCTGAGGCTGGAGAGATAGGTCTCCAGTAATGAGGAAGACATATCCCGGAAGGTTTCGATGTTCTCAATCACCTGGATAGTATGGTCGTAGACATCTCGCAGGTAGATTTTGGTGGTCTCCTGGACCAGAGGAGACTCTGTTCTTTGCAGCTGGCTTATGGCTTCACGCAGAGGCCAGACCGATTTTCGCAAGAATAGCATATCTCTTTTCAGATTATAGATGGTGGGAAGAATTCCGGGCTCGGGATTGGACACTACAGCATCCTCCAGATCCTCGAACCTATCGCCCAGGCGCTCCATGATCACGAAATAGTGGTCCACTATTGCGTCCATCATAGAGTAAGCGAGATAGTCGGCACCCTGCTTTCTGATTCTACCTTTGGCGGTCCGGAGCCTTTCCCGGAGCGGATTGAATACATCAACTTCCTTCTCCTTGAAGGATATTATAAAATTCTTGCCAAGGATGATACTGACCTGGTCCATGTCAAGCGAGGTCTCCCCAGGCGTCTCATCTCCTGGCTCATCATAGTAGAGCATCTTGAGCACTATGAAGATATAGTCGTCGTAGTCCTCGATCTTGGGACGCTGATCAGTCAATATGTCTTCCAGAACCAGAGGATGAAATCCATAACATGCACCAAGCTTTTCCAGAATATCCATATGCCCGAGACAGTCTATGTTTATCCAGGTTACGTAGGGCTGATCCTTAAACATGAAGCATTCTTCGACAGATTTCACTTCCGTCTCTTGAAAATGACTCTCATCATAGCCTATGACTGTAATCCTGGGCCTCGCAGATGGCATTCGAACTTCCGTCATTTTCCAAGGCCCGGAAACAAGGTCGTTATCACCAGCAACACCGTGAGTGTGCTCATGATAATAGTGGTGGACCAGGCGATGACGTTAAAGAATCTGCTATTGGTATACTTTCCCATCAGCTTCTTGTTATTGACCAGAATGAGCATAAATAGCAGCACCAATGGCAGCAAAGATCCGTTTATCACCTGAGAGAGCACCATTATCGTGAGCAGTGGGGCCTCGGGTATCAGTATGAAAATGGCGGCGACGGCTATGAGAAGAGTGTACAAGAGGTAGAACTGTGGCGCATCCCAGAACCTCTTATTCAAGCCAGAATCCCAGCCCATTCCCTCGCAAAGGAAATAGGCAGTCGATAAGGGCAGTATGGAGGCTGCAAAAAGGGATGCATTGAGAAGGCCGAAGGCGAAAAGCGAGGCAGAGTAGCTGCCCGCAAGGGGGAAGAGCGCCAGAGCTGCATCTTTCGCCGTCTCGATCCTTATGCCATGGGCAAAGATGGTCGCGGCACAGGCGAATATTATAAAAAAGGAAACCACATCCGTGATTATGCACCCGATATAGACATCCCATTTCGTGTATTTATATTCAGATATTTTTATTCCTTTCTCGACGATGGTGGATTGCAGATAGAACTGCATCCAGGGAGTGATAGTCGTTCCCACAACTCCGATCACCATATAGAGATATCCGGGTTCCAGGCTCACGCTTGGGGTTACCGTTTGAGTGAAAAGAAACTTCCAGTCCGGTTTTAGCATTAATCCGGAGATTATATAGGTAATATAAACGGAACTGGCGAGAAGAAATATCTTTTCCATGGAGCGGCGGTTGCCCTTGACGACGATCAACCAGACCAGGGCAGCAGCTATTGGGACAGAGATATACTTGCTCACGCCGAAGATCTCCATGCTTGCCGCGACTCCGGCAAACTCCGCCATCGTGACACCGAGATTGGCGATGATCATTCCCATGAGCAGTATCACTGTCGGCTTGACTCCAAAGTGTTCCCGGATGAGATCCGCCAGACCCTTGCCCGTGACCACTCCCATGCGAGCGCACATCTCCTGTACCACAAAGAGGGCTATGGTGATGGGAATGAGCGTCCACAGAAGAGAGTACCCGAAATGAGCCCCGGCGATACTGTAGGTTGTGATGCCGCCAGCATCGTTGTCCACATTGGCGGTGATTATTCCCGGCCCAAGAACACCGAGAAAGATCGCCAGTTGTGCCAGTGTGATCTTTGGAATTCTACCTCTTAGATTGAGTCTTGGCAAGGGAGGAAGCCCCATCAGGCAATCCCTCTGACCCGGCGCAGCTTATGATAATTCCAGGGCATACGCTTGCGAAGATCCTCTGGAATGATGTCGTCCAGGGCATCGTCAAAGGTCACTATCCCCAGGATCTTGCCGTCTTGATCCACTACAGGAACGCTGAGGAAGTCGTACTTGGACAGAAGGTTTGTGACCTCTTCTATGGTTGCAGTAGGAAGGACGCTCAAGATCTCCGTCTTCATCACGTCGCATGCCATCTGGACAGGATCGGCCAGAAGGAGGTCGCGCAGGGACATGACTCCCATAAGCTGCCCCAGGTCGTTTTGGACATAGATGTAGTAGATCATGTCCACTTCCTGGCCGGACCTTCGGAGCAGGGTGAAGATATTCGATACGCTGCAACCGGATGGAACGGCTATGTATTCCGTGGTCATGAGGCTCCCTGCGGAACGATCGCTGTAACTCATCAGCCCCATGACCTCCTCAGCCTCATCTTCATCCATGAGGTTGAGAACCTCAGAGGCTTTCTTTTCGGGCATCATTCCCAGCAAGTCCGCGGCATCATCCGGGTTCATATTCTCCAGGATGTCTGCCACGTCGTCGTTTTCCATCTGCTTTACCATGGTGGCCTGCACACGAGGGTCCATCTCTTCCATCGTCTCAGCTGCCGTCTCGTCGCCAAGAGAATCGAGTATGAGCAGCCGATCTTTATTGTTCAGGTCTTCGAGGATATCGGCAATATCGGCAGGATGCAAATCGTTGATGGTCTTTCTTGAGATCTTGAGTTGAATGCTTCGCAGATTGGGATCGAGTGGATCGATGTACGACCAGGGTATGATGTGATTGGGCAGCCGATCCAGCAGACCGTGGGAGAGTCCGGAAAATCCGAGCCTTCTCAGTATTCCCTTGAAGCCGACGTCGACTGCCACGAGACTCAGAGACTCCTTTACCTGTCCAAGAAGAACGTCATTGACCCGCACAACTTTCAGACCATCTATGTCCACGATCTGCCGATCTAAAATGGTCTCCGTTATCAAGAGCTCCTGGTCAGAGAGCCTTCCCGGTGGTATCTCATCTCTGGAAACATCCAGCCGAATGTCGCCATTGATGGAGCTAACGCTGGACAATGGCAAGATAACTTTTTCTCCCAAGATATTGGAGGTATAGACTATGCGAGAGATCTCCAGCAGCGCCTCGCCAGGCCACAGGGAAAGGTCCGTGAGCTTGCCGACGCTATTGCCTTCCTTGTCCACGATTTTCTTGCCCTGCAACTGGCTGAAGAAGCTGACTCGATTGGTGCCGTTAGCTGCATCCTCTTTGACCCATAATGGGCCGGAAGCCATGATCATCTCAGTGATGCTCTTGAATGTACGCATCTATAACCTCTAAACAGGCGGGGTTTCTTCTTTTACTCGCTCTACGACTACTATCTCGAGGAGGTCCTCGATGCCGTCTATTGACCGGATCCGGTCGTTGATTATGGTGTTTAGCTCCTCGAGGCTCCGAGACCATACCTTGAGGAAGAGATCGTACTCGCCCAGGACTCCATAGACCTCCGTTATCTCAGGGATCTTCGCAAGGGCTTCGACTGATCCGTCGTGCCTCTCTGCATCGGTTTGCACCAGAATAATGGCGGTCACTGTGTAGCCTGTCGCCGCCGGATTGGCAGTAATGGTGAATTGCTCGATTGCCCTATTGGCTTTCATGCGCTTCAGCCTGAATTGAAGTGTAGCGTCAGAGATGCCGGTTTTTCGCGACATCTCTTGCAGGCTCATGCGCGCGTTCTGCCGAAGGCTACGTAGAATGGTGCGATCCGTTTCGTCGAGGTCAAAGCTATTTCCCATATTTATCTTGTATTCTCCTCAATAATTCCCGTGAATATTGGCAAATTACCAAGATTATCATATAAAGGTTGTCCTTTCTCCAAATATTATCATAAATAATTATATATCTATTTATTTTTAATAGTTATTGTCGAGCAGCAAATATAGCAATTGGGAAAGCACAACCAATATGTTTGCATCATCACTCTACGATGCTCTTTTACATCCTTTGCGCGATCATTCGCACTATCATTTCGTCAGCCTGATATGCAAAGACAGCCTAAATATCTGGCAATGAAAAGATGATCAGAATGGTGTTCTAAATGAAGCCGATACTAATAGTTCTGTTACTGGGAGTTGCGGTCCTATTTTGCGGATGCATCCAACCGCAAACCGAACCTCAGGTGAAGACTGTCGCAGTCTCAGGAGAATGGAAACCGGATGGCGTTTTGGGAGCAAACGAGTATGCCAGAACCATGATGCTGCAGGAACCCGCCAGTAACGGCTACTCTGGTGGAAGCCTTGAGCTATCCTGGAAGAACGATGCCGATTATCTCTACCTGGCCCTCAATGGCACGACACGAGGCTGGGTTTCCTTAGGCTTTGAGCCAACCACATGGATGAAGGATGCCGATATCATCATGGGCAGCATCGAGAATGGAAGAGCGACCGTTCTGGATGAGAACTGCACCGGCAACTACGGCCCGCATGAGAACGACACCCTGCTGGGAGGAACTTACGACATACTGGAGTATGGCGGAAGCGAAAAAGGTAGCAACACCGTGATCGAGCTTAAGAGAAAGATGAATACAGGCGATAAGTTCGATAAGGCATTCGTTCCCGGCCAGCAGGTACCCATAATCTGGGCTATGGCCGACACCACAGACGATGGCGTCAAGCACAACATGGCTACGGGAGAAGGAGTGATGGTCCTGGAGACCGCAACCTAGACGAATTCGATCAGATGCCGATCGTCTGGCTCCCATAGTCTTTTATCTCCATTTTTCTAAATAACGACATTAAGGAGAATCCCAGCCCCGGTGTCCGTGAAACAGAACCCGGACGAGGACGCTATGAATGCAATTGTCGTAGAAGACCTGACCCGGCGATTCGGCAATTTCACTGCCGTGGATCACATAGACTTCAATGTCGAGCAGGGTGAGTTGTTCGGATTTTTGGGTCCCAATGGAGCCGGCAAGACCACCACTGTGCGGATGATCACGGGCCTCATCAAACCCGATGCAGGTCGGGTCAGCATAATGGGCTATGATGTTGAGAAGGAGGCTTTAGACGCAAAACAGATAATGGGGGTTCTTCCTGAGACCTCCAATGCCTACATCGATCTCTCAGCCTGGCAGAACTTGATGCTCATGGGCAAGCTTTACGGGCTTGATAAGACGGAGAGACAGAGCAGAGCTGAAGACCTGCTTAAGCTCTTCGACCTCTATGAGAAGAGAGCCGTTGCCGTGAAAGGCTTTTCCAAAGGGATGAAGCAGCGTCTTCAGATATGCATGGCCTTGATAAGTGAACCACAGGTGCTGATCATGGATGAACCGACATCCGGGCTGGATGTGCAAAGCTCCCGTCTGATTCGTAGCATTGTAGCCGATCTGAACGCCAAGGGAGTAACATTTCTCCTGACGACCCACAATATGGAAGAAGCAAATCAGCTCTGCAGCAGAATCGCCATAATAAATAAGGGTAAGATTGTGGCCATCGACAGGCCTGAGATGCTGAAGAGGCGTATTGAGCGCCTGCATTCCGTCGAGGTGTCTTTTAATAAGGATGTACCTCAGAGCGATCTGGCAGGACTCCAGGGAATAGATTCTGTCGAGAAGATGGGTGACAAGTTCAGGCTCTATGCACAAAAGCCAGCCGGAGTTATCTACAACCTGGTGGACTATTCAAGATCTAAAAGGGTTGAAATAGTGAGTCTTGTTACAGTATCGCCATCGCTAGAAGACGTGTTTGTCGAATACACCGGGGCGAGATGATGCCAGGCAGCCAGCTAAGCCGAGCCCTTGCGATAGCGGAGAAGGATATCAGAATTTACTATCTGAAGGGACCCGTGCTCATCTATGGCATTCTTTTTCCCCTGTTTCTCTTTCTTGCGTTCTTCCTGGGGAGAGGCATGTCTTTGGACTTCCTTATCTCCGGGCTGCTCAGCATGACCCTCTTCTTCACGGCAACGGCGGTCTCGCCGGTCATCCTTCCCTGGGAAGGCAGCATGAGAACCCTGGAGAGGCTGATCTCCGCTCCGGTATCAATTCCGGCAATTCTCCTGGGAGATGCCCTGGCCTCCTTTGTGTTCGGGATAATCATATCAATGGTTCCGATCGCCTTCGGACTGGCTGTGGGAGTTCGCATCTTCAGCCCGGCAGTCCTGGCGGCAGCGATTCTATTGTCCGCATTTTGCGCCTCCTACCTTGGATTGCTATTCTCCACACCGCCGACAAATGTGCCGTCGAACATAATGATGATCACAAACCTTGTCAAATTCCCGTTAGTCTTCATAAGCGGTGTGTTCATACCCATTGAGCAGATGCCGCCCTGGGGCAGGACGATCTCCCAGCTCTCTCCGCTAACATACATGACAGACCTGATGCGGTACTCGATTCAAGGGAACAGCTATCACCCCATCCTGCTGGACTTTGCAGCGATTGCCGCATTTACGGTGATCTTCATGGCTCTGGCGATGTTCATCCATATCAGGAACATGCCCAGACGGCTTTAGGGACGTTGATAAGGAGTCAAAGATTGAGACCGCTGATCTCTCACCCTTACGCTTTGCTCTCGAAAGGATCAAATGCTTGTACATCTTTAAGCGTCGGAGAAGAAGGAATGCTCATGAAGGTTCTTGTCAGTGATTCTTTAGCAGAAGAGGGAGTAAAGAGGCTGGAGTCGGGAGCGGACGTTGATGTTATCACCAACCTCTCTCCTGAAGAGCTCATCCAGAAGATAGGAGAATACGATGCCCTGGTCATCCGCAGCGGCACGAAGGTAACGGCCGACGTCATCAAAGCCGCGGACCGGCTCAAAGTCATCGGCAGAGCCGGAGTCGGCATAGACAACGTGGACGTGGAGGCCGCCACCAAGAAAGGCATCATCGTGCTGAACACACCCGGCGGAAATACCATCTCTGCGGCCGAGCACACCATCGCCATGATGCTGGCCGTGGCCAGGAACATTCCCCAGGCCAATGCCGCACTGCATAAGGGCGAATGGAACCGCAAGAAGTACACCGGTGTCGAGTTCTTCAACAAGACCCTGGGCATTGTGGGCCTGGGACGGGTTGGGGCAGAGGTTGCCTCACGCATGAAGTCCTTCGGCATGCGGATCATTGCCTTTGATCCCTTTGTGACCGAAGAGAAGGCTAAGCAGATGGGCCTGACCCTCGCGCCGCTGGAGACCGTGCTCCGGGAAGGCGACTTCATCACCGTGCATACACCCCTGACCAACGAGACCCGCAACCTGATCGATGAAGACGAGTTCAAGATCATGAAGAAGGGCTGCCGCATTGTGAACTGCGCTCGCGGCGGAATAATTAACGAAGCCGCTCTTGCCAGAGCCGTGGCTGATGGGACGATTGCCGGAGCTGCGGTAGACGTCTTCACCAAGGAGCCGCCCACGGGAAACCCGCTGCTGGAGCAGGAGAAAGTAATAACCACGCCCCACCTGGGTGCTTCGACGGCAGAGGCGCAGGTCAACGTGGCTCTGGCCGTAGCCGACCAGATCCTCACCATCGCCAAAGGGGGCCTGCCCACCAATGCCATCAACATGCCCGCCATTTCTCCAGAAACTCTGGCCGTCATGGAGCCCTTTATGATATTGGCCGAGAGAATGGGCACATTGCTAGGCCAGCTCGTTGGCACCGGTTTCCAGAGCATGGAGCTAATTTACAGCGGAGACGTGGCTGATAAGGATATCAGACCCGTGACCATATCCGCCATCAAGGGCCTGCTGGGAAGCTTGATGGGAGTTGGCAGCGTAAACTTTGTCAACGCCCAGAGGACGCTCAAAGAGATGGGCGTCAAGCTTCTGGAGGGCAAAACAGAGTCCGCCAATGGGTATAGCAATGCTATTACCATGAAGCTGACCAAAAACGGGACGACGTCCATGCTGCAGGGCACAGTATCCGGAAACAAAGAGACCCGTATTGTGCAGCTCGACAGCTACAAGACTCACATCCCCACGGAAGGAGATATGGTGATCGCCATCATCGAGGACAAGCCCAATATCATCGGCCCGTGCTGCGTGGTCCTCGGCGAGGGCGGGATCAACATAGGCTCGATGCACGTAGGCCGCATAGATGAAGGCGAGCCGCAGCTCATGGTGCTGAGCGTGGACCATTTGGTATCGGAAGATATCATGGAGAAGCTCCTGGAAGTGCCGGGAGTGACCAGCGCCAAGATGGTGGAGCTCTAAATCGAATAGCAGCAATTTTGAATTTGTTGGCATGTACAGGTGCACTCCTGTCTGCCATTTTTTTGGGTCTGTTAGCTGCCGGTCCGGATCTATTTCATCCATGCCCTGGTTTTAATTGACAAGAGTGCATGCAAGAGAATATTGAATAGCGGCTCTCAAGCTTGAAAGAGTCATCTTAGAAAAGTTTAAATGAGATTAATTATTACATATGGCTCATTATGGGATCTAGTTTAAGAATGGCATTTGCGCTGATTTCTGCCATTATTATAATTATAATTAGCTTATTTATAGCTTATATTTGCTTTAATATATTAGAATCTTCGGCTCAGGCAAATTTGAAGGAATGGAGATTAGGTGGAGCTTTTGCCGCGCTCATATTTACTGCATCGGTATTAACAACAATGGTATTGCAGTTCAACAGAACAATGACACAAGATCAGGTAGAAAAATTGCAGAACCAGTTGGCTGATGAGAAAGAGAATTCAAGTCGTCTGATTACGGAACTTCAAAATAAGTTGATAAGAGGAGCTACAACTCCAGATGGATTTACGATCGACGTAGATGAAAGACACAAATTGGTTTTCGCAAGGCCGATCAATTGGACATCAAAAAACGGTATACTCTATAATTACATTGAAAAAAATATGCATTCAAATTTTAAAGCAAACTTCAATATCATTTATCAAAGCGCAGATGAGATCAAGGAGATATTTGAAAAAGCAGAATGGGGCGATATCGATGCATCAAATCCCAATATTGAAGATCTCTATTTGAAAGTAGCTAACGCAACCATCGATTTTCTGAAATCAATCCTTCAACCCTCATCAGCGTTAACTATCTCTGATGAATACGTAGTCATAGATAATTTGAAGAGCCTAAAACGCAATTGCATATATGAAGATGCTGATGGGAAAAAATTCCACTTTATAGGCGCTTATATATATGTCCCGAGATTGAAGGCACTATATGAATTTACTTTCACAGATTGTGAAGAAAATTTTTTGAAGTCTAGCGAAATATTTAATAATATTCTCTCTTCGATCAGGTTTTTATGAGATATATTCATCAATTAAGACATGATTTCAAGCCGCTGAGGAAAGAATAGCAGTTCATATCAACTGATGAAGGGTCCAAGATTCATGAATGCTTTCTATTTGTCGATTCTAACCCCAATTTCATTGGCGACCCTTTGTCGCACCTGATACACTTTCCCGAAGCCACCACAGCCGATACTCCGGATGCCGCCAACTTCTCTAGAAGCAGCTTTTCCAGCTCCTCCTCAGAGATCGGAAGCTTCAGCATGTGCGTCGGCACCAGCGCCTCCAAAAGAGCCGTGAGATCGGGTGCTTCCTGGCCCCCGGTCATGGCAGCCACGTCGTTCTTGAGGATAACTGCCAGAACATCTCGCTTCTGCCAGACGGCATTGATCAAAGCCTGCAAACCCGAATGTGCCAGGGCATAGTCACCTATAACCGCAACCCCCTTTTTCCGGAAGCCTGAGGCCACGCCCACAGACGAGCCCAGGCCGTAGACCACGTCCACCGCTTCGTAGGGCTTCCGGGTGGCGCGAATGGCGCATCCCGCATCTCCGGCCACGGGTACATCCAGATTGCCTATCGCCCGGAATAAGGGGATGAATGGGCAGTCTTCACAGACAGGGGCATAGCCGCGCTCTGCCACGGTCTCGTATGCCTGCAGGCCCTTTACCGGCACCTCATCCAGAGTCTTCAGAGCCTGTATGATATCCACCCTCTCCAGCAGTCCTCTGGGCAAATGGCCGGTGAGCTTGCCCAACACTTTGGGGCTCATGCCGAGCATCGACTCGATGAAAGGCTCGGGCTCCTCAGCGACCAGGATCAGGCGATGGTCATCTATGAAGCGGCTGAGGAGCTTTCGGGGAAGTGGATTGGTATAAGCTACAGAAAGAAGCGAGACATTCAGGCTCTCTGACAGCGCTGCAGGAAAGCCGCTGGCGATAATCCCCACATCGCCATCTTTGCAGACCTGCAGCCGGTTTTGGGTCGTGGACTCGCTGGCCATTTCTGCCTTTTCCAAAATTATGTCATGATGTCTCTGATGGCGGCCCCGCATGGTCAGATCCATTGCCGGTCTCTCAAACTCCTGACCCGTTTCCGGGAACGATTGGCGCGGGATCGTGGAACTCGTTGTCGCGAGGAGGCGTGCAGTCACACGAACGATTGCCGGAATTCTGAGCCCTTCAGAGAGGGCATAAGCCTCCATAATGGAAGAGTAAAGATGTTCCGGGCTGCCAGGATCGAGCACGGGCAATTCAGAGAGCGGTCCATAGAATCTGCTGTCCATCTCTGCCTGAGAGCGCCTGGGCCCCAGGTCATCGCCCGCGATTATCACCAGACCTGAGCCGATGCTATGCGTGGCCGAGATCACCAGCGGATCGGCGAGATTGTTCATGCCCACCTGCTTTACCAGAACGAGGGAACGCAGGCCCGTCGCAGAGGCTCCCAGAGCGATCTCCAGGGCCACTTTCTCGTTTACTGAGATCTGCGCATTCAGCGCGGCTGCCAGGTCAGTTATGGGATAGCCTGGGACGTATGTTCGAACTTTCGCCCCGGCGTCGTTCGCGGCAAAAAGTGCAGCGTCCTGACCGTTCATATCATCCCGGGCACAATGGACTCATCCGGCCGGGCACAGAAGGGCAGCGCGGCAACAGCTCCTATCAATCCCTGGCCATTCAAGAGGATCTGCACGCCCGCCTCTCGCGCCGCCTCCAGAGCATCCTCGTACTGCACCCGTTCTGTTTTGCATCTCCGGCCAAAAGGCAGGAGCTCCGACGGATCAAAATCCCGGAAGACGGCCATGCCGGTCTGCTCGGATACCGAGTATTTGCGGAGCAACGCTTTGAAATCGGCGAGCATGCCCTCCGCTTTGCCTGGCAGACAGGCAAACTCCACAACTGTGGAGACGCAGTTCTGGGTTTTGGTGGGCACAGGAAAGAGCTGCACCAGAGAATGGGAGATATAGTGCGCTTCAGGCCGATCCACCTTGCTTGAGATGTTGTGGATTAAGGACCAGGTCGCTCCCAGGGTCTTGGAGTCTGTGTCGTCCACTCCAATGATCAATCTCTCTCTCTTTGGCAGCACTATGATGCCCCGGGCGACGCGACCGCCACCACATTCCGTGACACTATAGCGCAGAACATCATCAGCTTTTGCCCGGGAGAGCGTAGCCCCCACGCCGCCACCGCCCAGTCCCGCATATGTCACCTCCACTTCCGGTCCCTGCATCCGGACCGATTCAATGCCTGCAGATCTCTTGGAGGAGACCAGATCCAGGTCGACCGAACCTGGCGAGATCATGTAGCGGAACCATTCACCCAAATTGCGAGAGCTCAAAACCAGGGGTCCTCGAGAGTAATGGTACCTGGCCCAGGCCGAGCCGCCGTAGCAGCTGGAGCGCTCCATAAGCTCAACATGCTTCTCCTCCCTGTCAACCACGGCATGGATCTGCTTGTAGACCACCACATATGGATCTTCTAATTCTAGTTGCACCATTCATTCCTCGGTAAAGCCTTTGGTAATTCTCCGATGAATCTGTGATGAAGACGAATTGCTTTATGTGATGAACTCTATTATTGGCTGCCTTTCGATCTATCTCTGATACCGGCTGCATCCTTCATATATTCTCTCAATACCACGGTGGCATAGCTTCCCTTAGGCAGCACGAACTCCAGCTCTGCCATACGTTCCTCGACTCTGATCTGAGGTTGGACAGAACAGAGGGCAGCCCGCCTTGTGCCTCTTGAGCCGAGCTCCGGATTTTCCTCCACTCTGAAGTTCTCCTGGGAGACACCCTCATCACCTAGCACGGCTCTCTCGATCTCACCCTGTATGCCTTCTGCCAGGACCGTCTCAAAGCCGACAAGCGGCAGGGTCACAAAAGCCCGGCCCCTCCCAGCCAGCCGGTTGACTGCATCCAGGTTTTCCGAAGTTACCGCCTGTTGCTTATCCATATCAGGCATTCCACCTTTTGCAAAGCAGACCACATCTCCCTCTACAGCGTTGTCCAGCGGCAGTTTTGCATCCAGCCGATGGCTTAGGATCTTGTTGAAAAGATATGACTGGTAAGCATGCAAAAAGAGGCGCTTCAGATTGACGGAAAGAACGTCGAAGGAATGGGCATAATCGCCAGGGTGCTCCGCCAGATAGTTGAGCATTGCCACTTCATGGTGTAGATACTCAGGAAAGTCTTTCAGGGCGGATGGTATGTCTCGACTCATCCATAGCTTTTCGCGAGCATCTCTCGTCCTCTCCGGCTCACCGGAAAAGGGCAGGGCCAGATAGATATAGACCGCTTCCTCAATCTTGCCCCTGGCCAGGGCCTCGCCCACTTTATGAGTGACGGGCCTCGTGTCCCCAAACCTCTGCACACCGAAGTAATTGGGAACGCCCTTTTGTTGCACTATCTCTTCTGTGATGCTGGCCAGATGAGCGCCGGGCTCGGGGCAGGTAAGGTCTCGAATAGTGATGCGAAACCGATTGCCGAGCAGATCTCCCAGACCCACGGAGCGGTTCGTCCTGCCCAGCACTCTTATATTCAGATCAGGCAATGTGATCCTCTTCAGCTCAGCTTCATCCAGGTTCATGATGCTGATCCTCTGAACTGTTACCGCTCGCTTGTCCTTGGTGCCGGCCCATCCGAACCTCTTCTGGCTGATGCGTAGCTTCCTTGCCATCTCTCTGACAAGGTGGTGAGTATCCCAATCTGTCTTCTCCACTTCCAGTATCAGATACCTTCCGCCTTCGTAGCTCAAATCCTCGAAGACTTCATCCACCAGAAAGTCTTGAGGGGAGCTTCTGATGACGCCACCGCAGCCAGGGCTATCCGTTATGTAATAGTCCATACCCAGGGCTCGATCCTGATCTGTCGCCGATATCAATTTCCTGGCCTCAAACGATCAAATAAGCATTCAGACGAGCTTGAGCTTGCCCGTCACTTTATCCATCAACTTGTTATGGGCAGGTCCCAGGCCCAGGGCGGTTATGGTGCCTGCAGGAATCTCAGTCAAGCCGGCATCGGCAACAATGGCGCAGGGAATGCCGGCCCTTTCGGCCTCCTCTCGCAACCGGAATAGGTCAGGGACCCCGGGCACTTTCAGGATCACCTTTTTTTGACCCTCTGCCTTCCAGCCTGAGACCGCGGACTTGTCCATTTTTTCTGCTCTTTCCACGGCCATGACTGCAGCATGAGCCACCTGCACGGCCAGCTTTCCAGCCGAGAGCTTCAGGTCCTCTCTAATCACTATGCATTGTTTGAATTCCATCAAATTGGCAACCTCGCTTGAATCAGAGCGGAAGATGAATCCGCCCATAAATATGTCTCAGCAAATCAGGCGCATGAGCTCTGCTAAAAAAAGCTCTCTGGTGCCGGAAAAAGAGGCGGGAATGTTATGCCTCTTTGGTGAGCACCTTGACGCAGGATGGCCTTTTTACGACATTGCCCATCTTCGCACCGATGAGGTACTCCAGCCCCTTATCAGCAGCAATATCCAGTACGCGCTGCGTCACCACGCCGTCGAAGATCACGCCGTTGACCTCTCCGTTCGACTCCTTCAGCTCTCTGGCCAGATCCCTCACTGCTACTTCTTTGAGGACATTCTGGTTCCTGTCCATGAGCCTGGCACATAGAGTGCCGTCCAGTTCATCCATATGCTTTCTGAACCATTCTATCACCGGCTCGGGCTGGGGAACGGGCTCAGGAGCAGTGATCACTATCTCTTCCACTACAGGAACGGGCGCCGCCTTCGGGACGACTTCACGGGGCACAACCCGGCGCGGTGCAATGGCTTCCGCCCTCTCGGCGGTGTTTCGCATGCATAGGGGTTTTTCACGAATGAGGCTCTTCCTCTTGGTGGTGATTTCGCGCCTTCTCTTAGGTTGGTTCTTGATCTTGTACTGGTCAAGCACCTGCTCAACAGGGATCTTTTGGCGTAAAGCCCGGACAATCTCCTTCTGAGTCATGTCCTCAACGTTTTTGCCCTCCGGAGCCCTGGCCACATAATCGATATCTGCGACCTGTAGAAGCTCTTTTACGATCAGTTCTCCTCCACGGTCACCATCTGTGAAAGCGGTGACGACTTTCTTGGCACAGAGATCCGCTATCGTTGGAGGGACATTGGTCCCACCCA
Source organism: uncultured Methanosarcinales archaeon (assembly GCA_963782455.1). Classification (GTDB taxonomy): domain Archaea; phylum Halobacteriota; class Methanosarcinia; order Methanotrichales; family Methanotrichaceae; genus Methanothrix. The sequence goes on from CAWAJP010000013.1 coordinate 171,639, forward strand.
CAGCCACGGCGTTCTTGATGCCGTACTTGAGCAGATTGAGCACATCAGCCCGGCCCTCAACCACCAGGATGGCATCCGAGTCCAGCACATTGGGTCCTGCTGGCAGGTTGTCCTTGCCCAGATGCGTTATCTCCTCCACGCGCACGGACTGTTTTATCTCCTCGGTGATCTCTTCCGTCTCCAGGATGTTCTCGTCAAACATCTCCACCAGTATGCGCTTGGCTCGTTCGATAACATATCTTCTCTTGGAGGCGCGCACATCTTCGATGCGGTTGACGGCGATGCGAGCGATGCAAGGCCCTACGCGATCTATGGTCTCGAGAGCCGCCGCCAAAATAGCCGTTTCGACCTTATCGAAGCTGGAAGGAATAGAGATGGTGCCGCTGGACTTTCCGCCGCTGGATGTGATCTGGACGTCGATCCTGCCTAACCTCCCAGTTTTTTGAAGATCTCTTAAATCGAGGTCGCTCCCCAGAAGGCCTTCGGTCTGACCAAAGATGGCGCCGACCACATCCGGCCGCTCCACTATCCCCTCTGCTGTTATATCCGCATAAATAACATATTTAGTTGTATCAACGTTTTGCATGTATGACACCTCTTGTTTTAAAATAGTTAGATAAAAGTCACACCCACATTCAAAGAGCCTAAGCTATCCCTTAGGTCAACAGGAGCTTATTCGCGACATATTGTCGCTATTCGACCATGCCTCGTTGAGGCAGGCAGTGAGCAGTGAATGATGGTGAATATGAGTTCTATCCAACTATTTCAGTGTCCATTTTGTCAATGTCATGGATCATCTGATAGAAATGCCCACACATGAGCGTTCTTTTCTCCATTTTGCTGGCATTTCATCGCTCCAAGTATTACTCGAAGCTTAATTATCATGTGATTCGAAGCTCAAATGCGTACTTCTACCATTTAAAATTGCACGAAACTAGTTTAAGAACTTTGTGGTAGAGATTGAGACCACATACTTATTCCCGATGCATAAAAGTTCCTATAATACTATGAATCCGTTCGCCGTTCTTACTACATCCACTTCTTCACCAGGCTCGACTTGCATATCTTTAGGTCGAGACGCGAGAGCTGACTTGAAAGTCTCCGGGTCCATAATCTCCAGGACGTCGTTATCTTTGGTGATGACCATCGCTTTTAAGGCATCGGCTTTGTTCCCCAGGATCTCAATCGTCTCTGAGTTTTCTTCGCTCATGCTGGATCTGCGCCCCTCTTGAAGTGAAGTTATAAACGTTGTCTTGCCGTCGAATCCTGACACAAAGGACAGCGACCCACGGAATGATACAATATCACCTCGCTTCAACTTCGGGAACCTGACCAGCAATGTGGAACGGTACACATTGCGGCTGTCTTTTTTACCCACCAGTTTGCATGTTTCCAGGAGTCTGCCGCCGAATCGCTCCTGGAAGGCTTTGGCCATACGTCTCCCCAGTTGCGTCGAGCCCAGTATTATGTCCAGTCCGCCTTTGACTTCTTTCATCTCCTGAATGAAGGATAGCTGGTCTCCTCCATGATAGCCTGATTCGGCCATGGATATGGCGATTTTTTTGCACTCATCAATCTCTTTCCCGGACATGGAGCGGATGGTGTTCCCCCGCAGCTGCACTGTCGACTGGAAATATTTTCCTGCCATACGGCTGCAACGCTCGCATGCCACGAGTCTGATCCAGACGGGAATTTCGCATTGCTCATTTATGCTCAGGCCCTGGAAACTACCATTGATATCCATTTTGGCGAGATACCTGGTAGCTCCGACTTTTCGGATATCGATCTCTATATCGGGCCTGGCAAATTCACTATGAAGATAGAGTGAATTGACGGCTGCAGAAGACACCAGTTCCTCTATCGGGCGGCTTTCCGGCAGCATCCACTTTCCTTTTGTCTGTCTTGAGCCGCAGACCGAGCAGATGACCACCTCGACCATGTCGGGATAGCTGATGAGTTTTGTCGAATCCAGGGTGCATTGCCGGCATAGGCCTTCTTCTACGGGCAGACCGCATTTTGGACAGGAGGCCTGCATCACATTCGCACCATCTGGGCATAGAGAACCCCATCGATGGAGAGGACGTTCTCTCTTTCCACATAGCCCAGGCGGATGGCGTTTTCAACGGTTTTGCAGCCGACAAAATTGGCCATGGTTGCCTTACTGAGCGCTGCCTCGACCTCTGAGCTTGTAGCCAATTCATCTCCAAAGAAGTCAGGGCAGACTTCTATATGCAGATGACCTTCCTTGAATTTCGCACCCAGAATATCGCTATCGCAGACGGCTATCAGGGTTTCTCTTCCTTGCTGGTGAACTCTAAGACACATATCTTTCCTTTCGATCTCTTCAGGCATCTCGGACATGGTAATCGCATTGAATTGTTTTGTTTTTTGTCAGGCCCTTTATTTCAAAGATCCCTGGTCTAAATTAGCATAGCCTACTATTTAAGGCAGCTTCAGCATTCCCGGGCGAGGCTCGAAGACGTCGCCATCTCTTCTCATGCGGTCGATGATCTCTTCCGCTTTAGCTCTTTCTATGCCCAGCTCCTCCGCCCTATCCAGGACGGCATCTCTCGAAGCCGGGCCCTGGCTCTCTTTGCTCACATCTCTTATGATATCAATAACCGATTTGGTTCGATCTCTGGTGCTCTTGGTTGTACCCGAGGCGATGATGTCGGCATCCAGGAAGCCTGTCTCAGGGTCTACGCCAACTTTTCGCAGGCACGCTTCCAGGATCTTGACCACCCTCTGAGCATCTGCTAGAGTTACTTTATCGCTAAGGCGCAGGCGGGCGCTGGCCTCCCCCAGACGTATCAATGCCTCCAGTTGGCGGGCTGTGACGGGCACCGGCTTATTCGAATCCTGGCCCTGCGTCCTCAGGCCGACGTAGTACTTCAGGAAATATTCTTTAGCCTCATCCGTAAGAGTCGGAAATATATTCTTGCGGGCATAGGCCACATATTTCCTGAGCAGCTCGGGCTCGATGGCAGGCATTATCACTGTGAGGGCACTATCGATATCATCCTGAGATATCTCCGGGTTCCAGGCTTTTTGGGTGACAAGCTCACCCGCATAGTTGCTCTTCAGGATATGCTGTGCGATTGCCGAATCCCTCTTGGTGTCCGGGTCATCAGTCAGGACAAAGATCAGGTCGAAGCGCGACATGAGCGCAGGCGTGAGGTTGATCTGAGGGGCGATGGGCTCGTATTTGTCGAACCTGCCCAGTTTCGGGTTGGCTGCGGCCAGGAGTGAGCAGCGGGACTTCAGAGTGGCCATGACCCCGGCCTTGGCGACGCTGATCGTTTGTTGCTCCATGGCTTCGTGCAGAGCGCTCTTGTCCTCGTTGTTCATCTTATCCATCTCGTCTATGGCAGCTATGCCCTTATCAGCCAGTACCAGGGCGCCCGCCTCGATGGTCCAGCGGCCGTCGCCCAGCTCGTCCTTGACGGCCGTTGCTGTGAGTCCGGCAGAGGTGGAACTCTTGCCCGAGGTATAGATGCCTCGGGGCGAGATCTTGATCATGTACCTTAAGAGCTGAGATTTGGCGATGCCGGGATCACCAACCAGCAGGATATGAATGTCTCCACGGATGCGAGCCCCATCGGGCAGGTTCTTTTCGAAGCCGGAGACCAATTGCAGGCCCAGAGCCTCTTTTACATCCTCGTAGCCGTAGATGGAGGGCGCTATGGACATTCTTATATTTTCATAGATCTTCGGGTCGCGAGACATATCCAGGATCATCTCCTCATCCTCCTGAGAGATATCGATCTCTTCGAACTCCTGATCCTTCATCTCCACTGAGATGCCCTTATGGAAAAGGTCAAAGTAGGTGCTCTTGCCTTGCTGGGGGGTGCTTCTCTGGTATGATTTGAGAACACCGTTGACCACGACCCGGTCTCCCGGGAAGATCTTGCCGGCCAGGTCATCCTCCAGCTCTACATCGAGGGTTTGAGGCTGCTGTCCCCCCCTCAATTCCTCGGGCGACTCCTGAACTCTGATCTTCTGGGCATCGACAAACTTGGACTGAGCGAGCATTAGTTTGAAAGGTCCGCCCCGGTCGCAGGCCTGGTTCATGCACTTCAGGTTCTGGTCCTCGAACTTGTTGCCAGTCTGCTCCTTGAAGAAAGTGAAGCCGCACCTCTGGCACTGGAAGGCTGCGGAGACGATCTTGGGCCGGACCTCAGTGGCCGTCCTGACCAGGCCATCGATGGCCAGCAGTTTGCCGATGTGATCAGAACGCAGCTCGCGAGTCTTGAAGTGGCGGGGCAATTCCGCGATGCGCACATGAGCCCGGTCCATGTAAACATCCATGGGAAGGTCTAGCTCCAGCATGGCGGCACGCGCTGCTTCCAGAGTCTGTTCCGGGTTCTCCATCAGCTCTTCTGCAAAGTCTGGATCGAACTTGTCTATGTCTGAGAAACGAATCTTCAGGCTGCGCTCATCTGGATAGGAGTCGGCCAGCTCCAAAAGATCATCCCAGTAACGAGATCTGAGGAATTCCTCCCACTTGGCGACAGGATCAGCAGGCATTTTCGAAGGGATGTAAGACAGGACAAGTATCTAAAGGATTTGGAGCGAGATGGATAGTATAAGAAATAACCGTCAAATATATTTTAAAGAACAATGGACTTCGAAAGTATTTGCCGAGAACGATTTGCGGTAGGCCCAGGTTGGAGTCCGTCTCCTGGACGCCGATCCAGGATATCATGAACAGAAAAGCTAAAAGCTTATACCAAGTGTTCCAGAATACGGAGATGATTATGATGAAGATAACGAGGCTAATCGCCTTCCTAATTATGCTCTTTCTGGCCGCGGCTCCTGCATTGGGCGAGATGACGGACTATCAAAAAGGAGTAGCTAATGGACTTAAAGTAGGATTATTTATGGGCGAATACTATGGAAGAGGCCAGTACGTAGTAGACTACGCAGGGCAGTACAATACTTATCTGGATACATACAATCGATTTTTAGGGGCGGCTTTTGGCACCAATCAGACTCTGATGAACGAGTTCATACGCTCTCCCATTGGGGTCATTACTGAGCGTCCGAGCAGGGGCTCATCCTGGCCGGATGAAAATGGCAGAATTTTTGGCTATCCCGCTGCTGCTTATTATACCTGGACGGGAGCGGTTCCAGGAACCTGGCCTCAAAATCCCGGAGACTCTCTGCCGGGTGTATAGACAATAGGCGGTTCCTCGCTGTATCAAGTGGCCAATGGATCATAGAGTCCTCTGTGAGGACTCCGTGCGCTCTGTGCGCTCTGTGCCTCTGTGGTGAATGTTTGCTAACGGAGTGCTTGCGACGCTCAACCACAGAACTCACAGAGTTCACGAAGAACCGCGGAAAGGCTAACTAACAACTGGATAGCATAGTAACCGGGGTTAGCCACCGGAAAGGCAGAGATCAACATCCCAAAGTTTGATATCCTGCCCGCCCTTGTAGCTCTTTTATTCATGGGACCTGATCTGTCATGCTGGAGCAAGAGAGAAGGGCTGATAGTCGTCACTCTCGCCCTCATTATCCTTATTTCATACTTCATTTGGCCCCTTCTCGACGGCCTGGTCCTCGGCTTTGTCTTCGCCTATGTAGGCCGGCCGGTGCGAGATCTATTCGGAGAAAAGAGGCGGAAAATCGGCTCTATTGCGGCCATTATCTGTATAGTCGCTCCGCTTTCCGCGATCTTTGCTTCAGGACTCTTAGAGGTCATAAGGCAGATATGGTGGCTGGAGAACCATCAGAGCGAGATCGTAGCCACTGGTTACGAGTTCGTATCCAAGGTCCATATTCCTCAAGTTGTATTCGACGAACTCTCCCGAGGCATGGCCAATTTGATGGGGATAAGCCTGAACCTTCTGACCAATCTGCCAGTCTTTGGCCTCGGCACAACTATCACTCTCGGATTCCTTAACGTATTGATAGCATTTTGTGTTTGCTACTTCCTCCTCCTGGATGGAAAGCGGTTGGTACAAGCGGCTTTAGTCATGCTAAATCTGGAAAACAGTGACTTTGAACTGCGCTGTCTGACAAGAATTGATTGCATTCTTAGCGGCGTCTATATGGGCAGCATCTATACAGCAATCGTGGGCGGAATAACCTCCATCGCCATATTTTACATATTCGGAGTCCCCCGGCCCTTATCCATGGCCAGTATCGTCTTCCTGGCAGGAATGGTGCCTTTCCTGACCTGGCTCGTCTTTATACCTACCGCCATCAGCAGATATATTGAAATCGGGCCGATGGATGCATTTCTCTTTTTTCTATCGGCCTCGATACTGGTCCATGTTGCGGAGCTGGTCATAAGGCCTTATATCGTCTCTACCAAGTCGTCCATTCATCCGCTGCTTGTTCTCCTTGCGTTCCTGGGTGGAGGCGTTGTGGCCGGAATATCCGGTTTCTTCCTGGCTCCTGCCATGGTTGGAGTAGTAATAGGCATCTTTCAGGTGATGCGGGAAGTGCAGGGGGAAAGAAAGATCATCAATGGACCAGAGCCTGCCGGCTCTGGACACCCCAGACCAGAATAGTCTATTTAGAATTTGGCAGTCAGTGTATTTGCGATCCACAGACAACCATCTCGCCGGATTACTTCGTCGAAAGACGAACACCGAAAACTTTATATTCGTTGATTGCCTACCATATCTCTGGCAAAAGTCATATCCTTTTTTCCCTCCTACATCACGACTTTTGCCTCCCTCCTATCACATAATATTCGCCGCACCTATCATCCATTACGAAGTGGAGAATAAGTAGAGAACAGTCCACCCGAAGTAGGTGTCCTGGTGTAGAGAGACGATGTGAGAATCACTGCCTTCCCGGGAGCAAATTTGGGCATCCGGTTATCCTCGCGAGATCAACTTTGCATGGGAGTTTGAGCCCCGGCCAGAAAATAACTTATGCGGCCTGTTCTTTTTTTTGGAAAAAGTTCGCGACGGAGCCGGTTCACGGCAACCCGTATATACCTGCTGCTTCAACTTGATTTGAATGTTGAGCGACCGGCGCCTTTCCGTTGTGGCAGAGCTGATCAGAGATCACATCTCACTGGACGGAATCGACCGGTATTGTGCAGAAACAGGGGTGCAGGGCAGGGATTTTGTGACTGTAGAGCCCTGTGAGTTTGAAGGTGAAGTCTTCGCCGTAGACGGCTCCAACGCCTCGGTCTGCGGCTGGTCGGCAGCAAATCTCAACCTGATACGGGCAGGCTATGCCGTCTATCTGGGAAGGGATTGGCAAAGGACGGTCATCACCTACGACGATGTCTTTTTGGCAGACCCCAGGATGTACCGGGAGGTGTTCGATCCCTATCTGGAGCAGATCTTCAACCAAAAGGGAATCGATCTCAAGGAGTCGGATCTGGACCGGCTTTCGAGCTATTTCCGGGAGCTGCAAGAGTACATCGCCCTGGACGATGCCATTAGAGGGGCCAGATCAGGAGACATCATCCTCTATGACGGCAGCTTCGAAGTCTTTGAACCTTTGCGAGAGGCCCTTCAGGTCGTTTTCACAAGGGCGGAGGAGAAGGGCGTAGCCCTCCTGGCCATAGCCAAATCGAGTTCTCTATTATGGGGCGAGGGAATATCGCTGCCATTTGTGCAGCACACCAGCATTGCAGGAAGCATATTTGCGCCCGGCGTTCCCTGGTACTTAAACCTGAAGAATAAGAAAGTGGAGCACAGTCAGGGCAAATGGGGCGGCGAGACTTACGTAGTCCGCTTTAGCGGCCGCTGTGAACGGGCCTTTCGGGTGGATGCGCCCAAATATCTTGGCAGTGAGATTGGACCAATTCTAGGAAAGCTGGCAGCATACTCATGTTCGGCGGAATGCCTGGGCTATCCACACGCACTTTTTAGAGCCAACCGCGACATTAATATCAATGAAAAGGAGGGAGCAGCCGTGAGCTTGCGGCTTTTCGCCCGGCTGGCAGAGATAGGGATGAGCTGTTTTTCAACCTAGAGGTCAAATTTGGACTGGCGGATAAGTATTATGGCACAATATTTATTACACTATCCGTTAATTGATGCTCGATGGATAGTAAGGTTCAATTCTGCTCTCTTCCTGGAACGGGTCTATCGGATTTAGTTGACAGATTTGCAGAAGAATCCAGTAATTATCCATTTGAAACCTTCTGTGTCGTTCCTACCTCGCGCCTGAAGGCAGAAGTCGTTAGAATAATTCAAGAAAGAGGTATCCCGATTTTGAAAGATAGAATATGCACCCTTAGGGAGCTTGCAGAATTCATCCTTTCTATGCATCTGCCTGACCACAGTCGCATAAGCGATGAAGAGTCGAAGATCATCATTTCGCATATCATATCTGCAAATCCGCAGAGTCTCTCTCTCTTCATAGATGACAGACGCATTTCAATCAAATTTGTGCAGGAATTGAGGAGATTCATTTCAACATTGATTCAGAGAAAAATAGATTATCCCGGATGCCTGACAGATCCGCAGGGTGAAAATATTAGACAATTGTCGTTTATCCACTTTAAATATCTAAAATTCTTATCAGATAATCACCTTGTCGACGATGACATTCTTCTGAATAAAGTTGCAGAAAGTTTAAATAAAAATGAGGGCGCAAGAATAAAAAGGGTATTCATGTATGGATTCTTCGAGCCGAATCCGCTTGAAAGAGAGTTCATAGTAGCATTGGGAAATTTTTCAACCACGTTTCACTATTTTATGCCGTTTGCAGATAATTCTAAGATCTTTGCCGATCGAGGAGACTGGTTGCCAACCACTGAAAGAGTTCTAGTTGAATCAAATGCAGACAATGCAGAACTGTCCCGGTTATTTACCGAGACTCAAGGATTTGATTTTTCAAAAAAGTTGTTTTTTGCCAAATTCAAAGATAGAATTTCAGAGATCAGAGCCATCGCTCAGGAAATACGCAGTCTTATCGCAAATGGGGTTGATCCAGCCAATATTGCGGTGGTTCTTCCTGATCGAGACCGTGCAGCAAGTCTCATATCAGATATATTTCCAGATTTTAAAATTCCATATGATATACGCGGCAGCAGTATATTGTCACACTCCACAATCGCACAGGCAATAATTGATATTATAGAAATTCCAACTTACAATTACAAGAGGGACACCGTCGTTAGATTGCTCAAATCACCATATATTTGGGTCCCATTGGAAGGCGAAGGAAAGAAGAAGTTGCTGGGCTATGAAGTGGATTTTGAATCGCGAGCTGCAAATATCATCAAAGGAAAAGAGGATTGGAAAAAATTTCAGTCAGTATTGGTTGATTTAAATGAAGAACTCAGGTCGAGTGAACTTCATAAGAACGGGAATTTAAAATTCCTCAAAGAGAGGATCTGTCGCATAAAAAACATCGATAAAGGAATTAATAGTCTCTTCAATTTTCTGCAAAAATTAGAGGGGGCGAAGCCTGTCAGGGAACACGTCAAGGTCCTCCGTCAGATTCTCTATGATCTGGATTTTGGACAATATGCAAAATATCCCAACCAAGAGCTGCTCCAGAGGGAGACGAGAGCGCTTAAATCATTTTTTGAGGTTTTAGACAGGATTGAGAAGGCATATTTGACCATTCCAGATGAAAAAATAAATCTGAAGGAATTTTTATCAATAATGTCGACAGGCTTATTCGAGAAGAGATACGATGCAGGGGATGCGAACACAAACGCAGTTCAGTTAACTGGATTGAGAGAAATTGCTCATTTATCATATGATTTTGTATTCATTCCGGATCTTGTCGATGGAGAAATACCCAGGACCAATCTCTCTCAGCCATTTTTTACAGGATTTAAGGAAAGAACGGACCTGCTGACAAAGAGAGATCTCTTAAGGCAGGAAAGATATTATTTCCTGGCTGCAATATTAGCATCTAAGCGGAAGCTATTTCTGAGCTGTCCATCATCGGAGCAAGGCCAGCCACTCATTCCTTCTACCTTCATAAGGGACATTTCGGAATGCTATCAGATGGAGTCTTGGGGAGATGACGAAATAAATTATTCGATCGTAAAGCAGCAGTTCGACGATGGAAGAAGAATATCCATTGGTGATTACAGGAACATCGGACTAATCAGAGTCCCTCCATTGGATGCAGGTCTGATTGCGAAAAAAATAAATATAGAAAATTATTATCGAAAAAGTAATTATAGATCAGAATATGATGGCATCCTTCAAAACGATCCAGCTATAGCATCTGATCTATTAAGAAGATTCAACGAATCAAAGATCTACTCCCCAACTATGTTTGAATCATACGGTCTATGCCCATTTCATTTTTATTTAAAATATGTCCTTTATTTAGATGCGATGCCAGATATAGAGATTAAAATCTCGTCAAGAGAATTGGGTGGTCTGTTCCATCGCATTGCATTCAGATTTTATGAAAACAGGAGGAAAGATGGCCCTCAAAAGGTCACTACAGGAAACTTGGCAAATGCTGTAGAGGATATAAAAAAGATCGCCCAAGAAGAGTTCCAGAAGTATTCCTTCGATGACGATCCCGTCTGGTCCTCATTAAAGCAGCGTTTTATAGGGATTTCCGAAGGCAGAAAAGGCATATTGGAGACATTTGTAAGATATGAGGCAAAAGGCCTGCCTTCGTGCTTTTCACCGGCGAATTTCGAGCTATCAATTGGCAGCACCACATCAATGTCTCTTTCGGATGCATGCTCTAGAGAGGATCCTGTTTCACTAGATCTGGGCCCAGGAGCCCCCTCTCATGTGCTAATGCAAGGGCGGATTGATAGACTAGATGCCACAGATGACGGTAAATTCATGATCATCGATTATAAGACAGGAGCCTCAAATCCGAGCCATAAGGATATCGTATCTGGAATCTCATTTCAGCTCCCCCTTTATATCCGCTGCGCCGAGACATGCTTCCCAGGGATTCAGGGAATAGCAGGGGCATACTATGTAATAAAAGGCGATGGAGATATATCAAAGAAGATAGTTCTTGGGGATAAAAAATATATCGATCTTTTTGAATCCCTTGGCAGAAGCCATGGAATCAAAGATGACTATCAAGCGATCATCTCTTCGTCGCTGAGTGCTGTCAAAAAATATATTAAAAATATGCAAGCTGGCATTTTTCACCCCACTGTTTTGATTGGAAAGTGCCCCGGGTATTGTGATTATAAAACAGTATGCAGGTTCAATGATCTCCGGCTGTTGGAGTCTGAGGCGGTGAGCTGAGTGGGGCTTCGAGGACGGCAGAAGGAAGCAATTGATCCATCAAGAAGTGTCTGCGTTGTCGCTGGCGCGGGGACTGGCAAAACCCATATTCTCATCTCAAAGTACATCGATCTGCTTGAAAGAGGATACAATTCAAGCGACATCCTCGCCCTCACCTTCACAAGAAAGGCTGCCTCGGAAATGAAAGAACGAGTAGAGGCCGCCTTGGACTTGCAAGTATCTGAATCTCCATCGAGATGGAGGCATATCAGAGATGAATTCATTTGGGCTGACATTTCGACATTTCACTCATTTTGTTCGAAAGTATTACATGAATTTCCTATTGAAGCAAATATTGCTCCCGAATTTAACATTATTGACGAATTGCAGGCCAAGCGTCTGCAGGAGGAAGCTCTCGATGCATGCCTTCATTCGCCGAGCGGCATATCAAGGGAGAGCATATGCAGGCTATTGGGTGACACTGACGAATGGCACGTAAAGGGATACCTGCGAGAGCTCTATAAGAATAGAATCTTTGTAGAGGAATTCTTCAAGGAACTGGATGGAGATGATGAAGCCATCATTGAAAGATGGAAATCACAGTTTCGCGATTTGCAAAAAGAGATTCTGTCCGTTTTTCAATCGAATAAAGAATTATGGGGTATTATAGCAGAATTGCATAGACTTGCATCAGCCTGCAGGAAGGACAAGGACGGCGCAATGAAGTATCTGAATAGTATAGAGCCGCATCTCGTCGATCTCATGGAACAAAGATCTCCAGAGATCGCCCTTTCTGCTATGATTGAGCTTTCCGGGATAAAGGGGAGAACGAATATGGGATCTTCTGCCAACTGGAAGCCAGAAGATCTTAAATCGTTGCGGGATTCATATGCGAGACTGCAGTCATTTTTTGCTGCAAACGGGCCGCTGCTGGAAATCCAGGAAGGCGATGAAAACTTCTCAAAGTACGCCTTGGGTTTTCTGCGAGATCTGAGAAACGCATTCAAGGAATATCTGAAGAATGTTGATGAGTTGAAGAGACAAAGTGGTGGCATCGATTTTAGCGATATGATCTTTGCTGCATATCGCCTGTTCAGAGATCATAAGGATTTGGTTCGAGCCCATTTTCTTAATAGATATCGATATATACTTGTCGATGAATTCCAGGATACAGATCCGATCCAATGCAAAATCATCTGGACGATTTTGGGCAACCTCAAGGAAAAATCAGACAGGCTATTCGTCGTTGGAGATCCCAAGCAATCCATTTACCTGTTCCGAGATGCCGATGTTACCCTATTTAAGGAGATGCAAGAGATCATTCAAGATGGTCTCAAAGGCAAGATCGTGCCTCTCAATATCAACTTCAGAAGCGCTCCGCAAATAGTATACTTCGTAAATTACCTATTCTCAAAAATTCTCTCATCTTCTTCAAAGCCCTGGGAGTTCGGATATGAGCCGCTCGATGTATCCCATGAAAGGATAAATGATTCTGGATCTGTAGAGCTTCTGCTTGCACCGTCAATGATGGGTGGCCAGGAAAGATCTAAAAGTGAAGCAGAAATGATAGCAAGAAGAATTCAGAATCTGATAGAAACCGAGAATAAAGAAATATATTGGGATGAATGCAAACGTAAATTATCATCCCCAAGGCCGGCTCATTATAGCGATGTTGCGATTCTGCTACAGAGGAGGACAAATTTGCGCTATCTTGAGCGAGCTCTTCAAAAATACGGCATACCCTATCATGTCAGCTCTGGACTGGGTTTTTATGAACGACAGGAAATCGTCGATCTGTTTAATTTATTAAAATTCCTAAATAATATACTTGACGACGTCGCTTTATACGGAATCTTGAGATCTCCGTACTTTGGAATTTCAGACGTCCAGCTTCATAAAATTGCAGAATCTGGGAGAGGATCCTTATGGTCGAGAACTCAGCAGTGCTCCCAGCTACATGAGAGCTCAGCAATGAGCAATGCCGTTCGATTACTTGAGGATTGGTCGTCACGAGCCCATGTTGAGCCGATCGCAGACCTCTTGCGCGTCATCATAGAAAGCTCTGGAATTTATGCGGTTTATGGCGGACTGGAGGATGGTAGCCGAATCATTGCAAACCTTGAAAAGTTCCTCCAAATTGCGCGCGATGCCCAAATGCATGGGATAACGTTAATTTCAGATTTTGCTGCCGAATTAGAGCTTCTTATCGACGAAGCACCGATGGAAGGCGAAGGTCAAATCGATACTGAAAATGCAAACGTCGTCAAGATAATGACCGTTCATTCCTCCAAGGGGCTGGAATTTCCCATTGTGGTCATCCCTGATATGGCAGGCAAGGGTGAGAAAGACCGCCCTCCGCTCATGGTGGACGAAATCCTTGGAATTGGATTGCGTGTGCCTGATCCATCTAATGAATACAAATTGCGAGATACATTCCAGCTTCAGCTTCTGAAGATGCGCCGAGATGAAAAATCAGAGGCTGAAAGAAAGAGGCTATTTTATGTAGCTGTCACAAGGGCAAAGGATCATCTCATCTTATGCGGTTCTAATATAGAGGAGATTGTATCCCTGGAAGAAGGATCAACATGGCTGGACTGGACATATGCATGCCTGGGCATAAATGGGGAGAATATCAAGGATGGCGCAGTCACCTTCGAATGGCCAAAAGGCTCCTCAACCATTATTTCAATTCCAATCATCGATAATCCTGAAGACATCCCTGCAGAGATAAGAGAACGAAAGCCCGAGCTTCTTAAAGCTCCTGAGCAGGATCTCTCGAAAGCAGAAATGCCAGAATTTCTTCGACCTGTTCAAGTACCGGAACCTGAACATATTTTTTCTGCAAGCGAGATCGAGGACTATAAATTATGTCCAAAAAAATACAATAGTAAGTATGTAATAGGTGATCTTGATAGAGATATCATCCTTCCAGCCACTGGTGAGAATGCTAGAATGCAGGGTCTTATTATTCATGAAATATTCCAGGGAAAAGATCCCTCCATGGTCTTCAGAAAATATGGTATTTCCGATTCAAATAAGGAGAGATTATATAGAGAATATTATGATAATTTTTTGTCATCTGACTTTATGAAGGATGTCAAGGAAGATCATAGTGAGCTGCCTTTTTTAGCAAGAATTGATGGCATCCTTTTTTCTGGGAAAATCGATAGGATGACCAAAAAGGGTGATGGATCCTGGAATATCATTGATTATAAGACAATGGATTTGTCTGAAGATCAAATGGCGGAGAAATCCAAGGAATACAGCTATCAGTTCGCCATATATCGCAATGTTATGCAGCAGCTCTTGGGCGGAGAGATTTGCATCTTCGCATATTTTACCTCAATTGGAAGGTTTTTCCAGGTCAAATTGGATGATACAAAGGTCATGTCTAATATTAAAAAAATAGTTCAGAAAATTAACTCAAAAGAATTCGCCTTTGAGGCCTGCAATCACTGTGAACGCAATAACATAGACAAATTAGATGGACTTTGTCCTGCATTTAAAAATGAAATAGACATAACGCATTGAATCAATAACGAAGAGCTTCAGGCCGACTCTACTATGCTATCGCCGAATTCATTTTCAGTTACATTAATTATATTATCAAACTGACCTTGAACATCGCCAATATGACTTATAACTATGACTTGGGGAAATCGTGTATCGAGCCTGCGGAGCATATTGATCATATTATCTCTGTGCATCAGATCCTGGCTGCCAAAGATCTCATCGAGTATCAGAAATGAATAACCGGCAGTGCCACCTGTTTCCTGGTGCATCAGATACTCGCTTATCGCAATGCGCACAGATACTGCAATCATATCGATTTCTCCACCGGAATAGCGAGTTATGGGATAGAACCGTCCCTCATCTTCGACGCAAATATTGAATTCATCATTTATCTTGATTTTGTTATATTTGCCACTTATTTCCTCCAATATCTTACCCGCGGATTTCTGAATATCCTTTCTGATTATAATAAGCAGTTGATCCAGAAATCCATCCAGCAAATCTCTGATGATACCAAGCATATCCAGGTTCTTTATGGCATCTGACCGTTTCTGCTCATATTCCGTCTTTTTCCTCCCGTCTGCCTTTAGCCGTTCCAGATCGCTCTTGAGAACTCCAATATAGATCATTTTATCGGACAGCTTCGGACTAAAATTCTCCAGATTTTTCTTACATTCTATTAAAGAGATTTTGGATTTTTTATGAGCAACCTCATCATAACCTAAGCTGCGAATCTCATCTTTTGCCTTTTCAATTTCCTTTTCAAGATCCGATACGGACTGAGCGAGATCATCTCTTCTGCATCGGATCTCAGCCTCAGGTGCCAGTTTGAGCCTGATTTTTTGAGCCTCATCCTGCGATCTGGATAGGTCCATTTTTTCTTTGAGGAGGGATTCATATTCAGTCAAATTGAAGCCCAGGTTCTTCATGGACTGATCAATCTCTTGGTAGGATTTATGGGATTCCTCAAGCTCAATTTTTTGTTCAAAAATAGTCTCCTCTAAGTGGGGAATTTCCTTTAATTTTTGTTCTATTGAGATAAATCTTTCATGATCCCTTTCCAATTCAGATTTTCTCTTTTTTAAAGATATGTATTTACACTCATCATATCCCAAACTGGTCAGCATTTCATTCAAATCTTGGGATCTCTGAAGTGAAATCTGCCGTGCCTCCCTGAGCGCCTTTAATTCGTTCTCCGTTTTAGGAAGCATCTCAAGCCTTCCACTCAGATTGTCATAATCAGCAATTTTAGGTCCCAATTCCTGAATTTTTCTAGAGACATCATCGAAATGAGCTGTATCAAATTCCACTACCCCAAGCTCGTGGAGGCCATTGTTGATGCCATCCAGCTCAGTCTGGATCTCGGTTTTTTGGCCACGCGTCGCATTCAGGCGAGCTTCAAGGCTGGCATGATTGGTTTTATCTTGATACAGGATATCAAAGGCCTTTTTAAGATCAGCCTTAGCACGAAGATTTTTCTTGATCTTTTCATTCAGGGACCGAATTTCAGCTTCAAGCCCCTCGCCCATTCTTTCGGCCTCAGATATCTCATGCTCATACTTGCTGCAAAGCACCTCATGTTGCTCCCCAAGAGGCCTTTCGCAAGTCGGACAGGTCCCATCTGCCCCGAGACTTCTCACGCGCCCAAGGTTTCCTTTTGCCTCGACTTGTTTTGATTGACAGACGCTGCTCTCTCTATTCAAGTTGATTAAATCTCCATTTATCTTTTCGCCCTGCGCTTGCAGATACATCTCTTGCTCTATCAATTGCGACTCTCTTGCTGCAAGATCACAGAGAAGAGATAGTTCCTGCAATACGGCATTTTCGTCTGCCGACAATTTGCGGATTTGCCCTGCCAGAGCATCCCGTCTCACTTTTAGTGCATCTTTTCGGTCTTTTATATCCTTTTGAATCTTGAGGGCGGAAAACTCCCCTTGGAGGGAATTATAATCGCTCTTTAGCGGCTTGATACTGCAAAGCCTCTCATTTTCCTTCATTAAATCGTCGAGACTTTTTTCCAGCTTTAGGATTCCGGATTCTATTGAGCTAAAATTTATTTTTTCTTCATTTAATTTACTTAAAAATCCATTATAGTTATCCCTTATTTTCTCCCATCCCGGAATTTCATTTTTCAGCTTATTATATTCATCATCAATTGGCTTTAGTCTCTCCAAGAGGACTTCATCGTTGCGCAAGGCTGATAGCCTTTCCTGGCCCTCCTTCAGTAGCCTTTCAATCCCTTCAATCTGCTTATTTGTTACCTCCTCCCTTCTGAGGAAGGCTTCATAATTGCATTTAAGAGGCTCAAGTGCCTCCAATCTCGATTTTATCAAAGAATATCTTTCGAGCTTGGGCTCGAGCTCAACGAGGTGCTTTTTATAATCGCCTATTTCAATAAGCTTGAAGTCTTCGGATTTGAGGGTGTCCCTTTTATTTGATAAAGATGATTCCCTCTTGGAAATTTCGTCGATTAAGTATTTGTGAGATTGCTCTTTTCTCGAATGCACTTCATTATCCATTTCGCATTTTTTGACAGCTTCAACCAGTTCATTATTATCTTTCCCAAGCTCATCAAGCTCCTCCTTGGCCTTAGAGACCTTCAAGAGGATCTCTTGCTGTTTTAGCCCGACATCGCCTATCTCTTTTAATGCACCATCAAGCCAATTCCGTTTGTTTTCATTCTCCTTTATATCGGCCTTTATCAGCTCAACAGACCTGGGCTTTATGTCAGATAAATTTAACAGCTTCAGAAGATACTCCTTCTTATCAGCGCCGCCATCCTTTAGCAGATTATCAAGATCCTTTTGTCTGGCATAAAATGTCTTCTTAAAATCCTGAGCGCTGGTATGAAGCCTTTTCGTTAGGTAATCATCCACATCCTTTACGCTCCAGGCAACTCTTTTATTATTTATCTCAAGCAATGCCTCAGCCTGGCCGTTTGATTTCATCCCCCGGTATATGCTCCACACTTGATTTCCTGTTTCCAATACGAGCTTCACGCTCATCGAATCTGACTCAGCTGCATTGTTGTTCTTTAAAAAATCCTTTTTCATGCTGAGAGCCCTATTTCCATAAAGAGACCAAAGGATGGCTTCGACTATTGTGCTCTTTCCTGCACCATTATTGCCGACTATGCCTGTCAAGCCATCTTGAAACTCTATTTCCGCGCGGCGAAATTTTTTAAAATTGATCATTTTGAGTTTGATGAGTTTCATCTGTTGAGAACCTCGGTATTCCTGGCCTTTTGCACTTCACACATTAATTTCGATCCATAATTTATTATTTTATCGCACATCATCTTGTCATATGAAACTTTTAATAGTTCATCATTTATATATTTTACAAATTCGTCTGGAAGATTCGAGATATTTATTTGCTTATCCATCACATCCACCTCATCCTTGAATTTAGGCATAATCTTCAATTTAATGCATTGTTCCCTGAGTTCACTGAACATAGATCGACTTATTTTTTTATACTGATTTCGATCGACATTTTCCAGATTGCATCTTATTATTTTTCCTTTGATATCTTTAGAATCGCATTGTTTGAATACTTCAGATACGATATCCCATGCAGACAAACCTGAGCAATCAATAGACGGATAGTCGATGCGATATCTGGACATATAAATTTCAACCGGCTGGGTTCTGCCGGTGCTCAGGTCCACCAGAAGGAGTCCCTTTTCTTGCCAAGCCTCATCGAAGCTGAAGTATTCCACAGATCCGCAATACCAGGCATTATCGCGGACTTTTTTGCGCCCATGACTATGTCCCAGAGCAATGTAGTCGAAATCACTCTTCAAGAAGCTATCGTCAAGCTGATATTCGCCTACGTCATTTCTCCGCTCGCTCCACATTGATCCGACCATGCCGTGCATGACGAGCACATCTCTTCCTGAATATTTAATCTTTGAGAACTCGTTTTTTTGTTCCGTTGCATCCATGAAATACGGAATACAATGGAATCTATGATCACATATATCAAAATACTTGTATTTTTTTTGATGCGCTATATTCAGATTGTTCATACCTTCAAAAATGCAGAATGGACTTGTCCTTGCCAGGCTCTTTGGGGCATCATGATTTCCATTTATTATGACAACAGGTATTTCCGCATTGGCCAGCAGTTCTAGGCCCTTCTTGAAGATATACAAAGGCCTGATACCTGGCCGCTCTCTGTGAAAAACGTCACCTGCATGGACAACTGCATCCGGCTTAAGTTTTATTATTTTACCTATTGCATTTAAAAATCCAGAATAGACCATTTCTTCGATAATATTTCGCCCATTCTCGTCTAACTTGTCCAGATCCTGAAATCCAAGATGAGAATCCGACATGTGAACTATCTTCATAATAGTCCCTCCCGATCAAGAATTAGCTTTGCCAGCTTCAGAGACTGGCCAAAAATGATCCCCGTTCCCAAAATTTGTAAATGCAGGTTCATTGAAAGCGAATGGGAGACCACTTATATTCAAGCTTTCGTCTCAAAGATCTGATCGCCCAATAACTCGTAATGGAATCGACTGCCGCATTATGGATTCTAAGGCCAGCCGCAAGAGGGAACTGGACGCGTACCTCGCCGATGTAGAGCAGCCGTCTGAGGTTATGGAGACGGTGAGTGGCCACTATCAATGGCTCCATTGGATAGAGGTGCTCATCCGCGTCAAAAAGGACATAACGAGACGGGCGGGGAGATCGATATGATCGCGGTCTCGGTGCGCGTCGCCATCAGCGAGTATCTGATGCGCTTTGGGCCGGATGGTGAGAGCTACTCCTTTCTTATACTGGACGAGGTCTTCGGCAGCCAGGATCTGGAGCACAGGGAGAAGATGATTCAGATGCTCCGCAGCCTGGAAGAGCGGTTTCCTCAGATTATCGCCATCAGTCACATCAGCGACGTGCAGGGACAGTTCGATAATACCTTGCAGGTCGTGGAGGACGAAATGGGCAACAGCCGGGTGGAGGCGGTTTAGCCCAGAGCGTAGCGCAGCAACCCTGCCAGCTTTATGGCATCCCAGTCCAGGTGGCGAAGCATGCGGGCCATGAGACGGCTGGGCCGGTCGATATCCCCGTGCTCTTCAATAGCTTTTATGAGCCGTGGTTTTCTGGCCAGATAGCTGACAGCTTCATCCAGCTCTGCATTGCTCATTTTGTTCAGCATGCGGTTGACCCTCATGCCGATATCGAGCTCCCTGCCCAATCTGGCCCTCCAGAGCCGGTCGTACTCCTGCAGCCGCTGCGCTGAACAATCATTCTCCAAAGCCGCAGCCGCTGCCACGCCCCCCGCGATCTTGGCCGCAACAAGACCCGGATAGATGCCGCCTCCTGAGGTGGGCTTGACCTGGCCTGCTGCATCGCCCACGGCCAAAAGGCCCGCGACGGCCGTCGCCGGAGGCGAGCCTAGCGGCAGACCGCCCACGTTCAAAGCAGTTGCCGATCCACGGATTCTTTTTCTAATCCTCTCCGTATTCAAGAATGACCGCAGATGCTCGCACCCCCGCTCGCGCGCGCATAGGCCAATGCGGGCAGTCTCCTGGCCCGTGGGAATAACCCAGGCGAAGAGACCTGGTGCCGGTCCCAGATGCACTTCCACTGATTCAGGGTCATCTACAGAAAAAGGAACTTCCACCTGCGCCCCGGAAAGAGTGATCTGCGGCGGCATGATTCCTGCCTGGCGGGCCAGTCTGGCCCTGACCCCCTCAGCGGAGATCACAATCCTGGACTCGACTTCCTCACCGCCGGCGAGGGTAAGAATGCGTTTTCTATCCTCGCATCTCATCTTCCGGACCGATGAGCAAAGCCGGAGCTCCGCGCCCTCCCGCAATGCACCCAGGGCCAGAGCCCTGTCAAAGAGTCTCCTGTCCACGACATAGGCTTTACAGGATTGGGCTTTGAAGTCCAGTCGAGAGCCGCCCGGAGAAAAAACCGCAGCACCCGACATGCTCCTCAGTATGAAAGAGCTTCCTGCCAGCTCTGACTCGATCAGTGCACCTGCACCAAGAAGACCGGCGCACTCCACAGGCCAACCAATAGCTGCGTGCTCCTCCAGCAAGACGACCCGCGCTCCGGCTTTGGCCGCATACCTGGCAGCCATGGAGCCTGCCGGGCCCGCACCGACGACGGCCACATCGTAACGATCCATATTTAAGGAGAAGAGTAGATGGCGGTGTTGTTTAACTTTTCTTAGCCATGGGTCATTGCCAGGGGAAGATCAGTCTGTTTGAACGGCATGGCCCGAATAGGAGTCTTCTAAAATCCTTTTATTAGAGAATTTATTTAAATGTTGAGCGCATGTTCCACTGCAATATCGTATCTGCTGCATGTTTCGCCAGGGGCCAATAAAATTGTTGGGCAGCATGTCGTACTATTCCTGAGCCTCTGCCCAGGCTCTCAGCACTTCTGCCACCGACCAGGCCTGAGCGATGCAGCCACCCGGCCGCTGGGCCGGGTCGCCGTCAAAGATCTCCGGAATGGTGTCTATCCCACCCACGTTCAGCACCAGCAGAGGCCGCAAGATCTCTTCTGCCTTCCGGCGAGTCTCGTCAGATCTGCCGTTCACCGAGATGTAAGCCTCGATGTACGGCCCCATGAGCCAGGGCCAGACCGTACCCTGGTGGTATGCCTCATCCCTCTGGCGAGGATCTCCCTCGTATCTGCCCACATAACGCGGATCGCGAGGCGAAAGAGTTCTCAGGCCACACGGTGTAAGCAGATCTCTTGTCACCACATCAAGAATGCTCTTCCTCTTGGTTAATGATAGCAGATCTGGAAATGTGGCCCCAATGATTTGATTTGGCCTGATCGATGCATCATTCGGGCCTATAACATCATAGAGGCATCCTGTCTCGCTGTTCCAAAACTTGTTGTAGCTCTGGCGAACCTTCTCCCGGCTTTCTGAAAAACCTGAACCTCCAGGCGCTTTCAGGGCTTCAGCCAGAATTTCCATCCTGTCCAATGCATAGTACCATAGCGCATTTATCTCGCAGCACTTCCCGGCCCTTGGTGTAACCGGCCGCCCGCCCACTCTCGCATCCATCCAGGTTAGAGCTGGGCCGGACACTATGAGTCCATCCTCACAACTTCCAAAGTCCTTTCCTGGTTGAGAGTAGCGTCTGACAACTTCTAACAGCCCTGGCCAGAGCTGTCGCACGAACTCCAGATCTCCGGAATTTTGATAATAGCTCCAGACGGCCCGAATGAACCAGAGGGAAGCGTCCACTGTGTTGTAAGACCGGGCACCGAGGTCGTTGGGCAGCACTCCATCAATCATCGATCCCGCAAAGGATTTCAGGACCGATTTTGCCTCTCTGAAGCGGCCCGTGGTCAGAAGAAGACCCGGCAGCGCAATCATAGCATCACGTCCCCAGTCATCAAACCAGTGATACCCGGCGATGAGGCTCAGGGAGCTGCCCCTCCTCACCAGAAAGGTGTCAGCGGCTCTTGCCAGCTCAGGGATTGGCGCCACAAGGCTCTGCAAACGCCCCTTTTCGTCTTTCTCTTTTGCACCCCAGTCCAGCATAGAAGTTCTCCAGGTGGAGGCGACGATTGCGAAGTTCGTATCACCGGAAAGTTCCAGGCAGAAGTAGCCGGGTGAAAAGAGGTTTTCCCGGCCGGCCAAACCACGACGCTTCTCTTCCTCGTACTCAAAATTATAATAGATCGTCGCCTTTGGCACGTAACGGGCCCTGTCCGAGAAAAGGGTCAGCTTGGTGCTCGATTGTAGAATCGTTCCACAGTCTCGAGGCTCCTGACGGATCAAGGGCAGGTCGGAGGCGGCATGAAAGTTGCGGCTGTGAACCAGGGGGAAGACCAACATCCTCCCCTGGCCATTTTGAATTTTGTAGCTTATGATGGTGGTATTCTCTCCGTTAACCATGGAAATGGCCTTCTCAATGCGGATCTTGCCAACCTGATAAATTAGTCTGGGAATCGGATCGACCCAAAACTCCTGAAGATATCGAAATCCTTGTGGATGGATCACGCCGGGATAATTGTGGTTGGCGAGACCGATGCCGTTGACCTCCTCATCCAGAGATGAGAGCAAAAGCTTGCGATCCACAGGTGGCTGCAAGGCCGCCACGAGAAGGCCGTGATAAGCACGGGTGTTGCAGCCATTGGCAGTAGTTGAGGCATAGCCTCCCAGACCGTTAGTCACCAACCACTCGCGACTTGTTCCCTGCTCATAGTTCTCCGGCCGAAAAGGCGTAACCCCCTGCATCATCTTCTCTCCGAAAGTGCAGCATCTATCGCCTTTAAAAGGCTCTTTCGCAGCCTTTCGCCCCGGATAGATTGCAGCTTGGCCATCTTTTCCGCCAGCGGTTCGTCTCCCAGGCTCGTCCGGGCCCAGGAAGCATAATCGCCTTCCCTGCTATGATATTCCAGTGAGTCCAGTGGTATGGTTCCCAAAATCTCTCTCATTCCTGTCAGGGTCCAGGCCAAACTTCCTGTGAACTCATCAATCCCCGTGGCAAACCGGAAGGGTGAATCGGCCAGATGGGTCTTCTGTTTGAGCCTATAATGCAGATCACATAAAACGCTGAACAATGTGACGGACGCGTCATAAGGGTTGCCGTACGGGCTGAAGTAGCTGTGCACCTCGCCGGGCCCGCCGCCATGAGTGAAAATGTAATAGAGATGATCGGAGAGGCCGAGAATCCTCCAAATCTCCAGAAGATCTTTATCGCGGCTCTCCTTGGCAGGGGCTTCCAGAAATTTTTGATATATAAAGCAGGCCTGCTGCAGAGCATTGCCCAGCCAGCAGCTTGTATCTCTCTCTATATCTGCCCAGGAGGTATATTTTGGCACCGAGAGCTCTCTTTCGGGCGTGACACAACTGGCAATCTCACAAGGTTTGGCAAATTCCAGATTGTTATATTTGAGTACCTGATCTGGCAGATAGCGGAGAAACTCAAAGATGCCTGTCTCCTTCCACTGGTGCTCCCCGAAGGTCTCATAATCACAGAAAATGTTTATACACTTGCCAGGTGTAGACGCCAGCCAGAGAGCATATTTGTCTGCTGTGAGTGGGTACTCCTCCCAATCGTGAGAGGAGAAGCGAAAGCCGACATCGTCCGTGAGCTGATAGTTTCGCAGCAGCAAGGAGAGACTGGTTTCGGGGGGTCTGTAAACGAAGTTCGGATTCTCAACCACTCCCTCCGCGAATACGGCCTTGTATCCCATGGATTCGACCATTCGCGCGATATCATCACTGTAAATCAGCTCAGTATTCTCGAAAGTGGTAGGGATTACTCCAAAAATATCCCAGATCTGCTCCTTATGCATCTTAACCTGCTCGTAGAACTCGCAACGGTCCTCATAGAGGCTGGTCAGTGAATGGTAGTAGGTCTGCTCCATAACCTCAACCTGACCCGTCTCCACCAGCTTGACAAACGAATCCAAAACCTCCGGACGGTATTTTTGGCACTGCTCCAGGAAGATGCCAGAAAGGCTGTATGCGACCTTGAAGGGCCTGTCAGCTCCCGCATGCTTCTGAATGCTCTCCAGGATCACCTTATTGGCGGGCAGATAGCATTTATCGGATACGCGCTCGAAGATCCTTCTGTTCTCGGAATCATCGAAATAGAACTTCTTCAAATCGGGCACGACCTGCCTGTTCAGTGATCTGTCCCAGAAGAAGTTTTTATTTAGCCTTAAAGGCTGGTGGACCTCGAAGCAGAGGGAAATAAGAGTCATATCTTATTATTAGGCTACAAAATATTTACATCCTTCGCACTTGTTCTCTTCAGATATGCACTCTTGATTTGCTGAAGCTATGCATAGATGGCTGCATGACTTTGAGGAGAAATGCAACATAACTTGGATTCTTTGACGTCCTATCCAGACTTAAATGCATCTATAGTTTCAATGTACTATTCCAGTTCCATTACTATAGCAAAAACTATAAATAGTATTGTGGCGCAAGTGTTGGCTTCTAGTGGGGGATTTGAATAGTAATAGGATTGACAATGATCAAAGTTAGGTCCGGCCAGGAAAGATCGGTTTATGTTGATCTAAAGAAAAGACCGGAAGTGAGAGATGTCTACCATCTCTTTGGCGAATATAACTTCTTCCTGGTGATGCAGGCAGACGGCAAGAACGGATTAGGTCAAATGCTGAGCCAGATAAAAGAAGGAGAGAATGTTATCGAAACGAGTCCGGTACTTTTCACAGTGGATAGTGATTTCATAAAAACCACCGGGTCGAATTCAATCTCTACCTTTGGCTGAATTCAATACCTTTTCTGCGCTCTCAGAGCATCCCGGCTCAATCAGAGGCGCGAACTTTGTGCCGTAATAGATGATACCTCTCTCACCCTCTTTTCCGAGGATGCGAAAGACAGGCTGGACGCGCATACCTATCTTTACATCCTCAGAGCTGGAGATGATCTGGCCTGTAATCTTCGGCCCCTCATCCAGTTGGATAATTGCCAGATTGTAGGGCGTAAGCCTCTCGAACTCTTCAGTAGCATTATAGATGGTAGTGTACGTGACTATGGTTCCCGTCCCTTTGAAGGTATAATCCTCCAAATGCGCTCCACGGCGGCAATTGGGGCAGAGATTGCGCGGAGGAAAGAAGTATTCGTTGCAGCGGTTGCAGTGCGTACCCAAGAGGTTGTACCTCTGGGGTATGCTTCTCCAAAATCTTGGCGCTTGCGTTGTCATCTTTCACCTTGTAAATATGTGAACCAGGGCCGTCCCGCCCGAACCGCCCACATTGTGAGCAAGTCCGACTTCAACCTCATCGACCTGTCGCTTTCCGGCTTCACCCCTCAGTTGCAGAGCAATCTCGTAAGCTTGTTTTATTCCCGTGGCCCCGACGGGATGGCCGCAGGCTTTCAGCCCTCCTGAGGTGTTGATGGGCAAGGTGCCGCCCATTGCCGTCAGACCCTCTTCAGTGGCCTTTCCGCCCTGGCCCTTCTCGACAAATCCCAGGTCTTCAATGGCCAGGATCTCAGCAATGGTGAAGCAGTCATGCACCTCGGCCACATCCACGTGACGTGGTTCCATTCCAGCCTGCTGGAAGGCCGCTCGACCGGCATGAACAGTGGCGTCGAGTGTGGTCAGATCGCGGCGGTCATGCAGAGCCAGAGTATCACTTGCCTGACCGCTGCCCACTATTTTGATGGGCGTGTCCGAAAACCGCCTGGCCACCTCAGTGGGAGCAAGCACGACCGCCGCTGCGCCATCGGATATGGGCGAGCAGTCCAGGACATGCAATGGGTCCGCAACCATTGGCGATTTATTGACGTCTTCGATTGATATCTCCATATGGTACTGCGCTATGGGATTCATGCATGCATTATGGTGATTTTTCACCGCCACCTGGGCCATCTGATCGTGCGTAGTCCCGTAGCGGCGCATGTGCAGCCTGGCCATCATGGCGTAAAGCGCAGGGAAAGTTGCGCCAAAGAAGCACTCCCACTCGCGGTCCGCAGCGGAAGCTAGCGCGTCCGCTGCAGTTCCGGAGGAGACATCGGTCATCTTCTCGACCCCTGCAGCGATCACGATATCGCTATAGCCACTGGCCACGGATAAGATACCTTGGCGTAGAGCAAGACCACCTGAGGCGCAGGCAGCTTCTACTCGCGTGGAGGGCACGTGCAGGCGCGACAATCCGGCGCAGTCTGCGATAAGCGCCCCGATATGCTCCTGCTCGATGAATCTGCCGCCGCTCATATTGCCCACATAGAGAGCATCGATTTGCTCGCCTGTGATCTCGGCATCCTCAATGGCCAGGACTCCAGCTTCTGCGATCATGTCGCGCAAAGAGACATCCCATCGCTCTCCGAACTTGGTGCAACCAACACCAATAATGGATACAGACCTCATATTCTCAGCTTGCCTTTGTGTTTGGCATACATGGCGTAATCAAGATACTCGGCGTTGCCGATAAAGTCGCGAACGCTAGGTGCATTGCAGCGGATGTCGTCTATCTTGTCCAGCACTTTGATGCTGAAGGCATCACTCCCGGCACCCGAACCAAAGCTGGTCACAAAGATTCTCTCCCCAGGGCGGGCGACATCCAGAGTGGCGGCAAGGCCTATGAGGCAAGATGCCGAATAGGTGTTTCCAATCATGGGCACTATCAATCCCGGCTCGATCTGCTTCTTGCTGAAGCCCAGAATCTTGGCTACGCGCACAGGGAACTTGCCGTTAGGCTGGTGGAAGACGGCATAATCGTAATCTTTTGGCTCAGTTCCCAGCCGCTCCATAAGCCCGCGCGCTGCACTCGTCACATGCTTGAAGTAGGCAGGCTCGCCAGTGAATCTTCCGCCGTGCTCCGGATAAGGCATGCCCTCCCGCCTCCAGAAATCAGGAGTATCAGTAGTAAAAGAATAAAACCCCTCAATCTCTGCTACAAGATCCTTGCTGCCTATTAGATATGCAGCCCCACCTGCCGCTGCAGTGTATTCCAGCATATCTCCGGGCGCACCCTGGCTCACATCTGCTCCAATGGCAAGACCCAGGTCGATCAAATTGGAGGTCACAAGTCCCAGACACGCCTGGACTGCGGCAGTTCCCGCTTTGCAGGCAAACTCAAAGTCTGCTGCAGTGTAAGAGGATGATGTGCATACTGCCTGGCCGACAATTGTGCCCGTGGGCTTCACGGCATAAGGATGGCTCTCCGAGCCGGCATAAATGGCGCCGATCCTTTTGGGATCCACTTCGGCGCGTCTGAGTGCATTGCGCGCTGCCTCCACGGCAATGGTCACCGCATCCTCATCAAGATCTGGTACGGATTTCTCGAAGACGCGAAGGCCTTCCGAGATATCGTCTCCATCTCCCCAAACCCTGGCGATCTCGTCCACGCGGATTCTGAACCGCGGGATGTAGACCCCATAACTGACAATACCCGAGACCAAGAGACTTCACCCTTTGCTCAAAGCACTGGTAATTTCGTCAATAGAAAAATGTGTGGTCAAAAGAGGAATATTTTCGACCTCTGCTATTCTTACTGCCACCGGATCAACGTCACCCGGCATGAGCCCTTGCAAGACAACAGCGCCGGGCTTGAGGTTGCTGACTCGAACTGCCACCATTGGTGATTTGCCAGACCGGACGCCTGTAAATATCAGGGCTCGAGCCGTGCTTCGCCCGTAGATCTTCTGGAACTGGTCGGGAAGCATCTCCACAATGGCCTTCATGCTGTCTATTACCGTGTAGCCCCATATGGTGATATCAGTACGGCCGTAGATAACTTCAGCTTCCAGTTTCCGGGCAATATCCACAAGAGGAAGGGGATCCTGGTACTCGCAGACACTGCATATGGAATCAAGGCCCAAGATGTCACCCCACATATCCTCGTAAGCGCGCAGGACATTGCAGCCGCGACTCTCATCCACCCTCAGCAGCGCATCGATGATCTTGCTCACAATCATTATGCCCGGTGACTTCCTCCTGCCGCTCTCGTAATCGGAGATCACGGAAGGGGAGATGCCGAGATGATTGGAGAGGTCTGTCTGTGTTATGCCGAAGTTGCGCCGCCACTTCCTCAAAGTGTCACCGGGACTCTGGGATAGGGTGATCTCTCCTGCAATCTTCTCGGCCAATAGTCCTCGTGCGTTGGAGATCTCCCCACCTGATTTCATAAGACAACAACTGGTCAAACTAGGATATAAATGTAGCGAAAATAGTTCGGCATTTAACGTAATGATGGCCGGATGAATGAAGTGCGTCGACCGGGATTCGAACCCGGGTTGTAGGCTTGCTTCGCAGAATCGATCTTCTGCCTGGAAGGCCCAAGTCATAACCACTAGACCATCGACGCCCGCCCATCTAGTATCACAGGTTGGACTTAACTGTTTCGATCCAAATCTCCCATCATGTGATATCCGGCTGAGTCACTACTAGTTTGATATATTCTACCATAATGGGAATCTCTTTGGCTGCTAACGGCTTCCAGTCTTCATCGACCATCGGAACCCAGGCGCCACCTTTTTTTTCAAAGCTTAGAATATCATCAAGGCTGCAAAACCCTGAAGCTATTCCATCGACCTTGTTAACGAAAAAGCCAAAGAACTTCTTGCCGATCGGCCCATACTCTGCCAGATACCAATGCATTTTCTTTTCGTTATAGAGATGCAGATAGATCCACTCTTCTCCGATGCATTCGTGATCAAAGGATAGGCTGGGAAGCCTCGCCAGATCGACCTGTGTTAAGTCGCAGAATTTCTTTTTCAAAACATACACCTTCAAGTTGATGGATCGTCCATTTCTGTTCCCCCAATAAGTCTCTACCCCCCAAATCAGTACTGCGTCCTTGCGTGTGTCGGCTCTTTGAAGCAGACATCTGACGGAGAATGGAAGATGCTATCAGATAATTTGATATATGGGAGAGACCGCGAAGAGCAATCTGAGTAAGAATAATGAATGTCCTGATTATCGCCTTCTGGCTGATGCTGCCCGCCTATATACCCAACAACTGTGCAGCACTCTTCGGCGGAGGCATGCCCTTGGACATGGGCCAGACCTTTCAGGATGGACAGCGGACTCTTGGCGACGGCAAGACTTTTAGAGGAACACTCGCGGGAACGGTCTGCGGCATCCTGATGGGGCTCCTGCAAAACCAGATCGCGCCGTTGATTGGCCTGCCGTCCTTTGGCATTGGATTCGAGCAACTTCCCATTCTTCTCGGCCTCGCACTGGGAGCGATGCTGGGTGACATCGTGGCAGCTTTCTTCAAGCGGCGCATGGGTCTGAAGCGCGGTGCACCTCTTTTTGTAATAGACCAGATAGACTTCGTCATCGGCGCATGGCTATTGACCATAATCATTGCGCCACACTGGTTCTGGCAAAATTTTACACCCACCATAATGCTTATTGTGCTGATAATGACTCCTATCCTGCACCGCCTAACCAACATCATAGGCTACAAGGTTGGTGCGAAGAGAGAACCCTGGTAGAAGCCACCAGGGCGCTTAATCGCAGAAATTATCAATGGCCGCCATCGCGAAAGCTTTATAAGTTTAGGTAATTGATACCAAGAGCGTCATAGCCAATTTTATAGTGTAAGTCTATGAAATTGGTGAAATGAAAAGGAGGAGGAATAAATGGACGCATTTAGCATGGGGCTTATAGCCGCAATGGGCGCCCTTGCGACAGTTGCTGGTGCTTCTGAGGATATAGAATCCGATATAGGATCTCAGAGCAATCCCAACTCGCAAGTACAATTGGCCGCTCAGGTCGGCAACCCCCACAGGATTTATAATAAGGCCATCTCGGGAGAGCCCCCGGCCAACGCCCTGTGGGCCGCCACTGCTGCTATGGTAGCCTATACGCTTATTACGGCCTTCCAGATGCCCGCACTGCTTGCCCTGGTGGCAGGCGCATCCGTTGCCGCTCTGTTCAACGGTGTCTTTTCAATAAGCTCTTACTTTGGCAGGAATTCCAGCCAGAAGAGGTTCAACCAGTGGGTCTATCTGGATATCGTCAGGTACACCACGCCATCTATTATGGCACATGCCTGGATAACATCGTTTTGTATTGCAACTATATCTTACATAATGGTATACGTTTTGCCTACACCCCATCCCTTCCCGATGGCGGTCATCGCCTTGATCTGGGGATTGGCTGTTGGTGCTATCGGCTCCTCAGTGGGCGATATTCACTATGGTGGCGAGCGTGAGTTCCAGAACCGGCAGTTCGGCTGCGGTCTGAATACCATGCTCTCCGGCCAGATAGTGAGGAAGGCCGAAGCAGGCCTGCGAAACTCCATTGATAATGCCTGGTTCTGCACCAAGTTCGGCGGACCGGCCACGGGAATGGGCTTCGGCCTGACCGTCTTCCTGGACAACTGGAGGACAACGGTGTTCGATCCCGTAACTCAGGCATCTTATGCCATTGCCATGGGAGTTTTCTTTATCCTCGTGATGATATGCTATAACTACTACATAGAAAGGTCCGCCAGAAGAAAGTACGGAACTTATCCGGAATACAAGGGGGACATTGCAGCATGAATTTTGATGTTAACACCATAGTCTACATCCTGGAGATCTTAGTTGGTGGCCTCCTGGTAGGCATTGGCGTTCACTTTGTGCCGGTAGGCGGCGCTCCTGCAGCGATGGCTCAGGCAGCCGGTATCGGCACGGGTACAGTGCAGCTCGCTGCTGGATCGGGCCTGACCGGCCTATTGGCAGCCGGCCTTATGATGTCTGTCACAGACAATCTCTGGCTCATCCTGGCTTCAGGAGCTGTAGGCGCAGGAATCATGATCGGTTCCACCATGCTTGCCGGATCCTGGATATACGCTTATGCGGTAGGTGTTCCTTTCGCTTCGGCCAAGGTCAATTATGACCCTATAACAGGATTTTCTCAGCCGCCTTATGTGGCTCCGGGAACAGTTGGCCAGGGCATACCCACCATCTGCTTCGTCAGCGGCCTTATCGGCGGCATGATGGGAGGTCTTGGCGGCGCCATGATCTACTATCCGCTATATCTGATCAACGGCAACGCTGCTTTAAGCGCTATGTTCGCCATTGGCATATTCCTGGTGAATGCGGTTATAGCGTCCTGGAACATCCAGGGAACAATCGAGGGATTCCACGACCCCAAGTTCAAAAAGTGGCCCTTCGCCTTTAGAGCCTGCGCCATAGCCAGCATACTGCTTGCTTTAGCGGCAGTGTTGATCACGGGAGGTGCCTGAAATGTCGGTAGGAGGAGCTGCAGGCGGAGCGCCGTCTGCATTTGACCCCAAGAAGCTAAGAATGTACGGCCTGGTTGGGTCCATTGTAGGAATATATTTGGGTGCCATTCTCAATAGTGCCCTGAACACCAACGTGTTCTCCTTTATCGGAGCCATAGCTGCGATCTTTGCCGTAGTCATGGGAGCCAATTCTGTCAGAAGAATCTGTGCTTACGGTATAGGAACAGGAGTTCCATCCATCGGTATGCTGGCTCTCGGTATGGGCATCATTGCCGTCATGTTTGGACTATCTGTGGCTGAAAGCTTAGGCTCAGTACTGCTAGGCCCAATCATAACCCTGATCTATGCCGGAGTCTTCGGCTACATCATCGGCGTTATCGCCAATAAGGTCATCAAGTTTAATATCCCGGTCATGGAGGAGGGCAACGCAGACCTGTCCATGGCAGGCGCATTGGCCATCTTGGGCTGGAGCTTTGCTATATCCGGTAGCCTCGGTTACTTCGATATCGTGAATAAAGTTCTCATGACCGGCTATATCGCCATCATCTTCATCGCCGGCGGTCTTGCCATCCTGCATCCTTTCAACGCCAATCTCGGCCCGGATGAGAAGCAGGACAGAACCCTGGTGAATGCGATAATGGTGAGCGGACTGGCTATGATCGCTACAGGAATTGCGGCCATAGCAACACAGGGCCTGGGCGCTGGACTATTGCAGCTTGTAATCGGCTTTGCCATATGGTTCTACTTCTTCAAGATGTTCTACCGTCTGGTCAAGAGAGATGCATCCGCAGTGGTCGGAACAGGACTTCTGCCGCCAACGGTGCAATAAGGAGGTCTAGAAATGGGATTTGTTAGAGTTTCACCAGAACTGGGCCTGATCTTCGACCCCATGAAAGGAGTGGTTTCGGAGCAGAGGGCGGACGTAGTTCTGTACACTTTCGACCCGGTTTTCGAGAGATTGGATAAATTGGACAAGACAGCTGATGACCTGGTCAACCAGCTTGCGCCGGACAACGAGCTTCTCTCGTCGTACGCCAACCGTGGCAAGGCCTCATACATCGCCGGTCTGTACGCCAACATATGGATGGGCTTCATCATCGGTCTGGTGCTGTCTTTCGTATTGCTGCTGAGTATGGCGTTTACCAATCCGGCAACCTTTGAGATAGTGAAGAAGTCATTGGGCGGAGGTGCTTAGAATGGTGCTCAAAAAGAAGGCGTCTGAGCCCTGGCCGACGATTACTGGCGAATATGAGGTAGGCAATCCGGAGAGCCCCGTAGCAGTATGCACCTGCGGCTCTCACCTTCATGGCGCCGATCTCATCAAGGCCGGCGCGGCTCTTGCCGGACCGTGCAAGACCGAGAATATCGGCATAGAGAAGATGGTGGCAAATGTCATCTCCAATCCCAACATCAGATACGTAGTGGTTACGGGAATGGAGGTCAAGGGGCACATCACCGGACAGGCAGTCGAGGCTTTTGCCCAGAGCGGAATCGACAAGGAAGGAAGGATCATTGGAGCCAAGGGAGCTATTCCCTTTATCCAGAACCTGACGCCCGAGTCCATTGAG
This sequence comes from uncultured Methanosarcinales archaeon, assembly GCA_963782455.1. Taxonomy (GTDB): domain Archaea; phylum Halobacteriota; class Methanosarcinia; order Methanotrichales; family Methanotrichaceae; genus Methanothrix. The sequence goes on from CAWAJP010000013.1 coordinate 204,507, forward strand.
CGCTTTAAGAGTCAGGTGCAGACGGTCATGATGATGAACACTGAGGACATGGGGGCCATCACCAGCAAGATCAAGGATCTGGTCTCCAAGGACCCCGGCGCTCTTGACGTCGAGCCCATGACCATTGAGATCAAAGAGGGCGGCGAAGAAGAAACAGGGGCCGGTCTCCGGCCCATGGCTGCAGAGGTAGTTGAGGTAAGGTCGAGGATGCGCGGTATCGATACCGCCGTAACCAACACCGGTCTTCTCAACAAGCTGCAGGCAGGTATCTATGCGGGCAAGATCGAGGGTATAGTTCTCGGCATGACCGTAGTCCTCGTCCTCTTCGGATTGATTCTCAGGGTGGCAGGAGGGAAGTAAGATGGCAGAAGAGATCGAATACGGCCAGGGAATAGCGTCCGTGGTCGAACCTAACATGCCTATGATTGATGCAATCGTAGAGGACGTCAGGTACAAGGGCCAGCTTTTGGCCAGAGAGACGAGACTGAGCTCTGCCGTCATGGCTACGGTATCTTTAGGATTTGCCATCGGCTTTGTCCTCGCCGTTGTGATGATGCTGGGGCCTTTCGCCTTCACGGGGGGGCTGTAAACTATGGCAGAAGACATTAAACCGGTAGTACCCGTTGCCGTGGTCGACCCTGATCAGCTCAGAGATGTAATGGCCAGGCTAGAAAAGATCGAGGAGAAGATAGAGTTCTACTCCTCCGAGAAGTACATGAGAGCCGGCAAGTCCATCGGCAGAGATCTGGGCGCAGCCTACGGTGTCTGCGCTGGGTTGATCTTGGTTTTAGCATACATACTATTCGTATACGCAGGCAATTGGAAAGCGGTGATTTGAATGTTTAGATTTGATAGGAAGCAGGAAGTCTTCGATTTCGGTAAATTCAAGATAGGGGGCCAGCCGGGCGAGTACGCCACATGCTGCATCGGCACCATGTTTTACGCCAGGCACAAGATAGTCTCCGATCCGGAGCACGGAGTCTTTGATGCGGCAGCTGCCGAGAGGCTCTGGAACACACAGGTTGAGATGAGTGACGTAACAGGCAACTCCTGCATGAACCAGATCGTTGCCGAGAGCGACGAGGCCATGAAGAAGGAAATCGACTGGTTCGTAGGTTTATCGGATTACCCGTTCCTCATCGACTCCTCCGCTCCTGAGGTTCGCGCCTTCGGCGTCAAGTACGCTTCAGAGATTGGCGTTGCCGACAGGGCTGTGCACAACTCCATCAACGCCTCCATCACCGACGAGGAACTGAAGGCGGTAAAAGATAGCGATCTCAACTCGGCTATTGTGCTGGCTTTCAATGCCATGGAGAAGGGAACCAAAGGCAAGATGGACATCCTGACCAAAGCGGCAGGCGGTGCCAAGAAGGGCATGCTGGAGTATGCCAAAGAGTGCGGCATCACCAGGCCCCTCATCGATACAGCGGCCATGCCTCTGGGAGCCGGCTCCGGCGCAACCTATCGCGCCGTCATTGCCGTCAAGGCCCAGCTGGGCCTGCCGGTAGGCGGAGGATTCCATAATGGTGCCTCGGCCTGGGACTGGATGAAGAAGTGGAAGAAGCAGCACAAGGAGGCTTTCGCTCCTGTCGATATCGGCTCCAACCTGGTAGCCGGAATCGTGGGTGCTGACTACTACCTCTACGGGCCCATCGAGAACGCCCCCATGATCTTCCCGGCAGCGGCCATGGTAGACATCATGAAGGCAGAGTCCGCAGAAGAGCTGGGGCTGGAAGTTCTGGCTGAGAAGCATCCCCGGAAGATGACGCTCTGAGCCGTCTTCTTTTTTTCTTTCTTTTTGGGGGAATTTCTTGCCCCGCGTTATAGTAAAAGCAGTTTTTGAAGATATCAGCTTCCAGTGCCAGAGGTGCGGCTCCTGCTGCCATCATAAAAGGCCTCAGGAGTTCGACGATCTCATCGCTATGGAGCAAATCCGAGAATTTTGGGAGAAGTCCAATCTGATCTATCTCACAGAAAAAGATGTTACCGCCATATCTAAAAAGACTGGTAAAAAGGCGGCAGACATCGTAGATACTCTTTATGACTACGACGGATGCTATGTTAAGCTCGAAGATATGGGACGCAAGGTTATCCTGGACTTGCCGGTTATGAAGAGCAAAGAGGACACTACCTGCATCTTCTACCGGGAAGGCTGCACCATCTACTCTGTGCGACCTATTGCTTGCCGGCTCTTTCCCTTCCGGGTGGAAGAGGAGACTTTACCCAATGGAGATATTCTGCTCAGCATCAACTTCAATCCCACCTGTCCGGGCATCGGAAAGGGAAAGGGAGTGGATAAAAGAAAGCTGGAGAAGATGGTAATAGACCAGTTCCTGCAAAGGACGGAAGACATAACACCCCATGTTCAGAGACTGAAGGCTTCAGGGGCAATCGCCCCTCAGGCCAGGATATTCAGAACTCTGCCGGGAAGAAGAGCCGGCAGATCGTCGACATCATAATCGGTGAACTTCCTCACCATTACAGTTATAGCTACGTTGCCACGTGCATGTCGCTGCTCATGCCGTTTCTGATCCTGGCCGCAGATCGATATCACTTCTTCCAATCCTCATTTAAAGCCTCGGATATGGACCTGACCTCGGCGATCACGACCTTATTCTCATTCCTCAGTGCCTGGATCTCAGCTCTGAGATCATCTATGGCCTTTTTATTCACTATAGCAGTCTCATCGCTCTCGGCATCCCTGCCTATAAAGTAACTGGCTAAGGCCGCAGTCACATAGCCAGTTACTGCAAGAGAGAATAGCCCCAGCAGGAACGCCAGGACCCGCCCCTCCGGACTATACGGCCAGTAATCAGTACTAACGGTTATCGCTATTACTGTATACCACAGGGCGGCCCCAAAGCTCTCTATATCCGGGTTGATGCCCCTCTCAAAGGCGTACATGCCAGAGGAGCCAGCCAGAGCTACTATCGAGGCTAAAGCCACTACGTAGCCAAAGCCCCTGCGGCCCATGGTAAATCTTAGCGATCTCATGGATCTATTGATGGTGCTCACTATCCTGGTCAAAGCCAGCCCTTTGGCGAAACGAAGAATGCGTAGAACTCGAAAAATTCTGATAGCAGGAACTATCAGGGCTATGATCGTTAACCAATTAGCTTTCAGGAAAGCGCTCTTTTTAGGAGCTAGTAGGAACTCGATGAAGAAATCGGCTATGAAGATGATCCAGATGGTGACCAGAAGGGTCTCTAGATTGGGAGTTAGACCCCAGTCCAGTTCTGCTAACAGAAGGGCAAGCCAAGCGAAGCCCAGTATTGCCATGGGGAGATTTAGTAACTCCTCCAGTTGCTGAAGTACATCATAGCGATTCTGGTTGAATTCCTCCTGCTGTTTTGGACTGAGATCCTTCAATCAACACACCTCGATGAGAATCTTATCGGTTGAAAAGCGAGTCTTCCATTCACCCTGTATCAGAATCTTCCTGAAACCTATCGCGGGCTGAATTGTTATATCGAGCACTTCATTTCTATCGCTTAATAAATCTTCCAACGCTTGTTGCTTATCCTTGGGGGGAGTGCAATCTCTATCAGGCGGAACATCATGCTCTTACCCTTTAACGGATATTTGATGTCATACATGAGTCGTTATTCCCTGACGTCTCTTATGGTCATTGAATTTTGCGACCCACCACTTTTTTTGAATCGATGAGCGTGCTATCAACAGTCATGGTTTTCAGGCTCAATTTGCTGGCCGGATAAATCTATCGCCAGAGTGCGTCGTGGACTTGCTCCAAATATCCTCTATCGACCCCTTGAATGGCAATAATGATATGGGATTATTTTGAGACGAGTTCCCTGGCAAAAAGTTCCCAGTTGCAGGCTAGCGAGGTATTCGAATAAAGAAAAAGATTTATTTCAAATTAATAGATTAAAAAAATTTTATATCTATTGTCTGTTTCGAATACCTATAGGAACCAGGACCCAATGGTAATGATTGCGCTATCCAGAGCCCAGGGCTCGGATAGCATGCTTGCCGCTGAAGTTCTATGCCAGATGTCCCGTCAGAGCTGCAGCCACAAACACTATTGCAGATACAAGGACGAGGTAAAAACCTGCATCCTCTGAGGTCATTGATCCTGGAACTTGGTTATCGTGCCCAACTAAGGGAGGTTCGTTATGTGTGAAGCCAGCCATATTCATTTCCTATACAACGGACCTTGTAGATTCTTGAAAGACCGCCGTACAAATCTCATGAGATGCATTTCATTTATTTAACCTTTTCCAATAAAGGCTAATTTTCTTGATTGAAAATTGATAAATTAGTTAAATTTTCGCAGTCATTTTCCTTAAAACGTAAATTACCATTTAGTGATTTGGCTTTTTAGTTAAATACCTTTTTTACCATTTATTACAAAAAGACATTTAAATACGAGCAAAGTGAATAGCAGCAACTGAAGCTATGGGCGAGAAGTACGATGCTCAGCAAAAAGTTTATCATGGTCTGAGTCTAATGGGCGCCCGGATAATCTGTCCAATTCCCCGGAGGTGAAAAGAAATGGATATCATGTCTCAGATATTCGCTATTGTGATATTCGGCATACTAGTCGTAGCCCTGCCTACGGTCCTGAACAAGTGGTCGGATAGCAGGTCAGGCGTAAGATAAAGTCTTAATAAGTTTCTTTTCCAGCCCTGGCTAAATCCTGGGCATTATTATCATTTTTATCCGTTTTATCTCATTTTGTATTCCTGCTGTAAATAAGGACATCCGGTGTCTGTGCAAACATCGCGTAATGATTCATAAATATGCATCAATCTCCTGAAGAAGATCGACCTATTCTTCGGCGAGTGCCAGCTTATTGCAGGAATTTCCGGAATGATCTGCATAGATCAGAGGCCGTCTCGATAGTGATGTTCCGATTCCAATAACGTCTTTATATTTTGAACGACTATTCTACACTGGAGAAAAAAGAAGATGCCCTCAAAGATTGATACGAAGCAAATGGAGACTATAAAGGTCGGAGACGCATTCAGGGATTTTTCTTTGAAAGATCAGTTTAGCAAGGACTTCAGGCTTTCTGAGCAATCGAAGAAAAGAGTGCTACTCTCCTTTCATCCTCTTGCATGGACATCGGTTTGTGCAGAACAGATGAAGTCCCTGGAGGCGAACAAAAAGACCTTTGACTCTCTGAACACTGTTGCAGTGGGCTTGAGCGTGGATTCGGTTCCTACCAAGAAAGCCTGGGCCAAGAGCCTGGAAATAGTTGATACCGGAATACTGGCGGACTTCTGGCCACATGGTGGAGTCGCATCTCTCTACGGGCTATTCCGGGAAGTGGAGGGATTTTCTCAGAGGGCCAATGTTCTTGTGAATGAAGACGGAAAAGTAGCCTTTGTTAAGGTTTACGAGCTGGAGCAACTGCCTCCAATAGACGAAGTAATTGAAATAATAAAAAATTTGGGCTAATCCAATAAGCGGAATGAATTCGATCAGTATATAAATCAAAGCTAGAGAGAGGAGAATGCGGATACGAGTAGGTTCTGTTACTGTATCCACTTGACTGGTACGCTACCATTATGCACAGCAGTGGACACCAGAGCGCCTGAAAAACCCATTTCTTCCAGAGCCAGAAGATCTAACTCGTCCTTCACGCCACCGCCGAGGATCAGGGGGTGCTCGGAGATGGCTATGGCCCTTTCCAGAAATATCCTATCCAGACCAGAAGAAGTGCCCACCCGGTTCAGCTCCAGAAGGATGACGCCCCCCAGCGGCAGTTGGTTCAACCGCTGCAGAACATGATAGGGCGTTTCGGCCCCCAGCAATGCCTCACGGGATAGAACCTTCCGGTTCTTCATATCAAGGCTTACTATTATTTTCCTTCGCAGGGCCAGCTCTTCCATCAGACGGATTGGGGCGGTCTCCGTTCCGAGGATCGGGCAAATGGATGCAGGTAGCCGATCCAGATCGGTTGCCTTCGAGATGCCGGTATCCGCCATGGTCTTTGCCACACCCGATATTTCTTTGATTATCGCCAGATTTTCGCCTTTGCCTGTCAACAGATTCAGGTCTGCGATGTAGACCTCCTGAGGGCGAAGCTCATGGAGGATGTCCAGCGGCTCAGAAGAGGAGATGACTTTGCTGTAACCGGCTATGGGCTCATACCGGCTTCGCTCTCCTCGCACGGCATGTACAACAGCACCATTAAGTATGTCGAGGACGAAGATGCATCGCACAATTTGCTCCTGTCGGGATTGGGTGAATATGAGATTGTTGGTTAGCCCCATGAATATCGAAGAGGCGCACGCAGCACTGGCTGGCGGCGCAGACATAATAGATGTTAAGAATCCTCGTGAAGGATCTTTAGGCGCGAACTTTCCCTGGGCCATCAGGGCTGTAGCAGACCTGGCCAGAGGTCGAGTGCCTGTGAGCGCTACCATCGGCGATCTGGAATTTAAACCAGGTACGGCAAGCCTGGCGGCTTTAGGCGCAGCCGTTTCCGGTGCAGAATATATCAAAGCGGGACTTCTGGGCGTGAAGACTCCACTCCAGGCGGAAGAGATGCTGGTGGGCATTGTGCGTGCGGTCAAGGACTACGATCCGCAGAAAAAAGTAGTAGCATCAGGCTATTCTGACTATGCCCGGGTCGGCTCCATCTCGCCCCTGCTCTTGCCCGCCGCTGCTGCCGCAGCCGGTGCTGATCTGGTCATGGTGGACACTGCCATCAAAGACGGAAAGCCAACATTCGACTTCATGAGCGAGCATGAATTGATGGACTTCATCAATCTCGGACATGACTACGGTCTGGAAGTGGCACTTGCCGGCAGCATCGACTTTGGGCACCTGGAGCTTCTCCGCCGCTTGCAGCCGGACATCATCGGCGTGAGAGGCATCGTCTGCGGGGGAGACCGCAGGAGCGCCATTCGAACGGAGCTTGTGGTGAAGGTAAGAAGCCTGGTTCTGGATTGAAAGTGCCGCTGAGTGCGAACGCCTTGATAAAATCGCGTTGCACTAGAACCACTGCTATTGCGGCATGGAACCCCCTGCACCAGGGTTGCCGGCTCGGACAAGGTAGCGCTCGTACCCCAATTCCTCGATCTTCATCATCTGCAAGAAGGAGCCGGCCAGCCGTGCAGGAGATTGACCGGCATAGTCTTCTTGGCTCTCCTCGCGCATGGGATGAAATAGGATGCTATGGCCGTCGGTCTCTGAGCTCCTCTTCGGTCTGCTTATCTTCTACTCGCTCATCTTCTGCCTGAACTTTCTTAATGGCCTCGCCAAGTTCGATATCATTCTCTTTCCGGCGACCCAGGAGCTCAATGAGCCTGTCGATAAAGACCAATTGCCCTTTTTGTACCTTCATCCTGGCCTGATCTATGTCAAACCAGTATGCTCGATCTATTTCCGGATATTCTCTTGTAATACCGGATTTTTTGGGCCACTCCAGTGTGAACCTGTTGCTCACAACTTTTGTCTCATCCAGATCCATTTCCAGGGCCCAGGCGTGTACGATCTTCCGGCTTGGCTGCTTTTGCACTCCGAGCTCTATGAACTCACCCTCGGCCTCGAAGCCGGTCTCCTCTCTGAACTCCCTCTTTGCGGCTTCCAGCGGACTTTCGTCCTCTTCAAATAGACCTTTTGGTATCGACCATGCTCCTTCATCTTTCCTGATCCAAAACGGCCCACCAGGATGGACAAGCAGCACCTGCAACCTGTCTTCTCTGAATCTGAAGAGCAAGATCCCGCCGCTGTGAGGGTTCATTTTCTTCCATCGACTCCTGCATGATTTTAAGAGAACCTGGGTTAACGGCAACTGAAACTAACCTTTATCTGCAGAATTATCCACAGCTTTCATCAGCTTCCTATTGCCTCCACCGGATCCATCCTGGAAGCTTTCCAGGCAGGATATAGCCCGGCCACGAAATTAACGAAAAGGGCGAAAGCCACCGCTCCCAACAAGAACTCCGGCTTCATAGAAACCGTCATCCTGGAGACACTGTAGATCTCGGAAGGAAGCTGGATGTTGTACGACATTATGAGCCTGGCGGCAAGATATGCGAGAACGCTCCCGAGCAAGGCCGAAGGCGGAGCAAGGATGAGGCTCTCCAGCATGAAGATCTTGAGAATCGATGATCTCGTTGCTCCCATGGCCATGAGAATGCCGATCTCCTTGGTCCTGCGGGATATTATCATAATCATGGTATTGGCAATGCCAAATCCTGCAATCAAAAATATAAGAATGTAGAATATTACTGAGACGGATGATTGGGTCTGGATCAATTTGAGAATGTCGGCATTCATGTCCTCCCAGGATTTGGATTGATACCGGAACCGATTCCTGAGGTCCGCAGTGATGTACGGCGCCTGATAGATGTCCGAGACTCTGGCGTCCACCTCTGAAACTACATCTCCTTTTCCCACCAAATCCTGAGCAGTTGTCAGAGGAATGTAGATTAGTGACTTATCTGTTGCCGACCCAGTCTCAAATAGGCCCGCGACCTTGAGCCGGATGGATTTGTTTCCTCTCGTCAGGATAAAATCGTCTTCCGGATGCAGTTTCAGATCATCCGCCAGAGCCGTTCCCATAAACGCGGCATACTTCCTGTGGTTCAGGTCCAGAAAATTGCCGATGACGACGTCTTTCTGGACGTTCATCAGACGGTCTTCATCAATTGGGTCGACCCCCAGGAAATCAACCCCACGGACCTTATCTCTGTACTTGACGGCCGCCTTTCCGGCGAGCCTCGCTGAGACCGCTTCCACCTCAGGATACTTCGATAAAATGGCAGAGACGGTTCGATAGAGGTAGATGTACTTCTCATCCTCCTTCGGCTGGACGTAAATATGGGGATTGTTCTCAACGGTTGTGGTGATGACCTCATCCTCAAAGCCGCTCATGAGGCCCATAAGAACGACGATTACGGCCACTGCCAGGGTCACCGCAGCTACAGTAAAGAATGCCATCTTGGGATTTCTTAGGATATGTCTCTGGGCTATTGTGAATTCGTACATTTGTGCTCTCACCCGTTGATGGCAAGAACAGGATCAAGCCGGGATGCCTGCCAGGCTGGATACAGCCCTGCGACAACGCTTAATGCTACTGCTGCCAGCACAATGCCCAGAAAACTCTCGGGGTTGATCACCACGGGCAGGCTGATCTGCTGCCCACCCGGTGCCTCCATCACGATCTTAAGGCTCTGGAGATAAAGAGCCATAATGAGGCCCAAGGCGATACCTATCACTCCGCCCATGAGCCCCAGGATTCCGCTCTCCAACAGGAAGATGTTCATTATGCTCTGTCTGCCTGCTCCCATTGCCATGAACATGCCAATCTCGCTGGTCTTTTCATTGACCAGCATATACATCACGCTCCCAATTCCAAAGGCTGCGATGATCAGGATCAATAGCATTATCAGCTTGCTCTGGAAATCTTCGATGGCCAGCGTTTCCAGGATATCGGGGTAAAGCTGCTGCCAGGAATCTGCCTTATATCCGTACTCCTTCAGACTTCTGGCCACGGCATCGGCCTGATAGACGTCTTCCAGTTTTATGTCTACAGAAGACGCCACATCTCCTTTGTTCAGAAAATCATCTGCAGTGGCGAGAGATACAAAGGCAATATCCTCAGGCCATCCGGTGGGCGCAACGAAAATTCCGGATACAACCAGGCTGGTGCCCCTGGCATCCGGAAAGCTGACGAACACCGTCTGACCCAGTTTGACCTTCAGACTGTCGGCCAGTTTTTGCCCCATAACCACCTTCTTTCCGTCCTGGATCGAATTGAGGTCCCCGCTGACCACATACTTTCCTATGTTGTAGATCTTGTCCACATCCGCCGGATTTACACCCGACATGGCCACATTCTCCACATTATCCTTATAAGTGAAGGTCGCGGCTGCGCCCAGTCCCGGCGAGACTGCAACCACACCCGGAATGGCCCAGATGCGATCCATGAGACTTCTGTAGAGGTAGATGTAGTCGTCTCCTTCCTTGGGTGTGACGGTGACATGAGGAAGATCTTCGACTATGATATCAAAGAGCATACCCTGAAATCCATCCTCGAGAGAGACGAGTGTTAGAGAGACGGCCACCGCCACGGCTATGGCTGCTACAGAGAGAAGTGTTCCTCTCTTTCTGTAGGCGATATGTCTCAAGACCACAAAGAACTCAAAGGCGGAAATGATACTCCACTTCAGGACCGGCACCTCTGGAGAAATTATGCAGCCTCACCGTTATCAAGTTAGTGGATTGATGCAGAGATTAGCATGTCAATTATTAGCAGCCAGAAGATCAGGGCTTTGAAATCCCTCAGACTGATCTCCTGGTCTCACTTTGCGAAAATAGGGTCCATCTCCAGCAATCTGGCTACAGCATAGGCAGGAAAAACATCCGATATCTTTGGACCGTACATCTCCGACAGAAGAATGCACTCCAATCCAAGAAACTTTGCCGCGTCAGCAATCAACACTTCGCCTATTCCCGCGATAGCCACCCTGGACAGATCATGCTTTGCCACCTGTTTCTCCATGGCGTCAATCAGAATTTTCTTCTGCCGCTCGCAGGCCTGCTCTGCTATTGCCAGCGCACCAAACTCGCCTATCTCCTCCAGGTCGGCGCAAACCGTGCGCGCCAGCCGGCGCAGGGCGGAGTCCCGGTCCTTACCAGCCCCGTCCGCAGTCTCGCAGCTGTAGCGATCCTCATCTATCCGGCCAAGGACAAGCTCGGCATCGGCGATGATGGCGAAGAATTCCGGCGCAAGCGGCACCCTATTTCCCCGGATCCTTGCGGCTGGAAGCAGGGCATCCAGGCGGGTGCGAAGCATTCCCATGTAGACCAGCTCGCTATTCTTCAGTCGCAGGAAATCCGTCTTTGCTGCTAATGGCCCTCCTTTTATCGGAATCAAATCGGTGGTGGTGCTGCCCATGTCCACAAAGAGGCAGTCTCCAACCTCGCGCGCCAAGAGCTCGGCTGATGCGACCCAGTTGGCCGCAGCAACCTCCAGAGGGTCAGCCCAACCAAACCCGCTCGTACCCCAGAGATAAACAGGACAGGAGAAGGCCCGTTTGACGGCAGCCGCCAGGCTTTCGATGCCTTCTCGCTTACAGGAGAAGCAGTCTGCCAGTTCGCCGGTGATGACAGCCGCCACTGCTTGCGGCTGGGCGGCAGCAAACCGGCCCAGCAATTCGTCCAGAGGTGCCTTCTTCCAGAGCGGCAGATAGACGCTCTCGGCGTATTGACCGTCTGAGCTGGCGGCTTTTGTATTCGCTCCACCGATATCCAGGCCCAAAATCATCCCTGGGCCCAAGCCCTTCGAACCATAAAAGCTTTAGGTCGGGAGGTAACTTTAAGCCACCAACTTTTGGAGATCTGGATCATGGCTGCCAAGGAGAAGTTTGCTGAGCCCACTTACTTAGAATGTGGATTCGGAGAGCTGGAACATAAGGTCATAACGTCGGAGATATGCTGCCGCTGCGGCACCTGCGAGGCCTTTTGCCCCAAGATTGAGCACAAAGAGAACAGGCCTGCCCTGGTGGAATACGATCCCCTTTGCGGCCTTTGCTTTACCTACTGCCCCAGAACCTTCCTGGATATGGGCGATATGGAGTCGAAACTCTTTGGCCGCACCCGCAACGCGGACGAGGCCCTGGGAATTTATAAGAAGGCAGTCTCAGCCCAGGCAGTGTCACGCGAGGGCAAGGCCCAGGACGGAGGCGTGGCTACTGCCCTGCTCGTCCAGGCGCTGGAGTCGGGTATGATCGACTGCGCAGTTATCACGGACAGAGATGAAGAGTGGAGAACTGTGGCCCGGGTTGCCACTACCGCAGACGAGATCAGGGCCGCTGCCGGCACCAAGTACACCATCAACAACAGCGTCATAGCCGTGAAGGAGGCTCTGGAGAAAGGCTGCGAGAAGATCGGCTTTGTGGGCACGCCCTGCCAGATTGAGGCCCTGAGAAAGGTACTGCTCCTGGAGGAGCCCTATCAGTTCGGCCAGGAGAAGATCGCGCTGCTGGTCGGCCTCTTCTGCATGGAGAACTTCGACTATGATCTGCTCATGACGGGCCTTGTGAAGGACAAGTTCGGCCTGGACCCCAAAGACGTCGCCCGCTTCGAGATAAAGAAAGGAATGTTCCGGGTCATCGATAAAGATGGAAAGGCCCACGAAGTGAAGATAGAAGAAACGGATCGCTACACCTTCACGGGATGCGGTCCCTGCTTTGACTTCGCCAGCGAACTCGCGGACGTCTCCGTGGGCAGTGTGGGCTCGTCCGACGGCTGGTCCACAGTTCTCACACGGACGGATGCCGGCGAGAAGCTCTACTCTTCAGCTCTGAAGGCCGGAGCATTGCAGGAGAAAGCTGTCTCGGATAAGGGTCTCGCGCTAGCCCGCAGGCTCGCTGAGAGCAAGGTCAAGCGCTTTGAGAGCAAGTCCGCAGAGATGAAAGTTTGCAACATCTCCCGGTGAGTCTGGGACTCTGACCTGATATGCTCTCCGTAGGCCTCGCTGGAAAGCCGAACTCTGGCAAATCCACCTTTTTCAAGGCAGCGACCCTGGTAGATGTGGACATCGCCAACTATCCGTTTACGACCATTGACGCCAACCACGGCGTCTCATACGTGCGCGTGTCCTGCCCCTGCAAGGAGCTCGGCATCAGCAAGGGCTGTGGCAAATGCCATGAAGGCGTGCGCTTCATCGCCATCGAGCTGATCGATGTGGCCGGGCTCGTTCCAGATGCACACCTCGGCAAGGGCCTGGGCAACGAGTTCCTGGACGCGTTGCGGGTGGCGGAAGCCGTCATTCATGTGCTGGACGCCTCGGGCGGCACGGATGCAGAAGGAAATCCTGTGGGCACCGGCAACTACGATCCCGTCTCCGACGTCAAGTTCCTGGAGTACGAGATCAGCATGTGGCTCAACAGCATCCTCAAGCGCAACTGGGACAAGCTGATGAGGAACTATAAGGGCGTGGGAGGCAAGCCCGAGCAGGTTCTGATCGACCAGATGGCAGGCGCCGGGGTCTCGGATAACCACATCCGGCGTGCTCTGACGGAGATGAAGAAGGATCTGGGAAGCTGGAACGATGATGATGTGAAGAGGTTTGCCATGCTCCTCCGCGAGTACAGCAAGCCCATGATCCTGGCCGCCAATAAGATGGATGTCGCGCCTCCGGAGAATGTTCTGAGACTCCTGGCCCTCAAGGAAGAGCTGGTGATACCGGTAAGCGGAGCCGCAGAGATTGCGCTACGCATGGCTGAGAAGGCGGGCCTGATCAGCTACAAGCCTGGTGATGCCGACTTTGAGGTCAAGGGCCAGCTCAGTCCTGCCCAGACAGCGGGCCTGGAGAAGATCCGGTCGCTGATGAAGCAGTATGGCGGGACCGGAGTGCAAGAGTGTATCAACCGGGCCATATTCGAGCTTCTGGACTACATTGTCCTCTATCCCGTGGAGGATGAGAGCAAGTTCACGGACCGCAAGGGTGTCATACTGCCCGATGCCTTCCTCATGAAACGGGGCAGTACGGCCCGGGATCTCGCCTTCCGGGTGCATTCCGATATAGGTGAGAGCTTTTTGTTTGCTATAGATGGCAAGACGAAGATGCGTCTCGGGGAGAAGCACGAGCTGAAGGACGGGGATGTGATAAAGATAGTCTCGACGAAGTGAAGTTAGCGGGGCTATCAATACTTTTTCTGGCTTTTCCAGCACAGGGTACCTTCTCAAACACATCCAAGGATGAAGGGCAAGGCTTCATAGATTGTTCCCCGCGGCCGCGGGGTTAGGGGGGCCGGCACGGCCGCGAGTGCGCCGGTGGGCCGCGTAAAACCCGCGCGGAACCCAGAACACTTGGTGGGATGATTTTTGCGTCTAGATAAAAGATGCTCAACTACAGGTGAGACTTGTCCGATTCAGACGAGGACTGCGTTCCTCTTTTTCCTCCGGTGTGCCGCGAGTCGGCCGGCTGGCCTCCCGCGGATGGCCTGGGGCGCGGCTTATGGCCGCGGCCGGCCAAGCGACGGCGGTTAAGCTGCAGCCTGATCGAGAGTTCCAATGTCTGGATGTAGCACGACTTTTGAATATGGTCTAGTTAATGATTCAATGCATCTCGACTTCATCCGCCTCGCATGAACCCCTGTCCTGCAGACCTACAGAGCAGAATTTATAATACAAAACAGACCTAATATCTCCAAGATGAAGCTTCGGATCACCATCACAGGCCCCAAGGTGCATGATGTGGGCTACAGGTGTCTCCTATTAGGCGGCGCCATGGGTCTGCGCCTGCCGGGATTCGATGCCAACAACCTGACCGATGGCAAGAATCAGGTGGTCGATATCGTAGTTGATGGCAAGGAGAGCCAGATTGAAGCGTTTAAGGAATACGTGGAAACCAACAGGCCCTCCGGTGCAGAGGTCTCCAAGATCAATGTATCCGATTACGAAGGTGAGGTCATGCGAATGGTCGAATACTCCCAGATCCTCACGGCCTTGCAGATGCTCAAGGCCATTATTGGAAGAGCAGGATGGAGAGCGATATCAAGGCGATAAAGGCAAAAATCGGCATCATATAACCCGAAATCTATTCTAATTCATTGGCCGGCGATTGAGGAGCCTCATGGATTCTGAGAGACCCGCAATCTCAGGCAAAACCATTCTCCACGAGCTCCATCTATACTCATCGCCAGATTGCTCTCAGATCGCCTCACCCTGCACCGGCGCCATGGGATCGAATCCACCGGACGCGCTGTCGATGAGTATCGTCCCAGGCCCTGCATACGGATCGCTGTAGCCCTCCGGCCCTGCATTGGGATCGAAACCACCGTACTGGCTGTCGATCAGTATCCGACCGCTGGAAGGCTGCCATGTTTGCGGCACATTTACGGATATGTATGAGCCGCTATATCCTACCACATCCACATTCACCTGATTGCTCGGCTGATTTCCGGCATAGAACGTTAGGGTGTGGCGACCTACGGCATCCGCTTCGAAGACCAGGCTCGTGTATCCGGGATAGAAGACGTACTGCTGAACCGATTGATAGCCGTCTGGGTATCTTTCCACCACTGTCACAGGACCGCCTTGCGAGAAGGCGAGCATCCTGAACCGCGCATTCAGGGGGCACTTTATGTACTGAGTCCAGCTAGTTCTTCCCTGAATCCAGAAAGAATTGCTAGGCACGTAATATGGATCATAAGACCTGGACTGGCCGTTTATGACCAAATAGGCGGGCTCATTGCCGCTCAGATCAAACTGGACAGGGCCCGACTGGACAGGGCTTGACTCTCGTGTTCCCTGATCCAGGTAGTAGAACTCCTGGAACATTGCCAGGGAATCCGTAGACTGCTCACCCGTGCCAGGCATAGAGGAACTGATCTGTCCCGTCTGCCCGGGGTCCGGGTAACCGTTGCCATCGCTTAGATAATCGGCGTAGTTGTTTATCATGACTGATGAGCCGTCATCTGCATGGGCTGCAAATGCAAACATCATCAGGACGAATGAGATTAAAAGCATGGACTTTCCAAGCATCAAAAACACCTGAAAATAATTTAGATTTATAATAGATGAAGGTTTTGCCTGATGCGCCAGGTAAATAAGCCGCGAAAAGATCCGGAGGTGTCGCGGTGTCTTGAGATCTATTGTAGCAGCGTGGATTTCAGAATTTCGCCCCAAATAGCTGTGGCGACGCATAAGCAATCGATATCAAACGCATTATTATGATGCGGCAGCGGCTTTCCCTGCACGTTCCCCAGGCTCTTTCCGCATGCCTTTCTCGCTTCTTACAGCCCGCGTACGTCTTAAATAGAAGCGCGTCCATAATATAGATAAGATGGTAGTTATAAAACTGGTAATATTGCCCCTTGTTTTTATTCTGATAAGCCTTGCCTATGCAGGCACGCCAGCCTCATTCTACCAGGCCATGAACAATATGAACACGGAGAATACACTCTGTGTCAAGAACTATGATGCCGGTGCCAGCGTCACAGAGTCCTATAATGATTTCGAGCATCTTGACAAAGTAACTGAAGTTACGAGCAGGTCCCTCAACACCTCCGACAACGAGAATGACAATACTGCAGGCAATGCAACTCTGGAAGTCCATATAAATTCGAATGTCATAGGCAAAGCCCACGTCGCCTGGCAGTCCAGAGACTTGATGTCAGATACCATCGGCCGCCATACCGCCTATAGCCTCGCCGCCGAGGATCTGATAGGAGTATTCAGCATCGAGAAGTTTATTCAGCTCTGGAGCAATAGCACATTCGGCTCAATCGGCCCGAATTGGCTGCCCTGCGGCTAGCTGATAAGGCTCCTGGCAAATGAGCATACATCTTCCTTCTCGGGCTCGAAATCGCATCATCTGAATCGCCAAATTGAAATGGATTGGCAGCCCAAGTGCGCTGCCCGCAGCGAGGTCCACTGATCCGGGAGGATATTTCGCATTCCTGGGTCTAACCTACCATCCTACTGAAGCACTCCTTGCAGATCGTTTTTCCATTGGCAGTCCTGCCGCAGATCTCCATGAAACCCTCTTTGCACTCTTCACACTTGAGGGAAGGATAGATTCGAGCTTTCTCTGGCGCGGGAATCTCCACTTCACTTACACTGAGCAGCTCTTCATCAGCAGCCTCGATGATGTGCTGTGTCACCTGATCCCTAATTTTTTCAAATTCCTTTTTCTCTTCTTCGGATAGCTCTCCCTTGAAGTACCGGGCTCTGACTTCATCCATGCTCCCGGATAGGTCTCCCTTGAAGTAGATTCTCATGGCCCGGCCGTCATTCCTCGAAAAAAAGGTAAAGACCTGCTTGCCGTTATCTCTAAAGATCAGATTGCCTTTGCCGAAAGTGCACCCCAGCATCTCCTGCACGGCATCTACGCTGCAAGAGTTGTTCTCGGCGATACATACCAGCTCCTCATCTTCAGATTTTGGGTGATGCTCACGAACATATTTTGCCACTCTATAGCCGATAGCCAGTCCGGGACAGAAGTGTCCATGAAATTTGACCGCCATTCTCAGATCTTCGTCCATATTTCCACCTCATTGACATTTTAGTTCTCAAATCTTATTCTTTATTCGATTCTCAATTCGGCACTCGATCTTTCTTTCAATCCCGTTCTCGATGATCTCCAGCCATCTGCCGTCGTTACTTTGATCATGACTTCCGGAGGCGCACTGCACGAGTCTTTTTGTATAGGGTTCCTGCGGGTTGCGGAGAATCTCGTTTGTGGCCCCTTCTTCAACCACTCGCCCTTCGAGCAGCACTGCCATGCGGTCGCTGACCTTCCTCGCCAAAGCTATGTCATGAGTGACAAAGAGAATGGCTAAACCCATCTCCTCCTGCAGATTCATTAAGAGCTTGAGAATTTTGGCCTGCACGCTTGGATCCAGCGCCGATGTGGGCTCGTCGGCGATCAAGAGCTTGGGACCAAGCACTAAAGACCTGGCGATGGCTACGCGCTGCACCTCTCCGCCGCTGAGCTGGTGAGGGTATTTTGCCAGAAAATCATCATCTACTGGCAGCTCGACCTTTTTTAAAACCTCTTTTGCTCTGGCGACCCTCTCTTCCAGGCTTCCTTTTCTCTGCACATCCAGGGGCTCAAGAACGGCGTCCAGAACATTCATGCGGTGGCTGACTGACTCTTTGGGATTTTGAAAGATCATCTGCACACGGCGGTAGAAGGCGGCATCCCTTTCCTTCACTATTTGAGCCTCTAAAAGGACCTCTCCAGAGTACCGACCATGAAGTCCCATGATCACCTTGGACAGAGTGGTCTTGCCGGAGCCGCTCTCTCCCACCAGGGCCAGGGTCTCTCCTTCATAGAGAGTCAGATTCACGCCGGATAGAGCAGGATAAGAATCAAAGGACTTTCCCAGTTCTCTGATCTCAAGCAGGGGCACGATCCCTCCTCTGTGACAGGCGATGAGCCGCCCGCTCATCTCTTTCAGGGGAGGCATTTCCCTGCTGCAGATCTCAATTCGCTGGGTGCAGCGTTCATGGAAAGGACAGCCGTCCAGACCATGGATCATCGTTCCCGGAATGCCCTGCAGGTCTTTGGTCGTGGTCATGCCAGGATAAGAACGAATCAGGCCGCGGGTGTAGGGATGGAGGGAATTGTTCATGATATCCTTTGTTCTGCCGCACTCTACTATCCTGCCAGCGTAAAGTACCGCAATGCGTCCAGCAAGCTCTGCTGCCAGAGATATATCGTGGGTTATCAGCAGGGATATTCTGCTGGCGAGGGCCGGCTGCAGCAATTTTACGATATCCGCTTTGGTCAGGGAATCCAGGGAGGCGGTGGGCTCGTCTAGGACCAGCACATCAGGATCATTGGCCAGGGCCATTGATATGAGCACCCTCTGCTTCTCTCCGCCGCTCAACTGGTGTGGATAAGCCCCGGCTTTCTCTCTATTCAGGCCTACAGACAAGAGGAGTTCCTTCATAATTGATTCGGCGCTCTTCATCCCGATTTTCTGGTGGATCAAAATAGCCTCTATGATCTGGTCTTGAATCCTCTGCACAGGGTCCAAAGCGTCCTCAACATTCTGAAAGACCATGGCGACCTCTTTTCCCTGCATACGCCGGAGATCCTCTCTGGAGATCTTGAGAAGATCCGTATTATTCAATTCGATCTTTCCAGAGCACCTTCCTCTGGCAAGGCCCATGATGGAGAGGCCCAAAGTCGTCTTCCCAGCTCCTGACTCACCCACGATGGCTATGCAGTCACCCCTATCAAGATCGAGATCTATTCCCCGCAGTATCTCTGTCTTGCCCAGGGAGACCTTCAAGTCCCTTATCCTCAGCATCAGCGCTCCTCCTGGCGGTTATCCTTGCGAAGCCTCGGGTCCATGGCGGTCTCCAGGCTGAATCCAAGGAAACTCAGGCCCACCAGGGTCAGAGAGAGGACGAGACCGGTGGGAACCAACCACCACTGCCAGACATCCAGATAGGTGAAGACCAGAGCCTGCTGCATCATCTTGCCCCAGCTAACAAGCATGGGATCGGAGACTCCCAAAAATGCCAGACCTGCTTCCATGAAGACCGCCATCCTGGCATCCTGGATCATCAGGGAGGCGATGATGGGTGAAATATCGGGAATTATGTGATTTTGGAGTATGTGCCTCTGGCCCGCTCCAAAGGTGCGGGCGGCATGAACGTGCATCCTTTCCTTCAGCGTTAGAACCTGAGAACGAATGATCCTCGCCCCACCCGGCCAGGAGAAGGCAGATATTAATATAATTAAGAGCGGCAGGCTGGGTCGGAGGTACGCTGCCACCAGAATCATAACAATTATGGTGGGAAGTGAGGTCATGGCATCTACAGTTCTCATCCAGAAGCGCTCGTAAAGTCCACCTGCAATAGCCGCCGAGGCCCCGATAAAGACGCTGAAGGCAGAGGAGAGGAGGGCCACAAAGGCAGCTACGGCGAGTGAAGTCCTGGCTCCGAAGAGCAGCCTCGCCCATATGTCCTGACCCATAGAGTCCGTTCCCAGCAGATGGTCCATAGAGGGCGGGCTGAAGATTTGGCCCGTATAGTCATCAGGCGAATAGCCGGAGAGCAGGGGTGCGAAGATCGCCATAAAGAGGATGATCGCCAGCATGACCGTACCAAGAAGAGCCATGGGATCATGATAGACCTCGTCCCGAAGGTTAATGTGCATGTCTCACCCTCGGGTCCAGCCTTTTGTAGAGAAGGTCCACCAGCAGATTCGCTGTCAGCACGGTTACAGTCACCAGAAGAAGTATTCCCTGAATGAGTGGATAGTCGCGAGCATTAAGGGCAGTGTTTAGCAGCAGACCCACGCCGGGATAAGAGAAGATGATCTCAATGAATAGCGCTCCCGTAACCAGATGGGGGATGCGCAGGCCCGTGGCAGTGATCACGGGAAGAAGGGCATTTCTTCCGGCATGGAAATATCGGACCGAGAACTCGGAGCAGCCTTTGGCCTTGGCGGTGAGGATGAAGCTCTCACCAAGCATTGAGATGATGGTGTTTCTGGTGAGAAGATAGACGCCGCCCAGCTGCACCAGAACCAGAGATGCCAGAGGAAGGGCCAGGTGTTCAGCCAGATCCTGAATGTAATCGAACCCACCCAGACCGGCGTAAGGCGTGGTTGCACCCGAAAGGGGAAAAAGGTTCAGGCTAACCCCAAAGACGAGGAGCAGGATGATGCCCACGAAGAAATCAGGAAAGCCGCCCAGAAACATCAGCCCGGCCACCAGACCGCGGTCCAGGAGCGCACCACGCCTGTAACCTGATTCGATCCCTATCATTATGCCAAGAGTCGTTGCCAATACCAGAGCGAGACCGGTAAGGAGCAGCGTCCAGGGCAAAGCTGCCATGATGACGCTTGTTACCTGGTCTTTGTAGTAGTAAGAGAAGCCCAGATCACCATGCAAGAGGCCAAAGGTGTAGGCCAGGAGCTGATCCGTCCACGACCTGTCGAGGGCGAACTGCCTGATTAATTGAGCTTCCATCTGCGGGGTCATGGCCACCAACGCCTCATCTCCGTAAATGGCATGAAGAGGGTCGCCAGGCATCATGCGAGGCAGGACGAAGTTAAGGGTGAAGATGGCAGTCAACGCTATGGCATAGCTGTAGAGGCTTCCCTTGCCGGATCCTTCCATTTTCATCCGCCGGCTGCACTCCCCTCGCCGATTTTCGGCTCTTTATAATCTTTTTTGCCTTCGCCCTGCCAGGCGATCCTGGCATCTGAAATGGAATCCATTTCGGTCGAGTAGGGTTTGATATCAATGAGGATGGAGCCATCCAGCGCGTCCATTCCCTTGACTGTAAGCCTGTTTCCCTCGACCTGCAGAAGCTCCACGATATCCAGAGCTATGAGGTTGGGCCTGTTGGGAGAGCGAGTGGCGAAGACGCCGTGCTCTCTGTCACTGTGAGGAGGAGTTGCCATGAGCCTGCTTCTGTCTCCCAGGTGCAGCCAGAATAGGACGAATAGGTGTGTGCATTGCTCAATATCCTTCAGGCCGGCAGAGTATTCGGGGAAGACATCTATCTCGCACAACTCATGAGAGAGCCTGCCCTGACGAGGAATGTCCTCTCGCTTCTGGTAGGGGGTGTGAATTACTCCGATCGGTTGGAGGATCATAGGACTTGTTTCTTCAGACAATGTAACCATCACTCGCGCTTTTCGTGCTATTACTCTCTGCCTAATTCGATTTGTTGCTATTACTTTAATGAATTAGACTACCATATAACACTTTCGTGACAGAGCGGATCGTCCAGGGTATATTGCTATTATCTTTGTTCATCATTCGTACTTTATCTAATTAAATGATTAAATACTAAGCTAATTTTCCGGATAAAAATCAACTGCGGCCTATCCACCGCAGTCATGCCCTTAATCCTTTAGACGAAGACCATCTTATTCAGCGCAATGGGAACTCCACTGCCCACTCCTCCATAGGTGTAATAGTAACTGACCTTGTCATCTGACGCCCAGTAGGAGTCTGTATAGTAGAGGGGCAGAGCAGGAAGGTCTTCTGCTATGAGCTCCTGGGCCTGATCGACCAGCTCCCTCCTCTTGGCGGGATCCATCTCTGCTATCTGCTTTTGCAGCAGACCATTGAGCTTCGCATCCTCATCGTAGCGGGCGCTGTTGAAGCTCTTCTGGTCCAGGACGACCTTGTTCAGGATAATTGGATCGCCTCCCAGTCCGCCATGGCCGCTCAGAGCCATATCGAACTGCCAGGCGCCGACGAGGCTGTCCAGGGTCTTGGCATCGACACTACGTAGATTGACTTTAATGCCGGCCCCGTCAAGCTGCTTCTTTATCAGCTCTCCCTGCCGCTCTGTATCAGCTGTGACCAGAATCTCGATCTCCTCGGCCTCGCCTTCTTTGGTGTAGTATTGACCGCCTTCTTTCTTCTCGTATCCCAGCTCCTCCAGAAGCCTGCCCGCTTTGGCCAGATCATGAGGATACTGCTCCTGGTCGGGGTTGTACCACGGGTTATCGGAGGCATATAGGCCGGGGCTGCCTTCCAGGCCGAAGCCTCTCAAGCCCGTCTCTACCAGATCCTGGCGATCGATAGCATAGTAAAGAGCTTGCCGGAACTTGGGGTCGGAGAAAGGCGGCTCCATGTGGTTCACCATGATCTTGGCCACCAAATCGTGGGAACCCTTGATCACAGTGAAGCCCGCCTTCTTCACATCTTCGACGGTCTCACCGGGAACCGCCGTCGCATCTACATCGCCTTTCTTTAGGGCTGCAGCAGACATCGCGGCGCTGACCTTCACGAACTTGATCTGCTTCACGCGAGGAGTGCCCTGGTAGTAGCCATCGTTGGCTTCATAGAGGTAAGTTCCTAGGGTTTTGTCATAGTTGACCAGCTTGAACGGACCGGTGCCGGTCAGCGCTTTGGGGTCCTTGAAATTGACTGGGTCAATTACATCCTTGTAGATATGTTCAGGCAGGATGGGCAAGGTGCCTGCCACCTGGTCCAGAAATGGTGCATAATCATTTTTGAGGGTGATCTTAACGGTACTGTCATCTATGGCTTCGACTTCTTGCACGACGCTTGAATCCACCCAGCTATAGGGATGGTCTTTGATGTACTGGAAGGTGAAGGCAACATCTTTGGCAGTGAAAGGCTCGCCATCATTCCAGGTCACGCCCGAGTGAAAGCGGAAGATGTAAGATTTCTCATCGGGCAGGTACTCCCATTTTTCAGCGAGGGCAGGCACAAAGCCGTCCTGATCCTTCCAGACCAATGTGTCAAAGATCAGGCTCATTCTGACATAGCCGGGTCCTCGCGAGTAGTGGGCATAGGGCGAGGGGAAGCCCCAGTCGCCTGTAGTATCTGCGATGGTGAGGGTGTCCACTGTTTCGTCCTTGGCCGGGGCGGTGCTGCAAAGGATGAGCAGCAACAGGCCGGCGGCCGCCAATCCGAGCCAGGAGAGCCGGTTCATGAGAGTCGCCTCTGGGGTGTTTGCATTAGTTCTATTCTATGCATCTTAAATTCTCCTATGTTCTTATTGTTTATCCGCCTATTTTAAGAACTTTTCTAGAAATAGTATGATTTTAAATGGCTATTATAAACTTTAGTAACACCTGTTAAACTTAACCCGCCCTCGTTCAATGACAGAGACTTCGGGCCCATCAGAAGTGATTCGAGGGAAGAGAAGAGGGTTGAAGAAAGAAGCTAGCCGAAGTTGGATCCAGAGGTAAACCGCAATAACCTTCCTGGCAGTGGGCCTTCTTTACTTAATCCGATTTAGATAACTTCTCCCACCACATCTTCACCCGGACCGACGAGCCCGGCAGCACCAGTAACCCATTCTCCACCTGCATGGCGCCCTTAAGATACTCTCGCAATATCGCCCTCTTCTCCTCAGTCTCCACCTGGGCCTGGGGCGCGAGCGCTGATGCGGCCTCCTCCTGCGAAGAGTACCGTTGATTGTGCTCCAGCCGGAAGGTAATGACATTGGGGTAGATTCCCATCTGGTAGAGGACATTGTAGAGCACATCGCTCTTTGGGCCCGGCTGGTAAACGCGCCCGTGCAGCTTCGGCCACAGCTCCTGCCACTGCCGGTCCCAGGATGTCTCCCCTGCAAAGTGATAGAGATAAACGTACTTTGACGATGCTTGCATCATCTTCTCGATGGCTGATCGAATGTCCGTCATGCCCAGCGAGAACGAGGCGATCACCACGTCGTAAGGGGGCTGCAGATCCTTTTCCACGTCCACATCCTCCCAGCGCTTCTGCACTAAGGATATGTTTTTGGCGCCGAACTCATTCATCTTCTCACGCATCACGCTGCACATGCCCTCAGCCGGCTCCACTGCGGTGACGTGCGCCGCCTTCAGAGCGAAGGGAATGGCCAGCGTGCCCGGGCCTGCACCAATATCCAGGACGCGGGACTGCGGAGTGATATCCGTTTCCCAGACAGTCTTGTCAATCCTGCCACGCTCCTGCTGGCACATATCCCAGAAGCGCAGCGCGCTCTCCCGGCTCTCCCAGATGCGGGCACAGTCCCGGCCGGGGCTCGATTCTTGGCTTTGTTTCATCTGCCTCTTCCAGACCTCGTTCCAGTCGATATTTTTCAGGGGATCTATCATGAAAATGACCTCATTGTCCTCATAATTTGGGCGTACTCAGCATGGACGCATATTTGTCACCTTTTCCTGTGGATACAGGATAGACAAATTGCATCCCATTCGGCCCGCCCATGGAGCAGAGGGGCATAGCTTTCTCATAGTCCATCCCATCAGCCTCGCTGAAGAAACGGTCATCCGCCTCCAGGTGCACCACCTTGCCGATGATGAGCACGAACTTATCCCTGGCAATCTCCTCCTCCAAAGTGCACTCCGCCCAGGCCAGGCAGCCTTCAATGCCGGGAGGCTTGACCATGATCGATGACCGGGCCTTCAGGCCTGCCACTTCTAGCTCATCCACTTCGGGAGGATAATTTCGGGCGCAGATCATGACAGCATCTTCCATGCCCGCCGGAGGAACATTGATTACGAATTCCCCTGTCTGGCGGATGTTTTCCAGAGTGTCTCTCTTCAACCAGGAGGCCAGCAAGATCTCCTCCAGGGGCCGGAGCACCGGGGTCACGCAGGACCAGGGCGCAGCATTGCGCACGCCATCCTGGGATATTGTCGATACGAGCACCACAGGAAGGGGCATGATCTGCCCCCTTTGGTTTGGTTTCAGGATCATTCTTCTTTCACCTTCTTTTGCCGAATTACTCCGCCAGGAGCCTGTCCACGATCTGTTTCATCTCTTTGAGCTTTGGCACCCGGCTGCCTTTCAAGCAGGCCTTGAAGACCTCCCTGTCAAAGGGAAGAGTGCCCACGATCTTTCCCTGGTCTACAAGGTCCTTTAGCTCCAAAGCATCCTCGTTCATCCTGTTGAGCACGAAGAAGACCGGCTTATTGATCTTGGCCCCCATCTCCGATATCTTTTGAGAGAGCTGCACCGACTCAAAACTTGGGTCAATTACCACTACTATTTTGTCGCAGCCCGCCTCCACGCCTCTGCCGAAGTGCTCGATGCCAGCGTCCGTGTCCACAATCACCTGCATGCCGTCGGCCTTCAGCTTCTCGATGAACTCTCGGGCCAGCGCGCCCATGGGACAGGCGCAGCCCTCGCCATAGTCATGGATCTTGCCTATGGCTACCAGCTTGATGCCGTCTTCGCCGACTATAAGCTCTGCTGGTATGTCCTCCAGGGAGAAATCTTCCAGGATGCTAAGCTTCTCCTTGCCCTCTGATTTCATAAATTTCCTCATCCTCTCCCCGAGCCCCTTCTTGCCGCCGAGAGAGTCCATGAAGTCCTTGGGCTGCGGCAGGCCAAGCTGCTTGTAAAGCCCGAAGTTGGACTCGTCAGTGTCTACTACCAGTACCTGATCTCCTCTGGCCGCCATCTCCCGGGCCATCAGAGCCGATACGGTGCTCTTTCCGCTTCCACCCTTGCCACAGATTACTAATTTCATTTTAAAGCCCCCATATTAATTGATCTGTCCCTATTTCCTTATTTCTCACAAATTATAATCATAAAAAGAAAGCCTTAGCCGCAACGGCTAAATTGCGGCTTTTGGCGGCCAGTTCTGCTTTACAATACACCGGCTACCTTCAGAGGATGCATGCCTGCATTTTCGAGCATAGCCAGCTTGCTCGCATCCACTTTGAACTCCTTGATGACGGAGACAACGAGCTCGGGCTGGTTCCAGTACTTCATCAGCCGGATGTCCTCGATCAGCTTGGGGGCCCAGGACGGCCCTTTGTAGTTCGCCGTGCCGTCAAGCTCGCGGGCGCGCGTCCAGTTGAACGCCAGCACCATTGCATCGCCATCTTTGGAGGTGTCATTCCAGCGGATGTAGATGCCAGCGATGTCGCTCTTGTTGTACTTGGCGTTGAGGGCGCTCTTCTCAGTGTCCGTCAGAGCCATGACGAACATGCCGCTTTTCCCGGGAGTGGCATCCCAGCGCATCTGCAATAAGTCGTCCTTACACCAGTTGGGGCAGGCGATGACCTTGTAGCTCTCCGCGGTGATGTTGTTTATCGGCATCTCGCTTTCTACGAATTTGGCCAGCATGTAGCCACTGGTCACGCCCGGGCAGAGATGGTCGTGGAAGGCGGTGGCCTGCAGGAAGTCGAATGCATCCGTTCGCGCCCAGACATTGGACATGCCCACCAGGGAGAACTCGTTGCCGTTAAAGGCTCCTTTGAAGGTTGCGTTGCCTTCATCGGTGTGGTTAAGCAAATAATCCATGTCCACGTTGGCCTTGGAAACTTTGCTGAAGACTTGATCGTCAGGGAGGGCAGCAAACTCCTCTGAGGATTTATTCAGGGCCTGGCTGCTGGCCTGCATAAATACCGCCTCGCCGGTTTCCTTGTTAAAGAAGTAGAACCAGAGCGGCTTCCAGTAGGGCCGCAGAACCTGGAAAAGGTTGCTATCGCCCACGCTACAGCCGCTCTCCTCAGTCAGGCCTTTCAAGGCCGCTTGTGTGGTCTTGCCATCCACTATGGCATGACCGGCATTGGTCAGCGCCAGAATATTGGTATCGCCTTTCTTGAACTGAAGTTCGGTCATGGCCTCTTTGGCTGCTTTGGAGCCAAGGTCTTTCATAATCAAGTCCTGCGCCAGGACGACTCCCGGCAATATGGCCAGAAGAAGTGCCAGTACAATCAATCTCTTTGCTATATTCATATCAATACCTCGCCTTTAGGCTTGTACGGCGATCGCAATTCTCTCTCCGGGTGTTCGGAGGGTTCGAGGAGTCTTGCCCATGATAGCGATCTAGTATTACTAATGTAGCATGATAACTTGTTATTTAAGAATTTTTCCATGAAAAGTATTAATAAGTAACTACCGTTAATGCGTTTTGACGGTATGGGCAGTCCAATAGATGATTCTCTATAGATCAAGCTGAAGAGAATGTTCAAATGGTCTTTCAGGACCCGCAAGGCTCCCTAAATCCCAGGAAAAACGTACAAGAGATCAATCCATGATATCCTGGACGAGCCAACTTTCGCCCAGGATGTATGAAACGATCGTTCTTGATAATTGACAAGGAATTATCTCCAAAGACGGATGCAGCGCTTCGACCTGGAAATTGAAAGGCCGGAGCAATCCCAATTTGAACTCAATCCTCGCTGCAAACTGGATTTGGATACCTGTTCTGCGCCAAACCGAAAGAGGGAAGTTTTATTCCCGTATTTCAAGAATTGCTACAGGCAGGAGAATAGTCGTAATAATTATGCAGCGACTCCCACCCAAGAATACCTCTTCCCCCTAAATAAGAGATTTTATGCAGACGAGGCATTTATTCTGAAGAAGTTAAGCCTTCGGGAGGGTCATGCGCGAATGGATGGCCATCGTAAAACTGAAATGCGAAGGAGTTGTCAAGTGAGGGGCCTATCTTTGCGGAGGGGAGTTTTTTCCGGTTTCCTCCTATAAAGCCTTTAAGTCATTTGACGATTTTTTCCTATTTCTATTGTCTCTTGTGATACAATTCATGCTAAGAAGATTAATGAGGAATAAAGTATATGCTCGATAGTCGAATTTTGATGCAAATGGGCATCATTTTCTTCCAGGAAAAGCCACCCTAATGCATGAAAATGCCTCAGAAAGACTTAATAGCTAACAACTCTATGATATAATGCCAAGCATAAAGAAATGGAGGTGATTTCAGATGTGTTGCCATACAGACGATAAGCATGAACATGTTCATGAACATAATGGCGAGAAGCATGTGCATGAGCACTGTCACGATGCAGAACACAAGCATGAACATAATAAGTGCTGCCATTGATGACAGAATATTTTTTCAATAATTTATTCAGAAGAGGATTTCCTGGCATGGCCTTCGTAGGTGCAGAACACTCGACCGGGCGGCATCGCCGGTTGCCTTCTCTTCCCATTACAAAATGAACAAAATGATGAAAGGTAAGGGTACGGGCATGGGTGCGATGCTCTTCGGGGGCTGTGGATAACATCAGTATATATCAATCTAGATGATCCTGGGGAATCCTTCTCTCCAGGCCTTCCTGGCCGCCTTTGGCATAACCTGGGTTCCGCTGGCTATAGTGTGGGAGTGGTTTTAAAGTGGCACGAACCCGTGCTCTTTGGCAACCTTCTGACCCTTAGGCCCCGCCATGAAATCTATAAAGGCCTGGGCCCCGGGTGTGGCCTTGCCAAAGGTGTAGAAGTACAATTTGCGAGCAAGCTCGTAGCTTCTGTTCTTGATGCCCACTCCTGTACCGCCTCCGGTTACAAGCACCTGGTAGTCGGAATGCTCAACATAGAAGTGCCGATCGGTTTAGAATTGCAGAAAACCGTGCGAGGGTTCGCTTCATCCCCGACCTGAAGCCGGGGTATTCGTGACCCTCCGCGCTCCCGATGTAATAAAAAGCGCAAAGTTGCGGTCCTGAACATCAAGATTGGCGCTTCTGTAAGATTGTGATAAAGAATTATTGAGAAAGGCCATTTTTGGGTAAATATATAACCAACCGACATCTGAAACGCCCGTGAGCCGCAGGACAAGGCTCATACGTGGCAAATGAAAATCGAAAGGTATTGACATCATGATTTCGATTTACATGCGAAAGGCAGCACTCTCGCCTGCTTACCGCCAAGATAGACTGAGAGTGGCTGCACCGGATCCAAATGCCAGGCCGTATTCTCCCGCGCGATCACCGATCATGCGCCTCATCAACACATCGCAACCGGTTCCTGGAGGCCAGTTGGCACGAGCAGTGGAAGCGACTATGAGATGCAGGAAGCCAAGAAGTCGACTACCGGTAGAGCGAAACCTTTATATTCGATTATTGTCTATGGCCATTACGTCTAATATCGAAAAAAACATTAGACTGCTTAGCAAACTACCAAACCCCAAATCGGGAGGAAACCTTGCTCAGACTCGAAGACAATTTCCTATTTGAAGATGCTACATGCATCCGCACAGGCGTGAGATATGGAATATGGGATCTCCCCCGGGGACCAGAACCCGGTCCTGAGATGCCCAAGAAGAAAAGACCGCAAATCGTTTAAAGCGAATTTGGGTCTGGGCGGCTTTTTCCGGTCCAGATCCAAACAAAAAATCTGTTTTAGATCTGCATTTTGCAGCGCCAGCCAACTATGCCGCAGGATTCGTGGTTTGGCCTGGAAATTGGATATTCTGGCGATTTTCCCAAATTTCTTCCCGGCCCTTGGTGCCAGAAAAAGCCGATGGCAGAATGCCACCTTCAGTTACAATAAGGGCGACCAATTCAGATCATATTTCCTCACGGGCTCCATCGATTAGGATACGATTTCGGGCGACGGCTAGGGAATATTTAAGTATTAGTTGTCAGGTAAGTTGGTCACAAATGATGGTTGTATTGTCCCGATATTGTGATAAATATAACGAGGAGGAAATGAGATGGCGTTCTACACGTTGGGCCTCACTTTTAATCTTGTGATACTCCTAACAGTTATTGTACTTGCTGTTTGGATATATGGTATATATTTCAACTTTAAGAAATGGGGCCTCGGATCCACTGGCTACCACGACCAGCTGCGCAACAGCTTCTGGCTCTTCCTTGCCACCTGGATTCATGAGGCATTTAAAGACGGTATTTGGGTATTTTTGAGAACAGTTGTGCTTGATGTTCTTCTTCTCAGGAGGACTCTTGCCAGGAGCCCGGTGAGATGGGTTATGCACATGTCCATGTTCTATGGATTCCTGATGCTGGCGGCTCTTTCTGGCCTTGGACTTATGATTGATATCGTCGAGCACTTCAACCTGCTCGGTTTGGAGGAACAGGCAGCTATGGCTAAAGAGCTCCTGTCGCTGCCCTTCGATATCTTCGGGTATTTGCTCCTGCTCGGCGCAACCATTGCCATATCCAGGAGGATTCTGCTCAAGTTCGTGCGGGATAATACCAGCGCCTATGATGCCTTCTTGATCGGCGCAGTCTTCCTTATTACCGTGACCGGATTTTACGCCGAGTGGATGCGCGGGAACTCTTTCCTGGTCGGAAATATGTTCAGCTATCCCATCTACGCGCCTCACTTCGCACTGATTCATACCGTGCTGGCTCTTGGTCTATTCGCCTTTGTTCTGCCATGGAGCAAGTACATCCACGTGATTGCGACACCCATGACCCTTCTGGCAAACAGAGGAGGAGAATAGAATGGCTGATAAAAAAGACTCCAAGCCCTTGATGACGGGCTATATGATGTCCACCCAGCTCATGGAAGTAGACGGCTGCAACAGATGCCAGGAGTGCATGAAGTGGTGCCCGACCTTCGCTGTAAGACAGGATCGCCCCGGCATAACTCCCATGTACAAGAACGCGAGGTGGAGAGAGCTGCAAGCCAAGAGCCATAGCCTGCGCGCCAAGATCTTCGGAGCCAAGCCCCTCACCGATGATGAGATGAAGGTCTTCACAGAGGATACATACAGCTGCACCACCTGCGGCGTCTGCGGAACTGTCTGTGAGGCAGGAATCAAGACCGTAGAGCTCTGGGAGGCTATGAGGCCTAACTTGGTCGCTAGAGGCGATGGTCCGGTTGGAAAGCAGTCCTTCTTCCCCAAGCTCGTCAAAGCAGATAGGAATCCCTATCAGGCCAAACAAGATGAGAGGTTGTGCTGGGTTCCAAAAGATATTAAGGTACAGGAATCTGGAGATATAGTTTACTTCGCAGGCTGCACTGCTGCCTACCGCCAGCAAGCACTGGGCGTAGCCACGGTAAGGATTCTGGACAAGCTTGGCGTCCCCTTCGCCATGCTGGGCAAGGACGAATGGTGCTGTGCCTCTGCTATGGTGAGAACCGGCCAGAGGGAGGTCATGGCCGAGCATGCCGTGCATAATGTCGATGCCTTGAAGGACGCCGGAGCAAAGAACGTGCTCTTTGCCTGTGCCGGCTGTCTCAGAAATGCCGCCGTCGATTGGCCCATGTGGTACGAAGGCTACATCCCCTACGAAACAATGCCGCTCTCGGTGTTCCTCAGAGACAAGATAAGGAAAGGGGAGGTAGAGTACAAGATTCCACTGAACTACTCGGTTACGTACCATGACCCCTGCCACAACGGCAGGCATCTCATGCACCTCAAGGGAAAGGATTGGGCCTTTGAAGCCTCTCGTGACTGCATCCAGTCCATCCCGGGAGTGAAGTTCAGAGACATGGTGCGTAACAGAGCTCTTCAGAGATGCTGCGGCGCAGGCGGCGGCGTCAAGGCTGGCATTCCCGATCTGGCTCTGGATTGTGCCAAGGCCAGGGTCAAGGACGGAGAAGAAGTTTCAGCTGAGATCATGGCATCCACCTGCCCGTTCTGCAGAAGGAACATCATGGATGGCAGAAACGACGCCCAGTCCAGCATAAAGGTCTTGGATGTTGTAGAGCTTATGGCTGCATCCATGGGTCTGGATACGACCATACCGGAGAACCCGTACACCAAATTCCAGGAGCAGGACGTACTGGTTTGCGGACCGACGACCTGCGAAATAGAGACCGTCGAGCGCAAGGCGCCCGGCAAGGATCTGGTGGGCGAGGCTGAATAAGAAGATGCCCGGAACGCCGGACATCTTTCATTTTTCTTTTTAAAAATAGGATTATTCCAGGCAAACGCTTGTGAAGGCTCTGGGCAAAAGATCCGCCACCGACGCGGTCATTGCTTCTCCCTTGACATTGGCCATGATAACCAGGATATTCTCTCCATGCTCCATCAGGCTCTGCCGGCATATGCCGCATGGCGTTATGGGCTCTTTGGTGCTCCCCATTATGGCTATCGCCTCAAAATCGCACTCTCCAGAAGCGATAGCCTTCGCCACAGCCGCCCTCTCCGCACAGATGCCGGCTCCGGATGAGGCATTCTCAATATTTCCCGCCGAATAGACATGTCCGCTTCGAGAGAGGAGCGCAGCCCCAACCTTGAATCCGGAGTAAGGAGCATAGGCCAATGCCCTTGCACATCTCGCCTCCTCGATCAGATTGTCGTATCCTCCGGCATAAGGGCGGGGACCAAATCCCAGGGCGCCAATATACATGCATTCTGAGGGCGGAATGGTAGGAATCTCTCCGCTCACTTCTCGAATGGGGACGGATGAATCCCTTATGATTGCCGCGGGAATCCCTTCGTCTCCTTCACCCATCACAATCTGAGCGGCCGATACCAGATTATCGGCTACAGCTTTTCGTGTGATCTTCAGTTCCCTGCCGAAGAGGTCCTTTTGGCCTCGAGCGTCCTCTACTGCCTCCAGGCCTGCGCATGCCAGTGCCACACCCACGCATCCCAGCCTCAATGGGTGAGTTCTGCTGTCTCCAATGATGACTCCGATCTTCTTGCCGCCAGATATGGCTTTGCGAATCCCGGCTGCGGACTCTTTTGCATTGGCCGGAAACAGTACCACATGCCCAGGAGGGGCATTGGAGTTATCGATCCCGGCATTGGGGTAGAGGAAGCCCTTATTCAGCGTCAACACCACACCAGGGATGCCCCCTACAATTTCGTCCGACTCTCTGAGGATCAGCTCCATCTCTCGCGGGTCTTTACAGAACTTTGCGGCTAATGTTTGGGCGAGGTCTCCGGGTGTGACGTCATCCAGGTCCACAACTCGCCCTTCAGCCGTGGCTACCGTGCTCTCAGAGACGACGAGGATATCACCATCCTGGAAGGCCAGGCCTGATTTTGCCATTGCTTTGTCAAGCAGTTCCGCCAGGTTATCACCCGGTCTTATGAGGTCCGTCTTTATGCCCAAAACCTGCAACAAACTCACCTGTAGCGCTCAAGGTTATCGATCGATTCCAATGCCTCATCTATACTTCTGGCCACACATGGCAACCGGAAGGGCTGGCCTTTCAGGTTCTTCACGAGCCCCGATATCTGAGCTATGGTGCCAAATATTAAAACCTCTTCCGGCCGCTTGTCACAGCGCAGCGCAAGCTTGGGGATGGCCGCATCTCCGCCCCGAGCCAGCATCTCTTGCTTTATTATCAGGGCTTCCATGCTGCTTACGCCCCGGACTGCCAGGATGCGGAAAGATCCTTTCTTAGAGAGCACTCCAAATCCCCGCTCGTCCACCTCTGTTCTCCGCAGCGTCTCAGTCAGATCCTCGCCCTGGCCAAGATATCCCAGGACCTCCACATCCAGATCCTCATCATCGACTTTGGCCGGATTGCCTCTAATGGCCTTCGCCATGGCGACTGTATCCTTGCTGGCAGAGATATCATGCGTCCGGACTATAT
The DNA here is from genome assembly GCA_963782455.1 of uncultured Methanosarcinales archaeon. Lineage (GTDB taxonomy): Archaea > Halobacteriota > Methanosarcinia > Methanotrichales > Methanotrichaceae > Methanothrix. Next base: position 237,647 of record CAWAJP010000013.1, read on the forward strand.
GAGCACCCAAATAGACGGCTATTGCTGTGGCCGCCAGGGTTCCGGGAAGTCTTTGTTGGGGGTCGGGCAGTCCAAGACGCTCGCCGATGAAGGATTTGCGGGAAAGGGCCGCAACAACCGGTCTATCCAGAAAGCGCAGCCTCTTAAAGCTATCCAAAATGGCCAGATCATGAATCGCTGTCTTTTCCGGTATCCATTTGCCAATTCCTGGATCCAAGGAGATCTTTGCAGGAGACACCCCAGCCCGGGCTGCGGTCCTAACCCTTTCCCCAAGCAAAGGGATGATCTGATTCATGTGGAGCAGATCACCCGCTCTTTGCGCTGAGGCCATGATGATCAAGGAGCCGTCGCATTTCGCCACAGATGCCGCCATCTGGGGGTCACTGAGGCCCGAGACATCGTTTATGCAGGCGGCGCCACATGACAGTGCATCCATTGCAATCCCGGCCCTTTGCGTATCTACGGAGACTGTGATATCCAGGTTGTCCAGGATCTCTCTTAAGGCAGGAAAGAGCCGTTCTCGCTCCGTGGCTTCGCTTATGGGCGGGGATCCAGGCGCCGTGGAAACTGCCCCCAGATCTATAATATCCGCGCCCTGCGCCTGCATATCCCCGGCTATGGAGAGAACCTCGTTGGAGCTGGCTACAGAACCCTTGTAGAAGGACTCAAGACTGAGGTTGATGACGCCCATCAGCCGCACAGGCTGGTTGTCTCCTACACAGATCCTTCCCAACATGCCTTCTATCAAGCACAACACCTAAAGAATTCTTGATGATTATTCCGACAGGCGCAGCAAGATGCCTGTTCTTCTGGCCCTTTCAATGGCCCGGTCGAAGAGGACCAGCCCCAACGCGAGGTAGAAAAAGGCGAGGATTGTCCCTATGACCAAATGGTGCGGGCCGGGAATAAATATTGACCTGTAGTACTCCAGGAAGTAGGTCAGCGGGACGGCCCGGGCAAACATCTGCAGAACAGGGGGCAACACTTCTACAGGATAGTAGATTCCGCTGACGAGCAGGATCAATCCGCTTATGCTCCAGGCTGCTACATCCGCCTTCTGGCCAAAGGTGAGAATAGATATGCAGACTGTGATTCCAATAACTGCGGCCGTGGCGAAGACTCCCGCCAGAAATATCAGCACCGGCAGGAGGCCGCCGCTCTGGAAATCGAAACCGAAGAGGTAGCGGCTTACGACTATCAAGATGCCAAAGACTATGCTGCCCCGGGCAATGCCAAAGAGCAGAGCTCCAAAGATCAGATGATAACTTTGCACCGGGGCGATAAATGTGTTTTTGATGCTCTTGGACCACATGTCAAACAGGAGGACATAGGCTACATCGATCTGGGCCACCTGCAGAACAGTGAGTGCAATGGAGCCCACCAGCAGGAAAGAGACCATAGACTCATCCACTTTCAGAAACCGCGTTAAGAGACCGATGGAGAGCAGGCTAATCATGGGCCAGAAGAAGATCTCGAAGATGGTGAAGATATTTCTCTTGGAGATAATCCAGTTCTTATAAGCAGAAGCCAGATATTTATTCAATTCACCTTGCCAGTTCAATGAAGACGTCCTCCAAATCCGGTTCTTTTATGTTTATGTCCAGGATCGAGGCCGTTTGAAAGAGCTTGACGATCTTGTCCAAGTTATCCTCACTCCTATCGATCATTATCTCCACTCTGCCGGTCTTGGATTTGAGACCGAGAACGCCCGGCAAATTCTTTATTGCCTCTATATTTACCTGCCCAGAGTAAGTTATCACCACCCGTTCTCCCAGGCCGAGATGGTTCTTTAGATTTTGGGGCGTATCCAGAGCCACAACTTCCCCTTTTCTCAAGAACGCAATCCTATCGCAAAGCATCTCCGCTTCGGGCATATAATGCGTGGACAAAACCACGGCTACATTCTCCTCGTCGTGAATTCTCCGAATCAATGCCCTGGTTTTTATGGATATGTCCGGATCAAGGCCAGTAGTGGGCTCGTCTAAGAACAGTAGACGAGGACGGTTGAGCATGGCCTTGGCCAGAGAGAGCCTCTGCTTTATGCCTGTGGAGAGATCCTCAAACTTCAGGTCCCGAAACTCGCCCAGTTCAAAGGCATCTATCTGGTCCTCAACTGTCCTGGAGAGGACAGAGCCATACAGGCCATAGAGCATGCCGTAATGGCGCAGATTCTCTCGCACCGTCAGGCTCCAGGGGAAGTTGGGCTTGGCGGTGCTGATGTTTATTATTTTGCGTATCTCTCCTCGATCGCGGCGCCCGTCGAGGCCCATGATGGACAGGCTACCCTGTTCCGGGTAGATCAGGGTAGAGAATATGGAGATAAGCGTGGTCTTGCCTGAACCATTGGGGCCCAGCAGTCCAAAGATCTCATCTGCCTCTACATCCAGCGATATATTCTTAAGGACGGTGGTCCCGGCCCCAAGGAAGCTCTTGTATCTTTTGCATATTCCCTTTGCTTCGACCGATTTCTCTGTCATTTCCGCGATTCTTCCATTTTATCTCTTTGTCTTCGCCAGAATACCCGGCTTTCTTCCTTTACGTCCATAAAGAAGCTCATCTTTTTTCAGGAGGAGGAGACCTATCAGCGAGACAAAAATTATGCCTCCAACCGTCAACATCAGGCTGCCTGGAAAGCTATCGGATCCTGTCAGGGCCAGAGGAAGAGCGAGTTCCATGCTTCTTTCACCGGATTGAATCACGCAGCCCAACTGGTAATCCTGCGAGCCGGCGTTCGCATCCACGGTAACCATGAAGCTGGCCAGAGCGATTTTGCCAGGGCTCAGATCTCCCAATAAGATGTCCGTGCCTTCGACGTGAAAAGGAGGTGCTGCCAGAAGCCTGGCCGAACAGTTTTCCATGGTTTCGGCACCATCATTCTCAATTACGATACTTATAGTCCCGGTTTTGCCTCTCTTGAGATCGGACTTGATTCCTATGATTCGTAATGGCTCCTTATCTCCTGCTACAAACATTCTAAGGTTGAGGCTCTGGTTAAATGATTGGTAGAGAGGCGTGACAGTTCCATTGCTGACTCTCACGTCCACTTGCCTCATGAAGTCGACGTGAAGAGGAAGCTCGAACCATCCTCTAGAGCTGTTCTTAGCGGTAATATTGAATTGCAGCTCATAGACGCCTCCCGCGCGAAGGATGGAGATATGTTGCGGTCCTGACATTACCTGCAAAGATTCCGTCCCATCAAGTGCCGCATTGATGTTCAGAGCATCGACGCTTTGCATTTCCGCCTTCAGCTCCCGATTTGCGTCGTCTTGTGAGCCGTTGCCATTTATGGGAATTAGCTCATCCAGACGGCCTGTATTGGCCAGGTTGATTCTGAGGAGATTGTCGGCCGGATTGATAGAGGGATTTGTAACAGATGCCCTGAGCTCAAGATGACCGAGTGACTTGTAGTGATCATCCGCGAAAAAGATAAGATCTTCTGCCAGGCAAGTCCCGCCAAGAATCAAGAGGATGCAGACGATCTCGAATAGCTTCATACCCATAAGTCTTGTCTGCATCAATTAGTTAAGCCTATCTGGACGTCTATTCTGCCTTATCTTCCGGGCTCCAATCTATCTGCTTGCGACCGTGCTCATGAAAAAGACGACCGCTGCCGTCAGGATTATGGTCGCTCCTGAGGGAACATCCAACACATAAGATATCAACAGGCCTATAGTCACAAAGATCGCTCCCAAGAATATGGAACCGGCCATGATGGCGGGCAGGCCCTTCATATGCTGCCGGCTTATGGCTCCGGGAATGGTTAATAGTGCTATGACCATGATTATCCCTACAATCTTGATCAATACTACGACGCTGAAAGCCACCATTGTGAGCAGCAGGAGCCGGAGACCCTGCACAGGAAGACCGATGGCCTCTCCATAGATGGGGTCGAAGCTCAATATGAGAAACTCCTTGTAGAGCAGGAAGACCAGGACCAGGATGATCACGGTGAGTATTGAGATGAGCAGCACATCGTTCCCGGTCACCGCCAGTATGTTGCCGAACAAATAGCCGTAAAGATCCCTGGCATACCCTCGGGAAAGAGTCAGAAGCATTACGCCCAGAGCCATGCCCGTGGCCATGAAGACACCGATGGCAGTATCCTCAGAGACGCGGGACCGGTGGCTGATCACTCCAATGCCCAGGGCGGTTAGAATTGCTGAGCCAATCCCGAAGGCCAGCGGGTCAAGGCCCAGGAAGTAGCCCAGGCCAATGCCGCCAAAGGCAGCGTGTGCTATTCCATCGCTGATAAAAACTATTCTATTTAATATTATGTATATCCCAATTATGCCACAGAGCACCGAGGCTGCCAGGCCTGCTACAAGAGCAGTTCGCATGAATTCGTACTGGAAAAAATCTAATTGCAGCTCAATCATGTTCCCTCAAGACCCGGTGTGGAGTGCCATGGGCTATCATTTCCACCGGGCATCCGTAAGCCTTCTCAATGTCCTCGTTGGTGATCTCCTTCGAGTCGTGGTAATAGAGCAGCTGGTTCAGGCAGGCGATCTTGCTGACGTATTTGGAGATGGCTGTGACGTCGTGTGATACCAGCACAATAGCAATTCCAAGCTCATGGTTCAGGTGGCAGAGCAGTTCGTAAAACTCAGTCTGCTGAGCAGAATCGACTCCGGCCGTTGGTTCATCCAGCAAGAGCAACTCGGGATCGGAGACAAGTGAGCGAGCCACAAAGACCCTCTGCTGCTCCCCACCGGAGAGTGCGCCAATTTCGCGTTCGGCGCGGTCCCCCATCTTTACAGCCTCGAGCGCGCGGCGCGCTGCCGTGCGATCATCCGGACCATAGCGGTGGAACAGGCCGGCTCTAGTGTATCTTCCCATGAGAACGACGTCCAGGACCTTGACAGGAAAGCTCTGGTCGAAGACGGTTTTCTGCGGCATATAGCCCACGCGACCACGGGCGGCCTCGGGTGTCATTCCAAAGATTCTGATCTTGCCCCGGTCCGGCTTGATCAGGCCCAACATTACTTTAAGCAGCGTGGACTTTCCTCCCCCGTTGGGACCGATCAGACCGAGGAAGTCCGCTGCCTCCAGCTCCAGGTTTATGTCCTCCAGGACGGCATGACCTTCCCGGCAAACCCAGAGGCCAGTAATAGATACTATCGTCATTTCATACTCTTGGCGATCTTCTGTCCGGCATAACTCATATCCTCCAGATAATTCTGCCCCAGAGGATCCAGGGTCTCGACACTTGCCTTCATCTCTCTTGCTATAACTTCTGCCGATTTAGGATTGTATTGCGGCTCCACAAATACGACAGTGATATTGTTTTTCCTTGCCAGATCGATCACGCTTGACAGATACTTGGGACCGGGCTCCTTCTCGTTCTCAAGGATGGGGACCTGATCAAGATTATAATCCCTGGCAAAATAGGTCCAGGCAGGGTGGTACACTACGAAGATCCGGCTCGCTTTGGCGGCAAAGGTCTGATTAAGCTCTCCGTCCAGTGCCGTCAGCTTCTGCAAATAATCGTCTCTGTTCTTGATGTAATAATCCTTATTTGCAGGATCGACCTCGATCAGCCCGGTGCAGATGTTGTTCACCTGAATGGCCGCGTTTCTCAAGGATATCCAGATGTGCGGGTCTGTCTCCCCGCCGCTTTCATTGACAAGCGCAACTCCCCGGGAAGAGTCCACTATCAACATATCACGATTTATCTGCAATACTTTGTCCATCCAGAACTCGAGGCCCGCACCGTTCATGACATAGAGGTCTGCCTTTGCCACATTTTTCATCTGGGAGGGGGTGGGCTCATAAGTGTGGGGCTCGGCTCCCGGCGGGACGAGCACAGTCAGTGCGACCCTGTCGCCCCCGACGGCAGTTACGAAGTTGCCGAGAGGTGCGATGGTCGTGGCCACATTGATCTTCCCGGAAGGCGGTTCATTTTGCGAGACGCAGCCGCATAGTAGCGGCACGAGCAGCAGCAAAACCAATAGCGCGACTTTATTTATTTTATTGATATTCCTTATCATGCTTTTGCACCTAAATTTCTGAGATTCTTGCCGATGTATTTGGAATGCGTCTTGCCGCCTTCACTCCAGTAACCATACCAGTAAGGCCCGTGAGGACAGCCTTTGCAGTTCTTGCCGCAAGAGACCAGCTCCCGTCTGTAGGTGATCGAACCTATTGTCTTCACCTGCTGCACAACCCTTTCCTGGGGCAGTTCCTCTGACGAAAGTGGTTGGCCTCTCTTTGCGATAAGATGCTCCACCAGATCCCTTATCTCGAAAAGCGTGGAAAGGTTCTGGCGCTCCAGTGCGCTGCGGATGGTTTTGGGAATCAATAAGGGGTCTTATGTAACTGTGCTTATATGCTTATTGCTGGATTACATAAGAACTGTACCGTCTCGAAACTTTTCTTCGTGGAATTTATAGGCTAGTTATGGTTAATAAGGAAGAGTGGTACGATTGTTGGGCGTGTATGGCTCGATACAAAGAAGTAGCACACCGAGAATTATTGTTGAAGAAATGTACCTAAAGAACATAAGAGAGCTTTTGAGCTTAGATTAAACTCAGATAATTAATTATATGAATCGGTACTTAGACAATGATGGAAAGGAGTTATGGCTTTAATAATGAAGAGTTGGATTTCATTATGACTAGCGATATCGAGTACCTATGGGCTTAGAGTAAGAGCATGGATGAGAGGCAGAATGCAACGATAATTCAAGGTACAATGGGGCTAATCTGTTGTGCAAGTTAATGCACTGGGTAGCAGCCGATGAGACTCAGCAACAACATGGACGCCGAAGAGTACAAGCACGTCATACTGGGTCTTAACTTTTGGATGGGTCGATGTATTCGAAGTCGATGGCATGGTCAGATTTGAATAGAAATGGATCTCTGGTCAACCAGGCGAATCTGTGTGCAAGTACATCCACTGGGTCCAAAGGAGCTCGCAGGTCTGTCTTCCGGAACGGTAATTGGCTTATAGGGCTGATGTTAAATATATCCAATGGTAATTTGGGCTCGGTTTAGAGTGTGTCCACGATCTATCCTAGCCAAAAAAAGCGGTGAAGAAAAAGGAGCAGATAGTATGTAAAAATAAGAGAAAGTATAAAAGAGATATAGATATAAATAATAAAATAGAAAGAGAAAAAAAGAAAAATAAGCTCAGAAGGATTCTCACAAGTTCTAGCCTGGTGGTCTGATAGTCCTAAGTACATCTAGTCGTATCAAAAATAGGGATCTGTTCTCAAATTAATATCGTGAGAATCAGATCGACTCGACAACAGATTGGAGCAGCATTGATGATGAGTCTGCCTAATAAGAAAAAAAGAAAATATACGATAGAGAGAAAGATTTTGTAGTCAATTTGAGAGAGCCACAGATGGAAAGCAGGTTCTAAAGACAGATATTCAAGATAATTCTGCAACATTATGAAGTACAAGGGGAAAAGAAAGAGTTTTCTGAGATTACCGATGGTGCCTTCTTAAAGGATAAGGTGTCTTCGGCCCGTCCATCAAATCCATACGCATACTGCTTTGTCCAAGGATGCGTAATCCGGTAGGGCTACGTATAATAAGTGGGACATCGCACTGGACAAGATTGGCAGAACAGACATTATAAGAGTATGAACTAAAGCTTCCAAATCTGCTATATCTGAAGAGAAGGAACTGATGAGGAGTATCTATCCAATGGCAGACATGGCGACTTACCACCGGAAAGGCCTATGGACGTGTATTATGAGGTAGAAATAGAGGATATGCTAGATAATAATGATAAAGAGGACTTAAGCTACTTTTATTACTTCTTTAGAAAACAGGCTTTTAAACGCAACGATAAAGGTGAAATATAACTAGATGTAGCTCTAAAAGGCTCGGAAGACTAAGCTCAGGAAATAGGGGATAATTTAAAGGAGAATGTCTATAGGGCTATGAAGAATATCGCCGAAGGCTTCTTCTCCTGGAAGGTTTACTGCCTAGATAAAAGCAAACAAGGATATTGTGAGTTGGTACATGGGAATACCATGATACTTCTCTACCGTTTCCATTTACTGATATAGCCTGAGATAAAGTCTCTTTTGGATCTAACAAGCATTTAGAAGCGAGATTTTTACAGCTTGGACATGGATCCAGAAGCAGGTAGCGTTAAAAGTAGACGGCTCGCAGAGCGGAAATTATCAGCCTATCAAGACAACCTTAGAGGAGAATTAAAAGATCTTTTTCGTTTGATAGACCAGGGAAGCGAGGATCTAAGCGAGGATTTGGGAATAGAAGATGAGCTACACTTAAGGATATATAACGGAGGCTCTTAGACTCAAAAAACCGCTCTATCTGAATTGGACCGGCGGCGGTTTAGTGGCTTGCTCCACGATCTATCCTGCCAGCGGTGAAGAAGAGCCGAGAAAGTTGTTGAAGCACATTGGAGTCCGACTTCTGGGCGACTAGAGGGTCTTTGAGAAAACAAGCTGCAAATAGCAGAGCACGATTAGGTGGCTACTGGTGGAAAAGAGCGAAAATGGCTCCATGGAATGAATACAATAAAGGTAAAAAGAAGAAAGAAACTATAAAGGATTTTAATCAGTTCGACCATGTGAAAAACGGCCAGCTTTACCTGACCACCGACAACGGGGAGCGGAAAGCTACAGGATCTTATTACACCCCAGATTATATCGTTAACTACATCGTGGAGAATACTGTTGGCCCTATCGTGGAAGCTAGGTGGAAGGATGCACTGATAAATAATTCTAGCCTAATTGAAGCCGCCTTGTCGGTGAAAGTTCTAGATCAGCCTGGTGTCTATGTCCTCGTAGGCCCTACCAGAAAGATGATGAGGCAGCAAAAAGGGATATTACGTGGGTGAGGGGGAAGAAGGTCCATTCGACCAAGATTGGGCAAGCATGAGGTGTCTCACACTGAGTTTACGATGTGGACCTAAATGAACTGGCAGTAGAGCTAGCTAAAGTCTCGATGTGGCTGAAACCATTGCTAAACAAGCCTGAAGTTCTTGGACCACAGGTTAAGCAGGGGAACAGCCAGATTGGCGCACAGCTATCGGACATGAAGTACTACCCAAGCGACAAAAAACAGGCAAAAGACCAAGTGACTTTGCCATCATTCTTTGTTTACCACTGATAACAGCACTAAATCGGAAAGATCAAAGAGTTAGAGGAGATCGGAGATGATTCTCTATTGGAGATTAAGAGAAAAGAAAAGCTCTTCGAGGAGTTCAAAGCCTTGTAGGAGAACACAAAAGCTAAGGCCATAGCCAAGTGCATATAGAAGCCTATTTTGGAAATGAGGTGGAACCAAAAGAGACGTTGTCTGGAATGAAGAGTGGCGATATGGTCTACCACGATTTATCTGGGCGGTAGACGGCTATGAGATAAAATGGCGCCGAAAGACCGAGGACAGTGGTTCGATTGTGCACAGAAGATGGTTTCTGAGCGGAGTTTCTTCCATTGGGAGTTCGAGTTCTCGGAAATATTCTTCGAAAAGGGAGTAGTGAAGGAAAATCCAGGATGGGACGCGGTGGTTGGGAATACACCTTATGTCCTCCTTCAAGGAAATGAGTTGCAGAACCCATTGAGTAGAATATTCCTCAGACATATTGAGCGGTTCTAATGACATATCGCATTTCTTCTGGGCTAAGGGTCTACAACTTGCTAATCTAAATGGGTATATAAGCTACATAATAACACGCTATTGGATGGAAGCATCCCTTTCAGGTGGTTTAAGAACTTTCCTATCAACCTCTGTTAAACCATCTCTAATCATAGATTTCGTGAACCTTCAGGTTTGGCCAGAAGTCAATGACTTGGCAATAATCTGCATTTTAAGAAAAGCATCCGTTAAAGTTCAATCTACAGAAATATACTTGGCCGATGGAGGTCGCTTTTCCACGGCAGTCGAGTTTTTTGAACAAGAAGTTTTAGACCAAAAATATCAACGAATTTTGGTTGACACAGAGATGTTCGAAGGCAATCCGTGGTATCTACGCTCAATTGGACACGCCCCCATTTGGAAAAAAATGACTGGAAGGACAATAGGCCTCGGCAAAATTACAAAAAACACAGAAGGTATTAAAACGGGAAACAATAGAGCTTTCACTGTCTCACCATCAGTTGCGCTCGAATTCAGGATTAGAAAGGGACGCTTTGATTGCTGTTGCAGAAGCTCAAAATGTTCAAAGGTATTGTTTAAACGCGGAGCAGTTTGTTATCTATTTAGATGGCAGTTCCGATAGTGAAGAGTACCCCTCAATAGATCAGTACCTATCTCGATCTGAGAATGAAGATCTCAAATCGAGCGGAATGCAATCAGGGATTATATCCTTGGTGGCGTCTTCAAAGGCCGAGAAAACGACAGTTGATATTAAATGGAAAACGCATTCTGGTTCCGTTATACTCTACTAAGAACCGCTTCTACTTTAGCCAGGAAGTCGTTGTTGGGATGACAGATATTTATATGTTGTTTGTAACAGACAATGAATACAGCGGAGCATTTTTGTCAGCTATTCTAAATTCAAAATTACTAAACTTATATCATTCAACTTTTTGCAAAGTCAAGCGTGATGGTTATCTCGAGGGGATCATTCTGGAGATAAACTATTCGCTCAGCCGATTCGCTGCATCTCTTTTACAACTCCAGAGACCGAGCGCGCTCACCTAGTTTCCAAACTGAAGGACCTATATGCTGCCAAGAACTTTCAAGAGATACTATTCTGCATCGAATCGTATATACCCAAAAGCGCCGAGGGCAACCTTGCTACCGAGCAAGAGAAATCAGACGTGGTCCATGACTACCTAGCTTACCTAGCCGAGCAACTATTAGAGATGAACAAAGAAAAGGAAGCAGAAATAAAGGACTTCCTTCAACGGCTGGCTGGAACGTTAATCGGTTCAAAGGCGAGATCTGACTAATGGACGAATAGACTGGAAGGACAATTACGGCAACGACTCTTAAAAGATTTGGACTCCAGGAAGAAAAAATGGGATCTAAATCGAGCGTTGATCCAACCAGGCGCAAGTTTTTAGACGATTTGGCCAAAGAGTACGAGGAATCAATGTCCAGGCTACAGCCAATTCTCCAGCGAATCAAGGAAACCGATGGTCTTATCGACAAAATCGTCTACAAGTTCTATGACCTAACTGACGAAGAGATTGCTATGATAGATCAGGTCATATGATAATATAAGGGTGAGCATAGGACTATGCCTGTCCTCGTTTTCCCTGATACCAGCTGCAGGACCTATAAAGTGAACGGGGTGTTTTTTGAGCATTTATCCTCCTAGCTGAATCCACAGTCACCACCATCAGCTACTCCGCGCCATCCCATGGGGTCCTCTCGAAGCCCAGCCAACATGATGCCCCCCATCACAGTGCAGAAAGCACCTCACCTCGCCCGCCCACGCGTCCGCCGCCCGCATGCGTGCGCCCGCGCTCGGCCCCGCTCCCAGACAAGCGGCATCCATGTCCGGACGCTGAAACGAACATCGCCAAATGCCCGCCGGCAGATAGGCAAGTTCGGTATCGGATTATTGTGAGACAGATTTAAATCGAACGAAATCCTGTTCTTCTCTGTGATAACCAAAGCGGTTTATGAGAATGGAGTTCTCAGGCCTATGGAAAAGCTGAACCTCCGGCAGGGGGAAGAGGTCGAGATCGAGATAAGAGACGCGGTTCTCAGAACCAGAGGCATCATCAAGCTTGACCCGGAGATTGCAAGAGCGATTGCAGATGGTGATGAGTTCTCTGTCCTGGTAGGATAGATGAGTAATGAGAGAAACTTATTGCTTGCTGACTAATGACTCATTGAATCTTATATCATGAACGCTAACGGAATTCGAGATATTGCCACTAACGACTCGGATTTCGAGCAAGTGGATTGGATCACAGTCTGGAAACCCTCCTGGGTGATGTCTTTTTTTTGATTGAACTAATCGGAAATTCCGATAAGTTGGTTTCAGCTCTCAGTTCCCTTTTCATCGGGATGGGCTTTGTGACGCAACTGACCGGAAATTCCGGATAGTTCAAAAAGGTGCTTCATTTACCTTTTCATCGGGAGAGGCTTTGTGATCCGGCTTGGTCCAGATCGTCAATGAGCGCTCATCGCACATCGTATCAGTTCCCTTTTCATCGGGATGAGCCTTGCGACTATTACAGTTTTGGTTCCGAGTATTGCTTTTAGTATTGTTTTGCATGTCTGGGAGACTTCTCAAACACGTTCAAAGATAAAAGGCAGAGCTTCATAAATTGTTCCCCGCGGACGCGGGGTTAGGGGGGCCGCCACGGCCTTGAGTGGGCCCCCGTCACCCCAGCGCGTTTTACCGCGCGGGACCAGAAAGAAGTGGTGGAATGAATTTTTGCGTATAGATAAAAGATATGCTAATGGCATTCAACTACAGACTGAACTATGTAGATGCAAGCAAGGACAGCATCAGCGCATTCTTCTGGTGTGCCGCGAGTCGGCCTGCGGGCCTCCCGCGCTATAGTTGGGGATGCCATTCACGGGCCGCGGCCGGCCGAGCGACGGCGGTTAAGATGGAATTGGCAACCCTAATCTCAAGCGTAAGGCTATCCAACCTTCAATAACCTCGACAAGCTCGGAACGTGCTCCTTCGATAGTCTTGCCTGTAGCCCAAACACCTTGCAGACCAGGGACGGTAGCAACATACTCGCCGTTATCCAGGATCTTATAATTGGCTTCGGATAGTGCCGCCGTAATATATTCAGCAAACATGTCAAGATCCTATATGCCTTGAAGGGATTTAACATTATTCACCATTTGCGGCGCGGCTTCGGGCCTCTCTCTAGCTTCTTCCCATCCACCCACATCTCGCCCAGCTCCACCTTGATATCCACCGGCCCGATCCTCTTGCAGCCAGCCCAAAGATTTTGCCACCGCCACAGTGCAGAAAAGGTCCTCCCGGGCCTCGCCCGCCCACGCGTCCCGCACGCATGCTCTCGCGCGCGCCCGCATGCCCGGAGCCCGCATTCGCAGGGACGGCGAACCTGGGATGGTCAATTAAAAATCGCCGGGAAAACACAGGAAACGCCTTTCTCAAGCCCGATAAAAGTTCTTGAATCAACAAGTGTGTATTCATAATCACAGTAAATAGACTAATCAGAAGTTAGATAAAAAGAGAACAATCTCTGCTGGATTCGAAGAGAAATGCAAGATATGGTGCCCTTCAAAACACTAGGCTGTCGAACTCCTCCAGCTCTTTCGGCGTGAAGGACACGGACCAATCAGCGGAGCAAATTTTTAAAATACTTTATTATATCCTAAAAGAAAAAAGTTGGGAGGCCGGAAACACCGGCCAAATCCCATCTCACTACTTAGCCTTAGCCTGGAATTTCCTGTAGAGGTCCATCTCCACTCCGGTAGGCTGGACTATTTTCAGAGCTTCGTCGAAGTGCTTCTTCTCTACCTTGTAGTCGCAGAACGTAGAATCGTTCTTGCAGGCTCCACTCTGAACATATTCGCGTATGGCCAGCATCACAGCTTCATTTACGACTGCACCCAGGTCTGCACCGGAATATTTTACAGTCGACTTGGCCAGATCTTCCACATTGATGTCTTCCGCCAGAGGTTTCTTGGCCATATGGATCTTCAGGATCTCCTTACGGGCGACCTCATCAGGCAGATCGATCTCGATGAGCCTGTCGAATCTACCGGGACGCAGAAGCGCAGGGTCGATAATATCCGGCCTGTTGGTGGCTGCAATCACCATCACGCTGTTCAGGGATTCCAGGCCGTCCAGCTCCGTCAGGATCTGCGATATTACGCGCTCAGTGACGTGCGAGTCGCTGCTTGCCCCGCCTCTGGAGGGAGCGATCGAGTCGATCTCATCCAGGAAGACCACAGACGGCGCCGCCTGTCTTGCCTTGCGGAAGGTCTCACGCACTGCCTTCTCGGATTCGCCTACCCACTTGCTCAGGAACTCCGGCCCCTTGATGCTGATGAAATTGGCCTGGCTCTCCGTAGCTACGGCTTTGGCAAGCATGGTCTTGCCTGTGCCGGGCGGTCCGTAGAGCAGAATGCCGCGAGGAGCCTTGGCATCCATATGCTCGAAGAGCTTGGCGTAGGTCAGAGGCCACTCCACAGACTCTATCAACTTCTGCTTGACATCCGCGAGTCCTCCGATATCGTCCCAGTGCACATTGGGCGATTCCACCATGACCTCACGCATGGCAGAGGGGTCCATTTCACGCAGAGCCGCCAGGAAGTCGTCGTTGTTAACCTCGATCTTGTTGAGGGTCTCGACGGGTATGGATTCAACCTCCAGATCTATTTCAGGCAGCACGCGGCGGATAGCGCGTATGGCAGCTTCGCGGGCGAGCGCGGCCAGATCAGCGCCGACGAATCCGTGCGTTACATCTGCCAGTTTCTCCTGGTTCACGTCCTTGGAAAGGGGCATGCCTCTGGTGTGTATCTGCAGCACCTCCAGACGGGATTGCCTGTTGGGCACGCCAATCTCTATCTCCCTGTCGAATCTGCCCGGCCTGCGGAGCGCAGGATCAATGGAGTCGGGCCGGTTGGTAGCGGCTATGACTACAACTTTTCCGCGCGTCTCCATGCCATCCATGAGGGCCAGCATCTGAGCCACTACACGCCGCTCTACCTCACCCGTCACCTCTTCTCTCTTGGGTGCGATGGAGTCGATCTCATCAATGAGGATGATGGAGGGAGCGTTCTCCTCAGCGGTCTTGAAGAGCTGACGCAGCTTCTCTTCAGACTCGCCGTAGTACTTGGACATGATCTCCGGGCCGCTCAAGGTCTCGAAGTGAGCGTTGGTCTCGGATGCCAGAGCTTTAGCGAGCAATGTCTTGCCCGTGCCGGGGGGGCCGTAGAGCAGAACGCCTTTGGGGGCCTCTACACCCAGACGCTCGAAGAGCTCGGGGTGCTTCATGGGTAGCTCTATCATCTCTCTGACTTTCTTGATCTCTGCAGAGAGGCCTCCAATGTCCTCGTAGGTGACCCGGGGTCCCACTTTCTCTTCTTTGGCCGGTTTATCCGAGATCTCGATCTTGGTCCGCTCGCCAATCACGGCTGCTTCTTTGGAAGGCGCGACACGGGTAGCCATGAGCTCAATCTTGCGGCCCATAACCGATATCTCAATGATGTCCCCCCTGTTGATGACCCGCCCTTCCATGTATCGCTTCAGGTACTCCTCACCACCGGTGATGCGCAGAGGTACCGTGGGCGCAAAGACAACCGATTCCGCCATCGTGGCCTGGGCAATTTTTAAAGGCACCCTATCGTCTATGCTCACTCCGGCGTTCCTGCGCGTGTTTCCGTCCAGACGGACGATCCCTGTGCCTGTGTCATCGGGGTAGCCGGGCCAGAGCAAGGCAGATGTCTTCTTCTTTCCCTGGATGCTGACTACATCGCCGGCCTGCCAGCCCATCTCGCTGAATACTGCCGGATCGACCCTGGCGATACCTCGTCCTACATCCGTAGGGCGCGCTTCAATAACCTTAAGTGTGATATCTCCTGCCATCAAAATTCTCCAATATATTTGGTCTTCGTAAGCTTAAATAATTTTTTAATCTTTGCCACTTTTCAAACCCAGATACCTAAATTTTAATCTTTGAACAGGAAGCATCTCCTCAGCAAGCCTTGTCCAATAGACTGCCATCCGCAGGCCTCGATTCACCTTATCCGGGGCACATGATACTTAATATTACTAACTTGTAGTTAGTGATATATAGTATTTAAACCTTCCTGTTAGCCGCAGAAAGGAGTTTGGTCGTAATTTGACATATCTGAGAAAAGTGGAATTAATATCAGTACCATTAGACTTCACGACTCATAATGCCTTCTTCACCGGTCAAGACCGAATGCCGCCCTATCCGCGAGCAGGAAAGAGTTGCTGCGCGAACCAATGATACATTCTGGCAGCCTCTGGGTTGAAGCGCAAAAAGATAATCATTTTTCCTGATCTTTTATCAGTTTCTTTATCAGCTCATGCTTGGCCCGGGTGGCCTGGAAGAGCAGGCAGAACATATTGGGCGCCTCAGCATGGATGGCCCTCAGTCCCTCTTCGGTTATTCCGCCCTTTGTGGCTACACAGGAAATGAGCTCGTCAAAACTCTCATCCTCCAGCAGACGGGCTGTGCCGGCTACGGTCTTCTTTATCAGCTCTTCCGCCAAATCTTTGGGGATGCCTCTCCAGGAAGCCGCCAGTGCGAACTCCCTCATGAGGGCTGAGATGTAGCCCGGCCCGCTGCTGGTGAGATCAGCCAGCACTTCGAAATGGTCCTCCGCGACAACAATCGGATCGCCTATAGCTCCAAATAATGTGAGAAGCAGGGATCGATCGATCGGAGTAGCACGGTCTCCCAGAGCGATGAGAGTGACTCCCAACCGGTTTTCGCAGGCAATGCTGGGGATGGCGCGCGCAACTCTTGCCCGGCAGAGCTCTTGCAGATGATGCAAAGAAAAGTCCACGGCGACAGAGACAATCAGCTTTTCCGCAGTTATGAGTTCATCCAGTTCGCTCAAAACGCCTTTGATGTCCAGCGGACGCACACACAGGAAGATGACATCAGAGCTCCGGGCTACTTCCCTGTTGTCTCCGGCTAATACTCCGGTCTCTCTCGCCAATTGCCCGGCCTTTTCCGGGGCCCGGTTGCTAACATAGATCTCCCCTGCCTTCACAGCTCCAGTCTCCACGAGCTTACGCACCAGGAGGCTTCCCATGTGGCCGGTGCCAATGAAGCCGATTGTGGTCATTCAGCCGACCCCCTTTGGATTCGAGCCTGACTGACTGACTGCAGGAACTTGTCCATTATTCGATTGAACTCATCGGGCCGGTCCAATTGCAGCCAGTGCCCTGTCCCTGAGACTTTTAGGTACGGCAAATCCGGCAGAAGATTATGCAGACTGAGTGGAGTATCATTCAGGTGCGTTACAACGGAAAGTCTTGGCCCCTTGAAGCGCTGCAGCATGGTTATGGGATCGAACTCCAGAGATGACTGAAAAGCGCCGACGACCGTCTCTTGCCGGGTGTTATGCAGATCCTGCAAGACCCTTTCCCGGACTTGTGGCTTTGATCCGGCCAGCAACCCTTGCCAGTAATCTTCAATAACCCGGGCATAGGATGCGGACTGCAATGCTGCCAGGAACGGGATCATCTGCTCTTGGGGCACCTTTCGCGCGTCTCCTGAGGGGTCGGCCAAGAGAAGTCCTGAGACCTTTTCCGGATGCAGTCCTGCATAGGCGATCGAGACCGATCCCCCCATGCTGTGGCCCACCAGGACAAATCTCTGCAAACCTAGAGAGTTTGCCACAACATCGATATCCCCGGCCATGGACTCGATAGAATAGTCTCCATCCAAAGGAGGCTCGGAATGGCCGTGCCCGCGTAGATCAATAGCTAACGCTCGCCGATCTTGATATAGATGTTCGAGCTGCATCAGCCAATGCTTGGCATTTCCTGCCAGGGAATGAACGAACACCACAGGAACGCCGTCCCCGCCAATGTCCTCGACATTAATGCCAGCATGGCCTGATTGCCGGATTATAGTCAATCTTTCACCTTCGCGAAAATTGCAGGGTATTCTGATTCATCCGCCGCATTCTCCACCCGTCTCGTAGGCCAGACGAAGACGGTCCGCAACATCACTGGAAAGCCTCTGTCCTGCGACGGTAAAGAAGACCTCTGCGAAATCGGGCTGGAGACAGCAGAGGCCTTCCTTTCCTTCCAGAATCATGTCCGCCAGATAGCGCATATCCTCTGCAGACAGTTTTTTCAGGCGCTGCTCGAAATCCGGCAAGTCACGAGAGTGGTGATTGGCAACGGGCGGCAGAATGTTCATGTATTCTATATCGATCCCCTGGTTTAGCAGCTCCTCCAGCTCAGGAACCAGCGTCTTTAAAATCTGCAAGTCGTGCTCATTCAGTTCTCGGCCCATACAGCACTACATGCTCTGCAAAAATATAGAACTATCCTAACGATTGAGCAATCCAGTCAAGATAGGCCTGATGACCTCCAACTATAGGAAGCACAATGATCTCCGGGACTTTGTAGCTATGTATCTCTCTGATTCTCGATATGACCTTCTCGACCTTCCTCTGCTCCGTCTTGATGATCAGGAGTTCCTCGCCTTCCAGATTGAGCAAACCCTCCCATAAATAGCAGGATCTGACAGGCGCGATGCTCACACATGCCGCCAGCCGCTGCTCCACCAGGGCTCTGGCGACCTCATCTGCGTCGCCAGGCGCGGTGGTGCACAATACCACTCTGAAGCTATTCGCGTCCGACCCAACGCATTCCATTTTTTCCGATCTCCTTCTTCCAGATGGGCGCTCTTTTTTTCAGCTCCTCAATGATGTATCTGCAACCCTGGAAGGCTTCATCCCGGTGTGCTGCCGAACAGACAATGGCCACAATATTGTCGCCCACTGACAGGAGACCGACGCGGTGGACGATCTCCACAGCTTTCAGGCCGAAGCGGTCTATGGCTTCGTAGCGGATGGCCTCCAGCTCCTGCAGTGCTGCCTCGCTAAACGACTCCAGCTCCATCATGTCAATTCCGTCGTCCCTGACGGTCCCCAGGAATGTCACAACTGCGCCTGCATCGGTTCTCTTGACCCTGCTAATCATCTCATCGAGGCAGAAATCCTTTTCAGTGATCTCGATCATCGACCTTCAGCCTCCTGCCACAGGAGGAAATATGGCCAGCTCATCGCCTTCGTGCATCTCCATTGAAAGGTCTTGCCGGGGATCTATCTTTTTTTTATTGACCATAAGCAGAACGTAATCATGCAGCCTGCCGGAACCGTCAAAGGCCGACTCCTTGAACCCGGGATTGCAGCTGGAGAGCTCATTCAATAGATCTGCAATCGTAGATCCCTCTTCGGCATCCAGTTCTCGCTCTTTTCCTAAAATTTCCCTGAATCCGGCAAACGCTCTGACCTTTACCAACATAGCCCGATTATCCCTGATTTTGATTAGTGCCCCCAAGCCTATTGAAATCGCAAGAAATAGAGATTTCCTATTTCTTATACACCTCACTGAAGCTAATGGGTTTCGCGCCTGATTCGGCTTTTTCCTTGAGGCTTCCCTTCTGCAGGGATTTCTTTATCTTTTGCCCCTCATTTTTCCTTAGCCTGGCGATCTCCTCCTCAGAATCGACGCCCATGACGAAGGTGCCGTGACAGGGTTTGACATAGGTGAAGAGCATCTCTGATCCCCTGACGCCCATAGCCACCGGTGGCACTCCTATGATATAGTAATCCTTGAAGATCTTGTAGCCCGGATCGACGTAGTAGACTTCTTCCGAGTTCTTTTCGATATAGTCGCGGGCGTCCTTGAAGGAGGTACGCTCCAGATACAGCTTGTACTTCATCTGCTCAATACAGCTCATAGGACCACCTTGTCGATCTTGTTTTTCAGAGGGTTTGGGTTATGGGTTGCCTTGGCCACGATCTTCGTTGCCGGATAGTCGATGCTCTCCCCGAGTGCCTCGGCGTTCTTGCCGAAGACCACAGCGTACGCTTTGGCTCTGGAAATGGCGCTGAATGTGGCCCCATAGGTCATGCCTGCATCGCTGTGCATGAAGGCGAAACAGATGTCGAAGTCGGTTTTCTTCTCCACGATCTCGCCTATGAGCTTGTCTATATCAACCATCTTTTGCACATAGTAGCTCTCCGGATCGGCTGCCTTGAGCAGCTTTATCGCGGCATCCGTCCCTGCCACAGTTACATCCCAGCCTGCAAGGCTTAGCTTGTGGGCGAGATAGATCACCATGCTCATCTGTACCGGGACTTCCGGGCAGCCCATCACCAACAGCGCCTTTTTGCCTTCGGTCATATACTCATCTCTTGGGTCATGATTCAGGTTTAAATGCTCCGATTTTGATTGTATTTATGGTTGAATTCTTGATAATTTGTTACGGTCTTTGATTGTGATTTACAGCCATAGATTAAGACAATTGTTACTATTAAAACTCACGATAGACTCGCGATTGTGATCGTTTATATGTGTCATCTGCAATCCATGCAGCTCAAGTTTCGCTCGCAGGCCACTTCATCCATACAGGCAGTGAATCCATCCCAGAGCAAGAGGCGGTTCGCCAATAGCTCTCCCGAGCCTTGCACGTATTTCACGGCTTCAGTCACCTGAATGGAGCCTATTACTCCGCAGGTGGAGCCCAGAGCAGGAAAGACGGCAGCCGGAGGAGAACGGGGGAATATGCAGCGCAGGCAAGCCGTTTTTCCTGGGATTATGGTCGTCGCCTGGCCCTGGTAGCCGCTGATGGCGCCGTGGAAGAGAGGGATCTTTCTATCAAAGGCTGCGCGGTTGAGGAGGTATCGTGTGGGGAAGTTGTCCATAGCGTCCATGATCAAGTCAGAGCCCTCCAAAAGGCTGTCGATGTTATCCTCGGAGATGGTTTCCACGAGAGCTTCAACCTCGACCTCAGGGTTTATGCGGGTTATGGTCTCATATGCAGACAACGCTTTGTCGCGGCCCACGTCCTGGCTCGCGTGCAGAATTTGCCGGTTCAGATTGCTCATATCAACCGAGTCACAGTCTACGATGCGAATCTTGCCGAAACCGGCTGCCGCCATGTATATGGAGATAATAGAGCCGAGACCCCCGGCTCCGGCTATGAAGACACTTGTTCTCTTCAGCTTCTCCTGGCCAGCCTCTCCGAAAAGTCGAATCTGGCGGGAGTATCTTTCTTTTTCGGCATCATGTAGCATGGTAATCAGCGACTGCTCTCAAAATTATCCCTTAAATTATATAGCCTTCGATATACGATATCTCTTGCAGGCACATCGTTTGCATGCTCCTCTAGCCGCCATGCACAACCCTTACGATCTTCAACTCGTCCCCAGAATCTGCAGTCTCCTCTTCAGAGACAATCCTGCCGTTCTTGGCGACGATCACCTCAACAGGGTTTATTCCAAGGCGCTTCAGGATATTCTCGATAGTCATATCCTCTGATAGTATCTCTTTTCTGCCGCCATCAGGCAAGGTGATCTTCAACTTTTTCCTCCCTTTTGTGGCCCCCCTGATCCTGCGTTCTCATGAGCCTGGGACATACACTTCTGTTTTTTCAATCGATGAACCATAAAGGTTTTCCCTTTGTCCTTACAGAAGGTAATAATATATGTCAGATATCGCACTTATCGGCGAGCGAACCTTCCTGTTCGAGAAGCTATTCCAGGATCTGGGTGTGAGTTTCCAGTTCCTCCAGCCCGGAGTTCTGGGCAGCCCTTTTCTACCTCAGTACCGGATGGTTATGGTTCCTACGGGCTTCGCCAATCCCCGGTATTCCAAGACCCTGCCAGCACTTCAGAGAATGAAATCGAATATATCAGATTTTATAAAGCGAGGTGGCGTCCTTACCGTCTTTGGGCCCCTGGTGCCCGAGCATGATTACGAGTGGCTGCCTTTACCGCTTAAGTATGTTTGCGAGCTGACCCAACAGAAAGTCACACCCTCTGAGCAGGAGTGCTCCTGCCTGCTCTGCACCTCGACACCGGAGTGCGATGGTTACCTCCTTCCGGGTGAGGGCTTCGAGACCGTCTTGAAGGATGCTAAGGGCAGAGCTATTCTGGTCATGGCAAAGTATGGAGAGGGCCTAATTGTGGCAACTTCGGTCCATGAGTTCCCTGCTGCAGAATACATAAAATGGGCGCTGGATAAGGCCAGGCCAGCCAAGCTCTGAGGGATAGGGATAGGCTTGGATGAAGAGATGCCACTTGTCAAGAAGAGCAAGCTTCGCCTGGAGATTGAGGCACTTCTGGAAAAGAAGGGGCTGGTTTTGGAGGAGAAGATATCAGTGATGAACCTGGAGAGCGAAGAAGCTCACTACTTCTCAGACTATCACGCAGCACTGGAGTTTTTGAAGGGTAAGAAGGGACGGTGGTACATCACAACGCCTGGGCTCAGAAAAGTGAAAGGCAAGTAAGAAAGTAGCCGTAAATCTATTTTGATTAACGATTTTGATATGCACTGGAAAATCCATTTTTGTTGTTTTTTGAAATCGATTGAATCGCATGCGCCCGGGGTCTCGTTCAAACGCTGAAGAAAAAGTATGGGCGATGGGATGATCATCGCCTTTAAAAGTTGAACTTGATGTGGAAGGGTATGTAAAAGATCCACACGAAATAGATTGCCATTGTAATTAAACCCAAGGGCACACCAAGTTTTGCCCACTCGCCACTGGTAATTCCCAGCTTGCCCGCCGAGATGATGTTGGGGATATTTCCTGGAATCAGCATTCCTCCTGAGACGAGAAGACCCATGAGAACTGCGTTGATCTGGACCTGGTCCATGGCCGGGCTCAGCTCAGCCGCAGTCAGAGTAGCATTATCCAGGACCGCAGAAATCATGTTGATCCAGTATAGAATCTGGGGGGATATGGTAAGCAGGTATTTGTCTATCACTACCTTCATCCCAGAACCCAGGAGCAGGAGGGCCATGACGAAGACGTAGACCTTAAGGGCCCTGACAACCACATCTCTCAGACCGCCGTCCTCCTCTTCACTGACTTTGCATTCCATAAGCTTGGCTTTGCCGGTGAAGAACATGGCAAGAAGGCCAAAGGCCAGACAACCTGGTATGATGTATATGGCAAGCTGGTTGAAGAGGTAGAAGAATCCTGCATTGTAGGGCTCTCCCTGCAGCTTGGTAATGGCGATGGTGGAGAGCGGCTCGCCCACAGGCGTCAGAACTGCGCCTAAACCGATAGAGAAACAGGCGATTATGATCAGATTTATTTTGGTCTGCCTGTCAAAGGGCATGCAGTTCATGAGCTCCACCAGGAGGAGAGAGGCGATAATGGCCGTTATTAAGCTTGAAGACAACCCCAAAATAGCAACTATCAGGAACATTACAATCTTGATGGGAACCACTTTGATAATGGAATTCATTCCCATCTGGGCATAGGACCGTCCATAATGGAATATTATACCGGCCAGCAGCACCATGGGAACGATTCCCTTTATTATCGGCTCTTCAAGAGCTTCCATCACTATTTCCATATTCCAGCCTATAAGCTCCATCTGGTGTTCTGTGTAGCCTATGGCTTCCAGAGATTGTCTGCTGTAGAAGCTTGATACAGTTACTGCTAGTACACCCATAATAAACAGAAAAACCTCAAGGTTATGTTCGATCTTCTTAACCATGAATGGTCCGACAAGTACAATTAGCACAATGACTAACAAGCCAATGTCTAGTGGGTCAAATTGCATGAATGTTCCCTCCAATATCTATGAAACCTTCAATATCGATGATCGTCGTCTTTGCTGACCAAAAGCCGCCAAGTGGGCTCATGGCTTTGGTCGTACGGCCAGACGCTTCTCTAAACCCCAATTCCAACCGACTTCGCTTAGCATCGAAACCATACGACCACCTCATTTCCGTTGTCCTGCATCTGTGCCAGGCTCTCCCGGAGAGTTTGCTATTGGGATGCTTTACCAATATTAAATGCTTTTGGTTTCCAATTAAGAGCTTATTTGATCTCTGGATAGGGAGAACAAGCAGTTAAATTTGCCCATTTTTGAAGGACGAATTCAAATTCGATTCCATTTGCGAAAGATTTCGTGCAAGGACTAATTGAGCCAAACAATTCATGGTTAAATTCCTAAATTACCAAAATAGCAATATTCGAACGGCTATTTGGAGGAACAGAGTATTTGGGAAGATAATAATAAAATTGACATTATATCAAAATGTAGATATGCATGCCTTGAAGGCTGGATGCGGCAAAGATAGTCTTCCGCCCTACCAAAACGGAATGGACCTGTCTGAGTTCGCTACTCAAGTCAATGCTTTCGATTCGCCCACATGATCGGAACGGCGCTCTTCCAACACAAGACGATGAAGAACTTCATCCTCCTATGATTGAAGAATCGGATGGAATCAAAATAGGCCTCAAACCAGGGGGGTGCCGAAGGATGTCTCCTCCAGCTCCATCAATTCCTGCCAGGTCGTCCTGCACTCGCAGTCCAGCTTGGCGAAGGGACCGACGTCTTGCGTAAGATCATGCACCCTTATGGCTTCGGCCACGGCCTCGTCGCACAGGCCGCAGTTATGCGGACCACGCCTGGTACCTGCGCCCACGGGATCGCAGACCATCGGTCCCGGCACGCTTTTTATTACTTCCAGGGCAGACCAGAGCCAGGGAGGCCGGAACTCGCCTCGCTCCCACATTCGCTCCACCTGAGTATTGCGCTGCACATTACATAGATTGAGGGAGAGAACGTCAGCATGCTCCTGTGCCGAGCGAGCAGAGGAGATGGCGTCCCTCATGGCCTGGCATTCGGAGAGCGAAGGCGGCTTCAGCAACAGGTAGGCCTTGATCCTTCCACCCTGAAGGTGAACCGTTTCTGATGCGTCAATGAAGTCCTGGAAGGTGAAGCCTTTGCGGATGACATGCTCACGGATGAGGTCGTTTGAGGTCTCTAGACCCATGGCAAACTCGGTCGGGAGATGAGAGAGACATTCTTCAACGCTCTCCCGGGTGACATACTGCGGCCTGGTTTCGATGACCAGCTTACTTATGCCTGCGGCCTCAAGGCGCTGCAGGATTTCATTCCGGGCGGCTACGGGCATCTCCTGAGGGTCCAAAAAGCTGCCGCTGGTATAGATCTTGACCACAGTAACTTCTGGAGCGCTCCTCTGCATGGCGTTCTCAAACTGAGCCACCAGGTCCTCGGCTGAGGCCGGAGCCCCAACGCTCGCATAGCCGCACATGGTGCAGCGGTTCCACCGGCAGCCCACCGTACGCAGTATCATGGTGAGAGCAGACGCCTCACTGCCTTCTACCAGGTCTTGCGATCGCCAGACGGTTACAGGTCTTTTCAGATCCAGCCTTCTATCAAGCTTTGCCATTGTATTATCCGATTGTATTATTGTCTCATCCTATCCAAGATACTGCAGGGCGCTGATGGCAGCTGAGGTGCCAGATCCTACAGCAGTTGTAACCTGCATTCTGCCACCTGTCAGGTCTCCAGCAGCGAATACTCCCGGCATGCTCGTCTCCTGGTTTAGCCGGTTGACCTTTACATAACCGCCGGAGGTCATCTCCAGGCCCAGGCTCTCTGCCAGTTCGGTGTTGGGCTTCATGCCCATCTCCACAAAGACGCCATCCACTTTCAGTGAGCGAGGCGTATTGCCGACATTGAACTCCACACTTGTCACGAACTGGTCCCCCCGAATCTCTGTGATCTCAGCTCCGAAGGTTGCAGCATAGTTGGGGAGCTTTGTTATTCGTTCCAGGTAAACCGGTTCTGCCACCAGCTTCTCTCGCGAGGAGAGGAGATGGACTTTGCCTACGATATTGGCCAGATACAGGATGGCTCTGGCTGCGCCGTTGCCATAGCCCACCACAGCCACGGCCTTGTTTCTGAAGAGCGCACCATCGCAGTGCACGCAATAGGATACGCCGCGCGCGGTCATCTCCTTCTCGCCCGGCACGCCTATCTGGCGGTGGCCGGCACCTGTGGCAATTATGACGGCTTTCGCTTCGTACTGCCAGTTCTCGGTCTTAAGGCGGAAGAAGTCTCCCAGGTTCACAATCTTTTCCACCTGCTCCGTCTGGTTCTCCGCGCCGAACTTCTTGGCCTGAGCCAGCATCTTCTCCGAGAGCTCAATGCCCTGAATGCCTTCAGGAAAGCCGGGATAATTCTCGTAGAGGCCACCCATGGACGCCTGAGAGCCGTAGATATTGCCCAAAACCAGCGTCTTCTTCCCGCCTCGTGCACAGTACATGGCGGCGGTCAGCCCTGCCGGACCTGCTCCTACTATGACGACATCATGCAAGCGAATTCACCATAAAGAAACTCTTCTTCCAGGTAGATAAAGGGTATGCAGCCCGGAGAGCCCCAAGAGGAGCAATTTGCGCCCGCAATGTTTTTAGACTAGAAGGTTATTGGAGGGGGTGCAACGCGTCACATCGCATTGCGTCGATAGTGTAGCGGTTATCACTAGGCGTTGCCAACGCCTAAACTCGGGTTCGAATCCCGATCGACGCATATTACTACAAATTTTATTCTAATTTTAGCACTAATAACACAGATGTTTTGATCTTAATATCCGTGAACGAAAAACTATTTTGTCTAGCACGTTTTCTGTTATCTCTAAGGCGATAAGAAATGGATAAAAACCTCAGCAAAGATTCTGTAAAACATCTGCTGGATCACTGGATTGAGCACAACGAGAGTCACAGCAAATCTTTTCGGGAGCGTGCGACAGATGTCGCCAAGGTGAGCGAGAAAGCGGCCCAGGACATCCGCGGAGCAGCAGAGCTCATGGACCAGTGCACAGAGATGCTGAAGAAGGCATTGCAGGATCTATAAAATCAGGAGAATGTACTAATGGAATTAGTCTACACTTATCCAATGGAAAACAGCAAAGATATGTTGAAGATGATGGACGAGGAGTTCTGGAAGCGGCTGGGGCCTACGGTGCGGGAATGCAAGGCCATGGGGCTGGAGAAAGACGGTATGTGCATCTACATCAAGGCCAGGGACGAGCTGGCTGAAGAGGCGCGGAAACTCTTGGCTGACACGGCTGCCAAGGAGCTGAAGGGCGACGAGGGCGAGAAGCTGCTGAAGGCCTTCCGGGACGAGGCAGAGGCTGCGGAGGCAGGGATGGGGGCGATTTTAGTAGACAATTCACCGAAATATAAAAATACTAAAAGGCTTTCATCTATTTTTCATGCCGCCTAAGAAGTACCAAGACCGGGGCGTTTGGGTTTATACAGGCACATCCAATAGGCTGAAAGAGATTCGTGAAGAAGCCAAGAAAAGAGGCCTACAGCCCTCCAAATATCTCATGGCGGCAGAGGAATTTTTTCGGCGATCCGATGCCCCCCATGCGACCGGGCCGGAGCTCCAGCACCTTCGTCAAGAGAATCATCGGCTTGAAACTGAGATGAAAGGAAAGGATCTCCTTCTTGCTCAACAAGAAGCCGAGCTGCGAAAGCTCCGTGGATCAGCCTTCTTGCAGCCAGTCTGGAACGCCGACATAGACTCTGATCTGTTGCAGGCCATCCGGGCCGGGCCGATCCATGACCACCGGCTCCTGGATCTCTTGGGCGCTACAGATCCGGAGGCCATGCGGGCCATATCTCGTCAGCTCCAGATCCTGGAAACTTCAGGATTCATCAAAAGAACCCCCAAGGGATGGTGCTGGAAGAAATGAAGGAGACACTGATAGATCGATGGGCCTCCGATGCCGCCACCAGGGGCATAGATCCGAAAACGATCTATTCCTACCGCTGGTCTATGAAGCATTTCGAGAAATTTCTAGGGCATAGCATATCGAAAGCCGACAAAATGGACATACGTGCTTATGTAGATATGCACAGAAAAAAAAGCCTAACGACAAGAACAATTCGCAGCCGCTTGAATGCTCTTTCCAGTTTCTTCGAGTTCATGATGTTTGAAGGGCTGAGAAAAGATAATCCCGTCCGAGAGGTACGGGTGAGGTATCTCAGCCAATATAAGACCGATAGCGAGCAGCACACACATCAGTTGATTTCAGTCGGGGATGCTGTCCGTGTAATAGATTCCTGCATGGACATTCGGGATAAGGCCATGCTGCTGTTGATGTTCAAAACGGGTATTCGCAGAGGAGAGCTCCTCTCCATGGAGGTCCAGGACATCAACTGGCAAGAGCAAAGCATCCTCTTGAAGCCCAAGAAGAAAAGGAGCAATCGCACCGTCTTTTTTGACGACGAGACATCCTATATCTTGCGGCGCTGGCTGGAAGTGCGGGAATCCCGGACTCCGACCGGCCCTGCACTATGGATCAGCACATGGGGAAAGAAGATTGATTACGGATCCCTGCAGTTCACCATTGAGAAGGTTGGTAAGCTATGCGGGCTTCATGATTCTTCATCTCCAAGAATGGAAGATCACTTTTCAGCGCACTGCTGCCGCCATTGGTTCACTACTCACCTTCGGCGGGCCGGGATGCCGAGGGAGTTTATACAAGAGCTCCGGGGAGATGTCCGAAAAGAGGCGATAGATATCTACGACCACATTGATAGAGAAGAGCTTCGCAGGAGCTATATAGCGCACATCCCACAATTAGGAATTTGAAACTGGAAGATCCATGGCCTGGGCCTTTAGCTTATGGGCCTTGGCCCGTGCCTGCTCAGCGCTAACTTTCTTGCAGCTCCCTAAATGCACGTTATGTACGGTCTTTCCCTCTCGCCAGGAGGCCATCCAATACTGATTAGTCGTTGTACCCTTGCGGCCAGGATAGGTTTTTTCCATCACCCAAAGGCTGAGATCCTCCAGGCGGGCCTGGGCCTTGAGGCCTTGCGCTAGGGCCAGGTCATACTGAGCGTCTTTCTCCAGGGTCTGGGCCTCAGTCTCGGCTCCGGCGACAATGGGCGCGGCCTGGCGGGCGATCCTGGCCATCTTCTCGAACTTCTTTGCCTCTGTCTTTAGGTGCTGAATCTTCTTGCTGCTCTCCGTGGTGTGCATATACGTTTTTTCTATGACATTATATTTAAAGCTTGCTTTAATGTCATAGACAAAATCTGGCCGAGAAGTATTATTAAGGGTCGAAGCCGCAGCGGAGAGCCCTTATGTAGTACGTACCTGCGAACTTTGCGCGAACCCATGAAATTTTATTAGGGGTCGGAGCAACAGCGGAGACCCCTACGTAGAAGACGCCCGCAGGCGTCGGGCGAAATAGGTAACAGTGGCTGGCGGCGGCCCTGGGCGGTGAGAGAGCTGCAGAAGGGCCTAGGGCGGAAGAAAAGCCAAGTAGATGAGGCCAGGGCATCCTGGCGCGCCGGTTTCCAGTGGAAATAGAGTCGAACGGCGGCGGCGTCCCCGCGTAGCAGGGTATCCGAATAAAATAATTAGCGTTGAATGTATTTTATTGCTATATATCATTGGAATCGTAACACTAATTCCAATGAGACAGTCTAAACAGACATCTGTTGAAATTATGGGCCCGTTCCACAAGTTTTAATACACTGATGATAAATTTGATTAACTGCATGGTGAATTATAAAAATCAGCATTATGTACCTGAATTCTACTTTAGTTTCTTCTCTAAAGATCATGTGTCAATAGAAATGTATAACACACGATCTAGCGAAATAAAAAGAAAAGGGTATAAAAAATTGTGTGCCGAGTCGTACTTTTATGCATCCACGCCAGAATATGAATTAGGTATTCACGGTCTAGAAAACAAATTTTTTGAAATTATTCTGAAAATTATAGAAGGAAATTGTTTGGATGATAAAGAATATATATATTTATTGCTTTTTGTAAGCCTTCAGAGTTCAAGAACTAAGCGAGAAAAATTACGCTCAGAATATTATATGGATAAATTTATTAAAGCTAACTTAAGAGATAAATATAATAAAGATGAATTGTGGCTAAAGGGTGTTCCATATAATGTATTTGATCAATTAGATACATTTACAATAAAAGGTATCGGACCAGGATCATCATCCACATCACACATGCTATCCATGTACCTATCTCTTTTAGGTGTTAATTTGTTATTTGATTTACATCCAGTCCTACTAATGAATTACACTTCAAAAGATTTCATTTTTAGTGATAATCCAATAGTGATTTACAATAAATATTTTTATAACAAAAGGCGTTACTTAGCAACTGGGTTCGCATCACATGGATTGCAGATATTTTGTCCGCTAAACCCAAGAATGATGCTAGTCCTCTACGATGACAATTTCTATAATTTCAATGGAGAACATAATAAAAGAATTATAATAAATGCGGATTCAGATGTCGAATCCTTAAACTCTTTGCAAATATTTAATTGTAATGAAAATATATTCTTTTCAGATAGTAATCAAGGACGTGAGATCCTTGAATTGCATTCAAAATTAAAGCAATTTTTAGACGAAACGGAATCTGAATATGAGTGGTATTTAATTCAAAGTTCATCTCTAAAATTAAAGATACCAGAATTATCCTGCGATGGGCAACCAATGGAACGTTGGATAATAGTTCCCAACTCTAATAAAGATTGCCTTTCCATAAGAGGACCTAACAGAAATATCATCAATTACGATTTGGTGCTTTCGTTCATGAGCATAAAAGCGTCTCCTAAATGGAATGGGCCTTGCAGGAATCCGGAGTTATTGGAAGAATCAGATAAGATTATCAACCAGAAAATGAGTGAATTGGATTTAGATTAACTCCAAACTAAGGATTACCATAATGACATACTTATAATTTTTCAGGCCGCCTATAAAAGATGATCTTCCAAGATACTTGCTCCGTGCTGTCGCAGGCCTCCATTAGTTCAGCCTCTGGGATATCTGCCTCTCTGGCATCCTTTAGGGTCACTTTGGCGATCCTTGCGAAGACCTCCGGCCACCTGGCCCGAAAGCGCTCCGAGACGATAACCGCCCGGCTCACTACTTTCCGCTTCCTCTCGTAGTCTCCCACACGGCCCACGTTCTCCTTTTCGAGTTGCCATAGGAGATTTTTTAGAAGGGCCTCGTCTACCTTCAGGGCCTTTCTCTGCCTGGTGATTCTCTCCTGTAACTCGAAAGCCTCTTGCAAGACTGCTGCTACTCCTTTTGCATCCATCTCAATCTACCTAGAAAATTAATTATGCTGTTGCTACTGCTTCTGTTTTACTGCTTTTTGGCCTGTTAAGATGAACTCCACTGCGGCGCGGGCTTGCTTGCTGGCCTGCATGACGATTTTTGTATCTCCTTTGAATACCTTTAGCCATGACTGAATATAGGCGGTCGAGCTATGGAGAGTTTCAGGGCTATCAATGGCGCAAATCTGGCAGAGGAAGGCCGCCCCAATTTCAGCAGTTAGTTCTTCCATGCTCCTATACTCCTTTCCCTGATGATAATTTACTATTTCGGGCCTGGCCAGCCTGGCGCGGCCTCCGGTCCAATGTGTGAGTTCATGAAAGCCCGTTGAATAGTAAGCGCCGGAATCCTCGAATTGATCCAATCCTGGCATATAGATGCAATCCTCTCCCGGCCTAAATGATGGCTGGCTGTCATGATGTTTTATTAGTGGGTTTCTTCGCCTAAATATATCTTCAGCTTGCGGAATCGTAACGTTATCCCGCCCTACTGGCACCTTTTCCGGCAGGTTCTTTGTTTGTTCCCAATTGAAGACCGTGTAATATTTTAAGAATCTTTTGTATGAGATTGATACTGTGCCGTTTGTTAGCTCTTTTTCTTGTGCTATTCTGTCTACAAATACAATAGGGCTTCCGTGCTCGCCAGCCCGGACGCTGCCGCCCATCTTCTGAGCCTGGCGGAATGTGAGCCAATAGGGGCTTTCATAGGTATCCTGGAGGATCAGGGCATTTATTCCTTGGTACTCTTTATTGGTCTGGTAGCTTGTCGGCCCGTTGCTTGTCCAGGTGCGCCGCCATGGGATTATCCCCTTCTCAAGCTGTGCTATGATTCTCCCGGTCACAACAGAAAAAATATCTTTCATTGGTCGCACCTCCTGAGCTCTAAATCCTGCAATTCAAAGCCCAGAGTAGCAACAACATGCTCCAAATCTGCCAAAGATAGCTCTCTGGCCCCTGTTATTATTTCCTCAGGAGTCATCTTAAGCCACCTCCTTGGCCTTTTGCTCTGATGGCAATAGATCGAAGGGCTTGAAAGCTGGAAGCTTGGGCCTGATGCTATCGCTCTCCTCTGGCGGCCTGGCGAGCCTGCGCGGGCCTTCTACCATTTTCAATGTCTCAGCGTTTTGCTTTGCCTCCACGGGAAAGGCGAGAGTATGATGGCGGCACTTTCCCACGCCGTATCTCTGTTGTGAATAGTGCCAGCCCTTGCAGGTGCAGCTATCCGGAGTTACCCTGTAATATGAATCTCCTTTAGAGCTGAGCACAAGGCTCATGGCCTGGAGCCTTTCCGGTAGATCTACCTTTTGAGTATCTATCTCAGTATGTCGGCCGGTTATGATTTCTATCAGCTCCCGGACCGTCTGAGGCTTGAATTTTCCGAAATCTTCATTTTTCGGCTTGATGATGATTCGTGCCTTATGCCTCTCTGCCTCCTCTCTTGCTGCCTTCTCGGCCTGTGCTCTTTGCTTTGCTCTGACTCTTTCCAATATATCCTCGGCGTATGTTGTGTTCATTTTATAGCCTCCCGATACTCTTTCTTATGTAGTTTCAAGTATTTAACCTTAACCTTAACCTTAAGGTTAAGATGCTGTGCGAGGTGGCTTTAGATGCTGAAAATGACCCTTTTAGGCCGAAAAAGCATTGCTACGCGCGAGGATATTCGTATTACTATTTATCGTCTATTGTTTTTTTTTCTTGGAGCTCCAGAGCCCCGGCAGGCGTCGGAGCCTGGCCCGCCTTCCCTGGCCGCCCAAATATTTCTATGACATTCTACTAAAGACTGCAAAAGATGTAATAGAATTAATCTGGCCAAAAGAGCCACAGAGCCGGCCCCGGCCCGGAGGGAGTGAATGCGAAGCATTATCTTAAGATCCTGAGCCCCTCGTTGTCCTCTCAGCGAAGCGTAAGGCGGCTGCATATCTGCCAGGGTCCCTGAAAAGAGGCTGCGGCAGGCCATTGGTTCCTCAGCATTATCTTTGAGTCCTTTCGCCCCAGCGGGCTTGTCCAAGGCTCGCCGGAGAAAGGATCGGCAGCCGGGCTGATCATGGTTGCGCCGCCGCAGCGGGAAGCCCGAAGGGCCGAAGCCTTGATCTGCCCGGATGACGAGCAAAGGCGAGCCTTGGTGTCCGCTGGGGTGGACCAAGACGATAATGATGAGGTCCTTGGGGCCAAAGCCGGCTTACTCGCCGGTCCGACCCTAGAGGATTACTGAGTCGCAAGAAGTTCATGCCCCCTAGAAGGATGCCAGCAGACCCAAGCCCGGCAGGATTCTGCCTCACCTAAATCTCCCGCCCGGAAACGTCCCCGTATCCAAGCATTCCCGACGTTGAGGGAGCCACGCCGCAGTAGCGCGCGCACCCGCGCGGTCCCCCTGAAGAAGAAGCAGCTCCAAAAACTCCTGCCGCATAAAAGGTTATGTGGTGAGGCCAGCGGCCGCTCCTGTGGGCCTTGCAGGGTCTCATAAAGTCTGCAGCATAGCAGCAAAGGTAAATATGTAGCCCCTTATTATTATGGCCGGTATCCACGTCCTCCTGATTTTGGTCAGGCTGAAGAGCTAAGCAGTTGTTGCGCAATAACCTAGGAGGACATTCATATGAATATCTCTGGATATCGATATGCTTAAGCCTTGCTTCAATTATGCTAGCATATTTATATAAAGACTTTGTTGCGTTACGACCACTAAGGCCAACGCTTAAATATTGATACGCACTTATGTATTACTAAGTGAGTAAGTCCCTCTCGAACGGATGATGCTGCTTATTAGCAGGTGGGACAATTAGAGAGGGGTTCACTAATTTTCGTTTATTTTGATTCAAAGAACTCAAGAGCCATAATTATTTTATGCTGAATCTTATTATAGTATAAATAGTCATTGTCTCTATATTTACGGGCTATGGCCCCGGCGATGAAGTCTGTAGCCTGAAGACAGGGACATTGCTTAGAATCTAGATGGGAAACGTTTATGCTTCTCATCAAGCCGTCTGCTAGGTAATTATCAAATCTTTCCTGAGCAGCCCCATATAGGAATCTGTCTATGACGATATCTACTTCTTCCTGGGGGAATTCATGCTTGTGGATAACCCCATACAATAACTGCTTATAGAGGTCGTTGTACAGAACCTGAGGCTCTATTCCGTGGTAATGAGACAGAAATGCCGCCTGATCCTTGCGTAAAAATATGTAGGCAATATTACTATTCGTCTTTGCCACGCACTCCAGGATACGACGCTTGCTTGGATCACTTGATTGATTGAACTTAAGCTCGGACTTTACTTTGTGCTTCTTCTTGAGAGTCTGCCTAACATCCCTTATGCACCTTTTTATGGGAAAATCTTCCCCAGTTATTAATGCTGCAAGTATGAAGTAAGGATCCTCCTCCGAGACCTTAGACCCTAAGCCGCCTAAGTTGCCGGACTCATCGATGTAGACCTTCATTTCAATCGCCGTGTATGGCTAATCGGTGTATATAATAACAGGTGTTTTCCCTAAGGGTTGACTGAAGACAGTTTTACGCATTTCCAGAGACATGTCTGAAATTATCAAGCCGGAGGATAGCGATCTCTGGCCGCGCCGGCCAAAATTTGGTGTGCAGGTTTCTGCTTCTCCTGAATCTCCCGCCCCCTGAAAGGCATCTTTTCCCTGCCTGCAAGGCACCCGGGTATCTGCTGCCTGTCCCTGTGCCCCCGGATCTCTCTCCCGGCTGCCGGCCTGCTGCGCACCATGGTGTCCGGGCCTCCTAATCCAATTGCTTCCCGCAAACCTTTTGGATATGGTGGAAGATCCTTACTCGGAGGATAGGCAATTGGCGGCAACCACGGAGACAGCAAAGATAATGAATGCGTTCAATAACAGCGGCCTTTTTCAAATCATTACTTAGAGAATATGATCCAGAAGGTCCCAGAATGGGATGATGATGCTCATCTCCGTGAAACATTCTCGCAAATAAAAGAGATCTTCGAGCGAAAAGGGAAAAATTTCGAAAGGTACGTTGAGGCCGATCTGGAGCACAATTTAATCAGGCCGGTGTTTGACAAACTGGGTCATCATTACGGGGTTCAAGAAAGCGTGCATCATGACCCCCTGAAACCCGACTATGCCTTCTTTCCAGATAAAACGACGCTGGATGAGGCTTATTCCCACAAGAAAGACTCAGACGGTTTCTATAAAAAGGCCGTTGTCGTAGGGGATGCAAAAGCGTGGAATGTAGCCTTGGACAAGAGCCACCAGGGGAAAGCTCTGAGAGACATGGCCAACCCAAGCTATCAGATAGACAACTACCTGCGAGCGACCCCAGCGAAGTGGGCGATTCTCACCAATGGGAGGATGTGGAGGCTTTACCACGAAGACACCAGCGTCAAGATGGACTGTTACTATGAGGTAAACCTCCCTGAGCTGATCAACAGGATCGAGGAGAGCGGCGATATCACTCTTTTCAAGTATTTTTATCTCTTCTTCCGGCTGGAAGCCTTCCCCAAATCCCGCTCGGTTCATCTTTCCTGGATCGAGTCAGAGAGGAGAGCGCGGCATACGCCCAGAAGATTGGAACTGATCTGCAAGAGAATGTCTATAAAGCAATGAAGGTCCTGGCTGAAGGCTTTTATGCAGAGCAATCGAACTCCCTATCCGATGCGAAGGAAGACATAAGAGATGTGCAGGATAACTCCATGCGCCTGCTCTACCGAATGCTTTTCATCTTCTATGCCGAGAGCAGGAAGCTACTGAACACTGACAACAAACACTACCAGGAAATGAGTCTACGCAAGCTGAAGGAGGAAATCTCGGGAAAGATGGATCAGGGCGAGACGCTGCTCGCGGTCAGATCCACTTACTGGGAAGGATTAAAGGACCTATTCCGTCTTATAAACGATGGAAGTGAAGCCTTTGGTTATGCAAAGGAAGAGTTCTACATACCGGCATACAATGGCGGGCTCTTCGATCCAACGAAAAATACCTTTCTCACTCAAAAGAAGATAGGAAACTCATATCTAGCAGAGGCCATTGACCTCCTGGCGCGGTCCCCAGGCGAGGGGAAAATGGTTTTCGTTGATTATTCGTCCCTGGATATTCGACACCTGGGATCGATCTATGAAGGCATTCTGGAGTACAAGCTGCACCTGGCTGAGGTGCGAATGGTGGCCGTTAAAGAAAAGGGCAAGGAGGTCTGGTTGCCGGCGGGCGAAGCAGGCAAGAAATTCTCAGATAGCGTTGAGGCGGGCAGCCTGTATTTGGTGACGGATAAAGGGGAGAGAAAGGCCACGGGATCCTTCTACACACCGGAATATATCGTGAAGCATCTGGTGAAAAACACACTTGCACCGCTGATCGATCCGATGATGGAGGAAGCCATTTGGTCGGAGGAGCTTCGCAAGGATCTTCTCAAGAAGCTGCTTTCCATAAAGGTTCTCGATCCGGCCATGGGGTCGGGTCATTTCCTGGTCGAGGCTACGGATTACATTGCCAGGGAGATAATTCATGCCAAAGAGATAGCCAGACATGAGGAGCTGGAATCGGAAGACATTGCGGAGAATGATATTCATTGGGCCAGGCGCGAGGTTGTGGGAAATTGCATCTACGGCGTAGATCTCAACCCCACCGCTGCGGGCTGGCCAAATTATCGTTGTGGCTGACCACTGTTGCCTCCAACAAGCCACTAGTTTCTAGACCACCACCTGAGATGCGGAAACAGCCTCATCGGCGCGGGCTGGACAAGCTCGCCATCTTCGCCCGGCGGAGAGAAGGAGCAGACGCCGCTCTGGAGCTACGGGCTGAAGAGCCACACAGAGGGGCTTCTCAAAAGGTACAGCCTCATGGCGGCGCTGCCGGATGATAATTTGCAGATGGTCAAATGGAAGGAGGATCAGTTCCGCCAGATCAAGGAATGAAGCTCTCCCGCAGGCTGAACGAGCTTTCTAATGTCTGGCTGTCTACCTTCTCTGGCAACAAAGTGAAGGATGATGATTACGACGAGCTGCAAAACCACCTGAGCCCGGAGAAGTTTCCGGACTGGGCCGGCCTGAGAGAGCGGGAGTGGTTCGGAAAGGCGCAGGAGCTGGCAGGGAAAAGCCGGCCTTCCACGGGGAACTGGAGTTTCCGGAGGCGTTCCAGGAGAAATAGCGGGATTCGATGTGGTGATGGGAATCTGCCTTATATTCGCGAAGAAACAATCAGCAATGATTCTGAGTTCTATAAACGCGAATTTAATTATATTTATGAAGGAAAAGCCGATATTTATGTATATTTTATTGGGCAAAGCTTGAAACTTACAAAAGATAATGGTTTCTATGGAATAATCGTATCTAATAAATGGATGAGGGCAAAATATGGCTCCAAATTACGGTTATTCTTGAAGGATAATGTCCGAATTAGATCCATATTAGACTTTGGAGAATTGCCTGTATTCAATGGCGTAGGGACCTTCCCTGCTATAATAATCTTGGAAAAAGATAATATCAATCCAAATCAAGGTTTTTTTGCTCAAATTAGGGAATTGCCAGATGAAAATTCGTTTAGTCAAATCCTAAATGATGCTAAGAAAATAGAGATAGTTACCAATCATTTGTCAAAGAGTACATGGGCATTTGATAATAATGAAAAGCTAAAAATGAATGAACGTATTGAGAACATCGCTATTAATTTAAAGGACTATGTCAAACGGCCTTTATTAGTAGGAATTAAGACGGGACTAAATTCTGCATTCATTCTTGATAGTAATAAAGTCAAGGAAATTACAAAAGATTTCTCCACAGAAAGTGATATTTAAACCATATCTTATAGGAGACGACATACAAAAATACTCAATTAAGCATTCTGATAAATATATTTTATTTCCTTATGACACCGGTGTCCCAGATTTACCGTTGATAAATATTGAAAAATATCCGAGAACTAACCAATATCTATCATCTATAAAAGAGAATCTATCAAAAAGGGCAATAATTCGGGATGCGATCCTTCAAGACCCAAATAGATGGTATTCCCTGCAACAAATAAATAAAAAAATTAATTTCTCCATCAGGAAGATAATTTATCCCGATATCGGCAAGGAGATTGAGATTCAATATCGACTCTGAAGGATTTTTTATAGATATGACCGGCTTCATTATCGAATCAGATGATTTATATCTCTTATCGATTTTGAACTCAAGACTCACTAAATTTCAATTAAATTCAATTTGTGCAGTCTTTGGAGATGTGGAAAAAGGAGGAAGATTAAGGTTTAAAAGCCAATATCTGGAGAGGCTTTTGATTCGTAGCATTTCCTTCACCACCTCCCTCGCCCGAGCGCGCCCGCCGGGGGCACAGCTGCAGCAGCTCTACGCCGAAAGCAAATTCACGGAAATCCTGGCCCAGGTGGAGGCCTGCCTGCCCAAAGACGAGGCTGGCAACCTCATCGCCGAGCTGGAAAAATCTGATGTGGTTCACGATCTCCTGGCCTTCCTGGCGGAGAGGATGTTGGAGATGAACAAGCAGAAGCAAACGGAGGTCAAGGGCTTCCTGGGCTGGTTGGAGAGCTACCTGGGAGCCAAAGTTGAGGACCTCACGCCTAAGACAAAGCTGCAGAGCTACTACGAGCACGACTACGAGAGCTTTTTGGCGGTGCTCAAGAAGAACGGAAAGAAGCTGGCCATCGATCCGTCGCGCCGGGAGCCTGCGGAAGCGCTGCTGGCCGAGTTCAAGGCATCCACGGGCAAACTGGGGCCGCTGCG
>CAWAJP010000014.1:0-75457 GCA_963782455.1 uncultured Methanosarcinales archaeon
GCCCGCCGGCGGTTGCCCTCGAGCTCGCGCGCCAGTTAATCCCGATGCGTCCTCCTCCCCTTATACCTATAAGCGACAGTTACCCGCAGTAGGTCTGCTCCCTTCCGGGCCTGAACCGGTTCCTGCAATTATGGTACACAAACCTTCCCTCAGGAAGACCCATGGACCGGTGCTATCCCTACAGGACGGAGAATCATTGTCCGCATCTGGACTGAACGCACAGCGCCCAAATTCTTCCGCCAGCTTCGCCCCCCGCTTGTCGACGATTTCGGGTTATAGGTGACGCCGAACCACCCGGACTGCCCGCCACTTTTAACATTGAGGTGAGTAGCTATAAAGCTAACGCAGATGAGGTAAAATTATGACAGATGACATGGATGGAAAAATTGGCTTCATAATGGGAAACAAGCAGCGAGAGAGGGTAATCCAGATTTTGGGCTCCAAGGGCAAGATGGCGGCAGATAAGGTCGCCAAAGTGGAGCACATCCCGGCCCCTACGGTCGCCAAGATCCTGGCTGAGATGGCAGAGAAGAATCTCGTTGTGGAGAACGACGGCATCTGGAGCCTGACGGACGATGGAATGGCGATCGAGAAGGAGATGAAGAAGAGAGGGTGAACCCGGGTTCCTCTCTTTATCGTGGGCAATAGAATAATAGAGGTCTCGCCTTAGTGTGGATTCGTGCGCGGATCACGGGAAATCCGACATTTTTTGTGGTCCTCCATAAGCTTTGCAACTCTGCGTTTTCTTCCGCAGCCGTCTAGTTTGATTATTTAGCTAGCGAATATTAACCGCAGAGACGCAGAGTTCGCTGAGACGTGATATTATCCGCACTTGAAAAGAAATGGCATAATGGCATATTTTTCTTTGCAGTAAATCGTCGTCTCCGTTCGTTCGTCCTCCGTGCGCTCTGCGACTCTGCGGTTTTCTTTCGTAAACCCCCTGGTTTGATTATTCAGCTACGAATATTGAACGCAGGCATAATGGCCTACGAGCTCTACTGATCGCGAGCGCGGAGCAGATACTCCAGCTTCTCCACGCAGCTCCAGGTCAGAATCAGCTGGGCGAGACCTATGGCGTTGACGTACTCCTGCCTCCTGTCGCTTATGATGGCACTGGCACCCAAAGTCTCTCCCAGCTTCTTTTCCAGATCCGCAATCATGGACTGATGAATCTCGCCGTCCACAGTCATGATGCCTACATTTTTGCCGTAGTAGTCGTCCCGCTGAAACTCAATGGAGAACTCGTGCTCAGACCTGTGCAGTATCTTGGAGAGATCAATGGTCAAGTCAACCTCTGAGACGGGCTGATCGAGGGTTGGAAGTATCAGCCGCACCGAGTACCAGTCGATCGCG
Source organism: uncultured Methanosarcinales archaeon (assembly GCA_963782455.1). Taxonomy (GTDB): domain Archaea; phylum Halobacteriota; class Methanosarcinia; order Methanotrichales; family Methanotrichaceae; genus Methanothrix. The sequence goes on from CAWAJP010000014.1 coordinate 1,354, forward strand.
GTCTCCTGCCCCGTTTGCAGGGAAGGCGAGCGAAACCGGGAATCCTGGATCTTGATCACGATATCGGCATAGATCTTCTGAATGTCTACGTATAACTTGTAGTCCGGCTCGCGCTGCAGGATCTCCGCCATCACCTGTGCAGGGTCATACCCTCGGTCGCCCACATCCCGCCTGACCTTCCAGAGCCGTTTCACTGATCGAGAGGGATCCACAAAGATCTTGAAATCAATGAGACTTCTCAGCCTCTCCGTGTAAAGCGGATGCAGCCCCTCCACGATTATCACCGGCGCCGGACCAAAAGGAACCGTTCCGCTTATCTCGCCTGTGCTGTGATCGTAGACCGGCTTGTTTATACTCTCACCCTGGCGCAACGCCTCCAGATGATCTGCCAGCAGATCGAGGTGGTTGGCGGCCGGGTGCAAAGGCGTGATATTTCGCTCTTTTCGCTGCTTTCTATCCAGGCTGTGATAGTCGTCCATGGAGAAGGTGGCCACCATCTCTTCGCCCAGTATTCTCTTTATGCCGCGAGATATAGTGGTCTTGCCCGAACCGCTGTCTCCGGCAATTCCGAAGATGAACACCCTGCCGGATTCCTTGATCCTGTCCATTAGAGATTCCGTGAGAATACTATGCCCTCCTGAGTAGGGTTACTCTGGCCAGAGATGAGATGAATGTATGCTTCTGCAAAGAATCTGGCCTAATTGAAGTGCGTTAGGCAGAGCGCCGCAAAAAGGATGCTGGGCATATCTTTTCAATTAGAGCAGTCTATCAAAGACGTTGTATCCCAAATGAGTCTGCAATATAGCAGTCGTCGCTTGGCCGACTCGCGGCACCCCAGAAGAAAGAGTGGAAACTGTCCTTGCCTGCATCTACACAGTCCCGCCTGCAGTTGAATGAGATTCGCAGGTCTTTCGTTTTGACGCAATAATTATCTTGAATCTTTTTCCGGGTTCCGCGCGGTAAAACGCGCTGGGGTGACGGGGGCAAACTTATGGCCGTGCTGGCCCCCCTAACCCCGCGTCCGCGGGGAACAATCTATGAAGCCCTAGCCCTTTATCCTTGAACAGGATCGAGAAGGAGTCCCAATGCAAGACTGGAAACCAGGAAGAAAGATATGGCCATGCCAGTCAATCAGCTGAGAACCATCCATGGCGAGATATGTCTATTGAAGAAATTGTATCCTCAATAAGTCGGCAACCTCACCGTCGTCGCTTGGCCGGCCGCGGCCTGGAGCGGCGCCCCCACCGCAGCGCGGGAGGCCCGCAGGGCCGACTCGCGGCACACCGGAAGAATGCGCTGATGTAGTTTTTGACCGTATCATACAGGTTCATCTGCAGTTCAATAACATTGGCATATCCTTTAGTTATGCGCAAAAGATTATCCCACCACTTCTTTGGGATTCCGCGCGGTAAAACGCGCTGGGGTAACTGGGCGCACTCCAGGCCGTGCAGGCCCCCCTAACCCCGCGTCCGCGGGGAACAATCTATGAAGCTCTGTCCTTTTTCCTTGGACGTGTTTGAGAGGAGCTCACTGACGGAGTGCATATTTCGAGCGGCTGCCATGCCATTATTTACATAGATCACAGAGCATGCACTTAGAGGTCAATCAACGGAAACCATGACGATCTGAGTCTGGTCTGGCCACTGAATACCGCGAAGATATCCGAAGAGCCAAAAGATGAATTAGATCTCATTCCAGCAGAGATGATATACGGATCAAATGGTCAAGAACCAAAAAATCAAGGATCAGATCCCGGCTCATTCATCTCATTACTTCATTTATTCTGCTTCTCTAAGACCAGATCTTCGAAGTCCTGGGTCTGGTCGATAGTCTCAAGTTCCCGTTTCTCGATGAGGGCGGTCTCATCAATGCACTCCAGCTTCGTCTCGCCGTCTACTATTACTACTGACTTGGTCCTGGCAACGGTCGAAAGGCTGCTCATGAGCCGGGCCTTTTTGAGCATGCTCTGGGAGAACTTGCTCACCCCCGTGAGGACCACCAGATCATCTAGTCTGGTTATGGCATTGAATGGCGCCTGCCCTGTCGGAACCACATCAAATCCGATCTCCAGAAGCAGTCTCAAAACCGTGTCTGTCACCGGCCCTTTGTCCTCCTCCACAGTCTCATGATGGAAGGGGTCAACTGGCTGGATTAGCTCCTGCTCAAATATCTCTTCCAGCTTCAGAGCCACATCGACCGATGTGTCCATATCCTCCACTTCATACTTGCTTATGGTTCTGCGGGATACACCCAATTCGGAAGCCAGCGCCCCCAGAGATATGCCGCGCGCCAGGCGGAGCTGTCTCATCCTGGTGCCGTCGATGCGCACATACAGCCCCCCGTGCGCCGCGTAGACCAGAGGCAAAGCCTCATCCAGGAGACAGTCTGCCAGAGTAAAAAGACTGAGCGTAGGTATGCCATAGCGGAAGTAGACCGCGCCTCTTTCCAGGTACTGATCGCGTGTCTTCTCACCCACCAGAATGGGGCTCGCTAAAAGATGCTTGGCCAGACGGCGCACTTCCAGAGCTGTCTGCTCATTCAAGCCGTCGATGTTGGAGAGAATCTTCAGAAACAGAAATTGGTTTCCCTTTCTGGCGGCGAGGTCGAAGCTCCTGGGACGGAGATAGCAGCGATCCGAGGTAGAAAAACCGGCCTGCCTTAGAACCTCCTCCACGCGCTCGGCGAGAAGTTCCTTATCCATCATTATATATGTCGGTTTGACGGCTATTTAAGGTTGACCATGTTCATTGGAATTGATGATACCGATTCTGAGAAGGGCCTGTGCACCACTTATCTGGCCGCGGTGCTCATGGAGAGGCTCGAGCCTTATGGGAAGATAATAGGCTTGCCGAGGCTCATCCGGCTCAACCCCTGCGCTCGCTTCAAGACCCGCGGCAATGCCGCTCTCGCCTTCCAATTGGAGAGTGACAGACCGGATGAGGTGAAGGAAATAGCCCTGAAGACGGTCCTGGAACTGTCCGACTTCAAAGGAAAGAATACCAATCCTGGTTTGGTGATAGCAGAAGAGGTGACGACACAAATGGCAGAGTTCTACCGCTCTGCAGTCACGAAAATTCTGGAGATCGAAGATGCGAGGAGGCTCCTGGATGATGAAGGGATCTGGTATAGAGGTTTCAAGAAAGGGCGCGGCCTCATTGGAGCACTGGCTGCGGTGGGCGCCGAGCTGCCGGACTTCACCTATGAGCTGATCGCCTACCGGGAGCGTAAACGCTGGGGCACACCGAGGATCATCGATCCAGCGTCCGTCTGGGAAGCGGATGCTCTGACCTATCCCCTGACCTGGGATACGGTAGATCATCATAATAGTAGAGTCGTCTTCGCCCCCCATTCCGGGGATCCGGTCTTGTTCGGGATAAGAGGTTCTGACCCCTGTGCGATTGAAAAAGCATTCCAGACCATCAAATCGGAGCCAAAGGAACGAAGCGTGCTTTACCTCACAAACCAGGGCACAGATGCCCATATCCTGCCGGGTGAGGTAGGGGACACAAAGGATAGTCAGAGCTACAGGCTGATTGGCCGCGTAGCAACGCCAGCTGTTGCTATTGCTGGCGGCCACCTCTTCTTTGTGCTGCAGGATGAGACAGCTCGCCTGAAATGCGCCGCCTTCGAGCCCACCAAGAACTTTCGCGATATTGTGAAGCGGCTTATTCCCGGCGATGAGCTGGAGGTCTACGGATCTTTCCGGGATGGTTCGCTCAACCTGGAGAAGATCAACATACTCGACCTTGCCGAACAGGAGGAGCTAACTGTGCCGATCTGCCCGCAGTGCAAGAGGAGCATGGAGTCAGCAGGCAGAGGGCAGGGCTACAGATGCCGTCGCTGCAAGACGAAATCCGTCGGTCGCGAACGAAAAGTCAATTCCCGTGATCTGGAGAAGGGCTTCTATGAGGTCCCTCCCTGCGCTCGCCGCCATCTTTGCAAGCCTCTGGTGCGCTGCTGGAAAGATGAGCTGGTGCATCCCAGCCGTTGAGGAGAATTAAGGACAGATTTTGCGATTTTTCAAATGCAGCAGAAAAAAGGTGAATGAGGCGACACCTGTCGCCATTCTCAGAAGGATTACTTCTTGAAGGCACCTTCCAGGGGCGGTACGACCTGCTTCTTCCTGGAGAGAACCTTCTCTTTGTAGATGGAGTTATTGGCAAGCTTCCCTCCGAAGGCCTTCTCGAAGCCCGCAGCAGCGCTGGCACTTCCCACGAAGAGAATGTCGCTGGCCTCTTTCATAACATCCGTGAGCATTAGCACTACCATGTCCAGCTTCTCTGCATCCTTTAACTTGTTCATCTCGTCGAGGATTGCCGCTCTCTTGGGCTCCAGGTCCTTGAGGTCCATGACTTCGATCTGGCCGACGCCGGACTTGGTTCCGGAAAAGTCGAACTTCTTGAAGTCGCCCATAAGGATGTCCTTGGCGGACTTGGCAGAGATATCGCTCTTAGCCTTGAGCAGCTCCATGCCGAACTTCATGGGGTCGACGCCCGCGATCTTGGCCAGCTTCTCCACAGCGGCCTTGTCGCGAGGAGTGCAGGTAGGAGACTTGAAGAGCACCGTATCAGAGAGAATGGCGGACATCATCAAGCCTGCCATCTCCTTTGTGATAGGGATCTTGTTCTGTTCATAGAGATTCGCGATGATGCCGCCTGTCGCGCCCACCGGTTCGTTGAGGAAGAATATGGGTTTGCCGGTGGCGAGGCCGCCGATCTTGTGGTGGTCCACGACCTCAACGATGTTCTCCATGTCGAGCTTGTCCACGGCCTGAGCCATCTCATTGTGATCTACCAGGATGACCTTCTTATCCGTTGCATCGGTGAGCTTCTCAGGGTATGGAACTTTGAAGTAGTCCAGCAGGAATTTGGTCTCGCCATTGATGTCTCCTGCGGCTGCAGGTGTTGCTTCACTCATTCCCAGGGCATTCTTCAGGTTAGCATAGGTTATTGCAGATGTTACAGAATCGGTATCCGGACTCTTGTGCCCAATTACATAGATCTTGTCGGTCAAACGAAGCACCTCAGCATTGTTAATGTAGAACCTCAACTTAAAGCTTACTAGGGCAGCAGGGCAATTTATGGTGAATTTTATATATCCGTCACAGAAACATTTATAAATAGCAGATGCTTTCTGTTCTTGTCCCTTTAGAGGGCTGGCACGAGCTTAGAAATTTGTTCTGCTGTGAGTGCTGGTGCAAGAAGGGGACTACAGGCCGCGTTGATAGGTCCTTATGGTAGGATACTGACTATCTGTCTACCTATGACCATGAGACAACCCAAATGCGGTACAGACGCCCGTTGCGAGGGTTACTGGACTGACTGCGGATACCCATCGGATGAAGTTTCAGAGTTAGTACCGGGCGACAATCTACAAAATTACCCTTTTTGTCCGCAAATCAATTCATCGATTTATATTCCTCAATTTGGGGATGATCCCAATGTTTTCCCGTGCTCTACTGTCTCAAATGGAGCAATCATGCAAAGCCCAGGGTCACACGTAGTTCAAAGTCTTGCAGCGATAATTTAATCTCTTCTCAAACCTATTCCAGGAAATGTGTTGGGCCAGCTCATAACTCTGGAAGGCATCGACGGCTCTGGGAAGAGCACTGCAGCCAAACATATCGCTTCACGGCTTGGGGAGATGATGCCAGAGAGAAGACTGGTGCTCACAGCAGAGCCGACGACGAGCAGTGCTGGTAAGATCTTGAGGACAGAGCTTTCCCGAGCCGACGCCGGTGAGACTTCTGCAGCCGAGCGCATGGAAGAGCTATTCTTGTTCATGGCAGATCATGCCAATCATCTGGCAAGAACCATCATTCCATCCCTCGAATGCGGTGCTATTGTCCTCTCGGATAGATATACAGATTCTACCGCCGCGTATCAAGGCGTAACCCTTCGAGATGTCCTCCCGGACCCCGTGCAATGGATCAGAAGCCTCTATAAACCCTGGAATCTGCCGCCGGACAGGACGCTGCTCTTTGTACTGGACCCACGCCTTGCCCTGCAAAGAATGCAGTCGCGTCCGGGACATGAGAAGTTCGAGAGGTTTGAGTTCTTGCAGTCGGTAGATGAAAACTTCCGTACTTTGGCGACTTGGGAGCCGGGACGTTTTGTATTGATAGATGCAGGCAAATCACCAGAAACAGTAGCCGATGATGCATTGTCTGCCATTCTTGCTCTGCTCTCCTAATATGCATGATATGCATGATATCGCCTGAGCGAAGCCTCGCACTATTTGCCGTTTTTTTCGGCCAAAGCGATCTCGATCAGCCTTTTGGCCCAGGCCAGCTTCTGTCTCTTACGCGGCGTGACGGATTCATCCTCATAGTCAAATCCTACCAGTTTTATGGAGGCCGCACCCAGTTCTTTTGCCAGAAATACGCATCGATCTCCATCCGTGAATCCTCCGAAGTTGTATAGGCCCTCTGGCGGGCGGCACTGAGCTGTGCCTATGACTCTCTCCAGCTGTGGCACATACCTGTGTAGAGCGTCGAGGTTGTCTCCGTGGGCATGAACTACTACGATTGAGCCTTCTCGATTGGCCTTCAAGATGTCAGGGAAGGAGCCATCCAGGTCTGTGACAATTATATCAGGTATGATACCCCGTCTCAAGAGTATGGTCGTCGCCCCGTCTGCTGCCACAAAGGCGGCGTCCTTTTCCAGGCTCACATCTAGCTCGCGATCCAGAGTTGGAGCATTGCCAAATACAACCACACTCCTGCCGCGCACCCTGGCATCTGCTGCAGATAGCTGATCTTCTGAGTCGCTCAAGAGCTCCGCCAGCAGCTTTGCCGCGTCTTCGTCTCCGGACAAAGAGAAGCCGAAGTCCTTCAATAGAGCCAGGTAAATGGGCTCCCAGGTCGCGAATTGCATATGGAGAAGTAGGTCTTTGGTTTTAAGGTCTTTGCCCGAGAAACTTGATAACTTTCAGGAGACGAAAGTCGGAATCTGAATTGAACATCAAAAAATTGGAAATGAAAAGGGAGACTAATCCCTTCTCTAATTGTAGACTCTCGGGAACTCTGCTTGTGTTGGTGCCTTGAAGCAGGTGCAGTCAAAGATGCCTGTTGCTGATTTGAAGATCTTCTTATCCTGATAGTTCATGTCCGCAAAGCCGCCGGAGCAGCAGGGCAGCCAGTCTTCTTTCTTCTGAATCAGGTGGTATGGCACTTCGAGTGTCATGTTCTTTTCGATATGGTAGGTTCCCCAGTAATCCTCATCGATCTCGATAGCAGGATTCTTCAGGGCTGACTTCAGATTTGCCACATCGTCGCCATTAATGCTATCCTCATCACCGATGGTGTTCATGGTAGCAAAGTTATCTGCAGCCTGCAGGACGCCGATATGAGCCTTGCCATCAGTCATGTCTTCATTGACATTCATCTGTGTGGTGCTGAAGCCTATTGTCTCTGGATCATAGGTGATATTGAAGGTCTCTTTAGCAAAGACATTCAAATCCTTATCCAGGGCATGGGCGTACTCAACCTCATGATGCATGGAAGTGCCGGCACGGTAATTCTTTACCCAGGTCTTCTCCTTAAGCAAGGAGCTGTAGTCCACCGGGTTTGCGGCATAATAGCCAGTCCCGACTGCAATCCTCATGGGTGCGTATACCATAGAGTTGGTTTCCTTGAACTGGATGCAGTTTTCCTTGATGTCATTGTAATCGGTGTAGACGTTATGCGTCATCTGGTCCATATCGTAGTAGTTCAGAATGGCCTCATTGTTTATGGATCCGCTGCCGTGAGCGTAATTCTTCACAGCAACATTATCAGCTTTCGCATACATGTAGGTCATGAAATATCCATTTCCCTGCACGCTCTGCTCAAAATTGAATGTCATATTACTCTCTACATACCCGTTTACGTATGGATACTCGGCGGGAAACGATATGGCCTGAGCCGATGAACATCCGATAAGAGCAACCAAAATCATTGCTACCGATACTGCTAGCATAGCCTTCTTCAGATCAATCCCTCCATCTAAAGCGAATAACGCTATTCTATTTAATTATCCTGTTTCTTTAGGTTAACTCACCTATTTTAATCTGTTGATTGCCTTTTTATAAATATGAAATGGAATTTAGCCTTGCCGCATCAGGTAATCATGTTGTTCAAATAAGCAGCATTGAGGCCGGTACCATTTTTTGTATCAAATGAAGTGCGGAGACCATTGGGGAGATTCTTTCTAGCCGATAGGACCGGGCAGCAATAACCATTCAGTCCGGTGTACCCCGATTTCTATATATATTATATTTGAGTTAATGGTATATTTTATAGAATTTAATGTGATAATAAAATTTACTTGCATATGAGCATTTAACACTTTATAAAAAGTTAGGCACTGCGTGAGAAAGTATTAATCCTAAGAGCGCATAACCAAAAGATTAATACGTGAAGCGTTTATCGATAGGTAACAGTATGTTCGCTCCTATCGATCTTATGGGAAGGTCATCTTTTGATCATATCGATTGCGTCAATTCCAAGCGATTCGAAAAAGAATCCAACTTGAATGAATGATAGTTATACACAAAGATGAGCACCGATCATAAGATCTGTAAACTGAGCATACAAAAAACCCCAAAACGTACAGTGCCGAAGAGAAGCGTAAGCGCTTCGCCACTCTGGTAAAGGGTTCCCGGATTTTTTGGTTCCGGAGTGGGACCAAATCCCAGCCACGGGCTGGAACAGGAGGATAAACGGGGGATGCTGGCAGAACTGGAAGATAAGAGAGGCAAACTCAGGCAGGAGTCCCTAGCCTTCAAGGATAGACGCAGCCAATTGAACGCTGAAGCGAGCAAATGGGCCGCCAAGAGAAATGAGCTCAACAAGTCCACCAAAGAGCTGATTGACAAAGCCCAGGAGCTCAAGAAGCTGCGAGACGAAAACAACAAGAATGTTGCTGAATCCAAGAAGCAGAGGGACGAGTTCAACGAAAAGACCAACCAGCTCTATGCAAGGATAGACGATATCCGGAAGAAGTACAACTTGACCGGAGAGCGTTCCATAAGAGATCTGCGCCGCGAGATCGATCACCTGGAGTTCCGGCAGCAGACCGAGGTCTTAAGCCCTGACAAAGAGAAGCAACTGGTTGATAAGATCGCCGCCTTGCATGCTGAGTTCCGAAGCCGCAAAGAGCAGCTTGAGAAGAACGAGGAGCTGAGGAAGCTTCTGGATGAAGCACAGGCCATGAGAGATGAGGCTTCAAGGCACCACGACGAGGTTACCAAGTTCGCGGAGCTGGCCCAGGAATACCACGATCAGATGATAGGCACATTCAAGGAAGCCGATCAGACTCGTGCTGAGGCCGACGCTGCTCACAAGGAGTTTGTGAAGGCCCAGGAGGCCGCTGATGAGCAGCATAAGGAGTTCATCCGCACTCAGCGAGAGGTTCGCGACTTCGAGAAGGTCATCGTGGGCTTGAAGAAGAAGAATAAGGACATAAAGGAAGATCGCGCCAAAGAGGTTGCCAAGCGCGAGGCAGAAGATATCCTTACCCACTTCAGACAGGGCGAAAAGCTGGATACCTCAGATCTGCTCAGGTTGCAGCGTGCGGGCCTGGTTTAATCGGCTCAAAAAAGTCGATATTTATTTGGGCAGAGAACCTGCCCCCCTTCTCAGATTTTAGGTAGGGTGCAATTCTTTGGAATCATTCGCTATTCCAGAAATATTTCTGCGCGAAGAAGACCAAGGACTCAAAATTCGGGTCGTGCATCTTATTAGCTGAAGATCAAATAAGAAACCCGTATGTGATGGACAAAATCTCATGGTTTCAAACGTTTGAGTCACCAATTGCGATTTTCAGTGAAATTGAGGCACGACCAAAATTCGAGAGCATTGAGATAATTGTGAATTGATTCTATCGGTCGAAAGACCGTAAGCTTTTAAGCAACTTCCTCTGATCTGGCAGAGATGATTGAAATTCGCCTGTTCTTTGGAAAGCCGGTCATCCGGGACAGAAGCGAACTCATATCAGTAATCAAAGATCTACAAACCCGTCATGGCTGCGTGGTGCAGGCGCTTGATGCAGATAAAGTCGTCAGCGAGAGACATGTCTCCTTTGCCACCGAGAAGGCCTTCGCTGCTTTCTCCCAAAGAAGGAACATTGCGAAAGACACCGGGATGGAGATAATGCGCTACGCCTCAGGAGAGCGGCAGATTGAAAGGGCTCTATGCATGGGTGTATCTGATTGCACCAGGCGCATCGCGCTTATCCTCGCCAGCTTCGAATGCGAGTGCAACTGGCCAAGTATCTCGGACCTATCCAGGCTCATAGAACTGGATGGACTCGGCTGTTCCTTCAGTGATGAGGCTGTTAAAGAGACCTTTAACATCTCCACAGAGGAGATGGAGGCTGTGGGCGAGGGAAGAATAGAAGATCTGGTCATCGAAAGAGTGGCCCTGGCGGATACGTACCGGTGAACTGTTAACAAAGGATGAGTTCTACAATGAAGGAAGAATTCTACACCCCGAAGCGGTGGCTCAACTGGATGAACAAGGTCAAGGATAGCAACTTCAAGCTTACCGAGTCGGATGATAAAAACTCGGGAGCGGTCTTCATCTACATCATGGACGATGTGGTGCTGGCCTGTCTGAAGGTAATAGCCCGATGCGAAAGAGAGGTCATCACTCCCGAAGAAGCCATAGCCGAGATCGCGGCTATCAGGTCGATAGTCTTCGAGGAGCATGAATCCATGGGGGAAGACGCAGATCTGATGCTGGAATCCCTCAAGACATCCCTTGCCGCGGTATTTGTCTCCAGCCAACGCTATATCACAGGAAGCTTTGATCGCGAAAGCTCCCTGGAAGAGCTCGTAGCAAAGGCGATAGCAGCTGAACAGCAAGAGAACCTGGATGAGGCCTTTGATCTGCTAAGTCAGGTCGGTGCCAGAGTGATCGGCGGAGAGAGCCTTCCCGAGATCGGCGACCTTCCCTACTGCATGACAGCAGAACTTATGGACGGAATCGATGCCATATCCGCTGCCATGCTCGGCGACGACAGCTACAAGGAAGATGACGGATCAGCGGATACAGGCGAAAGCGATTAGGCTGATGCCTGAGTAATGCAGCAGATAAAAAAAAGATAAGACCAAAGATCCGATTAACACGGGTTGCGCGGGCTGGTTGTTACCTCACAGCCATTCTCAAGAACCACAACCGTGTGCTCCGCCTGGGAGACAAGAGCTCCTTCTACCTCCCAGAGCACAGGATATCTGTGTACCACCCCGCTGCGCAGAAGCTGCATGAGCGCGTATTCCGCCCTTTCCCCTTTCAGCCAGCGTCGTGCGAAGGGTAGTGTCTTGTAGTTCTCCTGAATCTCTTTCAAAAGCAGCCTTGCAGCAGGCAAACGAACAGGCCGGGGCGCGGATAAGCCATATATCTCATTGATAGAGGACTCGCTAATTCTGCCCGAACCGTTGGTGGCAAAGGGCTCGATGGCTATGACATCCCCCTCTTTCAGAACCGTGCCTTTATCCAGAGCCTTATTGGGCACCGCTGGCTCATCATGGGCTAAATATCGGGAGAGGCCGTGGCCTGTCAAATTGGATACTGGTTTGTAGCCGTAGCCGGTGATCGCTTCCTCTATGGCTTTGCCGATCGAGGCCGTGCTTACACCCGGCCCGACCAGCTCCAGGGCTGCATCCAGGCCGGCACAGGAGGCCTCTGTAAGCTTTTCATGGCCGCTCAAGTCAACGGTGACGGCCGCGTCGGCAATGTAGCCATCCACGTGCACTCCCACATCAAGCTTGACCATGCTCTCGCCAAACACGCTCTTATCGCCAGGCGTTGGCGTGTAGTGGGCTGCGTTCCTGTCCAGGGATATGTTGCAGGGAAAGGCGGGCTCTGCTCCCCGTGATCGTATGGCGCCCTCCACGAACTCTGCCACATCCAGGAGAGATGCTCCTACCTCAACTTTTGGTCTCGCCTCTTCCAGCACTTCGGCCAGGATTCTCCCGGCGCTTCTGTAATTTTCCAGTATTTCCCTGTCCATTGTTACCACCATAAGAGCAAGATTTCTAAAGAGCCTGATTTTTGAACCGAGGGTTAAAGCACGAGCTTTCTCTCGAAATGGGTAAGATTCTCGTGCCCGTTTTCTGCTACTACCACCAAATCCTCCAACCGCACGCCTCCGATTTGAGGATAGTAGAGGCCGGGCTCTACTGTCACCACCTGAGCCGTTTGCAGAGTCTCGCCGATCTCGCTGAGCGAGGGTTTCTCATGTACATCCAGGCCCACGCCGTGTCCTGTAGAATGAGTGAAACCACAGCTCTCCGTCTCGGGAAATCCCAGCTCCCGGAAGATCTCCGTCACACTTGAATGGACCTCCTTTCCCGAGATGCCTGAACGTATGGCCTTAATGCCAGCATCCTGCGCCCGGCTTACGGCATCATAGATCTCAATCACTTCAAGGGACGCCTCGCCCTTAAGGACAGTGCGGGTCATATCCGCATAGTACCGGCTCACCTTGGAGCGAGGAAAGATGTCTATGACGATTGGAGCATTGGCAAGAAGCGGTCCTGCACCTCGCGCATGAGGATCAGAAGCATCCAGGCCGCCGGCAACAATGGTATCCATGGTCTCGCAGGCCTCCTCAAGCAGGGAGACCTCAATGATGCCGCGCACCTGTTCAGAGAGAAGGGGCTGATCATGATAAAATAGGATTTCTCCGCGGGGCTGAGAGCCTGCAATCAGATCCACAGCTTTGCTCATCGCTCTCTCGCAAGCCCTTTGTGTTGAGGTTATGGCTGCGATCTCCTTTTCGGTCTTGACAGCTCTGAAGCGAGTTGCCGGACTTTCCATGATCTTGACCTCAAAATCCTTTGCCAGATGCTGGAAGATTCCGGCTGGGAAACGATTTGGCACGCCTACTGAGGATATGCTGTGATCGTGCAGGACTTCCTTAAGCACCTCAAAATAAGCCTGGTCCGGCTTTCGGGACGCTTTCAGCTTCTCCATAAATTCGTATTCGGAGGTGCTGAGCACTTCATCAGCCCTTGACTCCAACTTGGCACGGCCTTTCTCCATTGACGAGACAAGGAGAGTGGTCTTCTTCTGTGCTAGAAGAAGCGCGAATCTGTCACCAGCCAGAAAATGAGTGAGATAATACATATCGGCGTCGCAAATGCTATCGCCTACAAAGAGAAAACCGTCCAGGCTGGACGCTTCAAGAAAGCTCTGTATTCTGGATTGCACAGACTACCTGCGAATGGAATTGGTCACTTCAGAGACGAAAGATCTGACGTCAGAGCTGCGCTCCACTGCCGTGCCGGTCACAATTATATCGGCGCCAGCTTTCACCAGATCAGCGGCAGCGGCACCGCTCCGTATTCCTCCACCCACAATGAGCAGAACTTCACCCAGAAGCTTTTTCACCAGTGTCACCATCAAACCAGGTACCGGCGAGTCTGCTCCGGACCCTGCCTCCAGGTACACCATTCTCATTCCCATGAACTTGCCAGCCAGGGCATAAGCCCCTGCCAGCTCCGGCTTCTTTCTGGGAATGAGTCGGGCGTCCCCTACAAAGCCTACTGTGCCCCCTGGCTCAATGATGATGTAAGCCATGGGTATCGGCTCCAGACCGTAACGCAGGACCAGGGGAGCACCCATTGCCTGGTTCTCTACGATATAGCTGGTCGAGCGGGAGTTGAGCAGGCTCATGAAGAAGACCGCATCAGCGTTTTCGCAGAGCCCTGCTACGCTGCTGGGAAAAAGAATGACGGGTAGACTGGTTTTCTTCTTGATCTCATCCACAGTCTCATGAAGAAGGACACCTGTAGCGCCAACTGAGCCGCCTACCATGATAGCATCAGTACCACCTCTGGTAGCTGCTTCCGCCATGGATGCGGCTACTTCCGGGCTCTGGGAATCGGGGTCGATCAGGGTGAGATGCCCGGCTCCGTGACGCTTTACTGCCTCCGCCAGGTGCAGCTCGACCCTGCCCTGCTCAGATATCATTTAAGCGGTCTTGTTCTCTTTGGACTTCATCCTCAGGCCATGATAGCCGCACTTGCGGCAGCGGGTAGCTTTTACAGGATTACGTGCGTTGCAGCGCATGCATATCTTGAGATTCAAGATTCTGTTTTCTGCTTCTGGAAATCTAGCCATTACAATCAGCTCTCGTCGCAACCTAATCTGATATGAAACTTTCCGTAATAAATAGCGCCGGGGTTGGGATTTTCCTGACAGGTCTTTTGCGCCCTGCCATTTTGAACCCAAGTGTCCCTGAAAGGGACAACAGGTCTCGAGCCTGCCGCGTATGAACTCCCGTCGGCGTTTTGTGCCGCCCGGAATTTGTCCGCTCTGCCACCCCGGCCCGAGTGATTCTCGGTGAGCCCATGCTTTATATCTGTTGCTCTTCCTAAAAGTCCCCTTCAGACCGTAAATGGGGTAAATTAATGTCTCTTCAAAGTGATGCATTGGCGTTTCATAAAGCCGCCAAGGGAAAGATTGCGGTGCACAGCAAGGTGCCGTGCTGCTCAAAGCTCGATCTGAGCCTGGCTTACACTCCAGGCGTGGCCGAACCGTGTCGCGAGATTCAGAAGAATCCTGATGACGTTTACGAGTATACATCAAAAGGCAATATCGTGGCTGTGGTGACGGACGGGACTGCCGTTTTGGGTTTGGGCGACATAGGACCCCTGGCCTCTATCCCGGTTATGGAGGGAAAAGCCATCCTGTTCAAGAATTTTGCGGGCATTGATGCATTCCCCATAGCCATCGCTTCCAAGGATCCATCCGTCATCGTGGACACCGTTGTTAGGATCGAGCCCGTCTTTGGAGGAATCAACCTGGAGGACATTAGCGCACCACGCTGTTTCGAGGTGGAAGAAAGACTGAAGAAGACCCTGTTGATACCTGTCTTTCACGATGACCAGCACGGCACTGCCGTAGTAGCACTGGCGGCGTTGATCAATGCCCTCAAGGTGGTGGGCAAAGAGTTCAGTGATGTGCGAGTTGCCGTGAGCGGAGCGGGAGCCGCGGGCACGGCCGTCACTAAATTCCTGCAGAGCTTCGGCGCATCGGACGTCATTCTCTGCGACAGCAGGGGCACAATCCACAGGGATCGATCAAACCTCAACCCTTCCAAGCAGGAGATTGCCAGAATCACCAATCCTCGTAATGTTCGCGGAACTCTCGCCGACGCCATTGCAGGAGCGGACATCTTTCTGGGCCTGTCCGTGGCAGGAATTGTGACACCCCAAATGGTAGAAAGCATGGCACCGGACGCCATTGTCTTCGCTATGGCCAACCCCGTGCCCGAGATCATGCCAGACCTGGCCCTGAAGGCAGGGGCGCGGGTGATAGCCACAGGCAGGTCCGACTTCCCGAATCAGGTCAACAACGTGCTGGGCTTCCCTGGCATATTCCGGGGTGCTCTGGATGTACGGGCGAGCGACATCAACGAGGCCATGAAAGTGGCAGCCTCGCGGGCCATAGCCAGCCTGGTGGAGAACGTCTCCGAAGAGTGCATCATCCCTTCGCCCCTGGATCGAAGAGTTGTTCCTGTGGTGGCCGAGGCGGTTGCGCGTGCGGCCATAGAGACGGGCGTCGCCCGCGTGCCCGTGGACCCGGGCGAGGTGGGAAGAAGAGCGGAGGCTATGGTGAGGGAGCTGGAAAAGAGCGTTTGCTGAATGGGGGCCGAAGGTGTTGCTGCGGAACGTGGGAAAGGCCGCCGTCTCCGCCAGATTTCGCGAACCATCAGGTATTAAGTTTCAGGGCGCTGATCAAAGAATTGGTGTTTTTCATGAACAAACAGTCAAAGAAGAGACAAGACAGCCCTGAAACGATAAGGAGGCGGCTGGAGAACAGCCTGCCCTGGAGCCTTTCCCGCTGGTTCGCAAAGCTCTTGGCGCGAAAGAAGTAGATATCGACGAATATTGGTGCAAAATCTGAGCGATCGTAGTCTAAAAAGTTGGACAGATATAAAAGCCATGAAGAAAGTCGCACGAATTCCGCCGGGCCTTTTGGCAGACGTGGCCACATTGATGGCGATGGCAGAAAACTTTTTGGACGTTTTGGAGCATGATACCGGGCAGGAGATTCCGAGAGTATGGAAGCGTCCGCGTACCGAACTGAATAAGAAGGGCGAGACGAAGACCTATTACCGATGGTATTGCTCCCGGCACAATGGTAGCAAGACCATCACAAAGTATCTGGGAAGTTGCAGAAAGATGAGCGAAGCAGACGCTCTTGAGAATGCGAAGAGATTGATGGCGATGAGATGCCTGGATGAAGTTAAAAGTTCCGGGACACGAGTTTAGAAACTCAACTTGGTCGATTATGAGCCGCCTTCCTCCATCAGATACCCGATCACCGCACGGGTCACATCCGCAGTCCCAGAGCTCCCGCCCAGATCCGGCGTCTTCACTCCACAGTCCAGCGCCCGGCTTACGGCAGCCTCGATCCGGCGCGCCATCTCCGGCTCGCCCAGCCACTCCATCATCATGGCAGCGCTGCGAATAGCTCCGACGGGGTTGGCGATGTCCTTCCCTGCGATATCCGGCGCACTGCCGTGGATGGGTTCGAATAGAGCGCGGGACGCCCCCACATTGGCGCTGGCGCACAGGCCCAGGCTTCCCACCACCCCCGCGGCCTCATCGCTCAGGATGTCTCCGAAGAGGTTGGTGGTGACCAGCACATCAAACCTCTGTGGGTTCACCACCAGATTGTAGGCTGCGGCATCCACGAGCATATCGTCGTATGGCACCCCCCGCCGCTCTGCTACCTCCCGGCAGGTCTGGAGAAAGAGACGGTCGCTTCGCAGGACATTGGATTTGTGAACTATGGTCAGCTTTCGTCTGCCTGCAGCCAGGTCCGAGGCCACTTCGGCGATCCTCTCCGAGCCGCGGCGCGTTATCACCCTCAAGGTGCGCGACTCCTCTACCCCCACCTCTTCCAGGCCGGAGTAAAGCCCCTCCGTGTTCTCCCGCACAATGATGAAATCCAGATCGCAAGATTTGAAGGGCCGGATATTGGCATAGAGATCCAGAGTTTTTCGCAGCCGCAAGAGCACGCTCCGGTAGTTGGGATCAGGCGGCGTGGTGATGGCTCCCAGGAGAATGCAGTCGCACTCCTTGATGGTCTCCAGGTCCTCGTCCGACATGGCCTGGCCGGTCCTCTTCCAGCGGCACAGACCTATCTCCAGCGGAACCAGGCTGAGCTCTGCGCCTGCAGCTTGCAGCACGGCGAGGGCGCTCTCCACGACCTCGGGCCCGATGCCGTCGCCTGCGATTATGGCTACTTTCTTAGCTCCTTGACCAGACATCTTAACGACTCCGCTATCTCCCAGGGACCGGCCCCCCAATGGACTACCATTCCTGGCTGGCCGCACTTCTCTGTCATGCCCCGCCGTTCGGAACGGCAGCACCGGGTGATGAAAGGCCCCTTTGGCTCAAAGACGGGCTCAGGGGATTGCAGTGGACAGATATTCACGAATTCATAATTGTGCCCTGGATTGTTGGCCAGGAATATCTCTCGCGAGACCTCGCAGCCCACGATTCGGGGAGTGTCGTGCAATACCGGGTCTGAGTCCAAAGAGCGCCCCAAACCCGAGGCCCGGCAGGGGTAATAGACATTTTCGCTCTCGAATTTGCGGAGATCCAGGATGCATGGCTTGAATTGAACCGTCAGGTCGCCCAGGATTCCGCATCTCTCCAGGCCGCTCAGAACACGGATCAGCCATGGCGGGTCTGGCGGCGAGACATCCAGAACCTCGATGGTCAGAATCCGGGACGGGTCCGGGTCCTTGACGAAGGTGATATGCTCATCCGGCCCCTGGAAGACTACTGTATTCGCTTTTCCGCTCCGGCTCACGCCGTACGCCAGATCTATGAGAAGGGCCCGGTTGCGGGTGTCTACCCTCTCAGGATAAAACTCAATCTCCGGACCTGAGGCGATCAGCTCCAGATGAACTACTTCCCGCATGAAACCCGAGCCCGCGCTTTTCACCCGGTAGAGCCTGGGCCCATCCCGGCTGATGAGAAACTCGGTTGCAAAGTATACTGGCTCGCCTCTTCGCTCCTGGTCTTTTATGCCCACGAACTTGTACTCTTCCGGAAATATCATGCCGTCAAGCCAGCCCTTTCTGTCGTCTTCGATGAGCCACCAGGCCGCCATCCTCCAGAATCTCCATTAGGAATTCAGGCAGGCGTGTTCCCTGATATACTCTATCGCCCACCTGGACGGTTCCGGCTTTCAGGTCCACCTCCACCAGATCGCCTGCGTGGCAAACAACGTCCGCCTCCACCAGAGGTAGACCGACATTGATGGCGTTCCTGTAGAATATTCGGGCAAAGGAACGGGCTACGACGACGGACACACCCGCACCCTTCAATGCCCGGGGTGCCTGCTCGCGCGAGGAGCCGCTGCCGAAGTTGCTGCCCGCCACAATTATGTCGCCCTTCTGGACTTTTTCTGCGAAATGCGGATCCAGGCCTTCCATAGCATGCTGGGCCCAGACCTGGGTGTCTTTTGTCCGCAGGTACTTGCCGGGAATTATCACATCCGTGTCCACGTCGTCGCCGAAAACCCAAGCTTTGCCTTTGATCGTAATATTGAACACATCCCAAATTCCATTAACATTTGCCAGCATAATACTTTTTGCGTGGTGCCATTACTTTCACCCCGCCCGGTCATCCTTCTTCACCTTATCCTTCCTGCTATACCTATCGCCATTATGGAAGAGCATTTATGGTGCGATTTTATTGCAGACTATTGTATCTTATACATACTTTTATAAGTGCATAAAATGATTTGCCGTTATCATTTTCTTAGGAAAGCTATTTAATCTTACACGTACTTGATGTCTGGCGATGGCAGGAATTCTGGCAGAGTTGTGGAGGCCGAGGCATATGAGGCCAAGAATGGAACCTATGGTGTTCCCCAGCTACAGGCTCGACAGAAAGGCTCTGGAGCTGGATACAGCCAAAGAGATCCTGCGAGAGGTCTTTGGCACCACCCTGGCCGAGGTGGAGGAGATGATCAGGCTTCGGCTTGAGGAGCTTGATGCAGCAGATCGCTCTCTGAAAGCTCTCTGAAATCTATCCGAATATTTTTGCGAATCTCTTTTCTTTTCGGCCCCATTCTGCTTTCCGGCAAATCTGAAATATCAGGCAATCCCCATAGACTATCATGATACTCGGCATATCCGGCAGCCCTCGCAAGATGGCAACAGAGCACATCCTCGGTGAGGCCCTCAAGATGCTGGAGGAGAAAGGCTTCGAGACGTTGCTGTTTACGGTGCGGGCCAAGAGCCTCAGCCCCTGCAAACACTGCGACTACTGCCTCAAGAACAAGGAATGCATCGTTAAGGACGACATGTATCAGCTCTATCCCCTCATCCGGGAGGCAGAGGGATTTGTCTTCGCCACGCCCGTCTACAACGGCGGCATGAGCGCCCAGACAAAGATCGTAATAGACAGGACGCGAGCCACCCTCGCCGCAGAGCCAAAAGCGCTGCGCCGCAAGCCCGGCATGGCGATAGCCGTGGGAGGCGACCGCATGGGCGGCCAGGAGCTGGCAGTGCAGCAGATCCATACGTTCTACATTCTCAACGGCATGATCCCGGTAAGCGGGGGATTCTTTGGCGCCAACCTCGGTGCAACCTTCTGGTCTCGCGATACCATCGAGGAGGCAAAAAAGGACGAAGAAGGCTTCCGGTCCCTCAGAAAGACCACCCGCCGGTTTGCTGAGACCCTGGAATGGCTGAAATCATCTGAGAATCAGGGAAAATGAGAACATCATGCTCCTCGCTGTATTGGGTGGTAATGTCCTCTGTGAGTCCTCCGTGCGTTCTGTGTCTACGTGGTGGCAGCTCGTAACCGCTGAGAGCCAGCCTGCTCGCGACGTTTTGACCGCAGAGGCACAGAGTTCACAAAGTACGCACAGAGCCACTAACTACTGGAAAATCAAGTAACCAGAAGTTAGCTGTCAGAAATGGCGGAGTGCCAAAATAATTATCCCGAAAAGTCTATTTCGGTATAAGGGCTATGGAATAACTATGGTAAATAACGGGGCAAAGGTAGGAGCTAAAAAGAAGATCGCCTGGGGAATTACGGGCAGCGGCGACCGCATTGTGGAGACTGTCGAGGCCATGGTAGAGCTGCAAAAACAATATAACGACGTGGTCGACGTCCGTGTCTTCGTATCCAAGGCCGGCGAGCAGGTCATAAAGTACTACAAGCTCTTCAACACCCTGGAAAAGAACTTCGACAAGGTCTGGGTGGAGATCAACTCCAATTCTCCTTTTCTGGCCGGCCAGCTACAGGTTAAGCGCTATGAGTTCCTGCTCCTCGCTCCCACGACATCTAACACAGTAACCAAGATCGCTCTGGGCCTGGCAGATTCGCTGCTCTCCAATGCCGCCATCATGTCCCAGAAGGCGTTCGTCCCGACATACATCATGCCCTGCGACTATAAGCCGGGAATCATAACGACCATTCTCCCAGACGGCAGCGAGATGAAGCTGCGCATTCGAAAAGAGGATGCAGAAAATGTGGAGAGACTGCGCCGGATGGATGATGTCCATATCATCGAGACGCCCGGCGAAATTGCGGGAGTATTCGAGAAGTACTTCTCGGCTTGAGGATGAAAGAGAAATCTCCTTGGCATGAGGACGACTCAGGCGATTCTGTATTATGTAAATCAAGTCGATGATGGCAAAGCATTCAATGGTTTCTCCATCAATAACGGCATGCGAGAACAGCGTTCCTCTTTTTCATCAGGGGCGCCGCTCGAGGCCGCGGCCGGCCGAGCGACGGCGGTTAGATTGCAGACAGGATAAAGGGCAAGGCTTCATAATTTGTTCCCCGCGGACGCGGGGTTAGGGGGGCCGCCACGGCCTGGAGTGGGCCCCGTTACCCAGCGCGTAACACCGCGCGGAACCCCGGAAGATATAGGTGGGATAATTTTTGCTTTGATCAAGAAATATGCCAATATCATTCAACTACAGGCAGGGTCTATCTGATTCAGACTTCATCAGGCTCTGGAAGTGAAGGAAACCCTCTACCCAAACTTGTTAAAACTCAGCCATCCTACACCAGATCATGAGCGATGAAGCAGTAGGATCGAGCATTGGCCCGGGTATGGGCGTCTGTCACCTGGAGACAGGGGTTCAGGTAATCATTCCGGTGCAAGTAGAGCCGCAAAGAATCGTGGAAGCCGTCGAGGCGATTCTTAATGCCCTCAAGAACAATGTTGGCGACGGCATTGGCTGTTCCGATATAGCCTGGATGACAGCATCTGATGTTGGTGCAATGCTGCTCGTGGGCACGGAAACAGATGAGGGACCCGAAGAGGCAATCGCCACGCTTCATGCAGCGGCAGAGGCGTTTGTAGAAAGAACAAAGGCCGCGAAAGCTGAAATGGAAGCCCAGGTCATCGAAGAAGACAAGGAAGGTCGAGCGCGCACCCCGAGAGACGATGAGGCCGATGAAGACCTGATCAATGATGAGCAGGTAGGGGGTGCATGAGCAAAGTATGAAAGTGGCCCTGTTGCAGCTCAATCCCACTGTGGGAGACCTGAAAGGCAATAGCGACCTCATCGCCTGCGCTGCCCGCAAGTCCGATGCGGACCTGGCCGTCACCTCCGAACTGGCGCTCCTTGGCTACCCGCCACGCGATCTGCTCCTCAATGCAGACTTTGTGCAGCGAAGCTGGGATGCTCTGCGGCAGCTTGCCCTTGACCTGGCTGACCTGCCCCCCATTCTGGTGGGCCTTGCAGAATCCAATCCCTGTGAGGTAGGCCGGCCCCTCTTCAACTCTGCGGCTCTGCTGTGCAGAGGTCGTGTGGAGAGGACCTTTCAGAAGGCCCTGCTGCCCACCTACGACGTCTTCGACGAGGATCGCTATTTTGAGCCGGCTTCGAAATCCCAGATCCTGCGACTTATGGGCACTGTCTTTGGCATCTCCATCTGCGAGGATATCTGGAACGATCGCGACTTCTGGAAGCGCCGTCGCTACCATACCGACCCGGTAGAAGAGCTGGTGGCGAACGGGGCACAGGTCATCATCAACCTCTCAGCCTCGCCTTTCACTGTCGGAAAGCAGGTGCATCGCGAAGCTATGCTGTCAAGCCTTGCCAGAAAGTATGAGGTCCCTTTCCTGTACGTCAATCAGGTAGGAGGAAACGACGACCTGGTATTCGATGGCCGGAGCTGCTTCTTTGACTCCAGGGGCTGCTTAATCGCCCGGGGGCGGGGCTTCGAGGAAGATCTGGTGATAGCTGACCTGGCAGCTCCGGTCGCGGGCGGAAGGATCGCGAAAGACGAATTCACACCAGAGGCAGAGATCTGGCGCGCACTGGTCCTTGGCACACGCGACTATGTACACAAGTGCGGCTTTTCCAGGGTTCTCCTGGGACTTTCCGGAGGCATCGACTCTGGCCTTGTGGCCGCAGTTGCCTCGCATGCCCTTGGTCCGGAAAACGTTCTGTGTGTGCTCATGCCTTCGCCCTACACCAGCCAGACAAGCCTTGAAGACGCAGAGCTTCTGGCGCATAATCTGGGAGTGAGGACGATCACTATCAGCATCAAAGAAATCATGCAGTCTTATGATGCGGGGCTGTCTAGGGCATTTTGCGGCCTCCCGGCGGATGTAACTGAAGAGAACATCCAGGCCCGCATCCGGGGCAACCTGCTCATGGCTCTCTCCAATAAGTACGGCTCCATCCTTCTCACTACCGGAAACAAATCCGAGCTGGCGGTAGGCTACTGCACCATTTACGGAGATATGTCGGGAGGGCTCGCCGTCATCTCGGATGTTCCCAAGACCTTCGTCTACCGCTTAGCAGAGTGGCTGAACTCCATGTCAGGTCGGGAGATCATACCCTCACGGGTTATAAAGAAAGCACCCACAGCAGAGCTTCGATTCGGCCAGACCGACCAGGATAGCCTGCCACCTTATGCGGTTTTGGATGATATCCTGGAGAGATACATCGAGCAGCACCAGTCGGAAGAGGAGCTGCTCGCAGAGGGTTTTGATGCTGCGACAGTCGCCAGAGTACTCTGTCTGGTGAAGAATGCCGAATTTAAAAGGCGCCAGGCAGCACCCGGCCTGAAGGTAACGGATCGGGCCTTTGGAAGCGGCTGGAGAATGCCTGTTGCCAGCAGGTCCTGGTAGAACGCAATGGAAGAGTTCAATAATTTTCGCGTGCTGTGAACGTTCCCCGCCTTAAAGGACGGGGCTTCTATCGCTTCTGCGAACAGACTGCATCCCCAGTCTGAGAATGTTGATTGCTGCATTGAGATCTCTGTCCATAGTCAAGCCACATTCCGAGCAGTTATGGATTCTTTCAGAGAGATCCTTTTTGACAATCATGCCGCACCGTGAACACATCTGAGATGTGTACTTGGGATCAACCAGGACAACCTTAGAGCCAGCGTATACTGCTTTGCTCTCGGTTGCTTTTACCAGCATTCTCCATGCAACGTCCGAGATGGATTTTGCGAGGTGATGATTCTTGAGCATGTTCTGAATATCAAGATCTTCAAAGACTATTATGGCGAAACGGTTCACCAATCGGCGACTAACCTGATTGGAAAAATCGGTTCTTTTGTCTCCGATTCTTTCATGAATTCTAGTCACTACTTTGGACGCTTTTCGCCTGATAGAAGATCCTTTAGGAAGCTTATCGCGTTTGCTTTGTGCTTTGGCTAATGCCAACTCATCTTCTCGGAAGAATCTAGGATTATCAATCTTCTCGCCATTTGATAGAGTAGCAAAGCTCGCCAAGCCTACATCGATTCCTACAATAGATCCATCTTTCCAAGGAGGACGTGGGATATCTCCCATCTCGACGGAGAAGCAAGCAAACCATTTGCCAGTTGGCATTCTGCGAATAGTGCAGGTCTTAATCTTACCTTCAACCGGCCTATGCAACTTGATTTTGATATCTCCGATTTTCGAGAGATGAAGCGTTTCGGAATCTAACTCAAATCCAGATTGAGAGTACGTGATGCTATCGTATCTGCCCTTTCCTTTGAACCTTGGATAACCAGGCTTTTCTCCTGCCTTGGCCCTTCGGAAGAACGCCTTGAACGCCAGTTCCACCCTGAGAGCTACATTCTGGAGAACCAGCGAATAGACATCCCTCAGTTCGGGTACTTCTAGCTTCAATTGAGGTAATCTATCCTGAGTCTCAAAACGCTTGACCGTTCTTTGTTCAAGCACCCACGCATTCTTTCGATACGCGAGCGTATCATTATAGACAAATCTGCAAAGCTCAAGTTGCCGTTCTAAGGTAGTAGCCTGAGATTTTGTAGGTTTGAGCCTGTAGCGATACGTTTTAAGCATTAATAGATGATTGTCTTGTAAGGTTAAATAGTTATTTTTTAGGTAGAATTAGGGCAAAGGCTCCCCTTTCATCCTGTTGCGACTGCGTCGCACCTCCCCCGGACTCGCAGTCCGGGAGATCACCCTAAAGAATGGGGACTTCCCGCTCCATCCTTCGCAATCCCATAAGTTAAATAGATTCAGGCCAAGAGACGAATATCGTTATGAAGAGGTGGACTAAGGCGAGTATGATGCCGCACTGGCGGATCACAGTCGTATTTGCAATAATTTTCGGGGCAGCTCTTATGCAGAGCTCCACAGGTTTAGAGAATGCGACCTATGGGCAGGGTCTCAGCCTGAATGTCTACCTGGATAATACCGGTAAAGCCCTGGTAACCGGATATGCCGAAAACGTCAGTGGCCTCGAATTCCTGAACACCTCACAGTTTCGATTTGAGAATGACACCCGCCAGCTTTACGCCCTCACCGACGGCCTGACCACAAAGGTTGGCGATCTCTGGACTATCAGGTTTAATGCCCGGGGCAGCTTTGACGATTATCATGTAACCTTCTACCTGCCCAGCGACATCCGCCTGGGGATGATCAATACCTCGACGGGCCTTGGATATCTACTCTCAGCGTCCAACGAGTCCCTGGTGGCGGACGTACAGGGATACGAGGTTTGGAACCCCGCCATCTCCATCCAGTATCAGCAGCCTCTTGCAGCCGCAGGGACGCTGCCCGCCGTCATTCCTCCCGGATTTCCCGGCAGTAATGCCGATATCACTGTAATTCTTGTCGCGACCCTTCTGGTGGCGGTCCTTGCCCTGGCAATCGTTATGCTGCGACGCAGGAGCGAGTCTCTCCGAAACACTTCACTCACAGCTGGCATGAAGACAGAGGCCCCTGGATCGGAGACCGCGCAAAATCCTGCAAAGATGCCTGTAGTGGCAGAAACCGAAAATCCATCAACGGTTTCAAGAGACGACTTATCGGCTCCAAACCAGTCAGCAGCTTCTGCCCTACCTGAGGATGATGGAGTTTACCTCCCGGAGGCATCCTGCCTTGAGGATCAGCCCAGGGACATAGAATCGCCTTCACCCCAATCGCAGGAAGACCAAATCCTGAGCGAAAGCGAGCCCGACAAGATCACTCCATCCGATGCGCCCGCTGCCCGAGAAGAGGCCGCCGGGTCTGACGAATCTCTCTCGAAAGTGGAAAACGCTGTAAAGAATGACATCGTAATCAGCAGCGAGATGGAGGCAGTCATGCAGACTCTCACGCCCAGAGAGCAAGCTGTAATGACGACATTAATCGATCATGGAGGAAGAATGACCCAGGCGGAGATCCGGTATGAAACCCGCACCCCTAAATCGTCTCTTACGGGCATTCTAATCTCATTGGAGCGTAGAAAACTCATAACAAAGAAGGAATGGGGCCGTACCAATATAATAGAACTTTCTTCCTGGTTTTTGTCTAAAAAGGAACGCTCATAGAGGTTTGCACTTGCCGCCACCACTGCACCGGGATCGTTCGTTCTGCTCTTAACTTTTGTATCGTTCAAACCTATTGTGTTTTGCCGGATGGACCAAACGGGTCGCACTGGCGAAGTAGAACGGATTTGGACGGGCGGTCTTTGAAGGAAAACATGAGAATAGGGTTTGGCCTGAAGACAAAGCTCGCACTTGGAAGAATTGATTGTTGGCAATTTATGAGGTATGATTAGAATGAAGTTATCTGGAATGAAGTTTGAGATCGCTCTGATCTCAATGGCTGTCGTCTGCCTTCTTATGGCTCCGGCATTCTCGGCGCCTTCAAACGCGGGAGCCGCCAGGGACTGGCAGGATGGAAAAGTATGCTTGATGGCGAATATTACCCCTGAACAGATGGGCAACATGACACTTGGTGAGCTCAGAGAGATGCGCCAGCAGGCATGGGGCAATTCGACTGCATGCACAGCAGGATGGGCTGGAAATAATTGCAGCCAAATGGGAAATTATACTGCTGCATACGGCAAAATGCGAGGACATTCCTTTAAGAATGACGCATATCGGGGCATGGACTTTGGTGGACCAAACTATGGACCAAACTATGGAACAAATGCACGTGGATTCCTGCCTCTGATGCGAATGGATAATCTGACGGTAGATAAACTGAACAACATGACCCTGAATCAGATCGAAGATCTGCGGCAGAAGACGATGCAAGAGCTGGGCAATATGACTCTCAATCAGATCCGGGAGATGAATCAAAAGGAGATACAAGCCCGGAATAACATGACCCTGAACGAATTAATGGCAAAGGAAGGAAATATGCCTGGAATGGGCCGATTTATGAATGTGGACCGCTTTCAAGGACGCAAGGCCAGGGGCTAACTAACGCCTTTGGCTTACGGTGCAAGATGAGGCCGGCCATAGGTCCTGGTCTGGCATCCATCTTCTTTTGCGAAACATGAAAGCGCAGATGTTAATTAGCGTAAGGTTGAGGCAGTATGGCAGGCGAATCCCGATGATAGATGTTTGTAAAAAATTTCTCTGTATGGCGCTGGCGGGTTTGGTGTTTGTCGGTCTGACAGGGGTATGTCTTGCCGAACCCGATCAGACCGATAATGTTGATGGCAGCCGAGAGCAAATGAATCCCGAGAAGCCGTATGGCATGATGATGATGAACCAGAATGCCGGGCTTCCCATGGGTGTGCCAGTAGATGTCGTTTACAGTGGTCACGGCTTTGCGCTGAGAGGCAACGAATCTCATATCCTGAGATTGAAAGTTGAGAATATACTGCCATTGGAGCCGAGGCAGATCCGGGGTCTTCTGGCCTCTAACAAGAGCCTGGAGGAGATCCGGGACGATATCCTGGCGAAAGAGGGCGAAAAAACCTACCGCGGTAGTGTGATCCTGGACCATAGCATCTATCCCCTGATCGAGATTGCCACTGCCGGGAAGGGTAATACAACCAGCATAAAAGCCGAACTGGCCTATCCCGACCTGCGGCCTGTAGGGGATAAGAGTGCAGCTTTGGGCAGCATCTCCGTAAAGATCTCGCCGTCTGATGGCGGAATGATCGGAAGGGGAGAACTTAACCTAGGCTCGGGTCCACAAGCGGGAAACTACTCCGTCCTGCTGGACATGGAGCCATCAAGGCATGGAAATGGACACGGACTCGCAGATATGAGCCAATAGGCTTCGATCATGTCTCAAGGAGGAAGCAATTTTGACCCCTTCAAGTAAGATCGTGGGATTAGCTCTTGCTATGATCATCATCCTCTCTTTCTCTGGCCAGGCACAACAGCTATTTCTGAACGTCTACGTGGACGACACGAGCGCCAATAAGGCTCTTGTTGTGGGAAATGTAGATGACATCTCCGGCCTTCCCTTCCTGAACGCGTCCGATCAAATCCACCAGGATAACGGCCAGCTTTATGCTGTCTGCGATTCTCTCCTGAAGAGAGATGGTTCTGGCTGGATGTTGGAGTTTCCCGTCATTGGCCATTTTGACGAGTATCATGCTGTATTCTATATTCCTGGAGGCTTCAAGTTCCAGGAGATCGACTGCTCTCAGGGCCTGGAGTTTCTCTCCACCACCTACAACGGCTCTCTGGTGCTGGATGTGCAGGGCTACGATCTTGACGATCCCGCTGTCGCTTTGAGCTACGGCATGACTTGAAAATCTGAAGGCGAAGAACTCAATCATTCGATATCTTTCACCGCGACGTTCAAAGAGATGCATCGGTGAGCTGATAAGAATTGAGAAGGCATTAAGACGCGATGATCCGGACATATGGTGGCAAAACTGGTAGCCCTACAACAGTACTCGGGTCACAACACCTGCCATGCGAATTCAGGCCCAGGTCACAAGGACGTCATCCGTCCTGTATCCTGGTCGAACCTTCGACTCCGCCAGAGGGGTCGTGGCGCCACTTTTGAGCATAAGAAGACCCAGGTAAGCTATCATACTTCCATTGTCGCCCATGAACGACGTTGGCGGCAGGAAGAATTTCGCTCCGCGCTCCTCACACATGGTGTTCAGCATCTCGCCAAGCCTCGCGTTTGCCCCCACGCCGCCCACCAGCATGGCCTCCTTCTTCTCGGCATGGGCCATGGCTCTCTCCGTAACCTCAACCAGCATGGCGAAGGCTGTCTCCTGCAGGCTGTAGCAGACGTCCGCTAGGTCGTGTTTCTTGGCGGCTTGGGTGGCCGCCGTGGAAAGGCCGGAGAAAGAGAGGTCCATGCCTTTCACGGTATAGGGCAGAGGGATGTACTCCTTCGCGCTACGCGCTAATTCCTCGACCTTCGGCCCGCCAGGATGCTTCAGCCCGACGCTGCGAGCGAACTTGTCTATGGCATTCCCGACGCTGATGTCCAGGGTCTCGCCGAAGATCCTGTAGTGACCCTGGCGCAGGGCGAGAACCTGCGTGTTGGCCCCGCTGACATAGATCACGGCAGGATCGCGGGCTCCGGACTGCCACTTGCCCACTTCGATGTGGGCCACGCAGTGATTGACGCCGACCAGAGGGACGCCAAAACGCAAAGAGAGCGCTCGCGCCGCTGTTGCCACCGTGCGCAGGCACGGCCCCAGCCCCGGACCCTGGGAAAAAGCAACTGCATCCAATTCGATTTTGTCTTCGCGGGCGCGGGCCAGCACGTCCCCCACAACCCTTGCCATGTACTCCGCGTGGTGCTGCGACGCTTCGCGGGGGTGGATGCCACCAATGGCCGGCGTGTAGGTGGCGCTCTTCTCATAGATCACGCCCTCTTCGTTCACCAGCGCGGCGCTGAGGTTCCATGCCGTTCCTTCCAGGCCGAATATCACCAGTCGATCTTCAGACATAGCCGAGACCTATGTCCTTGCGGTAGCGCATTCCATTGAAGCGGATCCTTTTGATATTGTCATAGGCTTTCTGTCTGGCCTCATTCAAACTGCTGCCGCGCGCTACCAGCGTCAGCACCCGGCCGCCGGTGGTGAATAGCCGTCTCTTGCCCTGTGAATCATTGCCAAATGCCGTGCCATTGTGATAGACCAGAATACCCGGGTCTACCTTCTCAATGCCCGCGATCGGCATATTGGTGTAGTGCTCTCCAGGGTAGCCGGGCCGTTCTGCTCCCCCGGAGGAGAGAGGTTTGATGGCCCGGCCGGATATGGCGCATACCCCCAGGCAGAAATCCTTCGACCACTGCATCGGAATGGAGTCCAGTTTTCCGTCCAGTACTGCTTCTGAGAGCTGGTAGAAATCAGTCTCCAGACGGGGCAAGATCACCTCCGTTTCAGGGTCTCCCAGGCGGACATTGATCTCCAGAACAGACGGCTCTTTCTCTTCCGAGATCATAAGCCCGAAGTAGATCACACCCTTGTACTCGTGGCCCGTGGACTCCTTGAAGCCGCGCACGGTCGGGATGGCGATTCTATTCATTATTTTATCCGTCAGCTCATCGTTCAGCCAGGGATGAGGCGAAAACCCGCCCATGCCGCCTGTATTGGGGTTGTTGTCCAGATTGGGGTTTCCGGCATTCTTATTGAAGAGCCGAATGGCCACGGTTTCGTCTGCGGCAAAAGCCTGCTTATAGTCCAGAGCTGACTGCATCGATTGAACCGTCCGGCCGTCGCTCAAGGCAAAGAACATCAGCTCTCGCCCCTCCAGCCTCTCCTCAATCTCGATACGCTCTCCCGCACTCCCAAAGAGCCGGGGGGCCACCATGATGCGATCTATGGTAGACAGGGCTTCTTCGGTTGTAGCGCAGACAATTGTTCCCTTTCCTGCCGCCAGGCCGTCCGCCTTGATCACCAGGCCCTTGCCGGGGTTTTCGGAGCAGTATTGGCTGGCGTACTCCTTTGCTGCATCCGGGTCGGCAAAGTTCTGGCATTGCGGCACTGGAACCTGCAAGCTCTTGAGAAGGTCCTTGGTCGTGCACTTGCTATTCTCCAGTATTGCCGCCTCTCTTCGCGGGCCCAGGATTCTCTGCCCCTCTTCCTGAAAGATATTGACAATCCCCTCAGACAGGTAACCCTCCGGCCCCACAAAAGTCATATCTATTTTCTCTAGCTTTGCAAAAGCGAGCAATTCCTGGATAGTCTTTGGCGCCTTGCCCTGCATCGTTGCCAGACGGCACTTCTCCATCATCTCGCTGCCTGCATTACCTGGAGCAACGTAGACCGCATCAACTGCCTCGCTCCTGGCAAAGGCATGAGCTATAGCATTTCCTCTGCCACCCGCATCCACTACCAGAACTCTTTTGCCGGACATCAAAACTCTAGGAAGAGTATAACCCTAGATAAGCATGTTTGCACGGCAACCCTTGGGCACCGGAACCCTGCGTTTCCATTGGTTAGCTATTTAAAACACAAGGTAGTGCCAGACTCATAAATCTTCATAAATGCCTTAGCGTATGGCTTTGGGCATTTATTCTCGCGGATTTCTGCAGATGTAGTTTCCACGGGTCACAGAGGAGTTGACAACGCAATGTATTCCCACGAGCAGATGCTTAAAATCATTCAGGAGAAGAACGTAGAGTTCCTCCGGCTACAGTTCACGGATATATCGGGAATTGTGAAGAACGTGGCCATTCCCGCGACCCAAATGGGAAAGGCTCTAAAGAGCGGCATATCCTTTGATGGCTCATCCATAGAGGGCTTTGCCAGGATTCAGGAGTCCGATATGGTCCTCAGACCCGACCTCTCCACCTTCTGCCTTCTGCCCTGGCGCAGCAAGGACGGCTACAATGAGGCCCGCTTAATCTGCGATGTGCATCTCCCCAATGGGAAGCCGTTCGAAGGTGATCCTCGCTATGTATTGCAAAGGCAACTGAATATTGCGAAGGAGATGGGCTTCAAGATGAACGTAGGCCCGGAACTGGAGTTCTTCCTCTTTGAGAAGCAGAACGGAGGCTCGGCGACCACCCCGCACGACTATGGAGGATACTTCGATCTGGGTCCCTTGGACCTGGCAGAAGACGTTCGCCGCGAGATTGTCCGGGCACTGACGCAGATGGGTTTCACCATAGAGGCATCTCACCATGAAGTCGCTCGCGGCCAGCATGAGATAGACTTCGTTTATGACGATGCATTGAAGAACGCGGATAAAGTTGTGACTTTCAAGTACGTCACCAAGACCATTGCCATGCAAGCGGGCCTGCGCGCGACCTTCATGCCCAAGCCCATCTATGGTGCATCCGGTACTGGGATGCATGCCAACATCTCACTTTTCCGGGGTCTAGAGAATGCGTTTTATGATCCCGATACCAACATGAACATAAGCGATCTGGCCAGATTCTTCGTAGGGGGCTTGATTGAGCACGCCTGTGCCATAACCGCGATTGCCAATCCGCTCATCAACTCCTATAAGCGCCTCGTATCGGGCTATGAAGCTCCGGTCTATATCACCTGGTCCGGACCGAACCGATCCTCGCTTATTCGCATACCCGCGGGCCGGGGCCTCTCCACGCGCCTGGAGTTCCGCTCGCCTGACCCGACATGCAACCCCTATCTCACTTTTGCAGTTATCCTTGCCGCGGGCCTGGACGGGATCAAGAGGGGAATCGATCCGGGAGAGCCGGTTGATCTGAACGTCTATCATCTCACCCCTGCGGAGCGCAAATCAATGGACATCAGGACGCTGCCCGCTAATCTCAAGGAGGCACTGGACTATCTGGAAGCTGATAAGGTGATACGTGAGGCTCTTGGCGAACATGTCTACGAAAATATCATGCGTCTCGGCCTACTGGAATGGGAGGCTTACAATACCTTCGTCCATCCCTGGGAGGTCGAGAGGTATATCAACAATTACTGATGGCATTTGATGCCCAATCGCTCTTTTTTTTTGTAGTTGCGCTTCCCGTTCCCCTGCCCCATGTCGTTTCGTTGGTACAATTGTTGATTCGATCAGACTGCAAAAGCGTGTACCTCGGCTCATTTAGGGCCAATTTCCCGAAACGCATCATCCGAAACGTATATATTTAGCATCGACCTTGAGGGGTCCGGGCCGGTAGCTTAGTCAGGTAGAGCGAAAGGCTCTTAACCTTTAGGTCGGGGGTTCAAATCCCTCCCGGCCCGCTTTAAAACCACCGGGGCTGTGGCCTAGCCAGGTAGGGCGATGGGCTCCAGCGGTATATTTAATGATGAGCAACGGGTCTACTGAGACCTCTCGACGGGGAGGTCGTTGATGATCCGTTGGAGCACTGAAATGGGTTGTTATCAGCCACCGTTTTCCGGCTGTAAGAACTTCAGTATCGGAGATACCCGTCGATCGTGAGTTCGAATCTCACCAGCCCCACCTTTTTCTTCCGGATTTCTCCAGAGCATTTAAATATCCAAGATGCGACCTGAAAAGACAGGGTGCCGAGATGTTCATGGATATCCTCACTACATGCTGGTCTATTAAAGAGGTCAACAAGAACCTCGCCGATCGAAAGCCTACTTCCGACTACTCGATAAGATACCTCAAAAATGCCTGTTCGGTACTGGCTGGCCATATCCGGGAACTGGGCAAATCTATGCCCGACGACGTGATCGAAGTGGTCGACAAGTCAGGCCAGAAGAAGTGCTTTGCCCTGAATGATGTGGCCGAAATGCTCTATGATACTCGAAAGATCGTGGAGCTGAATTTGATCGACAATATCAGTCGATGGGCCAGGGCTCATACCACCTTCTGCGGCCCGGAAAAGTTTTAAGCTTTAAAAATCTTTTTCGTTGGTTTTGGTCATTTTCGTCTTTAGCCCTTTTCCACTTATTTTTTTTTTGTTAAATTCGCACATCATATTTCAGGATATAATATCGCGTGCCTCAGAACTCATAGGGCTCATCATGGAATCAGAAAGGCTTCATCATCATCGGCGTCGCGACTTAATCCTGGCCGCTATTATCAATATTGACTATATCAATCGCTCCAGGGCAAGGTTGATCCGATATGCTCTACCTGGTGGCGCACATGGTGCGATTGGGCGTGCATGTCTCAGTTGCCGGCGGCTTGTTTAAGGCTGTTGACCGGGCCCTGGAAAAAGATTGCGATGCGTTTCAGATCTTCACATCCAACCCACGGAGCTGGAGATCAAAACCTATCTCACCTGATGGCATAGAGCGCTTCGCAACCAAGCTCAAAGAGTCCGGATTATCTCCAGCTGTGGCCCACATGCCATATCTTCCCAACCTTGCCTCGCCAAGAGATGAAGTTCATGCAAGATCGGTGCTGTCACTCACTCTAGAATTGATGCGATGCCAGAGCCTTGGCATACCATATCTTGTAACTCATCTGGGAAGCCACCTTGGAGAAGGGCCTGAGTATGGATTAGAGAGAATTGTGAGCGCCCTGGATACTGCACTTACCCAGACAAAGAACGATGTGGTCATTCTTCTGGAGAACAGCGCCGGCGCCGGGAACAGCATGGGCAGCTCTTTCTTGGAGATTGCCGCCATCTTAGAATCTCTGGGTGACAAGAGGCATCTGGGCGTATGCCTTGACACCTGCCATCTTTTTGCTGCAGGCTACGATCTTCGAACGTCTTCTGCAGTGGAAGAGACCCTTGGCCAGTTTCAGGACTGCATCGGCCTCGAAAGGCTCATGCTCATCCATCTCAACGACAGCTTTGGATCCCTGGGATCGCATCTTGATCGACATGAGCATATCGGTCTAGGGCATATAGGTAAGTCAGGTTTCATAGCTATTTTGAGCCACCCCGCCGTTTGGCAGAGGCCAATGATCCTGGAGACGCCTGAAGACTCTCGCAGAGATGATCTGGGAAACCTTGGCGTGGTGAGAAGCCTCGCTTCAGGGATAAAATAGTTTCTCGATAACCAACATCAGAGCATTATTGGAGATGGGCTTGACCAGGTAGCTGCTTGCCCCCAGATCATAGCTCTTCTGAATATCCTGATCCTCGTTCGATCCTGTGAGAATAACAACAGGAATACTGGAGAGTGCTTTGTCGCTCTTTATGCGGGTGAGGAGATCGATGCCGCTGATATCGGGAAGGTTTATGTCCAGCAGAATGAGCTGGGGCAGATTTCCTTTGGCCAGGTTTTGCAGAGCCTGCATGGCCTCCTGGCCATTTGTGGCAACAACGAGATCCTTATCCAGATTATTATGTTTCAAGACCCGCTTCGTAAAAGCGGCATCTTCTATATTGTCTTCTACCAGCACGATCCTTATTTCTCGATCCATAGATTCACCCGGAGCTCCTATCGCCAATCCTTGCCTTTGATCGATTGAATTTCAATTGGCTATAGTAACTACCCACAAAAATAGTTTTCCCACTGAAGGACGAGTTTCTTCGCTACAATAACTTACTTAACTTAAACTGGTAACCTAAAACCGCCAATGCAAATATCATGTTTAGCCGATAGATATTTCATTTATATATAAACATTCAATTTTTGTTTTATTATTGTACATCGATCCATAACTTTGATCTTAATGGGAATGCCACTTTAGCATATCGATCGCTCGCAGTCAGACAATTATCATTATAGATTGTACTGCACCATCTTTATTTTGATTGAAGGAAACTTACCTTGCTGAAGACTAAAGTAGAGTATCTATGAACATGTACCAGAGAGTCTCAATATTAGATGCCTGTGGTTGGAACCTCGAAGCTGTCAAAAGTCGTTAACTGGATCGCTCAGAACTTTTGCAGCATAAATAAACCCTTCTTGAAGATCTGGCCGGCATCACATGCAAAAAGAAATAGGAAGCCAGCAAATATCGCTCAGATGTGAGTGGCATCATGCAAAAGGAGTGATGCAAGACCAAAACAGGTGATTTCTTGAAAGAGGTTTTTTTCTGCAGAGTCTCCAGGCAAACAGGAAGTACACTGCATTTCGCGAACCCGGGCCCAAAGGGAAGGCTCTTCCCAGGGCAGATAGACTCTTTCGCGCGGCCGAAAGGGCTGGGGCAGTATATGCTTGCCAATCACCTGCGCGCCCAGGAACCTATCAAATTCGATAAAGCAAAAAAGATTTACCCACTCACTCTGTCTGCTGACTATGAGATATCCTATGCTTTTGGCGCTAGCACTGCTGCTTTGCAGTTCCTGCGCTTTTTGCCAGATGAACAACACTAGCTCAGTCGATATAAATGCCTCTTCCCTGCGGGCTTTGTTGGTTGACTCATCTGCAAAGCTCGAATCCTACAGCTTTTCTATGGAAATGGCGCAGAATATAGATCTGGTCAACCTTTCCTCAATGGAGGATCAGAGGCTCTGTACGTGCTCCATAGGGCTGGGCCTTGCGAACGTAACTGATCGTGCCCTGAAACTGGTCATGGCCTCCCTCACCTATGCCAAAGGCAGTGAGGAGAAATCCTCAGCCGTTGCCCTGGAGGAATATTTGCTCAATGACACCATTTACCTCAAGCTGGATGGCAACTGGACGGTTCTGCAGATACCTGCGGCGGCAGAAGCCTGGTCTCAGCAGAACACATTGGAGCAGCAGGTCGATATATTCAATCAGTCCAACCTCACCCTGATTGGTGCAGAGACTGTGGAAGGCCAGGACTGCTACAAGGTCAGGGCGAGAATTGATACCCGCAACTATGCAAGTCTGCTGTCCGGGGAGGTTGCGTCTTACCTGCCGGCGACGCCCGCGAACAACACCACAGATCTCTTCAGCAATATGACTCTGGATGTCTACTACTGGATAACCAAAGAGACGCATCTTCTCAAGAAGACCGATGTACATGAAGTCCTCAATTTGGCCCCGCAGTCCCTGGGTCTGCCGGCCGCTGGTGGGGAGGTGTGGCTGGATTCTACAACCACCATGATCTTCGGGGGCTTCAATGAAAGCGTGAACATTGTGCTTCCTTCCGAAGCCGGTAAGACACAGCCATTCCCGCCGGGTCTGGCGGCCGCCAATGAGACGGTCCCAATCGCTTCGAATGAAAGCGAAATAGGGCCCGGTGAATCAATGTCTAATGGGGCCGGACTAAATGAATCGATTACAAATGCCGCAGGGTTAAGTGAAACAATGCCAAATATTGCCAAGTCAAAAGAATCGACCCCAATTTCGGCGAAGTTAAATGAATCAAAGTCCAGGTTAAGTGAATCAATTTCGAGGCTGAGTGGATCTATCCCAAATTCTGCAGAGCGGAACGAGACAATGCTAAATGCTTCCAGGCCAAATGAATCAATCTCAAATGCGGCAAGTTTAACCGAATCGATCCCAAGTACTCCAAAGTTAGATGAATCAAAGTCAAGGTTAAATGAATCAGTGTCGAGGTTAAGTAAATCAATGCCAAATGCGGCAAAGTTAAATGAATTAAAGTCAAGGTTAAACGCTACATTGTCAAATGCTATAGTGTCAAACGCTACACTGTCAAATGCCACTTTGCCAAATGCTACACTGTCAAATGCCACTTTGCCAAATGCTACATTGTCAAATGCTACATTGTCAAATGCTACATTGTCAAATGCTACTTTGTCAAATGCTACTTTGTCAAATGCTACATTGTCAAATGCTACATTGTCAAATGCTACATTGTCAAATGCTACATTGTCAAATGCTAATTTGCCAAATACTACTTTGCCAAATGCTACTTTGTCAAATGCTACCTTTTCAAATGCTACCATGCAAGAGAATAGAACGGTTCGGGCTGCTTCGACACCCTGGCGGATATTCCTTTAAATTTTTTTTAGAATTTTTGGCATCCCAGGCAAAGTGCCCACCTCTTACAGGATGTGCTGACAATTCTCGTTCGGTGAAGATGAAAGATTCCGGGGCGCAGACGAGCTTTGGACCTGGCTTCCCTTTCACCAGACCTGACATTTCTGCAGAGGCAAAGCCTGTGTGATTTGTTGCGAATGACAACTCAGAGATCCGATATCGGTTCTTCTTTGGTTAAATGGAAACTTCAGTGGCTGAGGTTTCCGCCTGATCCGCCGCCCTCGATCGGCCCTGCATCCTCGTAGCCCTGACGCTGGCCCGTGCCTGCCATGCGGGTCAGTCTCTCAGGATGGTAGAGCAGGCGAACCGCGTTCAGGGCATGCTCAGCGGCGCGCTTTTCCGCCAGCCAGGCCAGCGTCGGCTCGTCCTCGGCCTCGTCCTCGTGCACAAACACCTCCAGGATGTGCTTGTTGGTCATGAGCTGGGCCATGATCAGACCGGAAGACGCCTCGTGGGCGCACATCCTGTCCTTCTCTGCGGCCCCTGGCATACCCAGAGCTATGACCAGGTCGCACAACTCCACTTCCAGGAGCTTCTTGGCGGCGACTGGCAGGTCTTTGATGCCGGGAACGGTGTAGCGTATGATCTCGACTGATGCCTCCCTCTTGATCGCGTTGATGGCCGCGCGGGCCATATCTACGCGGGCAAAAGTGGTGTCGGCGATGCCGATGCGCTTCATAGGAAAGAGAATGAGAGGGTATGTTTTAGGCTTGTCGGTCTCCTCGCTGGCAAATGGCTCTTCGCTGTATTAACCCAGTGGCTAACGACCATTCACCACAGAGTCGCAGAGCGCACGGAGAACGAACGGACGGAGAACTACTATTATCCTAAAAGCATATGCTTTGGGATGCTGGAAAAGGGAAACATCAAATCTCTGCGAACTCTGCGTCTCTGCGGTTGATATTCGTAGTGAATAATCAAACCCAGGGGGTTACAGAATAAGACCACAGAGGCATGGAGCGCATAGAGGACCACGAAAAAATGCTGGATTCCTGTGACCTGCGCACGAACCCGGTCATAATAGCGAGAAATAGAGCAAACCCAGCTATCGCTAGAAGGCTTCAACCGACAAAGTTAATAAGGGGGAATAGATTTGCTGGTGGTTTGTGGCCTGGGGCGGCTTTCCTTTCAATCTCCCTACCTTTACCTTTTGCCGCCTCGGGCCCTATCCTCCTTTCCATCCAACAATCCGGACGAACAGGATAGCGTCGGTTATGGCAATTCTTTGCAGATCAATTTGTCGGATGAGTCCTTCTGTGCTTTTAGCCTTTTTTGGCTGATTAGACGGAAGCGGTCCTTGCGGCGAAAAAATCCGCGAGATTGTTCCCAAGGCTCGGAATTCACCCGCAGTACTTGCATCCCGGCATGGTCTCCCCATTTCCTAGATACAGCACCTGGCTGCGGCTGCCGTACCTGAAGACCGTCACGCCCTTGCATCCCAGATCATAAGCAAGATTGTACACATTTAGAACATCGCTCACGGTCGCGCTCTCAGCCAGGTTCACCGTCTTGGAGACGGCGTTATCCGTGTACTTCTGGAAGGCCGCTTGAATCCGCACATGCTGCTCAGGCGGAATGTCCAGAGCCGTGACGAACAGGTCCTTCAGATCCTGCGGCACGCCTGCTACGTCCTGGACGCTGCCTTTGCGGGCCAGCTCCGCCTTCAGGTCAGGAGTATATATGCCGCGCTTCTGCGCCGTCTGCTCAAATAGGGGCGAGACCTCCAGGAGATGAGCGCCTTCCAGAACATTGCGCACGAACGCCAGAGCGAACAAGGGCTCAATGCCGCTGCTGGTCCCCGCGATGATGCTGATGGTGCCCGTTGGCGCAATCGTAGTCACAGTGGCATTTCTCATGGCGCC
Source organism: uncultured Methanosarcinales archaeon (assembly GCA_963782455.1). GTDB lineage: Archaea > Halobacteriota > Methanosarcinia > Methanotrichales > Methanotrichaceae > Methanothrix. Next base: position 40,133 of record CAWAJP010000014.1, read on the forward strand.
CCATTTCTTGAGACGGCTCTCCTCGAAGAGCGGGAATGAGCCGCGCGCTTCCCCCAGCGAGGCCGACTCCGCGCGGGCGCGCTCGGTGATGAACTTCATCAACCCCTCCGCGGTACGCACTGCCTCGCCGGAGTTGTAGGAGATGTTCATCTGAATGAGCATGTCAGCAAAGCCCATCACACCCAGGCCGATCTTGCGCCTCTGCATCGTAGCCTCCTCTATCTGTTTGATAGGAAAGCGATTCATATCGATAACATCATCCAGGAAACGCACTGCCAGAGAGACCAGTTCACCCAGCCGGTCCCAGTCCAGCTCGCCCTTCTCCACCAGTCGCGAGAGGTTGATGGACCCCAGATTGCAGGACTCATACGGAAGCAGCGGCTGCTCGCCGCAGGGGTTGGTGGCCTCGATCAGTCCGGGCAGGGGGTGAGCGGCATTGATGCGATCGATGAAGATCACTCCCGGATCGCCTCCCCTCCAGGCTGAGTTGGCGATGAGGTTCATCAGCTCTGCGGCCTTAAGCCGGCCCGTGGCCTGGCTCGTGCGCGGATTGACCAGATCTATCTCTCCGCCCGTACGGGCTTTTTGCATGAACTCGTCCGTTGCGGCTACTGAGATGTTGAAGTTCTCCAGGAATCCCGGCTTCGACTTGGCTTCTATGAACTCCAGAATATCGGGATGATCGATCCGCAGGACGCCCATGTTCGCCCCACGGCGGCGGCCCCCTTGCTTGATTACATCTGTGGCCGTGTCGAAGATGCGCATAAATGATACGGGACCGCTGGCAACTCCCCCCGTGGCCTGCACTACATCATCCTTTGGTCGCAGCCGGGAGAATGAGAAGCCGGTGCCCCCTCCGCTCTGGTGAATAAGAGCCATGTTCCTCAGGGCGTCAAAGATGCCGGGGAGCGAGTCTTCCACGGGAAGAACAAAACATGCGGAGAGCTGCCCGAGCCGCAGGCCAGCATTCATGAGCGTGGGGGAGTTGGGCAGAAAGTCCAGTTCCCGCATCATCTTCAGAAAACGGGCCCGAAAATTTCCTGTGTCTCCTCCATACTTCTCCTCTGCCCGCGAGATGTGAGACGCCACCCGCTCAAACATCTCCCCCGGGGTCTCCACAACCAGTCCGCGCTCATCCCTTTGCAGATATCTCTTCTTCAGAACTTCCACGGCGTTGACAGATAGCTTCAAATCGTCGGCAACGCCCAAGTAGCTCTTCGCTTCCCTGATCTCAGCTCGCTTCTGGCGGTAAAGGATGTAGGCTTTTGCGGCGCGGGAATATCCCTTATCGATGAGAACTCGCTCAACAATATCCTGGATGTCTTCCACTCCGGGAATTGACTCTGAAAACTGCTCTTCCAGCACATTTACCACCCTTTCCGCCAGCCTGGAAGGCACCTCGTCCTCGCCAACGGCGAAGAAAGCCTTGGCAATGGCCGCCTCGATCTTCTCCTGCTCGAAGTTGACGATCTGGCCGTCTCGCTTTCTAATTCTCTTAATCATCCCAACGCCCCATTTCTAAACGCGTTCGCTAGTGCCATACAATAACACACAATTTCGGTCCAATACTATATCATGCAGAATCGATATAAGCATACATGTCAAAATAGAGATGTTCACTTTTGAGAGGTTTACAAGAATGAAAATTGCCATCTCAGGAAAAGGGGGCGTGGGCAAGACCACCCTGGCCGGCACCCTGGCCCGCCTCTTTGCGCGCGACGGATATAACGTCCTGGCTATCGACGCCGACCCGAGCATGAATCTGGGCTCCGCCCTCGGAATAAAGCAGCTCCCCAAACCCGTCACAGAACATAAAGACCTGGTTACCGAGAGAGCAGGCATGCCAGGTGGCATGTTCAAGATGAATCCTAAGGTCGACGACGTGGTGGCCATGTGCGGCTGCACCGGTCCCGACAACGTCAAGCTGGTGGTCATGGGCACCATCGATTCAGGCGGCTCGGGATGCATGTGTCCCGCCAACGCCTTCGTCAAAGCGCTCATCAGGCACGTCATCGTTCGGGAAAAGGATCTGGTGATCTTGGATATGGAGGCGGGGATAGAGCATCTAGGCAGGGCCACAGCCAGGGGAGTTGACGCCATGATCGCCGTAGTCGAGCCGGGCATGAGATCCATTGAGACAGTGGAGAGGATTATGCATCTCGGCAAAGAGATAGGCATAACCCGTTACTTCGCTGTTATAAACAAGGCAGACGATCCGGGCCCGGTGGCCGAGAAGATGGCGCAGATGGGAATACCGGTCCTGGGTACCATTCCCTTCGACAAATGTCTGGTTCAGGCTGATCTGGCGGGAGAGACGCCCATAGATGCAGACTGCCCGGCAGTGGAGTCCATCAGGACGATAAAGACCAAACTGGAAGAGATGTTCGGCGAAAAAAGAAATGAGCAGGCCGGGGCTTAGAGGGTCAAACGACCTGCCTTCAGCCCTTCTTTTACAACAGACCCGATAACTTTCGATCCAGGGCCCATGATCCGGCAGGCCTCCTTGGCATCGCCCTCTGCTACTACCACAACAAAGCCCATACCCATGTTGAAGGTCCTGTACATCTCTTCGTCGTCAACATTCCCCTGCTCCTGCAGGAACCGGAAGATGGGCTGAGGCTCAAGAGGTTCGGTTATCTCAAACCCAAGATCGGTGATCCTGCGCAGCTTGAGAAGTCCGGAGCCTGTTATGTGCGCCAGGCCGTGCACATCACATTGCCGGACTAGCTCCACGATCTCGGGGTAGATCCTGGTGGGTGTAAGCAGCTCTTCTCCGATAGTGTTACCCCCATCCGGCATCTGGTCGAAATAAGTGTACCTGGACTCGGCAACGATGGCGCGGGCCAGGGTGTAGCCATTGCTGTGCAGACCGCTGCTGGGGACACCGACCAGCGCGTCACCTACCTGGATCTTCTCTCCAGTCACAACCTTATCCTTGTCCACAACTCCGATAGCCGTTCCTGCCAGGTCGAAGCCCCGGATGATCTCCGGCAGCGATGCGGTCTCTCCTCCCACGATAGTCATGTTGGAGATCTCGGCTCCGCGGGCAAGACCGATGGCGATCTGCTCCGCGCGCTCGGGGTCCACCTCTTCCACAGCCAGATAGTCCACGAAGGCTATGGGCTCAGCTCCGATGGCATAAAGGTCATTCACATTCATAGCGATGCAGTCGATGCCGACCGTATCCCACTTTTGAATCGCGTTGGCGATGAGGACCTTGGATCCCACACCGTCTGTGGTCATGGCCAGGGCAAAGCTACCCATATCCAGCAATCCGGCATAGTGGCCGATCTTTGTCATGGCCGCTCCGAAACCCTTGCGCTTCGTGGTCAGCACGGCCTTCATGGCATCGATGGATCTGTTCTCCAGGTTGATGTCCACACCGGCTTTCGCATAAGTCAGCTTCCTCATATCTCGCCACCCAGACCGAACTCGCGGTGCAGCTCTCTTACAGCCTGTTCCCCATCCTTGGATGCGACCACAAAGGAGATGTTGTGTTGACCCGATGCCTGGCTGATCATGACCACATTTATCCTGGCGGCCCCCATGGCCTTGAAGACCCTGGCGGCGACGCCTGGCGTGCCGGCCATTCCCGCGCCGGTTACGGCCACTGTGGAGACATCATGGTCATGCGAGATCTCTTTGACCAGATCTTGAGGGAACTCTGAACGCAATACATCCTCTGCCATCTCAACCTGCTTCTCCTCGATGACCACGGAGATGTTGGCTTCAGATGAACCCTGGCTGATCATGACGATGTTAATACCGGCTTTTGCCAGTGCCGTGAAAGCTCGAGCGGCCACGCCGAGCGTCCCAATCATACCCGCACCGGATATGTTCAGCAGTGCCACGTTCTTATGCAATGTGACCGCTTTTATGACATCCTCTTTTGGTATATCGTCATGCACTATCTGTGTGCCTGGGGCATCGGGATCGAATGTGCATTTGACGCGCACAGGGATGCCCTTGCGAATGGCTGGCTCAATGGCCCTGGGATGCAAGACCTTGGCTCCGAAGTAAGACAGCTCCATGGCTTCACGGTAAGAGATGATAGGAATGGTCTTGGCCTCAGGCACAATCTTTGGGTCCGTGGTCATGATTCCAGATGTCTCCTTCCAAAACCAGATCTCATCTGCGTCTATGGCGGCTCCTATTATCGAGGCAGACAGATCTGAGCCGCCACGTCCCAGTGTGGTAATGGTACCCTTCTCGTCTTTGGCTATGAAGCCGGTTACCACGGGAACTCCTTTGAGTGGCAAGAGCCTCTGGGGAATCTGGCTGTAGGTCTTTTCCAGGGGTCTGGTCTCACCATAGTTGCTGTCCGTGACGATTCCTGCCTCAGAGCCGGTGTAGTGCTGGGAGGGAATATCCATATCCCTTAGAACTCCGGCCAGGATGGGGGCGGCCAGTTGCTCACCATAGCTGGAGATATAATCTAAAGAGCGCGGCGTCAGCTCACCCAGATAGCAGATGCCGATATAGGCTTTCTCCAGCTCGGAGAGCTTTATGGATACCGTCTCTCGGACCTCCTTGACGATTTGAGGATCTTGAATCGCATCGGCAATAACCTGGTTGTGCCTATCCGTAAGCTTCTCCATGAAATCGATCACATCTGAGACATTTCCCTCTTTTGCCGCCTTTCTGGCGCAGGCCAGGAGATCATCTGTAACGCCTTGAAGGGCAGAGGTGACGAGAACTATCTCATTGTCGCGGTTGAAATGCTTGACCAGATCGCCCACATGCCTCAGCCGTTTTCCGTCAGCAACGGAAACACCACCAAACTTCATTACCAAGCGCGCCATCGTAAAAACCGTTGTTTTGCTGTCTTCGCAGCGATTTAAGCTTTATCCACAATATTATAATAGGTCCCAAGAGGGGGACAACCTTCCCCCTAAGCAACATTTGATTTATGCAAACTTCGATTCTGGATAGATCTGTGGCAAATGTCGTGCCCATAGAACGGCCCCGGCCTTGCGGGACCATTCTTACTGCATTTTGGGAACAGTCATAAATGGCCGGGTCCTCTGGCTCTGTCAGGGGCCTTGGCCCGGGTCATAACTCCTGTCGCTCTTCTGGATTGAGACTGCCCGTATATTTGGAATCAGGCCGGAGTTGCTGCCTTTTGGTTAAGAGACGCCATCTGCCGATGTATAAATCGAAAACGCCCTGAGAAGGCCGAAGGCTTAAATAGATTGAGTCCGAGGAATCTGAGTCCTAGTCTGGATTATAACATTTATCTTAAACTTCGCGAGGCGTATTATGGGCAAGAGGAAGAAGATAGCAGAACGTGTGACGACTCTGATGGATAAACCTGAGTTTATCAGGAATATTGGAATCGTAGCGCATATTGATCACGGTAAGACAACCCTTTCTGACAACCTTCTGGGAGGCGCAGGCATGATCTCCATGGACCTGGCGGGCAGGCAGCTCTTCATGGATTTCGATCCCCTGGAGCAGGCCAGAGGTATCACCATCGATGCGGCCAACGTATCCATGGTCCATGACGTTGACGGCAAAGAATATCTGATCAACATGATCGATACTCCCGGTCACGTAGACTTCGGTGGAGACGTCACTCGTGCCATGCGTGCCGTAGACGGCGCTGTAGTCGTCGTGGACGCGGTAGAGGGCGCTATGCCCCAGACAGAAACAGTGCTAAGGCAGGCTCTGAAAGAAGGCGTCCGTCCGGTACTGTTCGTCAATAAAGTTGACCGCATGATCAACGAGCTCAAGGTGGAGAAGAAGGACATGGCCGCCCGCCTGGGCAAGGTCATAGACAATGTCAATAAGCTCATTCTGGGAATGGACGAAGAGAAATACAAGAACGGCTGGAAACTGGATGCTGCCAAAGGGAACATAGCCTTCGGCTCAGCACTCTACAACTGGGCAATAAGCGTCCCCCAAATGAAGAAGACCGGCATCGGCTTTGATCAGGTAGTCGATTACTGCCGGGAAGGAAAGATGAAGGAGCTGGCCGAGAAGGTCCCGCTTTACAAAGCCGTTAACGATATGGTGGTCAAGTTCCTTCCCAGCCCCATCGAAGCCCAAAAGGAGAGAGTGAAGGTCATCTGGCACGGCGACTGGGATAGCCCCGTCGGAAAAGCCATGGCAACCTGCGATCCCAAGGGACCCGTCGCTTTCATGATCAATAAGGTGAAGATCGACCCCCATGCAGGCGAGGTCGCTACGGGAAGACTGTTCTCAGGAACCCTCAGGCGCGGCATGGAGCTGTACGTATCGGGCGTCGTCGAAACGAACCGCATCCAGCAGACGGGCATCGTTATGGGCGCGGAGAGGGTCGAGGTAGAGGAGATTCCTGCCGGAAACATTGCAGCCGTCACTGGCCTCCGGGATGCTATCGTGGGATCCACTATCTCTTCTGAAGAGGGGATGACTCCTTTCGAGCAGATCAAACACGTCTCCGAGCCGGTCATGACAGTAGCCGTAGAGGCCAAGAATACTCGCGACCTGCCCAAAGTTGTAGAGGTCTTGAGGCAGATCGCCAAGGAAGACCCAACCTTGCAGGTCACCATCAACGAGGAGACTGGCGAGCATCTTATGGCCGGTATGGGCGAGCTGCACCTGGATGTCACTGTCACCAGGCTCCAGCGTGATCGTGGCGTAGAGCTGAAGACCTCTCCACCCATAGTAGTATACCGTGAGTCCATCGCCGGCAGGGCCGGGCCTGTGGAAGGAAAGTCGCCCAATCACCATAACCGCTTCTACATCGTGTTTGAGCCCCTGGAAAAGGGTGTGATCGAGGCCTTGAGAGAGGGCAAGATCAGTATGAAGATGGAGGAGGTCGAGCGCAGGAAGGTCCTCATTGAGAAAGGCATGGACAAAGACGAGGCCAGGAACATCGTCGGTTACTACGGCACCAATGTTCTGCTCAACATGACCAAGGGTATTCAGTACCTGAGAGAGACCATGGAGCTCATACTGGAGGGCTTCGAGGAAGCTCTTAAGAACGGCCCCATATCCAGGGAACCTGTGCAGGGCCTAAAGGCCAAGCTCGTTGATGTAAAGCTGCATGAGGATGCTGTACACCGCGGTCCTGCTCAGGTTATTCCTGCGGTCAGGCAGGCAGTGCAGGCCGGAATACTCATGGCGGATCCAGTTCTGCTGGAGCCCTTCCAGAACGTCTATATACAGGTGCCTCAGGATCAAATGGGTGGTGCCATGTCTGAGATCCAGGGACGCAGGGGCGTTATCCTGAACATGGACAGCCAGGGCGACATGATAATCCTCAAGTCCAAGATGCCTGTGGCTCAGATGTTTGGATTCTCTGGGGCCATAAGGTCAGCCACTGAAGGAAGAGCTCTCTGGTCCTCGGAGTTCGCAGGATTCGAGCCCTTGCCTAACAACCTGCTGCTAGATACCGTCAAGCAGATCAGGACCAGAAAGGGGCTGAAACCAGAGATGCCCAAGCCCAGCGATTATCTGAAGGTCGTATAAGTCCGCCCTTCGAAAAGATTAAACACAAAGGCAGAAATACTGAAAAATATGGATAGTGCCAGTTGGAGGAGATAAATATGGCAGATGCAAAGCCACATCTCAATCTAGCATTCATTGGACACGTCGACCATGGTAAGTCGACCACTGTAGGCAGATTGATGTTCGAGACTGGGGCAGTAGACCCCCACGTCATAGATGAGTACAAGAAAGAAGCAGCATCCAAAGGAAAGGCAACCTTCGAGTTTGCCTGGGTAATGGACAGCCTGAAGGAAGAGCGCGAGAGAGGCGTCACCATCGATATCGCCCATCACCGATTCGATACCGCCAAGTTCTACTTTACCGTAGTGGACTGCCCCGGCCACAGGGACTTCGTGAAGAACATGATCACCGGAGCCAGCCAGGCAGACGCTGCCGTGCTGGTAGTAGCCGTACCTGATGGTGTAATGGCTCAGACCAAGGAGCACGTCTTCCTTTCCAGGACCCTTGGTGTGAACCAGCTGATCGTGGCCATGAACAAGATCGATGCCACCACACCGCCCTTCGATGAGAAGAGATTCAATGAAGTCAAGGAAGAGGTAGGCAAGCTCCTGAAGATGGTCGGATACAAGCTGGAGGATGTACCCTTCGTGCCCATTTCCGGCCTGATGGGAGATAACCTCTCCAAAGCCAGCGCCAATTTGCCCTGGTACAAGGGTCCAACCCTTCTGGATGCCCTGAACAACCTCAAGGTGCCAGAGAAGCCGACCAAGCTGCCTCTGCGCGTACCGGTGCAGGACGTCTACACCATCTCTGGTGTCGGCACAGTGCCCGTAGGAAGAGTTGAGACGGGCGTCATGAGAAAGAACGACAAGATCATCTTCGAGCCCGCAGGAGTTGCTGGCGAGGTCAAGTCCATCGAGATGCATCACGAGGAAGTCCCTGAGGCGTTCCCCGGAGACAACATCGGATGGAACGTTCGCGGTGTCTCCAAGAAGGACATCCGTCGCGGTGACGTCTGCGGATCGGTAGAGAAGCCCCCAACCGTGGCCAAGGAGTTCAAGGCCCAGATAGTAGTGCTGCAGCATCCCAGCGCCATATCGGCAGGATACACACCTGTATTCCACTGCCATACTGCTCAGATCGCCTGCACCTTGACTGCAATTCTGGCCAAACTGGATCCGAGGTCCGGAGCGGTTAAGGAAGAGAACCCGGCCTTCATCAAGGCTGGAGATGCGGCCATCATCATGGTTACGCCCTCCAAGCCCATGGTAATCGAGCCAGTGAAGGAGATTCCCCAGCTGGGAAGGTTCGCCATTAGAGACATGGGCACGACCGTCGCAGCCGGCATGTGCATTAGCGTGGTCCCACGCTAAACCAAATTTTTTGGTGTAAAACATGCAGAAGGCAAGAATTCGGCTCTCCGGCACTAATCCTCTGATGCTGGACGATATATGCAACCAGGTTAAGGGGATTGCCCAGAGAACAGGCGTCCACATGGCAGGACCTATTCCACTGCCCACCAAAAGGATGGTCGTTCCCTGCAGAAAGAGTCCTGATGGAGAAGGAACAGCCACATGGGACCACTGGGAGATGAGAGTGCATAAGAGGCTCATCGATCTGGATGCTGACGAGCGCGCCCTGCGGCAGCTCATGCGAATCCAGGTACCAAAAAACGTAAATATTGAGATCGTTCTCGAAAGCTAAATTCGTAGGTAGGGCTGCTTCCATGGGAAGAGAGCCCGTTGCCTATATATTCGATAATTTTACAGATACATTCTGGAAGTCTTCCTGTTCTCTTTGGAGATCGGAAATATGGACTCGTAGTATAGTCTGGATAGAATAGAGGCCTCCGGAGCCTCGGGCCCGGGTTCGAATCCCGGCGGGTCCGTTCGAATTTTTTTAACTTATCCTTGCCAGATTGCTGCACGATGTGATTTTTCCGTTGTGGATTGGTGTCTTATCGCAAATGAAAATCGTCCACGAAAGACGACATGATGCCCATGATTCTTGATAGGAATCGCAAGAGCAATTTTTGGGGAAATCCTCGAAACCTTTTATGCGCGACGATTTTCATGGTCTATCGAGAACCTTCACCCCGGATTACAGACAAAATAGCTGGAGACAATTGAATCCAACTATTCAAAATATGCCGGAATGTCTCCCTGGCCGTGCACTCAAATCTGGAAAAAATCGCTCATCATGAAGATTCCGTGCTTTATCAAGCCATTATCGTTAACCGGATTTGCCAGCAGCCTTCCGTGGCATTACATGGAATAATCTCTGGGCAGCTTACCATAATCGCCCACTCGGACTCATTAAATCGACAGGCGGTCATGGAGCTGCTATAATCTATGCAGGCGGTCTTTTTCATCTCGAATGGTATTAATGATGCCTGGCGGTTTAATCTTAGCTATTTGCCAGTTCTTTCGTCCTCTCCCGGGCCCCTTCCGCGCAGGCCAGATTATCCGCGTCTTCGATCTTCTTGAGGATGATTGTCCCATCCCCGAGCTGGTCCACTGCGATCTTGTCTCCCGAGCAAAGGTTCAGACCGTATCTTATAGCAAGAGGAAGCTGAATCCTGCCATTAGCATCAATATTTGTCATCAAACCCACTCACCAAAGGTTCCTTGTTGCTGATTTATAAAAGGATTATTCTGAGATGAGGTTCATATGAACGCCAGGGATATCTGCCCGGCTCAATAGGTGTCGAAACTGGACGGGATCCTTGGTTTCAAAAGATCGAATTGCACCTCTCTTGCTCCAAATTGAAAACATAAATGAGTAGCATAAATACGATGCATGACTTCGGCGCCCAGTTCTGAAACCCGGGGACCGCGACGAAACCTCAACGAAACTCACTGATTTCGCCGCATCGACCCTTTACATTGGTCCCTTGCATCAATCCTCAGCAGTCTATGCCGCATCCCTGCTGCTCCTTCTCTTGGCCGGGATTTTCACGGAAGAACAGCCTCTTCTCCACATCGAACTTGCCGGTGAAGGACTCATGGACCTTCAGGTCCTTGCTGAACATCTTATGCATGTGAGCGTCAGTCTGCCAGGTACCGTTAAAGGCATTCCTGGTCTCTATGCCAACGGTGTGTACTGGACTTGTTTCGAGCAGTTCTGCAATCTTTTTGGGATCTGCTGTATAGGATGCAGGGTTGGTTGAGGCAAAGTAGCTGCTCCCCTCTCTGTCCATCTCCGTGACCGAGAAGGTTTCCGTGATATCCGCGCCAATGCCGCCCCAGAAGGAATCTGAGCTGATATGCTTTATTCCTACCATGGGAGTCTTGCCGGAGTAGGTGAGCCTGGTATTCTCGAAAAGGTTCAGCGGCACAGCTGGCCCGCTGACCATACCTGGAAGCTTGGCTGACCTCTGAGCTTCGACGGTGCCTGTGTCCATCTCCAGGTCGCCGTCGCCAGTCATAAAATTGTCGTACTCCAAGGCTAGATGCCTGTCCTTCACGGAGACGCCCACCTCGAAGATGCCCGTTCCCGTCACCTTCAGCCTGTTGGTAAATTCTCCATCCTGGACCTGCTCTTTGATGGCAGGTGTTGCATAGATCGGTCCCAGGGAGAAGAGAAATATTAGCAACAAAGCTATTGCTACTCCCTTCGTACTTCTACCCCATTTCTTACCTTAGAACACATTAGCTCTTCTAGCTAAAAAAGTTATTGTAGCCAGAACTGAAATAATTTCTTTTCAGATCCATTTTTGGCCCAAATTTTTCTGAATAAATTAAAACTAATTGCGTCCAATGTGCTTCATATCGTTATAGCATCGCGTATCTGGGGTGCTCATCAACGTTTCTGCCACCGGGAATGCTGTAGCCGCTCTCACAGGGGTCGTCTCCTCGATCCTGGCAGCCAGCGAACTCGCTGTAAATAGTTTTCATCCCAGAAGTTCAATCCATCATCAAAAGCGTCCTGCAAATTTCCATCCAGGCTATTGTTGCAGACGGTATTGCCGCCAGCTTTTCCAGACGGATGCCGTAGTCATAAATTTCTGCGAACTGTATTGTCGAGAATGCTGTTGTTCCTGACGCCCTCCAAGAGAATTCCGTTAAAGTTGTTGCTAACGTCGTTCTTGGTTATCCGATTTCCTCCGAAGAAAACCTTGATTCCCACCTCGGCTGGGGATTCGGAGGGCCAGCTGCCAGCATTAATAATATTGAAGCCCTCTATTGTGATGCCAGACGCCTGCAAAGTTATGGCACTGCCGCTGGCGGTGGCATCCAGGACAGGCATCATTTGACCGCGCAAAATGATGGACTTATCCACCCGGACGCGGCTCATGGTATATTCCCTCCGAGACCCGGCACTAACGTCGCCTGCACCGGCCATTGATATTGCGGCCTGGATGCTGCCGTCCGGTCCCACTGTGAACGTCTTCGCATTCGCCATTAATGATGAGAGCATTAGCAGGAGAATGACGCACATAATTCGCCCAAGGATTGCTATTTTCGGATATCGGATCTTGCAATGAGTTCTTCGTCGGCCAGCGCCTCTGCACATTCATCCTGATAGTTACACTAAAGTCGGAAGTACTTATCGATCTTTGTGAATTGTATCTCCTGATCCGAGAAGTCATATTTTCTGCCGATAGTTTGATCTCATCCTCTTGTCCAACCAGTGGTTGATGCCTGGAGATACCGCCGTGGTCATGGACGTAGCAGGAACAATCCTGATGATGTACCGCGTGGCCAAAGACATCTGTCGAGGAGTCCTTCTTGAGAAGGTTGTTACCTGGGAGCTGGTCATGGAGAAGAAAGGCCGGGCCCTTGTGGTGCCTCAAATAGGTCCGGATATCCTCGTCTCCAGTCGACCAGATGGTCTAATGGGCGCACTTGTCCTGGGCCGAGATGAGTGCGTGGAAATAAGCTGTTCCAGCGGTCAGATATCGAGAGATGAGGTTCTCGGAATCCTGGGCCGCTCTCAGGTCAGAGTTCGCGAACTGCAGGAGGCATATCTGGCGGTAAGAGCCAGATGCCCTGGCATCTATCGGACAACTGGCATAATAGCGGACCTGGGGGCGCAGGAAATAGTCTATGCACTGAGCACTGGTGGCGCTCCTTTTCCGGGATTGAGAAATGTCCTGCGGGAACTGGAAAACCTTGGGGCCGACATCTATGTGGCCTCTGGAGACAGCATGAGAAGCCTTACAAACCTCAAGGAATACGGCATAGACCCGTCGCGAATCTATTCAGTCGCCAGCCCACGACGGAAAAAAGAGATCATAGTAGATCTGAAGAAGAAATACAGTCGAGTGTTCATGGTAGGTGACGGCCTAAACGATCTTTACGCTTTGAGAGCGGCAGACACCGGCATCTTGACCGTGCAGCAGGATACACGCCCAGCCCTAAAATTACGCCAGGCTGCGAATGAGATTATAAGCGACATTCAAGAATTGCCTGAAATTGTAAAGAGGATCTGAATAAGCTATTTTGGAATGATATAGCATTTACCAGTCATACTGTGAATTTGGATTCCAGCTCGATGGATAGATGGATTGGCAGGCCTTCTACTTACGTTCCGTTTAGTCTGATAATCTTAAGAAAAGTATATATACCAGCATAGTGCACCCATGATCGGCAACCTTTTAATTCGCTTCGAAATGAGACCGAACTAGAAGATACTAGGAGTAGCCAATAAATGTTCGAAGAGCTTTTAGAGCTATACAAATCAAAAGCCGAAGAGATTGAAAAAGAACGAAAAGAAGCGCAAGGCATGTTCATGCTCGTTTCAGCCATCGCGAAGATATCCCGGGAGATGGACTCAAAGAAGAGCGACGTGGAGCTTCTGGGTAGGCTGATTGATCAGGTTGATCGCCTTTCCAAAGAGGTAGCCGACCTGAAGAGCCAGCTTCGCACTCGACAGGGGCGACCCGCGCCCGTACAAGAAACAAGTTCAGGTGATGGAAAAGCCTTAGATAACCATGCTAGATCTCTGATAGATATTATGGCAGAGAGACCGGGGCGGTATACCACCAGCGAGCTGGTGGATATGCTTGGACTGAATAAAACAACAGTCATAAGCGTGATGAAACGCGCCCTGGAGCTGGACCCAAAACATGTCAAGATGAGCCAGGGAACACGACGAAAACTCTATCTGGCTTATATATCCGAAGATGATTCAAAGATCGCGGAAACCAATCCAGGATCTGGCGAATCAGACAGGGCGAAGCTTGAGCTCATGGCCATGACTTGAGAACTAAAATTTGTCGACATTAAGCAAATCGCGAGCTGTAGAAAGTCTGCCTATCGATGGGCCTTTGCAGAAAGCCTATGGCCGATAGCCTGCTTTCTTCACCGTTCGAAGATGATGCTCCGTCGGGATGCAGAAATGAATCGCCCGCATTTCATGAACCATGCTGACCGCCCTTTTTGGAAGCTAACGGTCTGGATGTAATTTGCAGGAGTCTTTGGGCAGGACTGACAACGCTCGACATAACAGCTGCAGACGGAATGAGGATTTGACACTCCAAACAAGGAAGTTCTCCGTTCAGCAGTCTTTCGGTATTAGTGTGATGCATTGTGTTGGCCCTGTATGATTGCTGATCAGGAATAAAGTTCGCGAATCATGAACGGTTAGAATTGTTTTTCTCGAATCGCCAGATCGGCACTTTCCGTGCAACATAAAAGGATGAAGCGGGAGGGGGTCTCCCTGTTCAGGCCTTCTTATGTTTTCTTCTGTACATAAATCCGCCTGCCGCGATTATGATTATGAGAATGACGATCGCCGGCAGAAGCAGAGATGCAGAGGCGGCCTTGACTGCAACCGGGATCTTCATGCTCTGGGAGATAACGGTGTCGCCATTGATATCTGTATATTTGATCTCGCTGTTTATGCCATAATCTTTTGGCGTCGCATCCGAATCCACGTCTATCCTGAAGACGACTGTCTTCTCTTCTCCTGGACCAAGAGCACCAACATATGCCTGGTCATCTGTGGAAGAGAATGGCTTGAATATCGACAGCCTTGCCACCGCATCTCTGATAGGGTCTTCGCCGATATTTTTATAGGCGACCTCGATCGGCGCCTTTTTGTCGCCTGCAGAAAGAGAAGCTGTGGCGTTGGTTATGGCAAAGTCTGCCTGTTTCTTGACGATGATGACGATAGGCACCGTCTGATTGGCCTTCTGGTAGATATAGGAGACCCTATAGTTTACAAGCGTCGGCGAGCCTCCGCTGGTGGAAAGGTCCGACGCATAGACACGGACATTATCCTGGTAGTCATAAGACAGGTTCAGACCAAGAGAGTAACTTCCCGCTGGAGCGTGCTCTCCAATCTTGATGGTGAACTTCAAGGGCGATTGGGTCTTATCTCCCGACTTGAGAGATTGCACCACCTGATCGCCGGATTTTACATCGACTTCGGGATTGTTGGAGTTCAGGTTTGCTGTAATTCCGAGCGCTGTTGTCTTCTTGTACTCTTCTTGCAGTTCGCTATTTGCCAGAGCGAACTCTTTAGGGTTCTGGGGAGTCAGGTCCTCTTTGAAGCCCAATATCCTTCCGTAGTTGGTCAAATCCACATATAGGGTGACGGTATCACCGCGCTGGAACTCATCTGTCCCGGCAACGCTGGCTGAGAT
Organism: uncultured Methanosarcinales archaeon; assembly: GCA_963782455.1. GTDB lineage: Archaea > Halobacteriota > Methanosarcinia > Methanotrichales > Methanotrichaceae > Methanothrix. Next base: position 55,158 of record CAWAJP010000014.1, read on the forward strand.
ATTCGGGCCGCCGTACATGGTATAATAGTTGTCTCCGCCCAGCTCAAAAGGAATGTATGTGTTTTGAGCCTGAACGGCCGCGATTAAAGCGAACACGCTTAGGGCAATAAAAGCAATTTTAATTCTCATCAATTATCCTCCTCCCGGGGTTCATTAACCGGAGGGCTTTCAACATCTCATACTTCGCATTCTCCACCACTTCTCGTCTTATCTCCATGCGGTACATAAGCACCACGAAGACTGTGAAAGTCGTCAAGAGAGCGAATAATATCGCCAGGACCGTAACTATCCCGAAATTATTTGTGATTAAGAAGGGCGAAGATATCAGGGCAGCAAATCCGAATACAGTGGTAAGGCCAGAGGCTATCAGCGCCGAGCCGATGCGTCGTGTGGAGATCTTAAGCGCCTCCAGGGGTTCCCCGATCTTTGCCAACTCTTCGTAGAAGCGCTCCATCATCAGTATTGCATATTCAGATCCTACGCCAAGAATTAATGCTCCCAGGCATGCCGTAAGCGGTGTGTATTTCATGCCGAATATGTACATCACCCCGCCCATCCAGCCTATTACCACCAGCATGGGCAATACCGGCAGGAGTGACTTTATCAAATCCCTGTAGATGAACAGGAGCACGATGAAGATCAGCAGTAATCCCAGCAGTGTCATCTGCGTCCGTCCTGTAGTCAGCGCGCTGATGACTGTGGTCATCACAACTGCGTCTCCGGTCTCCCGGACGGATACACCAGGGGGCGGAGGATGCCACGCGACATCTTTGTCGATCTCTTTGATGAGCCGATCCGTACCCTCTGCACCCAGGTTGCTGATGGCCTGGCCCACATTCAGGTCGATTATAGCCGTGTTGTGACCATCCAGATACTTATCCCGCAATGCATCCGGAAGCCCGTCGATAAGACTGCGGACCGCGGTTTGATCGACGGGTATAATCCCACCATTTGCCTGTTTTACAAAATTTGCGAGACTTGTGTATCCAAATATTTGCTCTCTCGAATTCATTAGATAGATAGAAAACTCGTCCATCCACTGCAATATGTCGGGATCGGTGATATCGTCGGCTTGAACTAGCAGTTCAACCGTGTCCGTGCCTCCGAAGATATCGCTCATATGCCTGAACTCAATCAACGGTCCAAGATCCTGAGGCACATAGTTCTTGAAGTCGGTGTCTACCAGGACCTGAGTGTCTGCATAGATGCCGAACAGTGATAGCAAGAGTGCTACTGCCAGAACCAAGCGCCAATTTTGAATGCAAGTGTTCGAGATCCCTTCTAATATGCCTCCTGCAATCGTGTCTCTTGCCACGTTGACAGCGGCATCTTCATTACTCCTTGACCGCTGTGCAGAGCCTCTCCGCTCGACTATATAGAGTAATGTTACCCCCACAAAAAGTGCTGAGAGGTAGCAAAGGAAGAGCCCTATCAAGCAGACCAGCCCGAAATCTCTGGTCATGGGCACGGATGAGGTCAAGAGAGAGACGAACCCCATCGCGGTTATAACCAGGGCGATCATAACAGGCTTTGAGACATGCTTGACCGTCTCTATCACGGCGTTGACCGGTGAGACGCCTTTGGTGAACTCCTCATCGATCCGGTTGTGGAACTGGATGGCATAATCGATGCCTATCCCTATCAGAACCGGAAAGGCGGACATCGACACCATAGTAAAGGGTATATGCAACAATCCCATGGCTCCAAAGGTCCAGGTCACACCCAGGAAGACGACAGGTATTGGCAGCAGCGACCATTTTACGTGACTAAATGTAATCAGCAACGCCACTATCATTAGCAGTCCTGCCAGGGCCAGAATTGGGCCGTTACTCGTGGCCATCTCCTCGGTAATCGACTTCATGAGCGCCGGTTGACCCGTGACGATTACACCCACGTCTGCGGGAAAGTCCGCCATATCTACCTGGCCGCCCGTCTCCAAATAGAGTTCTCCCAGTTGTGTTTCTGTAAGGGAAACAGGCAGCTCGATGGAGAGCATGGTATGCTTCTTATCGGGCATTATGGCATTTATCATCGGATTGCCAGGATCGGATAGTATCTCATCTATTGCCGCTTGCGTTGGAATGCCCCTGACACCGGTCCTGCTCTCCTCCGCCTCTGCCACTATATCGGCTATGCTTGTTACTCCAAGCACATCCGGCGCTTCCTTCATCTTATCGGAGAGCACCAGCATCGCGTTGAGGATTTCCGGTTTTGTGACGTCATCCGCTTCAATCAGTACGGCTATGGACTCCGTCCCGAAATTCTCAACGTAAAGATGGTCGTAAAGCTGATAGAGGGGAGAGTCCTTACCCACCATGCTTTCAGTGGTCATCCCTTGCATCTCAATTTGCTGGGCATAGTGGAGTGAGACTATCGTCAGAAGCAATGCGGCAGCCATGATTATTATTGGATGATCTGCTATCCATTGGCCGAGCCGATCCAAGCCGTTCATTACACATACTCCAGTGTCGTTCGGAAATTACCAAACGTCCGAAACATGCGAAAAGTACTTAAAATTTGTGGTCTTCGTTAGTACAATGGATCGAGATGAAAGCCATATCTTAAAAAGATATATGGTCGATGCGTGTGTCAGGGGGGCAAACAGCTGCGGCTGTTGCGATGCAGTGGGCGTTTTGCGCGGCACGCTCTTTCTTGCCGATGAGCCACAGTCTATGGACCAACTTGTGGAAGATACCGGCTACAGCAAGTCCACTGTAAGCTCCAATATGAGCACATTAGAAAGACAGGGACTGGTCAAAAGGGTAATCATACAGGGGGACAAGAGATACCATTATATGCCTGTTACCGATCCTGATTCTCTGAAGAAGGATCTGGTAGCAAATAAGAGGCAAGAGATGCAGAGCATAATGGTAGCTCTGGACAAGACCGAAAAGGATATTCAGGCCAATGAGAATGCATCTCCTGCTACTTTGGAGAGGATCGAAAGAGTCAGACGCTTCTATCAGCAGGCTGACAGACTGCTGGAGTTGATATCGAAATACAACACAGAGGAGCTGATTGAATTACTGGAGCGAGGAATGGGATGACGGTAAAAAACATTAAAAGCTTTCATCCAGGAGAATGAGACTACGCCACTTATTTCTATTTTGACAGAAAGATCTCGATTTTCGTTGAGACGAAAGATGAGACGAAATTCTTAGAACCAATTTTGCCCTTCGGCGCATTCCGATACAACCGGTCCTGCAATACACGGGCGGAGCAATCTAACGATCCAAAATATATCCTTTCTGGTATATTCAATATCTTGATTAGGACGTAAGGTGCTAATTCCATTGAGAGCAGGCAGTGATAGAGCTTTGGGCGAAAAGAGGCTTGCGGTAAGCAGCATAGAAACGAGGATCCAACAGATGCGCCAGCGTGTCGATAATTGCCTGGAGAGCAGCCTGGAGGGGGAACGGCTATCTGCGTTTCTGGATGATCTGGGTCGAAATCTGGATGAGATTTCTGCCTCCTTAGAGGAGCTGGGCCGCTTCTCTGCCAGCGAAGCTGCGTTTCACAAGATGACCTCTAACTCTCCCGATTGCCTGTTCTTGCAGGACCTCGATATGCGCTACACCTGGTTTTCCAACGACAAACCCTTCGGAATAGACGCTTCACAGGCATTGGGAAAAACCGAAGACGAAATATTTTCCCCGTCCGAAGCCAAACGAATAATCGAGATCAAAGAGCGGGTCATGTTGACAGGAGATCGAGAGCGTGCCGAAGTGCATCTTGCGATCCAAGGAGAGGAACGCTATCTCGATTCCATCTATTATCCCTGGCAGGACGAGTCCGGAAAGACCCTGGGCCTGGCAGGCTACTTGCGAGATGTAACCGAGCAGAAGACCGCGGAGATAGAGAAACATAAGATGATAAGAGCTGTGGAGGCTTCACCCACGGCCATCCTGCTCACTGATCTGGAAGGTAAGATCGAATACGTCAACCCCAGCCTCCTGAAGAAAAGTGGATTTTCTGACGCCTCCCAGATGATGGGCAGGTCCTTATTCGACTTCACGAGTGCTGAGGGCCAAAGTAAGGTGCAAGAGGAAGTCATTCCTGCACTCCGTTCGTGTGGGCAGTGGCGCGGTGAGATCCCCATAAGAATGGTTAGCGGCCAATCCTACATGGCTGAGATGATATGCTCATTGGTCAAAGATGATTCTGGAACGCCTATCTACTTCCTGGCCAACTTTTACAATATTACCGATCGCATGCGTGCAGAGGAAGCCCTGCTTCTGGACGATTCCCGGCTGGAGGCATTGCTGAAGCTTAACCAGATGGATGAAGCGTCCATTCAAGAGGTGACAGATTTCGCCCTCAAAGCCGGAGTGAAACTGACGGGCTCAAAACTTGGCTATCTCGCCTTCGTTGACAAAGAAGAGAAGATTCTCGTAATGCACCACTGGTCCAGGAGAGCGATGCAGGAATGCGAGATGGACCAAAAGAAGATGGTCTATCTTTTAGAGGAGACGGGACTATGGGGCGAGGCTGTTCGACAGAGAAGAGCAGTAATAACCAATGATTATTCCACCTGCGCCGAAAAGCGAGGTCTTCCGCCCGGTCATGTAAAGGTTCTGCGCCACATGAATGTACCCATCATGGACAAAGGCAAGATAGTGATTGTGGCAGGTGTGGGCAATAAGGATGAAGAGTATAATGATGCCGATGTGCGCCAGCTCACTCTTCTCATGATTGGTATGTGGAAGCTCATCCAGAGACGCCGGGCTGAGGAGGAACTGCACAGGCGTGACTTGTTGCTACAGGGAGTCGCCAGGGCCACGATCTACTTGCTCACCCCGGATCCGAACGCAGTGCAAAAGACTCTAGGAATCCTGGGAGAAGCCGCAGATGTAGACCGGGTTCGAATACTGGAAAACCCTGATACATTGCAGCAAGAGCACATACAGAGCCTGCCCCTGCAGTGGTTCAGAGAGCCTGCAAAGCCATTCTCGGGAGACCTCTCCAGCAATGATCTATTCATGGAGTGGCAGGAGACACTCTCTCGAGACAATTGCATCCAGGGCAAGACTTCTGAAGTTCCGGCTTCTGGTCGAAAGATATTGGAGACGAATGGAATTCGTTCCTTTTTGCTTGTGCCGATCTTCATCGAAGGTCGGTTCTATGCAGTCATATCTTTTGAGGACTGCCACTGTGAGCGGCGATGGATTGATAACGAAATTGCCATACTGCAAGCGGCTGCAGGAAGCATCGGAGACGCAGTTTTACGGAGGAGAACTGAGGAGGTCTTGAAAAGAACACAAGAAGAGCTGGAGAAGAGAGTTACAAAGAGGACGGAGTGGCTCATGAGGGCCAATGAGGCTCTGCAAGAAGAGATGGCTGAGCATAAAAAGACGGAAGAAGAGCTTCGAATGGCGCAGCAGGCAGCAGACGCCGCTTCCCGGGCCAAAAGCGAATTTTTGGCCAATATGAGCCATGAGATACGCACCCCCATGAACTCGGTCATCGGCCTGGCCGGGCTTCTGCTCGATACGGGTCTTACTCCAGAGCAACGTGATTTTGTTGAGACCATTTACAGCAGTGGCGACGCATTGCTCGCCATCATCAACGACATACTGGATTTCTCCAAGATCGATGAAGGCAAGATGAAGCTGGAGCATCAGCCGTTCATCTTGCGAGAATGCATCGAATCCTCAAGGGATATGGTAGCTGCGAAGGCAACGCAAAAGGGACTCGATCTGACATATGTGGTCGACGAAGGTGTTCCTCAAACTATTCTGGGTGACTCATCCCGGCTGCGCCAGGTACTGGCCAACCTTCTCAGCAACGCCGTTAAATTCACAGAAATTGGCAGTGTAGCGATTCGAGTGCAATTGGCAGATGAGCCGGGCGAGATCCACTTTGCCATATCCGACACGGGAATCGGCATCTCACCAAAAGATATGGATAAACTCTTTCAATCTTTCAGCCAGGTTGACGCCTCCACATCCAGAAAATACGGCGGCACGGGCCTGGGCCTTGCCATAAGCCGGAGGCTTGTAGAGCTGATGGGTGGCAAGATCTGGGCAGAGAGCAGGCAAGGATTGGGCTCTACCTTCCATTTTAAGATAAAGACCGAACCGTTTTGCGGAGAGGCTTCCGACCTCCGTTTGACAGGAAAGAGGATATTGGCTCTGGTGAACGACGAGAATTGCCTGATGGACCTTATCCTTATTGCCCGCTCCTTGGGGATTCACGTCCATCCTGTAATCTCAGCTCTTGAAGCACGGGAGATAGCGCAGGGCCGTTTTGATGCCGCAATTTTGGATGTAGAGGTTCCAGGTGCCGAAGAGCTGGCAGAGGAGATGCAGAAAAGAATGCCTACAATCACTCTGGTAGGATCGGTCCGGCGGCGGATAGGCAGGAGATCTCTCGCCAAGCCCGTCACTCAAAATAGCATTCGCCTTGCCCTGTATGATGCACTCATCCCCAAAAATCATATGATGAAGAAGATCCCCTGCCCCCGTGCCGATCATCCGGATTTGACTATACTGCTGGCAGAAGACAATCAGGTCAACCAGAAAGTTGCTCTTCTTATGTTGAATAAGCTGGGCTACAAAGCGGATGTGGTCTCCAACGGGCGGGAGGCAGTGCAAGCGATGCGGCGGAAACCTTATGACGTGATTCTCATGGACGTGCAGATGCCGGAGATGGACGGCCTGGAGGCGACAAGAGCCATCTCGGAGATGACTTTAGAAAAGAGACCCAGGATCCTGGCCATGACTGCCTATGCCCTGGAAGGTGATCGAGAGAGATGTTTGAACGCCGGCATGGATGGGTATCTCTCCAAGCCGGTGCAGATCGAGGAGCTGAGATCGGCTCTGGAGAAGTCAGACGTTGCCGGTTCACAGAAAACCGGCTAATGAGATGATTTCAGCACCACGTCCTCTAAAGGCCGGCGGGGAGTAGGACGCATGGGCAACGCCCTTCCAAGGCTGAATATGATCTGAGGATGACCGCACCCAATCGAGGACTCCAATTCCGCTCTCAGCTCAGGCAGGCCTATGGGCTGGCTGAAGAAGGATGCTCTTACGCCATAGCTTGTGGCCTTGAGCAGGAGCCTTTCCAAAAGGACGCCGCACAGTGTCCAGGCGAGTCTGTCGTCCCCGTCGGTGTTCAGGACCGCCAGGCAAGAGCTGCCGTGGATCAGACCCGAATCCCTGTAGATAACTGCGCGGCTCAGATCAAACTCTTTAAAGGCAGCGGGAAATCCAAGTGAAACGGCATCCGGCACACCGAATGTGTAAAGAGGCATACCGTCCGGCTCTCCTGTCCAATTGTTGCGCAGCCATTCTCCGAGGTTTTGGCGGAACTCTTTTTTGGCCAATTGAATCTGATGGGCGCGGGAGACCAGATCCGTCATCATGGACTTTGCATCTTTATCGCAAAGGTAGCGAAGATGAAAACCCGGCTGATCTATGCACTTCTTGAGGTCATCTAGAATACCTGTTTCAATCGTCTGGTTTTCGTATCTGTCCTTTGTGGTGTGGCGTTTGGTGATCTCGGGGAATAGATCTTCGCCAGACACACCGCTTTCGCTCGGCTCGAACTTTACCCTGGCTGTCAGATTGTTCTCCTCCTCCAGACCCTGGGGAAAATAGTTCAGGCTTGCAGAAAATCCGAAATGCTTCCCGGCCGTGACAAGGTTGGCGATAGCGCATCCTACACTCATGAAGAGGGTTCGATTATCTGGATCGACGAATACAAGGCTACGCTCCAAATCGGCAAAGACGGAAATGATATTTCCATTAATGGCAAACTTCCAGGGCTGGGTATTGGGGCCCGATGGGGCAAGGATCGCGTAGCGCAAAAGGAACATTAGCTGTTCCTCCATACTGCCACCCTTCGGGTAGTCGGACTCTTGCACCTCCCAAGCTTCATAGTTTTTAGCAGTCAACGGCTATCATCTCCAAAAAGAATCTTAGCATTATTGGCATATATCCTTTCGCCATTTTCAAATTTCAAAACTTTTTGCCTGAAGCATCAGCTTCTTTAGTTCCAGATACAGATTACTGTCAGTTTATGGAGGTGGCCAAAATTGCAGAGCGAAGTATATTTTGCCGGCATCAGGGCAAGAAGCTACCAGGAGAACAAGCAAAGCAAGATCAGAAATCTATTCGACGCCGCCTGCCTGAATGAGGCGGTGCATAAAGGCGACTTGACGGCAATAAAGATCCATTTTGGTGAAATGGGAAACGACTCTTATGTAAATCCTGTCTTCGTCCGGCCGATAGCAGATAGGGTAAGGGCTCAGGGTGCGAAGCCCTTCCTCACCGACACCAATACGCTTTACGGGGGAAGCCGCTCCAATGCAGTCGATCATCTGCAGACTGCCATGGAGCACGGCTTTGGCAACGCTGTCGCGGGCGCGCCTGTGATCATTGCCGATGGACTGAAAAGTGATAACTGCCGGGAAGTTCAGATAAACAAGCAGCATTTTCAAAGCGTTTCAATTGCCGGAGAAGTTGCAGGCGCTGATAGTCTGATTGTGGTATCGCACTTCAAGGCTCACCTGCCTGCCGGTTTTGGAGGTGCAATAAAGAATCTGGGCATGGGTTGCGCTACCGCTTTTGGGAAATCGCAGCAGCACTCTGCCAAGCCTATCTTCAACGCAGAGCTATGCCTCGGCTGCCAGGCCTGCCGTGAGAACTGTCCGAATCAGGCCATTACGGTGGACAGGAGAATCTCAGCCGTGGACTACGGTCTATGCACGGGCTGCGGCAAGTGCCTGCGCGTCTGCCCTGCGCACGCTCTGGACTTTAACTGGTTTGTGGAGGTGCCGCCCTTCATGGAGAGATTAACAGAGTATGCCCTGGGAGCCGTTGCCGGAAAAGAGAACCGTGTGGGTTTCTTCAATTTTCTGCTCAACATAACCCCTGACTGCGATTGCGTTCCCTGGAGCGATGCTCCTATCGTTCCGGACATAGGCATTCTGGCCTCTCGTGATCCTGTGGCCATTGATCAGGCAAGCTATGATCTGGTGAACCGGCAGATGGGCCTCTCAAACTCGCTCCTGCAAAAGAACCGCGAGCCTGGAAAGGATAAGTTTTCAGGAGTATGGGAGAATACCCTCGGAAACATCCAGCTGGATTACGGGTCAAAGATAGGACTCGGAAGCAAGGATTACAGGCTGATTGAGATCTGAAAAATATTAGGAGTTTGAATTATGAAGGTTGTTGCATTTAACGGCAGTCCTAGAAAGGATGGGAACACCGCCACCCTGCTTCGTGTTGCTCTTTCGGAGCTGGAAAGCCAGGGCATAGAGACCGAATTGGTTCACCTAAAAGGACCCTTATCGGGCTGCATCGCCTGCTTCAAGTGTCACGAGAAGAAGGACGGCAGGTGTGCTCTGGACAAAGACATCATAAATGAGTGCATAGAGAAGATGAATAAGGCAGATGGTATCATATTGGGCTCGCCCACCTACTTTAGCGATCTGACACCTGAGCTGAAGGCTCTCATCGACCGGGCGGGGTTTGTGGGCAAAGCCAATGGGGACATGTTCAAGCGCAAGGTGGGGGCGGCTGTGGTGGCTGTCCGGAGGGCTGGAGCGATTCACGTCTTCGACTCCATAAATCACTTCTTCCTGATCAATCAAATGGTGATTCCGGGCTCAAGCTACTGGAATATTGGCCTGGGATTGGCGGAGAAGGATGTGGAAGGCGATCCAGAAGGCATGCAGACTATGAGGATTCTGGGCCAGAATATGGGCTGGCTGATGAAGAAACTGAGGGAATGAGTCCTGGAATTGAAAAATATACCTTCAAATCCGCGAGGATGGACGGCTCATAGCAGCATCCATCCCGCGCCCGGGGTTTATTCTACCCATTCGTAGCCGGGGTCTTTGATCTCATTGATATTCCGGATGAGGTATGCAGCGTCCTTCCGGTTCAGATTCGCGTCCATCATTCTTGCGCATACACAGCGAAGGGCTATCTTCTGCATCTTTACATCAATGCTGTCCTCTGGTTTGGAGGCCAGCCCGAAAGTCTCGAAGAGATGTTCTTTTTCATTCATGTGTGTGCTCTTTCCCCATCTCCCGAACATCTCTGCGGCATGATCGAGAAGATGCTGATCAAATACTTCGGGCAGGATACAGCCTTCAATCTGCTCCAGGAATTCGTCTTTTTTCATGGTGATCACTTCGTTTTTCGTTCACACGATTTCTGTCTTCGTACAAATTTGGAATTCTTGCTTTATAAAAAGTTTGATAGAATAGAAACTAATAGAAACTCTGTCTGAAATATCTGCCATACTTTCCCGCTTTTTTCATATAATTTTATGTTAAACTCCTAAATGAGCATACAGAGTGTAATATGGTGCTTTCTCAAAATACATTCTAGGATAAAGGGCAAAGCTTCATGGATTGTTCCCCGCGGACGCGGGGTCAGGGGGGCCGCCACGGCCTGAGTGGGCCCCGTCACCCCAGCGCGTAACACCGCGCGGAACTCCGGAAGACGTAGATGTAGAAATTTTTGCGCATAGATATGATCTGCGAAGCATTCAATGGACTTGACTTTATCAAGCAAAACTACATTAGCATTCTTCCGGGGTTCCGCGAGTCGGCCTGCGGGCCTCCCGCGCTATGTGTGGGGGCGCCGCTCTGGGCCGCGGCCGGCCGAGCGACGACGGCGGTTAGGCTGCAGACTATTCGGAAGCCCAGTGCTTCGATGTAGACACGACTCTTCAGACATGGTGAGGATCTTAAAGGCCAAAAGAAAAGCTATGAGTTGCTGGCATAGGTAATATAAGGTCGAAAGAGAAAATTAGTTGCCTATGCGGCAAGTGATAATCTACCCTGGCGAGGATGACTATTGGGTGGCAGAAGTTCCAAGTCTCCCTGGTTGCATCAGCCAGGGAAAGACCCGTGAGGAGGCAATCACCAATATAAAAGAGGCTATAAGTGCATACATCAATGCATTGAAGGAAGATGGCCTCACCATTCCAGAAGAACGCTTTGAGGCTCTTCTGGCGGTCGTATGAGCAAGCTGCCCGTGATATCAGGATAGGAGTGCATCAAGGCTTCTGGAGAAAGCAGGCTATTACTTCAAGAGACAAGAAGGGAGCCATAATGAGTTCTTGAAACTATTAAGAAAATCTTTTCTTTAAGCTCAGTCTTTCTTCAGCTCTCGCTCTTTTAACACAGCCATAACGTCTCCTCTTCAGGGATTCCGCATGCTGGTGGAGTGTAGCTTTCATATGGCCCGAGGCCCGGCAAAGGCCGTCGATTTCTCCATCAAAAATGACGTGGAGGCTGTTCGGATATGCGCTTCTTGGGACTTTCTCAAAACACATCCTTGAATAAAGGGCTAGAGCTTCATGGATTGTTCCCCGCGGACGCGGGGTTAGGGGGGCCCGCACGGCCTCGAGTGCGCCCCCGTCACCTCTACCGCGTTTAACCGCGCGGAACTCCGGAAGAAGAGACGGGATAATCGTTTGCGCCAAAGTAAACGATATGCTAATTTTGTTGAACTGTGAATGAACCTGTCTGATACGGTCAAAAACTACATCAGCGCATTCTTCCGGGGTTCCGCGAGTCGGCCTGCTGGCCTCCCGCGCTACTGTGGGGGCGCCGCTCAAGGCCGCGGCCGGCCGAGCGACGAAGGTTAGACTGCAGACTTATTGGAAGTGCAATATTTTCGATGGGAGGCCACGACTTTTCAGTCATGGATACTTAGAGGAAGAGTGGATCCCCGGATTCGCTAAATTTCAGTTCCAATTGGGCCACGTCTTTTCAGACATGGATAGAAGGCAGTAAGGCAGCGGCTTCCGATACTGCGATAGGTGTTTCAATTGGGCCACGTCTTTTCAGACATGGATAGGGCGGCCATTTTTCGGCCTTTGCTGCTATCGAAAAAAAGCCGATTTTCACGCATCTCTCTAACTTCTTATAATTCGTTTAGAAAGTTGACATTCGATTGGAGGCATTTTCGATAAGCAGAGCCTTTTCACGCATCTCCGGGGTTTTTGGCACCACCTCGATGCGCGAATTCCTGAAAATATCTTGAGCAAAATAGGTTTGCTTATCCCGTCCGGCTGGCTCGAACGGCCCTGCCTCGCAGGGGGCTTGCTCACCAGTATCTTGCAGTATTTGGGTTTACGCTACTACTATCTAAACATTTGGTCCTCGCTGCGGTTCGAATAGTTTAAATCACTGGCTGTAGCCAAATGGTTACGTTCATTTATACGCGAAGAGCAAAAAAAGAGTTTGGCTTTACCGCCGCCGGTCCGGCTCATCCTCTCATGAACTTGTCCCACACCTGATAGTGCTCCTTAAGCACCGTGCAGATGTCCTCCATCATGGCGAAAGGTATGCCTATTACGATGTCCCTATCCTCTAGCCCTGCATTCCTCGCAGATCCGTCGCAGCCCAATGAAAAGTTCACCTCTCCCTTGAGGTAAGGGGAAGCGGTGGCGTCCACGCAGAAGGACTGAATTCCTGCCGTGTTGAATGTGGTCCGCCCTCCCTTCTTGTACTCGACGGCCTGGACGATTCTCCTGGCTGTAAGAGGATTTCCCACGAATATCACCACATCCGGGCTCATCACCATCTTGTCCAGCGGGGCGACATAGGTGGCGACCGTGCTGCCGGGAAGAAGGCGCGGCATGCTTGATGCGATGTTGGTGCCCACATCACGGCTTTCGCACTTGTGCAATTTATCAAAGTAAAGAGATCCGGACTTGATGTTCTCCGGGCACGCCTCCAGACCGAGGCCGGATGAGCCACCCTTGCATTCGTGGTAGTCCGCCCGTGCCAGGAAGCTCTCACCCTTGAGCCTCGCCGTCTGAATCATGGAGCAATACCTGAAGGGCCTCTCTATCTGGTCGAGATCTTTGGGGATCTCCTCCTCGCTCTTGAACAATCTCACACCTACGATATTGTCATGGATTCCTAAGGAGGACTTCAGTATTTGCGACATCTCTTCAAGATTCATCATAATACACCTGAGTGTAAGAGGTGAGACGGGCATTTCTTACTTGCGCTCTGGCAAGGATTCTCACGGGAATTGAGATGGAGCCTAAAGGATGCTGCCAGAGACGGGCTGAGGGAAAGGTGACGATCCCTGTCGGATAAAAAAGGAAAAATTAGGTGGGCTCAGAAATTTTAGGATTCCTCAGGATAGCGAGCGACGATATTGCCCGAGGCATCCATCAAAGTGGCGACGTCACCGTTGTTGTTCCAGATGGATGAGTTTTTGTTCCAGAAGAGGTCTGTAGAATTATCATCTCCCATTCCCGTTCGGATAGTGACTTTGGCCCCTGCGTTGAGTGTGAAATCCGGGAAGGTGTATGTGTGATTCTGGGCATCCTCCAGAGTCCAGCCGGTCAGATTCGCATCTGCTGTGCCGTTATTGGAGACTTCCACCCATTCACCATTCAGGTTCTCCTTCTCCGGGCTGGGTGCCACGAAATTGGCGTTGGTTATGGCGATCTGGCGATCTATGCTGCTGTTCTCATCCTGGCCGAGTGCCGTCCCAAGGAACAGGACGGCGAGGGAGAAGATCAGTATCTCTGCAAATATTCGATCGTGTATGAGTCTAATTCAAGAAATAAATTATAAAATACATTCTTTTGCTAGATCTTAATGTTGCGCGCCAGATTTCATGAATGACAAGTCTAGATGGTGCAGTTCTTGATTTCTAACACGACATCCATTTTTTATAAATCATATGGTATCTTTATCCATAATGTAGGCGTGGCCGCCTTTTACTCCCTCATTAGCTTTACTAATAGGTGTTCTTTGCTAATCCTGTGGATTGATCTCCTGAACATATCACTAAAGAGAAAAGTGAAAATTGGTTTATTCAACACATTTATCATGAGGCTCGTATTATAGAGATATTGTATGCGAAATTGGTGCTCGTGGAATTGTCTCATACCTGAGAGAATACCGTGTCACATGGGATCTTATCATTCAAATACGTATTGTAGAAAAGAGGCTGAGATCTTTGTTCAAAAATGATGTGGAAGCCAAAATTCGGCATAATGTAGAAGAATATATATTATTAATTAAAACTGCTGAGGACGTTTCCCGTCTGTTTTCGATTCTAGGATACCCTCGGGAGAATATTCACGAAAAGCCTCTTCTAAGAAAAAGCGATTCTTTTGATTTCCGAAAAGAGGATGCTGAGCGAATCCACAATATATATTCTCCATTCAGTATGGGGGAAGAAGTTCCTGTTTTTTTTACTCGAAACTACATCTTTAGCCCCATTTTTCCTTCGTTCGGTCACCAACACTCTCGACCATCAGTACCTTCGATTCATGGCGATTTTCACGATAGATTATTCCGAAATAGTTTTTGTATACCCAAAGAAAGTTAAAGATGAAAAAGGAAAGACAAAATTAAAAATAATAAAACTTGTCTTGGATAAAGATGATCTTCATTACACTCAAATACAGACATTAGCGCGAATAAATTACCAAGGAGTTGCTAATTGGCGTATAATATGGCGGCAATGGGGTGAAGCATTTAATGTTGAATCAGTTACAAAACAGTTCTTTGAGGACTATAAAAGGGTTTTTTTCCGTCTTCGTTATAGCATTTCTGAACAGGGATTTCCTACTAAAGACTCTCATGAATTTTCTCTGCAATTCTTGAACCGAGTAATGTTCATTTACTTTGTTGCGAAAAAAGGGTGGCTAAAACGAGGGTATTTCGTTAAATGGTTCTGGGAATCGTATAAATCTGAGAACAATTTTGGCACCAATAATTTCTATCAAACTTGGCTTAAACAGCTATTCTTCAAGGCATTTAATAATAGAAGCGATAAAATTACGGATCTTCCTTATGAAGTTACTCAAATTCTTCTCACATGTCCATATCTCAACGGAGGTTTATTCGCAGAAAAAGAGATCGATGCATTGAACATCAAGATATCTGATGAAATGTTTAAATCAATTTTCGAATTTTTTGAAAATTACAATTTTACGATTCGAGAAGACATGCCTCTTGATCAAGAGGTTGCGGTTGATCCACAGATGATTGGCTATATCTACGAATCACTCGCCAATGTCGCTGAAGAAATATATGATCGAAACGATCTCGGAATTTTCTATACACCACGTGTGGAAGTCGATTTTATGTGTCGAAGGGCCTTGGTTGGATCCCTGATAAATCAAATTCCGGAAGTTCCGCATGAAGCTCTCTATCATTTTGTGTTCGATCCGCCGGAAGACAAGGAGAAGGTCTCTCATATTAATGCAAATCCGGAAATATGGCATCGGATTGAGGATAAACTAGATGATCTGTCTGTCGTCGATCCCGCGTGTGGTTCTGGAGCGTTCCTTGTTGGCATGCTTAATATGCTTGCAGAGCTGTATCAGATTGTATATGCACATACTTCTCCTAATACAACTATATCCATTTTCGACATGAAGTACAGTATTATTCAACGCTCGTTATATGGCGTCGATGTAATGCCTTGGGCGGTTCGGGCCGCTGAACTCAGATTGTGGCTGCAACTCATTGTGGATACAGAAATATCTCTAGAAGATTTAAGGAAAGGCCCTTTGCTACCCAATCTGAATCTCAAGCTTCGCGTTGGTGATTCAATGGTCCAAGAGTTGGGTGGAATCAGTTTCAATATCCAAACTAAAAGATTAAACAAAAGCATTAGTTTGAAGCTGGATAACCTCAAGCAGGATAAGGATAAATTTTTCGAGGGATCGCGGACAACACGTTATCGTGCCGCAAAAGAGTTCTGTAAGGCAGAGATTTCAATCTTTCTAGAGATCATAGATGAGGAAGTTAAGAAACTCGAAAAAGAAATACGGAGATCTGAAGAACATCTTTCATCACCTACAAAGCAATCAGATTTGTTTGGAAAAACTATTAGAGAGGACCTCCCATCAGATTTCGCAGAAGTGAAGACGAAAAAGGAAATTGAAGATGATATCCACCAACTGAAGGATAAGATTCATGGCCTAAAATCGGTGAAATCCGTCCTAGATGATCCGGAAAGGAAACCATTCATTTGGGATATTGATTTTGGCGAAATTTTTTTTGGGAGAAAGGGTGGGTTTGATATCGTTATCGGCAACCCCCCATATGTTCGGCAGGAAATGATTTCTCCACCGAACCGCGTTAAGGCAGAAGTAACACTAGATGAACGCAATGAATACAAAGAAAAATTGATAAATTCGGTAAGAAAGCGTTTTCCTGTCGTTAAACACCTGGATAGAAGAAGCGATTTGTACATCTATTTCTATTTCCATGGTCTCTCGTTACTTAATGAGAAAGGTATATTTTGTTTTATCACTTCTAATTCATGGCTTGATGTGGGATACGGAAAGGAATTGCAGGAATTCCTTCTAAAATATGTGCCAATCCATGCCATCTACGACAATCCAAAACGAAGTTTTGAGCACGCTGACGTGAATACGATCATTGCTGTCTTCGGAGCACCAGAGATCCGTAGTGAGTCATTCGAAGAAAAAATTCGATCTGGTGAACGGGCTCCGTGGACAAATCTTATGAATATATCAAAATTTGTGATGTTCAAGAAGTCTTTTGAGGAAGCGATATCTTCAGACACGATGATCGCAATAGATAAGACGGAGGCGCTTGTTAAAGGCTCTGAAATGACCGATCTTGTTACAAACGTTGCCCAAACAGACACATTCCGTGTTTTTCCTGTTCTTCAGGAGGATTTGCTTGTCGAAGGATGGGAATATCCTGTGGGATATGTCCCTTCAAAGAATAGATTCAAGAAAGGAAAATATATCGGGAACAAATGGGGAGGAATGTATCTTAGAGCACCGGATATTTTCTTTTCGATCTTGAAAAAGGGAAAAGAAAAGATCGTTCGCATTGGTGACATTGCAGAAGTTCGTTTTGGAATAAAAACAGGTGCAAACGAGTTCTTCTACATCGATAAAGAAATCCAAAAGAAGTGGCAGATTGAAGAGGAATTCTTGAAGCCTGTGATTAAAAGCCCAAAGGAGTCAAAAGCCCCCATAATAGGAAAAAATAATTTAAAATATAAAATCTTTATGTGTCATAAATCAAGAGAGGCATTGATTGGAACTAAAGCACTTGATTATATAATTTATGGAGAAGAAATTGGCATAAATAATCGAAGTTCGGTCTCGTCGAGAAAGATATGGTACGATTTGGGTCAGTGGTCTGAGCCAAAAATCATTATTCCATGTGGAATCGGAGATACATATAGGATATTTTTAAATAGGGCAAAAATTTTTGCAGATAAAAGGATGTATTATGCAAATCCTGTGAACGATGTAGAGTTTGCGCTCTCCGCAAATTCTACATTATATATGCTAACTCAAGAATTAATATCGCGCGTTGGACTCGGTGATGGACTCTTGGATTTGACTGTTTATGAGGTTTCTTCGGCTTTGATTCTGGATCCTAAGCTCCTGAAAACGAATAAAATAATTTTATCAATGTTGTCCAGAAATATCAATTCGGTATTTATTGAATGCGGAATCGATCCAAATAGACCAATTGAAGAGCAAGATCCTTTACCTTTACCAGATAGATTAGAACTAGATAAGCAGATATTCGGAGAAATTGGTTTAGATGATAACGAAATCAAAGAAGTATATCGTTCTTTATGCCTGTTAGTAAAGAATCGAATTGCAAAATCCCAAAGCTTGAAATAATTTGTATGAGATTTTTGGATAAGGGTTCAATTAACTGGTTGAAAAATCGAAATCCTCAAGGATGATCTTTATGCATGAATTAGATATGGATGATTATACTAACACAGAAGATTGGTTGCATACTCAAGCGGCGTCAATGGACGATCTATTTATTTCAGGAGACCTTACTTTTTCCCAAAAATTAGGTTTAAAACAAAAAAGTATAACTTCAATACGATTTGCCGCAAATAGAAGAGATATTTTTGGATATTTTTTAACGATACGTGCCCCCAAAACTGTCTGGAGTGACATAGAGACCGAATTAATATGTTCCAAAATTGTTAGAATGAAAATTGAATATTTTTCTAATATTTTTAACAGTCGAATTCCAGTAATAATTTATGATAATTTGAACCCTGACAATTTTTCTGTTTCCTTTGACACAAAGAATTTTATAAATACTAACTCGGAAAAATTAAAGGAATACTTTACAAAGTTCAATTCAAGGATTACAGAAAACGCTGGAACCTTCAAAGCGATCAATAAGTCCATAAATGATTCTTTCCAAAAATGGACTCGAAAAAACCTATCCAAGTATCTAGTAATTAACGATTTTGATATTATCATCAAAGGCAAATCTTTGATTATTGAGCTAAAGAGAGTAAAAGAAGGACTTAATAGTTGGAAGCCGTATCTTGATGATAATGGCAACTATTTAGCTTTATTGAATATTTGCAAAGCCAATAAGCTAAAACTGCTAGTTGTTGCGTACAATTATAATATACAGGATATTGCTATTGATGATATTACTTCCATTTCAGATAGTGAAATACACGGTCAATTTTGTATATGCAAATTGGATGATTTAGCTAATTTGAGTCTTAATTCATACAACTTTAATCAATACATAAGCAATAGGCGGAGGCAATAATGAAAATCCCACGCGAGATAATTGATAATAGTGAAAATAACACTCTTGTCGATTTCCTAAATGCTACTCTGGAAGATATACCCACAACAAATCTTGACATAGCTACCGCTTTCTTCAATCTCAGAGCATACGAACTCGTTAGGGAGAATCTTGAGAGTGTTACGGATTCCGTCTTTTACTAAAAACCCTTCCTGAATTCTCTAACGATGATACTTTGGGAGATGTTTTACTCCGAGAAATTCGTCGAGAGATAGAAGAATTGCCACTTTCTAGAGAAGCAAATGAAACTATCATACAATGCATTGCATTTCTCCAAAAGGACTGTGTGGAAATACGGCTGTCAGATACATTTCTCCATGGAAAAACATATATTTTCGATGATCGGATTGTCATCGGATCTTCGAATTTTACCGGTGCAGGATTGACGCGCTTTGGGGAATTGAACACCTGGAAACAAGAAGCTCAGGCAGTCTATACTCGTGAAAAATGGTTCGAAAAATATTGGGAACAGGCGAATGATTTTAAAACTGAATTAATTGCGTTGCTCGAACAGTCTAGGTACAGGAACACAAAATATTCCCCTTACCAAATTTTTATAAAATCTCTTTATGAGCTACAAAAGGAAGAAATACTTAATTTGGAAAAAATCCGTGAGATAGGGGGGCTGCCTAAAACAAAAGTTAACCTCTCAGAATTCCAGGATGATGCTGTTGCCCGAGCACTTACTCGGCTAAAAAAATATAATGCCTGCATTATTGCAGATTCAGTTGGACTTGGAAAGACTTGGATTGCAAAGAAAATTATCGAAAGCGTGGGATATTACCAGCGGAAGAATATATTAGTGATATGCCCTGCACAACTCAGGCTGATGTGGGAAAAAGAGCTAGAGGGATTGACGTCAGTCAAAATGTCGTCTCTCAAGAGGAACTTGGCTCAGATGATTTCTTTGAGAAAGTAACGCATGCAATTTGTGGGCGATTCAAAGTCTCGAATTGATCGTCGTTGACGAAAGCCATAATTTCAGAAACCCGCTGTCGAAACGATGGGAGAACTTCTTTACCCTCATAAATGATAGCGTTATCTCACAGGGAAAACGTCCTAAGATGCTCTTTTTAACGGCAACACCTATCAATAATACACCATGGGATCTTTATTGGCAACTTATGATTCTCACTCTTATGGACCAGACCATGTTTATCAAGGAAAATATTCCTGATCTTCAGAAACTCTTCAAACAAGCGGAAAATCATCCTGATATACTGAGCGACCTCCTCAATGAAATTTCAATTCGCAGGACGCGAGATTATATCATTAATAATTATCCAGACGCTTACATCAAAATTGAAACCGGTGGGGACAAGATTATCGAGAAAAAAATCACATTCCCAAAGAGGAACTCCTGGGAAAATATAGAGTACAATCTCGATGGTGCGTATCATGGGATGTATAAGGAGATCTCTGAGACGATTTCCAGCAAACTCACAATGGCATATTATCGCCTTCTGGAGTACAAGATTAATGGCTCTCTGACAGAAGCTGAGCAACTTGAGTTAGGGAGAATGGACTGCCATTGGAGGAATATTTCGCACAATTCGACCTAAACGTCTTGAGAGTAGCGTGAATGCATTTCGGTTAAGTGTCAAAAACCAGATCCTATTTCTCGATAATCTTAAAGCATACCTGAGTGATGGTTGTCTTCTTAGCAAAAAAACGTTCAATAAGTACCTTCTTCTTGCAGATGAAGAACTTGAACCTGATGATATTCGTG
>CAWAJP010000015.1:0-103832 GCA_963782455.1 uncultured Methanosarcinales archaeon
TGTAGAACCTGGCAGGATTCGCTTGAGGAAGCTATAGACCTTCTGCATTATCAGACAACCTACAAATCAATGCCCTTCTAGTTGATCGTCTTCAGCTTTCCCAGCAGCTCGCAGGCCTTGCACTGATCCTTGACGCAGGGCTCGCCGCATTCATGGCACTTCCCCAGGTCCATCTGCGCCAAGTTTCCCCCAGCCTTCTCGGCAATCTTCTCGAAGCCCTGCATCGTTGTCTGCCGGGTTCCCGGAAAGAGGCTCTCCAGGCGGTTCATCAGATCTCTGACATCCGAGCGCAAAGAGAGGCGGGCATAAGGGCACTCCCTCGACTCTGTGAAGACTCCGTTCACCATGCAATAGAGGGCGATCTCCTTTTCCGGAATATCTCGCAGCGGCTTGATGCGGGGAACCAGTCCCGGCTGCGGACGTCGAGGCCGGAAGCGCATCAGCCGCTCCATGTCGCCTTTCAGATAGTTCATCATGACCGTCTGCGCTTCATCGTCCAGGTTATGGCCTGTAGCGACCCTGGTCGCCCCGAGCCTTTTCGCCGCGCGGTTCAGAGCGTTCTTGCGAAATACTCCGCAATAGGTACAGGGTGCGACATTTTTCCCCACAACCATCTCATCCAGATCGTAGCCGTACATCTCCCGGAAGGAGACGACCTCCTGCTCGATGCCGAGTTGCTTCGCAATCGCCCGGGCGGCCTTGATGGTGTCGTCCCTGTACCCTGCAATTCCCTCATCTACGGTGACGGCCACCATCTCCACATCTCTTCCGGCCAGAATCCTGTGCAGACTGAAGAGAAGAGCTGTGCTGTCCTTGCCGCCGCTCACGGCCACAGCGATGCGCTCTCCGTCCTTGACCATGCCGTTCTTCAGAATGGTCCCGGCCACTCTCTGCTCAAAATCTTCGATAAAGTGACTCTGGCAGAGATGCCGCCCAAAATAGGGCTGGGAGAGGATGGCCCGCTCATCGCATCTGGAGCAGATCATGCTTGGATCATGCCCTTGTGCATTAGAACGAATTCCAGTTTGCGGCATTCAATCAATCTTGAATCTCTCCGGGTTGGTGTAAACGCTGAGCCTCTTTCCCCGCAGGAAAGCAACGATGCATAGACGGGTCCTTTCGGCGATAGAGATGGCAAGACTCGTGGTAGCGCCACGCGACACGATTATGGGGATTCCGGCCACAGAGCACTTCAGTGCCATGTCCGAGGAGATCCTGCCTGTGCAGGCAACATATGTCCTGCCGAAATCCACCTTTTCGGCGAGAGCATGGCCGATGGCCTTGTCCAGGGCATTATGGCGGCCGATGTCCTCTATGATGCAGACTGTCCCAAATTCGTCAAAGAGGCCCACGGAATGCACTCCGCCCGTAGCTGTATGAACCTCGGAAAGGGAGATGGCCTTCATCGCCTCCTGAGCCTGTTCCTTTCCGATTACCAGATCGGATTTAATCACCGGAAGCTTCGACTCATCCAGAAAGGAGGCGATCCCGCCGCAGCCGCTCACGATCGGCCTTCGGGGCACAATGGCCCGCATGGGATGGGAAATGATAGCGCGGGCAACATTTCCCTCAATCTCCAAAGATTCAATCTCCTCCCTTCCGGCTACGATCCTCTCGGAAAAGAGATGGCCGACTACAAACTCCGACTTCATCTCAGGACTGATCATTGCGGTTGCAAAATGCCGGCCGTTGATGAAGATGGACAGGGGAGACTCCTCCACCACCTGACAGAATGTGTCCTCGACCTCAACGCCATCCAGCTTCAGGCATCTGAAACTCTTTAACATTCTGTATGACCCCGTCATCCCATCCTGGCGATCTGCTCCAGTGCCGCCAGAAGCTTTTCAATCTCCTCTTCGGTATTGTAAAGATAGAGCGAGGCGCGGACCGTGCCGTATTTCAGTCCCAGATGCTTCATGAGGGGAATGCAGCAATGGTGACCGGACCGAACGGATATGTTTGAAGCCTGATCGAGCATGAGAGCCACCTCATGAGGAAGCAATCCTTCTACGCCAAAGGATACCACGCCAGCGCGCGCCCGCGGGCTGCCCTGTCCCGCCTGTCGGGGGCCGAAGATCTCAATGCCCGCAATATCCCGCATCCCTTCCAGCAGTCTCCTGGTAAGTAGCATCTCGTGTTCATGAACCTCTTCGACTCCGGCTCTTGTCAGATAGTCCACGGCAGCGCCTAGACCTATGCAGGCTGAGATATCGGGCGTGCCTGCTTCAAATCCCTCGTAGCCCTGCTTGATGCTATAACCGTCCTCGAAGACGTCCTCTACCATTCCTCCACCTACCAGAAGAGGCTCTATCTCCTCTCTCTTCCTCATCCAGAGGACTCCTGCGCCCGTAGGCCCGAGCATCTTATGGCCGGAGAAGCAGAGAAAATCGCAATCGATATCTTTGACGTTCACTGGCATGTGGGGCACAGACTGGGCCCCATCCACCAATAGAGCAGCACCCCGCTCCCGGCAGATCCTGGCGATCTCTTTTACCGGGAGGACTGTGCCCAGAACGTTGGAGAGCTGGGTTGTCGCCACCAGCCTCGTGCCTTCAGTTATTGCTCCTTCCCAGTCTGCCAGATCGATCCTTCCCTCCCGGTCCGGCCGTATGACCTCCAGATCTATGCCCATATCTTTCAGCCTCATCCAGGGCAGAAGATTGGAGTGATGCTCCAAAAGCGTGGTGACGATCCGGTCTCCTTTCTTCCAGGAGAGGCCGCGGGCAACGATGTTGATGGACTCAGTGGTGTTCCTGGTGAAGACCGTCACGCCTTCCTCACCGCCCACAAATGCTGCCGCCTTGCGGTGAGCATCTCTATATCGCTGGTCTGCGAGCTGAGCCAGCCTGTAGACCCCCCGGCCGACATTGGATTTGTAGGCCCGGTAATAATCGAGAACCGATTCCAGAACAGGCTCCGGGGTTAGGCTGGTGGAGGCGCTGTCCAGGTAGATAACATCCTTCAGGATAGGGAAATCCTCTCTTATTTCTTGGACCTTCATAGAACCTCATTCATGCTTCCCGTCCTGAAACCTTCCAGGTCCAGGGTGACATATCTGAATCCAATGTCCTTGAGCCTCGATACGATCTCGTCCCTGATATCCAATGCTCTTTTTGCGTCTGATTTGAGCAGCTCAATTCGTGCCATCCGGCCGTGCGCTCTAACCCGAAGCTGCAGGAATCCCAAGCCTTTCAGGTAATCTTCTGCCTCTTCCACCATTCTGAGATTGTTTTCTGTGATCCTCTCGCCATAAGGAATTCGTGATGACAGGCAGGCTGAGGAAGGCCTGTCCCATACAGCCAGGCCCGTGTTATGGGCTAGGGTTCGAATATCCTCTTTGGAGATACCCGATTCTACAAAAGGATGCCATATTCCCTCCTCATTGCAGGCCTGGATTCCGGGTCGAAAATCCTGGTAGTCGGAGAGGTTGACGCCGTCTGCAATGCATTTTATTCCCTCTTCCCGGGCGATGCTCTTAAGAAGAGCTGCTGACTTTTTTTTGCAGATATAGCACCTGACTGCGGAATTTTGTGCGAACTCTTCGTCCTTTAGAATAGAGAATTCTGCCACCCTGAAATTAAGTCCCAGAGACTTTGCCAGCCTTCTTGCCTGCTCAAGGTCACTTCGGGCTGTGGTCTCAGAATCCAGAAAGACGGCCAGGGCCCGATCCGTCCAGGACATCATTTGCCACCTTCGCCAGGAGACTGCTGTCTACGCCCCCCGAATAGGCTACAAGGATCTTCCCCTTTTCGGCAATCCTATCTTTCAGGTCCTGCAATTTCGCGGCCCGGCTCATATTACGACCTTTTCGAAGAGATTGCCAGGGGATTTATTCATATAATACGGATCTCATCGCCCTTTACACTTGGTGGAGATGCAGGCGTTCTCATCATCCTGAAGCATGCGGCAGATCTCGCAGATCCTCTTCACAAGATCGTCTACCTTTTTCTCGATAAGATCATCCGCGAGCTTTCCTATGGCCCCCCGGATATCCTCTCGGAACTCTATATTGTAGCCCCTCTTCTTGGAGACGTACTGGGACACCGCCGGCGGTGTAATGCCCAGCATCTTGGAGACCTCCTTTTGGGATATTCCTCTCTTGATCAGCTCTTCAGCAATGGCGGCCCTAATGCTAGGCAGCACATCCCAAACAATCTCCTCACATGGTGATTTCATCTGTCTAGTGCCTCAAATCAACTATTATTACAATTATTGATCACGCCTTGATTCAATAATCCTGGCGGAATCCTATGAATTTAATCCTTGCTATTCAACCATATACGAAGATTGTCAAGGTTTGTTATCCTCTGGTTATCCTCTCCGCACCCATGCGGGCTCGCCTGAGTCTTGGCAGTTTTCCCCACAAGGCCAGCTCCCCGCCACGGATCACTATTGCGCCATCGATGTTCGGCCGGTCAATAGCCTTGAAACACTCCTGTAGCGGCCCGTTTGCTCCCACGGCGTTCCCAAGGGCCGTGGCCGCGGCATCCGCCAGGGCCGCGTCCTCTGAGACTACCATTGCAGCATCCGCACAGCCAAAGGAGATGGACGGCCCCACCGTTCCGGAGCTGGTGCAGATGCCAATTGGGGTGCATCGCGCCGGAAGCTCAACGGCCAGATCCTTGATGGGCGAGCTTCCTGCGTATATACCTGCTATTATGGGCTGGTCGTTCAGGATGCAGATGTCTCCACCGTTATCGACAACGGCATAAGTCGCACCCGACTCCATCATCGCCAGGACGGCCAACTTGGCAATGGCTCCTGCCACTGCCGCCATAGGGCCGATGCCAAAGACTTTGCAGCACTCGATCATCTGCCTGACGATCTCCGGGGAATCGCATGCCTCTGCTTCACAATCGTAAGGGTCCAGAGTGACCATGAAGAATGGATCCTTCTTTATATAGCCCTCCAAATAGGAGCGTTGCGTCCTTATTGATTCTTTCGCGGCATCGATGTCTCTCTTCTTGCGGGCGAAGACTGTGACAATTGTCTCTTTAAGTTGGAAATGCTCGCGCAGGAGTTCATTCATGAGTTTGACCCGGGAATTGTAAGTTCAGATGGTCGTCTCCAACCTGGTCATTTCGATATGAGATTCAATTCTTCCTGTTGTCACTCCGAACTGCCTGGTTTGAGCCTTGCCACGGTTTCACCTTTCCCCCGCAATCTCACCACCAGCTCTTCACCATAGCTCACCTGCAAAAGCTCTGCCGTTTCATAGAGCCGGGATAGCTGGCTTAATCCCTCTGAGGTGTTCGGCAGCTTGATCTGGTACTCTTGCAGGGGCTGCAGCCGCTGATAGATGCACTCTTTCAGCTCCTCCAGGCCTGATCCTGATGTTGCAGAGACCTTGACGGGATTTGGGGTCAGGTCACGGATCAGCTCTTCCAACATTTCCGCCTCGCTCTCACAGAGTCTGTCCGCCTTATTGAGAACGGTAACAATGGGTGCAGTAACCTGGCAGTCCCAGAGGGCTTTGTGAGATGCCACCATTTTTCTACGCAGAAGCTCGGCGGGATCGCTCAGGTCTGCTACCATTAGAACAAGATCCGCTTCTGCGATCTCGGAAAGGGTAGTATGGAATGCCTTGATAAGAAAGTGCGGTAGATCGTCGATGAAGCCCACCGTGTCAGTAAGCAAGACCCTGCGACCTCTTACCTCCAGAGCCCTCGTAGTTGGCGAAAGCGTGGTAAAGGGTAGATCCTGAGCCTCAACACCAGAGCCTGTGAGGGCATTGAGCAGAGTGCTCTTGCCGGCGTTGGTGTAGCCGGCGAGTGCGACGAGATCAAAGCCCTGCTCTCTTCTCTTCTGCCTTCTGTCCTCACTCATCGTCTCCACATTTTTCAATTCCGATCTTATCTTGGCCATCCGCCCCCGGATGTCGTGGTACATCGACTGCTCGTATGCACCGGCCCCACGAAATCCCGGCTGCTCTCCGCGCTTCTTGAGTGCGAGCTCACTGCGAACCTGAGGAGCATCGTAACTTAGCCGGGCCAGTTCGACCTGCAGCTTGGCCTCACGAGTGGACGCACGGGTGGCAAATATCTCCAATATAAGATTGAATCTATCGATAACCTGCACGGAAAACTCGCTTCTGATGTTGAATACCTGGTTAGGGCTCAAAGGGTTATAAAATATCAGCTTTGTCGGATTGCAGCTTTGAGCCTCGGCAACCTTCCCCCTTCCCATCTGGAAGCGGTGGTCCCTTTCCCGACGCTGTTTAATCTCTGCCAAAACCTTATATCCAGCAGCTTTTGCCAGGCCCCTCAATTCATCCATCTTATAGGGGTCAAGGGGCTTCGTGGGGTTCTCACGCATCAGCAGGACAGCGGTCTTTTCTTCATTCATCGATTATTATCTTCTCCCGGCTCAATGATAAGCCTTCGTCCTGCCACAGATATATGGTGGGCCATCTCTATCAGCGTTCTCTCAGCTATTGTCTCGGGATATTTGAGATCTCTTCCCAGGATGCATCTTGCCCTCCAGATCTCCTGGTTGTAGAAGTCTCCGGATTCTGCGACAATTGTACCGGGAAGGCAGAGGCATGCCTCGCTGATGAAGTCGGCCACCACATTGAGATCCAGAGCTTCGGCGGTGCGAGGAATAAGCCTGACCGTATGAATCTTCTCAATAAAATTGGGAGATACGCGAGCCGAGACGACAGCGCATACCATTTTGTACTTTCCCCGCACAGCGTGTCGGCCCGAGATGTCAATTGCCACGATGTCTATCTATTCAACCCCTGAGACTCGTATTGCCAATCAGATTCCTTATCCAAGAATAGCGTGATGATCTACGATAATCGCCGCCTCTTCTCGGGTTAAGCCTGCACCCATAGCGATCTCTTTGGCCCGATGGCTGTCGATGAGGTCCTCAGGTGCATGCGTGTCCGTATCCACCACCATTTTAGCCTTGGCGGTGCGAGCCAGGCGCGCCACATGTCCATTAGTGATATTATGACCCCGACGCGATGTGATCTCCAGGCAGACATCATTCTCCCTGGCAAGTTCTGCTTCCTCCATGGTGATGAAGCCGGGATGGGCCAGGATATCCACCCTCGCCTCCAGGGCTGCACGGTTGGTGCCAGGCCGGACAGGCTCTACAGGCGTCTCGCCATGCATAACCACAATCTCAGCACCGAGCTTGCGGGCCAGAATTGCCAGCGGTCCGATCTTCTGGGGGGGGACATGGGTAAGCTCCACTCCCACCAGGACCCTGATGTCCAAAACGTCTTCCAGATATTTGGCTTTGGAGACGCAGGTCAGGACGTGCTCGATATTGGTGTAGTCCACATGATCGGTTATGCCTATGGCAGTGTAGCCCAGAACCTCTGCCCGGCGAACCAGCTCGCTCGGTATTAGCTCGCCATCGCTGAATATTGTGTGGGTGTGCAGATCAATCATATACCTCGGGCAGAGACTCGTTTGAGTATTAAGCATTATCTACAGTGAATACCTGGCCGCGATATCTGCGGAAGATTGACGAAATTGTCTCGTGCGGAGCAAAAACGAGAAAAACTATAAGATTTCGAGTGCAGGATTCTCTTCAAATTCACTTAATATTTCTTTCCCTGATGGCTATGCTTCTTATATTTTACTTTCAGAGAGCCCGCTATTCTCTTCAGGATGGCGGATTTGGGGCCGTTCTTTGCCACCAGTATTCTTCCCGCTGCTTCTGCCTGGTGCCAGGTCTTGGGGTGCATCTTTTCGCGCTCGATCTCCGGCTTGAGACCGGACTTGATTGATGCCGAGATTATCATATCCAGGTCTGGCTCATTGACGGCATCTTTCAGCGAAACCAATCGGCCATCTTTCCTCGAGCGGGCTGCATCAAAATATACGGGCCAGATCACAAACTTGTCCTTCTCAGGCATAGGCTGAAACCTTGTTGGACATCCTTAAAGTATCTTTGTCTTAATTGGGGTGACTTTTCTCCGGCACGCAAGTCTTTTAGATATGTTGGGCCATAATTGTGGACCAGAACAACCGTGGAGTTCCAGTCATGAGCCAAGATACTTTTCCTGTAGCCAATGTCGGTGGAAAGGAGATCCCATACGACCCGGAACAGCTCAGAAGGATCCAGGAGCACCCGTGTTTCAGTGAAAAGGCATGCCACGCCTTTGGCAGGATGCATCTGGCAGTGGCCCCCAAGTGCAATATCCAGTGCAAATACTGCGTGCGGGACTTCGACTGCGTGAACGAATCACGACCTGGCGTGACCAGCCAGGTTCTCAAACCCGAGGAAGCTCTGGAGCGGGTGGACCAGGTTCTGGAGAAGTACCATTACATCAAAGTCGTGGCGGTGGCGGGACCAGGAGAGCCGCTGGCCAATGAGGAGACCTTTGAGACATTGCGCCTTGTCGGTCAGAAATATCCGGGCATCATACTCTGTATCAGCACCAACGGCCTGCTTCTGCCCGACAAAATCCAGGAGCTGGATCGTTTGGGTGTCTGCAACATCACGGTTACTATGAATGCCATAGACCCGGAGATAGGCCAGCAGATCTACGATTATGTGACATACCGCGGAAAGAGATATGAGGGCCTGGAGGCGGCGACGCTCCTGCGCGACCAGCAGCTCAAAGGCATTGAAGAGGCCTTGAAGCTCAAGAAGATCGTGAAGGTAAATACCGTCCTCATCCCTGGCATCAATGATTTGCACGTCTTCGACATTGCTCGAAAGATAAAGTCCATGGGCGTCTACATCCATAATGTCATGCCCCTCATTCCCCAGTACAAGTTTGCGCATATCAAACCGCCCTCGCCTGAGGAGAAGCGAAAGATTCAGGAGGAGCTCGGCAAGATCATCAAGCAGATGAAGCACTGCCGGCAGTGCCGGTCCGATGCCATAGGGCGGTTAGGATGCGACGTGCAGCAGGAGTTCCAGAGCAGAACGAAAGAGCAGGCTTAAGCAAAAGAAAGATTCAGCCTATAAACTTTTTAAATAAAATGTACAAAAAAGCGCTTTGTCCGGACGCGCTGTATCTCGCTCGGACCTGCGTTTTACTCTTTTACCAATGCAAACATCTATTAATGCTTTAACATTCTTGTTATACTGTTAGTGGCACTGGAAATGCTGCTCGAGATGCCAGAGATAAAGCTCTTCTGCTCTCCGGACTTTGCGGCAGCCGATACAGACTTTGTCTCAGCGGGCTTGCTTGCATTGGCCTTCTTATTCTTGGTGAGTGTATTGCCATTTTTCATCTGATAATTGCTATTACGATCTTGGGGACCCTTACTCTTCTTTTTTCCGTTTGTCATATTTACCACCGCATTCCGTTTATGTCAAAATTTATATAGATTGCGGCCACGTGGCGGCGGTTCTGATCTTAATACACTATAAATCTATGCGATTTCGCTCCCCTCAGGCTTTTTCCACAAGCCCGGCGAGACGGTCCACGGTCTCTAGTCATCCCGCTCTCCATCCCCGACTTGAACATTCCCGTCGCGATCCTCGACCGATTCAAAGATCGACTTTTCCGTCAGCTTCGTCTTGCCATCAATGTCTTCGATCGTACATATTTTGAGCAGTACATGGCCCGGCATACCCTCAAATTCAAAGGTTTGGACCTGTCTCCCGGGAGAAATCTCGTGATACACGCCACGGAACACAAAACTCATTACCATCAGCATCTCGCTGGACGAGACGCCAAACTCCTCCCGGTCTCACTTCCATTTTGTCAACAGCGGTCTTCAGGCTTCTTGGGCCCCACTATTGCGGTATAAGACTTGGATCCATGGTCGTTTTGAATACGATCTCACATGGAGCGTTGAAGACGCGGATGACGGCGATTTCTTGTCTTCCTGGATTCGAAAGAAAATATACCCGGAGCAAAACCCGGGGCGCACCTGAATCTTATCTTGAAAAGAGCAAAAATTCAGGAACCCAGTCGCAGTTATCACCCGATTTTGTTCATAATCAGCGCGGACCTCGACTGCGAATACCCGGTGTTATCTGGTTTCGCTAGCAGAGGTTAGATTCCAGACAGCTTATTTACCTGATTAATTGCTTCCAGCAGGCTTTCACCTTTTTGTGTTGTTTCGTACATCTTCTTTTCACCTTGCTGGACTTCTAATAAATTATTCTTGATCAGGAGATCCAGGTAAGGCTCTACTGTTTTGAAGTTGAGGTTTGCTTGATACACTACCCGGGTCTTAATAGCACCGTTCTTGCATACATTCAGAATTTGCGATATAATCTCTTCTCTATTCCTCTTCACGCCACCCACTCTCCTATATGTTTCTAACTTCTAATCGGGGATTGTAATACATACTATGCATTCTTCCAATTTAAGGATCTATGACACAGATTGCGAATTATAGCACAAAACACGAACAATATACTAACATTTATAATTAATTAAATCAGCTTCGGGACCAGAATCAATATCGTATCTTTTTTTAAGCTCTTGAAAATTATTCTCAGAATCTGCACCAATTTTTCCATGTAAATCGAAGTTCAAGAGGTCATACATTTTTGATTTTCATCTGCCACTTATGAGCCCTTTCCCGGGGCTTACAGGCGTTTTTAATTGGCGAGACTCTTCTAATCCCATTTCAATCCATGCAAGAGACACGGATGCGGTTTTCAGCTTCTAAAGGATTTGAATGTCTCTTCCGGCCGGGAAGGAGATGATCTGGGTAGAGGTTACATTATAAAAAGTGCGTGTCCTCCCCTCTGGATACACCACAGAGAGCTTGGAGATGCCGGTCTTTAGTGGATTGTTCCTGGGGCCGAAGGGATGAGAATCAAAGAGATAACAGCTGCCGTTATATTTTCCTGCCCCTTTTACCTGCAACGCCGCACCTTTCGTGTCTGCTTTTATAAGTCTGACATCCCGGTATCCACTCAGAAAGGAGAGCAGTTCCGGTTCAAGATGCCTGCATCCCAAAGCGAGAACATAGAAGCGGGTAAATGTATCCAGGGAGTAGTTGAGCTCAAAAGTCGCATCATCTCCATCCAGATGCATAGTGACGTCTTTCACATAGATGCACTCTCCATCAGCACTTATGCAGATGGTTATGGTTGATAAGGCCAGGATGGCAAGTGTTATGGCAAGGGTTTGCATCTCTATCCTTTCATATTGAGAATTGACGGTAAGAACAAAACCAGTCCCATTATTACAATAAATACTACGAATAAAAGCTGTTGCTTTCTTTGAGCCGACTTGAATTTTGATTCGCAGAGCTCATCGCAGAAATTCTCATCCGGGCGCACGGCATTTCCGCAGACCAAACAGTGCTTGTGCGGCGGTATCTCTGTCATCAAATCACCAACCACCTCGGCTTTGGGCGATTGAGTAAATAAGGTTTGCCCATGTTCGGTATTGCCGGTAAGGTTTCTGACAGGGGTTCCGATTTCACTAACTGACAAGATCCACCGCGGAAGTCGAAGGCTTTTTACTGAGAATATGTCGAGGCATTTTACTGAGAATATGTCGAGGCATTTTATTGAGAGATACAGGGACAATATGGAAAATGATATCTTGCGGATTCTCAAATCAGATCTTTTGAATGATATGCAATCTTTTTTCAGACTATTGTCCGGAACATTTCCTTTCATGTGGAGATGTTATTGAGCCTCCCTTCCTTAAATGGATGTGTTTCAATTTAGAATGTGCCTTTAGTACCAATTATACGATAGATAACTTACTAAATAACATTAATAAGTTTATCATACATTATGACATTCCTTGAGGGGGTGATCTTTTCATTTGGGAAAAAATTTGGGGTTTATTTTTCCAGTGGAAATAAAGGGGTTGGTCTGCTGAAAATCTGTCTAAATTATTTCCTACAATTATGCATTAACTATAAAAGGAGCATTAGCAAGTAGGGTACTCATGCCAAAACTGATAACGATCGTCTTCATAGCATTGCTCGTATGGCTCTCTCCAATAGATGGAGCAAGAACCTATATCGTGGATGATAACGGCTTTGCCAATTATAAGACAATACAAGATGCCGTGGTAGTCGCAAATAACGGAGACACGATATACGTAAAACCCGGAATCTACAAAGAAGAGGTTATCTTGAACAAGAGCTTAACCATTATGCCTCTTCTCGGTGAAAGTGGACCGATAGTTCTAAATGGAGATGGTTTGGAGACGGGAATTACAATCACATCGAGCAGCTGTTCTCTGGAAGGTCTCACCCTGCAAAACTACACAGGATCAGCAGTTAGTGTTCTGTCCGACGGAAATACCATCAAGAACAATGTATTTGAAGATGTCAGCCCTGCCATATTGGTCAGTGGCTCTGGTAAGAACTTAATAACGGAAAATCTCATAAACAAATGCCAGGGCGGTGTGGCTCTTCGTGACAACTCCAACGATAACATCATACAAAAAAATAAGATTGCAGGCAGCAATATTTCCATCTTCCTCGGGAATGTGAAAAAGAATACAATTGTTGGCAACAATATCTCAGACACCTTTTGGGGGATATGGATTGATAACTCCAGCAATATCGAGATCAATAACAACGATGTAGCGAGCAAGAACTACGGCATCTTGCTCTTCAACAGCAGTGGTATAAATGTTACTGATAGTACTGTGCAGATTGAAAATAATGAAGCCATCAGCACGCGAGCGATCCTTCTCGCGAACACCAGCGAAGTCGAGTTGAACAGAAACGGAATTCGCGGTGGAGCAATCGGGTTGGGCATTTTGAAGAGCTTCAACAACAAACTGACGGATAACACAATAGCAGGCAGCATGAATGCTATCTTTATTCAGGACACAAACAATCAAGAGGTCAATAACAATCGCATCAATGAGGTGGATTACGGCATAAGACTGGACAATTCCAGCCAGAACTCCATCAAACAGAACATGATCGAAAACAGTACCATAGGATTTGACATCGGCGCCTGCAAACAGAACACCGTAGTCGATAACCAGGTCTCAAACACAAAGGACACGGCAGTGCAGATCACATATTCCAGTAAGAACAACTTCGTCGCAAACCGCATCAACAATGGTTTCCGTGGATTTATTCTTTCAGAATCGCCCTCCAACATACTGGCAAACAACAGCTTCCAGAACGTGGACTGGGGCCTCTATGTAGAGAGCGAAACAAGAGAGGGCTTCGATAATTCCATTAACGAGACCAATGTGGTGGATGAGGTACCCATTGTCTATCAATTTGGCACGTCCGGCGCGCAGATCCAAGATAAAAAACTAGCCCACCTTACCCTCGCCTACTGTAACAATGCCACCGTGAAGAATACAACCATTACCCGCGATGCCGTCTTCCTGTACGACTCCAGGAACATCAAGATCCTGAACAACAATATATCGGATTGCTTTGGCATGCGCCTCGTGAAGTCCTTTGAAAACGAGATCCTGGGCAATCTCGTTATTGGCAACAAATACAGCGGAATATTCCTTTATGGCTCGGACTTGAATCAGATCGGAGAGAATAACCTCTCTCTGAACAACCAGAATGGAGTATCTCTCCTCTCCTGTAGTCAGAACACCATTCGCGACAACGTGGTGGAGAGCAATAATGACACTGGGGTCTGGCTAAATCTCTCCAATGACAACCAGATCTACCAGAATAACATCTCTCGCAATTCTCTTGGCTGTCAGGTTGAGTCCTCCTCAGGAAATAGGATATTCCACAACAACTTCCTTGACAACAAAGAGCAATCTCAAGATGTCAACGGGAACAATAGCTGGGATGATGGCAATATCTCGGGCGGCAACTACTGGAGCGATCATGTGGCCAAAGGCAATCCCAGCAGTGGTTGGCCAAAGCAGATCAAAGGAGGAATTATGCAGGACAGCTATCCTTTCCAAAGTGAGAGCGGATGGCTGGCAGCGAAAGCTGCCCCTTCCTCTTCCGGGGCAAAAGCATAAAACTCTGCAGACATAAAAAAAGATTGCAGCGAGAAATTATCATGTATATTCATGAAACCGCAATCTACTTAAGATAAAGAGATGAGGTGAAGAATATGGCAAAGAATAAGAGTGAAGGCAGCGGTCTTCAGTCGTCAGCTGGCCTGATGAGGTACTTCGAGGCCGATGATACCTCGATCAAGCTCAATCCCAAGATGGTGCTTGGAGCCTGTATAGGTGCAGGCGCAGTAGTATTGATCCTGGATATCGCATTTGGCCTTCTTCGCATTGGTCCGTGAGTGCTCCAAAAGGGCGCTCAACGGTTTATTCCGGGTAATAGGCCTCTTCTGAGGAACTGACGGATTGATGGATCTGCCGGAATTTTGGCAATTCTCTTGAAAAGCCTTATTTTCAAAGCCTTATTCTGATACTATCTTTAAATTTTGAAAGACGCTCTCTGCTGGCCAGGGCAAACGAGAAAAAGTGCTGGGCGGTTGAGGTTAGGTGGGATCTCATAGAGGCCAGGTGCTTGCCACTTTACAGGATGCGATATGCATCGAGATGTCGGCCACTGATGCGTGATTTCGGGCTTGCCGTGAATGTAAATCCATTTTTGACCGTACATTAACCTTACATATTAGTATATCAATTGTTGAACCAATGAGTGTCGAAAGTAAGCTATTGATCTTGTTACTAATCTTTTTCTTTGTGTCGGTATCTGGTGAAGCAAGAGAGCAGAGGGTTGCGATCTCTGGATCCAGTACGGTCATGCCTCTGGCAGAGCTGTCGGCTGAGGAGTTTAATCTGCTTCAAGACAACTACCATGTGAGCGTAACATCAGGAGGCTCGGGTGTTGGCATTGTGGATGTGGCAGAGGGTAGATCCGATATAGCCATGGCCTCTCGAGAGATTCAGTTGGTTGAGCGACAGAGATATGAGACTTCAAATGAAAAATTTATGGAGATCCCGGTAGGATTCGATGCCATTTGTCTGGTGGTGAGCCCCGAGGTATACGACGACGGTGTGACAAGTCTCACAAAGGAAGAGCTGAAGCAGATCTATGCAGGAGACATCACCAACTGGGAGGAATTGGGCGGCCCGAACACGGAAATATTCGTCATCGGAAGGAAGCCTGGATCTGGAACAAGAGATACCTTCGACGAGACCATTATGGGGAGCAAAGAGGCGGAAACGCCAGGCACAATTATTGAAGCCGCGGACAGCTCCGAGGTCAAGACAGCTATCCGGGGAAGCGATAATGCCATCGGTTACGTAGGGTACAGCTATGTCATGAAAGGAGATACAAAGGTAGTCGCTTTAGACTGCATCCAGCCGACGATTGAGAATATCAAGAATGGAACTTATACTCTGGCTCGAAAGCTCTACTTTATAACTATGGGTGAGCCAAAACCCGGGGCTAGGGCTTTCATTGACTATGTTCTGAGCGAGGAGGGCCAGGAGATTGCTGCGGAGAATGGATTCATACCGATTTGAAACCTCAGCCGTCTCCTTCAATTTTTAACAAGATCCTGTGGTCTATTTCATCGCAATATTTAACCTGATAAATTTAAACGCAATCAAATTTAATACCATGATATTTAATACGATGACTTTCCAAATGATCTCTCATGTCCTCTTTCCTGGAGCATCCGCTTCTAAAACCGCAAACCGTAGAGAAGAGGCTCTTCCAGCTGGATCTGGCAGCCAATGCCCTTAAGGCCTCCAGCCTCATTGTAGTGCCCACAGGGCTTGGTAAGACCGTCATCGCTCTCATGGTTCTTCTCGCCCGGCTGGATAAAGGCAAGGTTCTCTTTTTGGCTCCTACCAAGCCTTTGGTGGAGCAGCATGCTACTTTTTTACGTCGCGTGCTCAAAGACGAGGATATTGTCGCCATGATGACAGGAGAGACGATGCCGGAGAAGAGAGTCGTATCCTGGCAAGGTGCGCGCATAGTGGTATCAACTCCGCAGGTGATCGAGAACGACCTTCTCTCTCGAAGGATCGATCTCAAGGATGTCTCGCTGGTGATATTTGATGAGGCTCACCGGTCTGTAGGAAACTACGCTTATGTCTATATCGCAGAGCGCTATAACCGCGAGGCTGCAAATCCTCTGGTCCTGGGCATCACAGCCAGTCCCGGCAGCCAGAGCGAGAAGATCGCAGAGATTTGCACCAACCTGACAATTGAGAAGGTGCAGACCCGGACTGAAAATGATTCTGATGTGGCGCCTTTTGTTCACCAAAGAGAGATCGAGTGGGTGAAGCTGACCGTCCCTAAAGAGCTGCTCGATATCCGGACGGCCATCGAAGATGTGCTGAAAGAGCGGATCGACGACCTGAATCTGCTCGGTATCAGCCCGGCCAGAATCGATTCCAGAGCTTCCAAGAAGGAGCTCCTGGGTCTGCAGTCTATGCTTATGTCCTCGGCCCAGAGAGAGGCAAATCAGGCCACTTTTAAGGGAATTTCACTCCTGGCAGAGATACTCAAGCTCCATCATGCAGTCGAGCTGGCTGAGACCCAGGGGACTGATGCACTGGTCAGATATTTTCAGAGGCTGCAGGGGGAGGCGCTCTCCAAGAGCGGTTCCAAAGCATCACGAAGGATAATGCTTGATCCAAAGTTTCGGCAGACCATGGATGCCCTGCAGACGCTGGAGGTGGAGCATCCCAAGCCTGCAGCGGTAAAGAAGATCCTGCTCGAGCAAATCGAGGCAAAGCCCGAATCCCGCATTATGGTCTTTACAAATTATCGGGATACTGCATCGTCTTTGCTCAAGTTTCTGAAGGATGAGTCCGCTATCAAAGCGGTGCGGTTCGTAGGACAGTCCAGCCGGGTCGACGATGAAGGACTGAGCCAGAAGAAGCAAGCTGAGATCCTGCAGAAGTTTCGGGCCGGCGAGTTCAATGTTCTCATCGCAACTTCTGTCGGCGAAGAGGGAATCGATATCCCTGCCACGGATATGGTCCTATTTTACGAGCCTGTGCCCTCCGAGATTCGCAGCATTCAACGTAAAGGAAGGACAGGCAGGGCGAGAGCAGGCAGAGTAGTAGTATTAATGGCCAAAGGCACGCGGGATGAGGCGTACTACTGGATAAGCGACCGCAAAGAAAAGACCATGAACAGACAGATGCAGAGTATAAGCCGTCAGACCCCTGAGTCGTTGGCAAGGGAGTTCTCGCCCCGGCAGCTGCAGATAACCGATGAGCCGGTCAGGATCAGTGAGAGCCAGGACATCGGTCCGGCCGCTCAGCCGTCCCCCGAGCAGAAGGAGATGCAGGAATATACGCCCGGCAGGATTTATGTGGACCCCCGGGAGCGAGGTATGGCGAAACTTCTGGAAGCCAAGGGGATGGAGGTCACCCTCAGGAATTTGGAAGTGGGCGACTATGTGGTCAGCGACAGAGTGGCAATCGAGCGCAAGACCGCAGCGGACTTTGTGGCCTCGATAATCGATCCGGAGAGAAACCTATTCAGGCAAATCGGAGACCTATCTCGAAGCTACGACCGGCCGGTTTTGATCCTCGAAGGGAGAGACCTTTACACCCGGCAGGTAAACCCCGCCTCTATCCGAGGCGCTCTGTTGACTGTAGCCGTAGAATATGGCGTCCCCATCATTCCCACGGAAGACCAGGATGAGACGGCATCCGTAATCGCCCTGCTCGCCAGCCGGGAGCAGAAGGAGGGGCATGATCCGAAGCTGCACGGCCACAAGACCGCCCGGACGCTGAAAGAGCAGCAGGAGTACCTGATCTCGGCCATACCGAGCGTTGGGCCGAGGGTGGCAAGGAATCTGCTCAAGCATTTCGGGTCCATCGAGAGGATAATGATGGCGAAGCAAGAGGAGCTGCAAGATGTGGAGATGGTTGGCCCCAAGATCGCGGAGCGGATCCGGGAGCTCGTCGGAGGGGAGTATAAAGGATGAGGATGCACCATGATGATATGTTATGATATGCGGCCTTTACCTTTTAGCTCATGTTGAGTGCGGCCAGAATCATTTCCTCTAACTTTTGCCTGGGGTAATTTCCCAAGTGCCTGTAGACAAGAGCGCCATCTTTGAAGATGAGAAGTGTTGGTGTGCCAGAGATTCCATACCTCTTCTTAGATGCGGCATTTCCGTCTATGCAAAGCTTGCCAAATACGATTTTGCCCTTGAAATCCTGAGCCATTTGGTCAAATAGTTGGATCGATAGATTTGCAGGGCCGGCAGCCTACCTCCCAGAAATCAACAACAAAAGGCGAATAGAGCGTGAGCATTGAATCAAAGTTCTTGTCATTTAATTCAATTGGAGTATCAGCGAAGTCGGTTTCTGGCTTATGCATGTCTCCTCAGATGCATTACCAGTAGATCCATAACTTGTGGATTCGTCACCAATAGATGCGTTATCGCTAGAGACGGTGCTCATCGAAGCGTCCATAGGGGCGCCAGTGACGAATTGTACTTCTCTATTTTGCAGACCGTCCACCGTGACGGTAAGCCCCAGCAGTAAG
The DNA here is from genome assembly GCA_963782455.1 of uncultured Methanosarcinales archaeon. Lineage (GTDB taxonomy): Archaea > Halobacteriota > Methanosarcinia > Methanotrichales > Methanotrichaceae > Methanothrix. The sequence goes on from CAWAJP010000015.1 coordinate 18,324, forward strand.
CAAAAAAACAAGAAATAGCTCAAATCTCGTCGGCCTTTCCCCATCTCCATTCATTGCTATGAGCTCCCGATTCCTTCCTTTATATGAAATAGTATAATTCTATAATAAAGCTTTTGCAGTTTGTCAAAATTATTTTAAAAAATAACTTCATAATTACCTATAAATTGTGATTGCAAAGCCTCATTTGCCATGACCGAAAGGTATATCAAATAGCCTGTCTTTCCGTAAAAAGCTGCATAAGCGTCGCTTCAATTGAGTTTGATGGGATGTTTTGTAGTAGGATCGATTCATGGAATCGATGCCCAAAGGTAAGTGAAATAAATGGAGAGATACGGAAGCGGAAATAGAGGCGGCTACAACAGCGGCCCGAGAGAGATGCACGATGCCACCTGCGCAGAGTGCGGAAAGACGTGTCAAGTTCCCTTCAAGCCCGATGGCTCCAGGCCGGTGTACTGCAGCGATTGCTACCAGAAGCATAAGCCAGCCAGGCCGCCCAGAAGATACTGAATCGATCGTTTCCTTAGTCGATCGTTCGTATTTGATATATCCTTGAGGGTATTAAAATGCGGCAGGGTTGGATAATAGGACCCTGCAGGACTATTTTTCTCGATGCTCTTTCTCAACGGATCTGTTGCCCTTGTTGAACTTTTCCTGCGATTGACCAACAGATATATAAGGTAGTCCTGTTCTGATTAGAAATGCTGCATAATCGTCGAAATCAATTGAGTTTGATGGGATGTTTTGTAGTAGGATCGGTTCATGGAATCGATGCCAAAGGTAAGTGAATTTAAATGGAAAGATATGGAAGCGGCAGCAGAGGCGGCTACAACAGCGGCCCAAGAGAGATGCACGATGCCACCTGCGCAGAGTGCGGAAAGACGTGTCAAGTTCCCTTCAAGCCCGATGGCTCCAGGCCGGTGTACTGCAGCGATTGCTATCAGAAGCATAAGCCAGCCAGACCACCCAGAAGATACTGATTCGGATATCTATCCCTCTTTGGGATATTTATTGGCGGGGTTTGTTTCAGACCCTGTAGAAAAATTTTTATAATTGGATTTTTCGGCTGATTTATCTATTTCTACCATCTTAATAATCTTATCCTCTTCAGAATTGAAGGCATCTAATTGCGGTGGTATCCTTCAGCGGCCTGCGAAAGGTCATGGTTGTACAGGGAATGGATGCCTGGCTCTGCATCCTGCTGTTCGTCAGCCCCATCGTCCTCTGGCTGATCTGCATCTTCTTTGTCGTGCGGGTCTTCACTCCCGAGACCTATAGGATCAACCTCAGCTCGCTGCAGATGGCGGAGGACGTCTACCGGAGAAGGTGGGCTACAAGCACCGGAACCTGAAAAGGGCTTACTGGGCACTGATGGCCGGATTTTGTGCCGCTGGTGATCGCAGTGGTCTACTACCTGAAAATGATGGAGATCGGCTAATCTCATTTGATTGCAGGCAGGATAGAGTAGATGCAGACAATTTACAGCTCTAATCTATTTCTTCCGGGGTGCCGCGAGTCGGCCTGCTGGCCTCCCGCGTTATGGTTGGGGGCGCGGCTTACGGCCGCGGCCGGCCGAGCGACGGCTGCTGAATTGCAGACATATTCGGGCTGCAAAGTCCTCGAAAGTCCTCTCTCGTCTTGCATGAGGCCTCCTTTCAAGGACAAAAGGCAGAAGCTTCATAGATAGTCCTCAGCAGCCACGGGGTTAGGGGGGGCCGCCACGACCATAAGTCTGGCCCCGTCATCCTAGCGCGTAACACCCCGCAGGATCCCAGAAGAAGTGGTGGGATAATTCTTGTGTCTGGATGTAGCCGCGACTTTTTTTTTGCATAAGGTCGAGCTGATGATGTCAAAGCATCTTGATTTTCATCCGCCTTATACGAACCCTGTCATGAACTCATGGGTGTCTCGGTCTTCAATACTGCCACAAGAGATCTTTTTGTCATGATTATTCTTAAATTCTAAGAGCGCTGCTATTCATTGATGAAATACTCGGTTATCCTGGAACCTCAGGAGGAAGCGGGTTCACTGCTCGCTGCCTGGAGCTTCCGGGTGCAATCAGCCAGGGCGAAACAAAGACAGAAGCTTTGGAGAACATCAAAGAGGCCATCGGTCTGATTCTGGAAGTGTTCCGCGAAGATCTGGAAAGCCTGAGTCACACCAACGCAGAGGTCTTCAAGGTAGAACTTGCCGATGTCTGCTAAATTGCCAGTCCTCTCCGGTGAGAAGCTGATAAAAATTCTGGTTCGAGAGGGATTCACTGTTCGGAGACAGTCCGGAAGCCATGTCGTTATGCAAAAGCTGAACGAGTCTTTGCTGTTCCTCTGCACGAAGATCTGAAGAAAGGGACGCTAAATGCGATTTTGAAGCAGGCCGGGCTGGAGCTAGAAGATCTGCAAAAATAATGAATGCAAATTAAAAAATAAAAAATTATATTTCGATTTCTACTTCCTCGCCGACATCTCCAGCACCTTGACCGCCTGAGCCCCAGCCTCAAGGATCTCCAGGTTCTTGGGGATGAGCTTGGGCTTCTTGGCGAAGGTGACACGGAAGGCGTTCCCGAATGCCTCTCGGGGAAGGCCGAGCTTACCTGCCTGCATGAGCGCCCCGAACATGGCGGTGTTGGCTGCCATATGAGCTCCCTTATCAGCGGCTATCTCCGTCGCCGGAACGGATATGGCTCGAACTCCCTCCGGGGCCTGGAACTGGCCCGCTAGAGAGTCATAAAGGATCACTCCCCCCTTCTTGACAGAAGGCGCAAACTTCTCCAGAGACGGTCGGTTGAAGGCGACGAGCACGTCAGGATGATCCACTACAGGCGAGCCGATCGGCTCTCCGGATACGATCACAGAGCAGTTGGAGGTCCCGCCCCTCTGCTCAGGCCCGTAGTCTGGATACCAGGAGACAAACCGCCCTTCTCCAAAAGCCGCCTGGGCCAGAGCCAAACCCATGCTCAGCACTCCCTGGCCTCCGAAGCCGGCGATCTTCACTCCCTTTGGAACAAACTCCGGGTCTTTCTTAAACTCGACACAGAGATTGTCCTCGCAGCCGAAGATCCTGTCCAGGGATTCTCGGGAAAAGTCGCTCTCTGGCCTGATGATAGGTGCCGCCTCGGCGGATCTGTCTCTGAACCTCTTCAGGGGAAACTCCTTTTCCATCTGCTCATTGATAAATTTTGTAATAGCGGCAGCATCCATCCTCAGTATGGTGGGGCATGGCGACAATAGCTCCACAAAAGCGTAGCCTTTTTTATCTCTTTGAATCTCCAGAGCCTTCCTTACTGCACGGCGAGCCTTACGGATATGCTCGATGTCCGAGAGGCTGGCGCGTTCAATGAAGACTGGAGCCTTCAGTGTGTCCAGCATCTCACAGATGTGAATCGGATAGCCCTGATCCCGGGGATCGCGGCCTGCCGGTGTTGTGGCCGTGACCTCGCCGATCAGTGTTGTCGGCGCCATCTGGCCTCCGGTCATGCCGTAAACGGTGTTGTTGATGAAGAATACGGCCAATTTCTCCCCCCGGTTGGCGGCCTGAATGGTCTCATTGAGTCCAATGGAAGCCAGATCTCCGTCTCCCTGATAGGCGATGACGATGGCGTTATCTTCTGCCCGGGAGATGCCCGTAGCGATAGCGGGGGCCCTTCCATGGGCCGCCTGAACATGCCCGGAATCCAGGTAATAGTAAGCGAAGACAGCGCAGCCTACGGGGCTGATCACGACGCACCTGTCCTGAATGCCCAGATCTGCCATGGCCTCACCTATGAGCTTATGCAGTATCCCGTGTCCGCAGCCCGGACAGTAATGCGTGGCCGTTGGAGCAGACCCGCCCTTACGCGGGAATTCGGCATACATTCCCGGATGCCCTCCAATCAACTTCTCTTTCGCTGCCATTTCTAAGCCACCTCCCTGATCTTCTCCATGATCTGATCGATGTTGATCAGATTTCCTCCGTAGCGGCAGACCAGTTCCACGGGCTGGCAGCCGCTGGCGAGTCGAATGTCCTCGCGCATCTGGCCGTTGCTCATCTCAACGGATATGAACTTGCAGCCGCGCTCGGCGAGCCTCCGAATCTCTTTCTCCGGGAAGGGGAAGAGGGTGATAGGCCGGAATAGCCCTGCCTTGATCCCCTCCTTTCGGGCCGCATCGACTGCAGAGCGAGCGATCCTGCTGCTGATGCCGTAAGAGACCAATACGACAGTCGCATCCTCCAGCCGGTACCCTTCCGTTAAGACTTCGCTCTCCTTTATGCGCTGGTACTTCTCTTGCAGCTTGTAGTTGTGCCTCTCCAGATCATCGAAGTCGAGGGATATGGAGGTCACCAGATTTCCTCTCGTCTCGGCGCTGCCAGCCACTGCCCAGGTGGTATCAATGACGGGCTGCACTGCAGTTTCGGGGAACTGCAGAGGCTCTACCATATGCCCCAGAACGCCGTCCGCCAGGACAACCACAGGGTTGCGATACTTAAAGGCCAGCTCAAAGGATTTAGCTGTAAAGTCGCACATCTCCTGGACGCTTCCGGGTGCGAGAACAATATTGTGGTAGCAGCCGTGGCCTCCTCCCTTGCAAGCCTGATTGTAGTCTGACTGCTCCGGCCCTATGTTGCCAAGTCCCGGTCCTGCCCGGCAAATATCGACAATGACGCAGGGTAGCTCTGCACCGGCGATGTAGGTTATACCCTCCTGCTTCAGGCTCATGCCCGGGCCGGAGGACGCTGCCAGCACTCTATGGCCCGCCGTTGCCGCTCCATAGACCATATTGATCGCCGCCTCTTCCGACTCCGCCTGAACGAACTTGCGTCCCAGCTTTGGAAAATATCGGGACGCTTCATGCAATATTTCACTGGCCGGAGTTATGGGATAGCCAAAGAAGCAGTCACAACCGGCATACAGTGCTCCGACAACCACAGCACTGTTTCCCGCAACTAACTGAGATGCCATTTTCAGCTCTCCTCCGCTGCCTTTTCTTTCTGAGGCACGTGCACTTCAATTGCCAGCGGCTCAGGACAGGTGTAGTAGCAGGCCGCGCAGCCTATACATCCATCGCCCGCGTACACTATGTAGTTGTAGCCGCGAGCGTTCAGCTCTTCCCCCATCTTCAATACGTTGACAGGGCACGCTTCAAGGCACCTTCCGCAGGCCTTGCATTCCAGTATATTGATCAGTGGATAGGGCTTATCTTTGTCCCTGATCTCAACACGCCTGATCTTTCCGCTTATGGTCTTGGGCAGCTCCTCCACAAACTCGATGATCCTGGGATACTTGTAGGGGGCCGTGACCTTCTTTACATGATCTTGCAGCTCTTTTTTCAGCTCTTCTGAGGGAGCGTATTCTTTGGTAATAACTATGGTTGCCTTCACCACCTGCCCACGAATGGGATCAGGAACTCCCGTAATGGCCACTTCCAAAACGGCGGGATGAGACATGAGGGCCGATTCAACCTCGAAAGGCCCTACACGGTAACCGGAACTCTTGATCATGTCGTCCGTCCTGCCGATGAACCAGAAGTATCCATCTTCATCACGCCAGGCGGTATCTCCGGTATGATAATAGTCATCATGCCAGGTGTTCAGGGTCTTGTCCGGGTCCATGTGGTAATCGGTGAAGAGGCCTATGGGCTTTCCTTTGTCGGTCTTGATTACGATCTCGCCCTCTTCGCCCACCTCGCATACCTTGTTGTTCTTTCCAACCAGGATGATATCGAACCCCGCGGCAGGCTTGCCCATGGACCCTGGTTTAGCCGTCATCCAGGGATAGTTGGAGATGCAAACAACCGTCTCGGTCTGTCCGTAACCTTCCATCAAGCGCAGGCCTGTCGTCTCCAGGAAGCTCTCGTACACCGACGGATTGAGAGGTTCCCCTGCAGTGACTGCATATTTTAGCCGGGAAAAGTCGTATCTTGACATGTCGCTCTTGATCATGAACCTGAAGATGGTGGGTGGCGCGCAGAATGTGGTCACGCCGTACTTGCCCATCTCGTCCATCATCTTTCCAGCTTCAAAGCGATCATAATCGTAGACGAAGACTGCGGATCCGGCCAACCACTGGCCATATATCTTGCCCCAGGCGCACTTGGCCCATCCGGTATCGGCTACAGTGTAGTGCAGTCCATCATCCTCCACATTCTGCCAGTACTTGGCTGTGAGGATATGGCCCAGAGGATAGGTTTGGTCGTGCTTGACCATCTTGGGGTATCCGGTGGTTCCGGAGGTGAAGTATCCCAGTAGTATGTCCTCATTTTTCGTAGCCTGGTCTCCGGCCGGCCGGACGAATTCGGGTGAGGCGAGATCCAGTTCGGCATCAAAATTAATCCAGCCCTCCCTCTTGAGGTCCTTGTCTCCTACCAGAGCCTTGACCAGCGGGATGTTGCCCAGTTCCTTATGCGCCGCATCGAATTCGCCGGGCACCCCGTTCTCTCCGATGCATATGATCATCTTCAGATCTGCTTTTTTAATGCGATAAAGGAAGTCCTTGGCCTTCAGCATATGCGTGGAGGGAATAGAAATGGCACCGATCTTGTTCAGGCCAACCATGCAGACCCAGAACTCCCAGCGGCTCTTGAGGGTGAGCATGACCGAGTCGCCTTTCTTTATTCCGTATTTGTGAAAGATATTGGCTGCCTTATCACTCATGATCTTCAGATCTCTGAAGTTAATGGTCTTCTCTTCTCCGAGATCGTTGCACCAGACCAGGGCACGCTTTTCCGGAAAATCCTTCGCATAGACGTCAACTACGTCAAATGCGAAGTTGAAGTTCTCGGGGACGAGGATCTTCAGGTTTTCCTTAAAATCCTCGTAAGATTTGAAGTCGACCCGCGAGACGAACTTGGGCAATAAAGATGACATTTTTCAATCCTCTCTTTCTCTTACATGACCACAGCCAGCAGCTTAACCGGCATATCGTTTAAGGCTTCCATGACGTGATCGTACATTGAGTCAAAGAATATGGAATCCCCTTCGTTGAGCACGACCTCGTTATCGTGGATGGTAATCTTCAAAGAACCCTCGAGCACATATTCGAACTCCTGGCCGGTATGGCTATAGAATGATGGTTTACCTTTCTTGGGATCTATGGTAACGATAAAAGGCTCCGCTTTTTTATGAGCGAAATTTCTGGCGAGGCTCTGGTATCTGTACTGCTTTCTGCGCTCTACTTCTACGGCTTCTCCTTTTCTGGTAATGGTGAAAATGTTCATCTTGGATTCTTCGCCTGTGAGCAGCAGTCCCGTATCCACTTTGAGTTTTCGAGCGACGCCGATTAGAATGCTGACCGGAATGTCCAGCATACCACCTTCATAGCAGTTGTAAGTCTCGACAGGCACTTTGAGGTGCTGTGCCATCTCGTCGGACGATACACGATTCAACTCCCTCAGCTCACGGAGACGTGAACCGATCTCATCAAGCCTCTCCTTCATGCACATTCCTCGGCGCATCCCAAACTTAATGGTCCGGAGCTAAATTATCCAGGCCAATCCGGTAATGCAGGATTGTGACTGCCTCATAAGCATATTTGAATCTATCTCCAGGAAAGGGCCTATTTGTAACGGTCTTAATTTGTGGCCCTATCCATGCCAAAGATCTTTTTATAGAATACCTTCATAATTATATATTGAAGATTCGCCTCCGGTATGATATGAATAGCTGTTTCAAATGAGGTAGATGATGACCAAAATGTGCAAAGATAGAAATCAGACGGATGAGTCTGAGCACACTCTGAACATACAAATTTCTGCGGAGCACAGGAGACGATAAAAGATCCGGCTTCGCGGCTTAACAAGTATGCTTTGGATCATTTTCATAGAATAGTTTTATAAATCTAAGCTAAATAATAAAAACTTGCACAGACCGTTATTCAATCCCATGGTGAAATAGCTTGCCGGATAATGATGCTACCTGCACCTCAGCAACTATCTAAAATAGGAGAAAAATGAAGCCCCGTTCACCAAACAGATTAGCATTGCCTGGTTTGTGATGGCTTTTAGTCGCCCTTCGGTTCGTTTTGCCAGGCAGACTCGCGAAGGACTGCCGGCCTGAGTTCGCGAGACCCCTCGTGTTGGCTTTCTCAGCTTCGATTTCATCATGTCGATGCCGATTTACCTGTCGAGTCGCCGAAGTTTAGATGATTAGGGGAAAGGATGATGTCTCGCCTTAATTCACTTTCAGGAAGTCCAGTCATCATCATCAAGCCAGCGCTGGGATCTCTGCTTTGAGCTGACCTGAGCCCCTACTTGCGCATGGGCTGCAAATGTTTTGATTGTAGCTTTGGCGCGGCTATTTCCACGCATAAGATTGTACGCAATTTCCGGATCAACTCCATATTCATCCAAATATGCCTGATAGGATAGATGCTCTCCCATGGCGGAAATGTATATCGGATCGCCAATAATGGGTGTGATCTTCCCTGCTGGCAGATTCCATTCGAAACCCTGTGGGAGGGTACATTGCAGCCAGTCGTCTTCTTCTTCTCCCAGTGTTCTTTCGGAAACCTCATTTACGGCTCCACAGTTTTTACATATGATCTTCTTCATATCACTCACCTTCAGTTAGCTTTGAGCTGGCTTTGGTCCCACTTGTGATTGTATACTTATTATCTTGGCTGCAGATCTGGCGCGGCTATTTCCACGCATAAGACGGTACGCAATCTCCGGATCAATTCCATATTTTTCCAAATATGCCTCATAGGAGAGTTGCTCTCCAAAGCCGGAGATGTATATCGGAGCGCCGATGATAGGCGTAATCTTCCCTGCAGGTAGATTCCATTCGAAGCCTTCGGGAAGGATACAGGGCAGCCAGTCTTCTTCTTCTTCTTCTTCTCCGATCGCTCTATCGGAAATTTCGTTTACGACCCCACAGTTTTTGCAGATAATTTTCTTCATATTACTCACCTTCAATTGGGTCAGTTAGATCATAACAGTATATATAATTTACCTAAGAAATGCACAACTAAAAACATGTCATTATTTATATATGAATTTTTGTTATTATATTATTGGTTATGAATATTTGAGATACCACCAGTAATATCTTCAAATTTTGGTAGGACTCAATTGCGCTTATTCTTAAAAGTTATTTTTAAAAAATTTATTTGAATATTATCCTATTTTGAATAGGACAACAGGATATCTGCGTCCTGCAAATCTTCTTTAGCCTCAATTCGGAATCGATTGATCCTAACAGTATTTGAATCTTTTATAGTAGGACAATTCGCACTCTAAATACTATTGTCAAACGCTATCGGTTCGAAATAGGAATTCGGATCGCTTCACTAATAAATAGCTCGAAGTATATTTGTCTTACACATGAAGAAGAACGTCATAAAGAGATAGTTGATTATTACATAGCAAATTTTTTCAGTCGCAAGGGTTATAAACTTTAAAAAATATCTATTTATGTATGAAGGACTTTGCTGGATCGAGGACTACTTATTACAGCCTTGCTCGTGAAAAATTGAGGGGCAAGCATCCCAGGATATTGAGCGCTTTAATGGTGCTGGTATTGATCTCTATGGCCGGATTTGCCGCGTTTCTGCTATCGGATATATTGTCCTTTGGATTGAATTCCGATCATCAGACCTTTCTAGCCGGCCTGGAACACCAGGACTCAATCGACAACATCCTGTCAATGATAAACTGGAGTGAGATGGGTATAGAACCTGGTGCCAGAGAAAATCCAGTCGCGCAAAAAAGAAGATTCAATGATCCACTGGAAGCCAACTCATCTCCCGGCAAGGGCGATATTGTTCGCGTAGCTGCGAATATCTCAGGGGACGGAAATAGCAGTCCCTCCAGAGCAGTGAATTCAAGCCATAATGCAACAGAATTGAATCTCAGCAATTCATCGCGAATGGCAAATTCTCTCTCATCAAATATGGTGTCAAGCGGCTCCACCATCAGGAGCACTTCTGGGGGTGCCAGTTCCAGTAAAACCGTCAATGATAAGAAAGCGCCTTTGATCAAAATGAATCATGGATCTTCATCAGGTACACCAACCTCTCAATCATCTAAGCCAAAAGATCTACAAGGAGACCAGAAGAACGCGAATAAACCACAGTCGAATGCTACACAACAGAATGCTACACAACAGAATGCCACGCAACAGAATGCTACGCAACAGAATGCTACGCAACAGAATGCTACGCAACAGAATGCTACACAGGTGAACAACATTCAGACTAATAATACTTCAATAAAACAATTGCAGATAGAAGAGGTCTCAACGACCGGGCTTCCTGTATATGGCATCTCGATAAGTCAGTTGCAAGCAGGTCCCGCATCTACCAAAGACCCTCTGATCGGTCAAACCCAAACAAATGGTGGAGAGATCGACTCATCTCTGCAGAATTCGTCTTTGAATAAGCTTGAAACAGGTGAAGTCAGAACCGGCGAAGATTCCGTACTAGAACAATCCGCAAATGATGAGATCGAGAGAGCCAGCATTCTCCCAGAAAAAGAAAATAGGATTGCCGCATCGGGAAATTCTCCTGCAAATCCTGCTACCGCCCCTATTGCTACGGCTCAAAATTTTGCCGACAAGGCCAACTTGCCAATTGATACCGCTGATAGTCGTTCTGATCCGGCCAAAGACGCTTCTGTTGAGATGCCACCGCTGGAAATTGAGTTCAAGGCGGATTCGACCGCAAGCCCTGGATCAGAAAATAGCCCCGGCGGCGAAAATACGAATATCGGAACCGTCCCCAACGCTAACCCAGCTTCGAACCCGGTGGCACCGGAAAGCAGCCCCGTTGCAGAGACAAAAGATACAGAAAATGATGTTTCTCCAATCTCGAAAGATTCAACATCGAAATCCGAATCATCCGCATTGGGTGGTGGGAGCGCGTCCGTAAAGAAACCAGGTGCGACTGTGGCCAGTAAATCCGAAAAATTGCAGGAAATCAGATACCAGAAGATTGCTAACCGGAATCAGGCCATTGAAAACTCGAAGAAAAGGGCGGCACGATCGCGTGGATAGTACAAAGCGGAACAAAGGAAGTTCGATCAAGGAAAGAGATCAAAAATTGACGCCCAATTCGAAAAGTCAGCATTTGGAACAGAGAACGTCTCGATCCTTTCACCCTTTCCTTCCGCCTTTCCTTTTTTGCATACTTAACAGGTTAATCCTCTCGAGCATGCAGGGAGTCGATAGGTTCCAGGAATCAGAAATCCTTTGTTTTGTCAGACGGAGTATGCTTCATATTCCTATTCCCAAAATGATTAGGGGATGTATCACGAAAAAGTCTCTATCTCCCTCTTTTCCATTTGATCATTATGCAGCATCCTTGCTGAATACTTCTATAAAATGATCTATATCTTGTTTTAAGTTCCCGTAAGGGCCCGGCTCACACGGAAGATCCGAATCTCTTGCCATTTTTAACAGCCTTACGATAACTTTTCTGTCCAAAGTATAATCCCCAACATATTCTCCTTCATTCAGTATGACGTTATATAAATATTCATATATTTCCATACAATTACGTCTCTTGAGCACTTGCGCCCAATCTGCCTGGATTGCTCCTTCCCCTTTATTCAGTGCTACCATCTCCCGAATGTATTAGAATGGCTAGGCAAGACTCTGTGAGGATTCGTTGAAATTCGTCCATCCTTTTCTTCGATAACCATCACCTCATAGATCTGGATCTTTTACCCGCACTCATTTCGCCCTATTTCTACTTCAATTCATTAAATATCTTCTCTGGCGCCAGTGACAATAATTGCTATGAAATTAGATAATTCCTCATATCCATATGATCTCATTATACATCTTTCTCAAATTATGGACGCGTCGGCAGATCTTCAATGATTATCGTGGCAGGCTCAGCATTGCGTGTGTTATCTAATGCAAGCAATGTTCAATGGACATAAAATTATCGCTTTTATATGCATCCCTGCCCCCCAACAGGGATGCAAAAGCTCTGCCCCTCACCTTTTCAGTAATTCTCTCCCAGGAGCTCGAAGTAAGCCATGGGATGCTGGCAGGCCGGACACTCTTCCAGGGCCTGGGTGCCCTCATGGATGTACCCGCAGTTTCGGCATCTCCAGAAGACTTTCCCGTTTTTCTTGAAGACGGTGCCTTCTTCCACGTTCTTGAGAAGCATTCGATATCGTTTCTCGTGCCCTTTCTCAACGCTGGAAATGCGCTTGAAGGTATTGGCAATTTCAGGAAAACCTTCACTTTCAGCAATGCCTGCAAAACCAGGATACAGTTTGGTGTTCTCGAACATCTCGCCTTCGGCTGCGGCTTTGAGATTCGCCTTTGTATCCCCAATGATCCCTGGGGGGAAGGCGCCTGTGATCTCTAAGAGCTCTCCTCCCTCCAGGAGCTTGAAAAACACCTTTGCATGCTCCTTTTCGTTATCTGCAGTGTCCAGGAATATGGCCGCTATCTGCTCATAGCCTTCTTTTTTCGCCTGAGATGCAAAATATGTATATCTGTTCCTTGCCTGAGATTCACCTGAGAATGATAGTAGCACATTCTTTTCGGTCCTGGTACCCTTAAGGCTCTTCATCTTATCACGCTCTCAATTCATTACTGTTACTCTAGTTGTGGCACAATTATCTATCCAATATTAGAATAGCCCGGCGCGGGCTCCTTCTAGCATGGCAAATGTTACATCCCGTGGCTCGACAGCATCGCCAACCACGAACACTTGGCTCACGGTCTTACGTAGCTCTTCAGCGAGGCTATCATTGGGCTTCGCTCCGGTGCTCGCGACCACTGTGTCTGCTGGCAGCTCCCCTGGCAGATCTTCAGATCCTCCCGGACTAACTATGAGGACTTTGTCTTTGGTTATCTCTATGATCCTTGTACCCGTGAGGATCCTCACACCACGCTGCTGTAAACGATCCAGCGTCAATTCGCGAATTACGACTGCAGCGCCCTTAGCTATCTCTTTTCCCGCGGTTACAATGGTAACATCATAATCTCTTTGGGATAGAAAATCTGCAATCTGTGCTCCTGAGGTGCCTCCACCCATTACAACCACCTTCTCCCCGTGGATCCTGGACTTGCCCTCCAGGAGATCGCGGCTTAATACCACATTTTTCGATTTAATTCCGGGAATGGCTGGCGGAAACTGCGAGGCGCCGATAGCTACAATGGCAACCTCGGCACCTTCCTTTTTCGCAAGCTCCAAAGTCGCCTTTGTTCCTAAGCGAACGTCTACCCCCAATCTTTTCATCTCCCCTACCAGGTAGTCGCGCAGCTCAGACCACCCGGGTCTTTTGGGTGACATCGATGCCAGAAGAAGTGCCCCACCCAGATGATCGCGCTCCTCGATGAGCACTACCCTGTGGCCTCTCAAGGCTGCGATTCTTGCAGCCTCCATGCCCGCGGGACCGCCTCCGGCAATGAACACACGCTTTTTAACTTCGGAAAGCGACTTGGCAAACTCTTCTTCACGGCTTGTTTCCGGGTTGACTGTACACCATACATCCCGGTTCGAAAACAGTCTGGTGATGCAACCTTCATTGCAGGCGATGCAATTTCTTATTTGATCTGTGCGGCCATCCTCTGCTTTGTTAGGCCAATCAGGATCAGCTAGAAGGGATCGACCTATGGCCACGAAATCAGCCTTCCCTGTGCGAATGATATCGTCTGCCATGGCAGGTGAGCGGATCTTTCCCACCGCGATCACGGGAACCTTTACACAACAGCCCTTAATCCACTCTGCAAAAGGAACCTGCAAGCCATCAGGCATGGACATGGGAGCAATCATATACCCTCGATTGAAAGAGGCATAATTGCCGGATGATACATGAATGGCATCCACTCCCAGTTCCTCCAATCTCTTCGAAATCCTTCCGCTGTCCTCAAGAGTCAGGCCGTTTGGAACCATTTCGTCTGCAGAAATGCAAATGGTGACCGGAAATCCGGAACCTACGGCTTCCCGGACTGCCCGAACCACTTCGGTGACGAAACGCAACCTTCCCTCTTCTGAGCCCCCATATTCATCATCACGCATATTGCTGAAAGGAGACAGGAATTGAGTTATGAGGTATCCGTGAGCACCATGTATCTCAACGAAATCAAAGCCGGCCTCTTTCGACCGTCTGGCAGCCTCTGCATAGGCCTTTACAATATCTCGGATCTCTTCAATATTGAGACTATGGGGCATCTCGTTTATTGTTGAATCGGGAATGGGTGACGGGGCGATTGGCTGCATTCCTGTAGTCTCAGATGATGTCTGTCTCCCGGCATGGTAGAGTTGCGGCCCTATGACAGCACCCTTGTCGTGTGCTGCCTGGACAAGCTGTTTCAGTCCAGGAATAACGTCATCTGTGTGTAATCCAAGCTGATGACTGAACCCTTTGCCATCCGACCTGATGAATGAAGCTTCAAGAATAATAGTTCCCACACCACCTCTGGCCACTCTATCGATATGAGCCAGATATTTCGGGGTAACGAAGCCCTTTTCGTCTGCATAGTTGCGGACCATGGAGGGCATCACAACACGATTCTTGATTTTCAGAGTTCCTATTGTTCCAGGAGAGAATAGTGAGGTGAATTTTGTCATATATTTATTAACAGCTGCTAAGGCAATATAATTTTTGGGTGACGGTGTTGCTGAGAGTTTTCGGGACACATGCCAGTCAGATAATGACGGATATCTTTACTTACGATAATCGCTACCTTGGTTTCAGGTGATTTGATATGTTTCCCGGATTAGGCGGTTTAGGCGGGAGGGGCGGAATGAGCCCCAAAAAGATGAAAGGCATGCTGAAAAACATGGGTATAGATATTGAGGAGCTCGATAATGTAACGGAAGTCATCATTCGCATGCCTGACAAAGAGATTGTCATAGAGAACGCTTCCGTCGCGATCATGGATGCCCATGGAGTGAGAAGCTTTCAGATATCGGGCGATTCCAGAGAACGTTCCTTATCGATGGCCGCAGAAGTGGAGCCCGAATTGGTGATTTTGGACTCGGATGTAGAACTTGTAGCCGCCCAAACAGGTGCAAAAGCGGAAGACGCGAAAGCGGCCCTGATTGCAGCCAAGGGCGACCTTGCCGCAGCCATAATGTCGCTGGCTTCCAAATAGGCATTTGTCAAGGTAATCCTGTGAATAAAGAGCTCAGAACTATTCGTGACCCGGTTCATGGGGCTGTCCAGATGGATGAGCTGGAGTGGCTGCTCATCCGCTCCAGACCCATGCAGAGACTGAAGGGCATAAAGCAGCTTGGCCTGGTAGAGGCCGTCTATCCTGGTGCCAACCATACCAGATTCGAGCATTCCCTGGGAACGATGTACGTGGCCGGCCTGATAGCCGGGCACCTGGGCCTCTGTGCAGAAGAGGTGCGAACTGTTCGGCTGGCAGGGCTTCTTCATGATCTCGGGCATTCAGCACTCTCTCATGCTGTGGAAGGGGTTCTCAGCCGCAACCCGGAAATTCAGCCCATCCTGGGGTCAGAGCGGGCTACCGGGCATGAGGAGTTCACCCACGAGATAATAACTGCTCATCCTTTTGGAGAGGCGGCTGTCAGTGTGGCGGAAAGAGATTTCGGCAATGCAGATTCGTTCTTCCGAGAAGTGGCGGATATCGCTTCGGGAGCAAAGCCTCCCCTCGGCCAGATCATCGTCGGAGATCTTGACGCCGATAGGATAGACTTTCTGTTGCGAGACTCGCATCACTCCGGCGTCTCCCTGGGACTCATCGACATAGATCAGATTTTGCAGGCTCTCACCATCTGCAATGGAAGAATCACACTTGCAGGGGATGGTGACTACAGAGCCGAGATGTCTCAGACTGCAGCAGAGTCAATGCTCATTGCCCGGGCCCATCACTATAATGCTCTCATCTATCATCCCACAGTACAATCTATCCGGGCCATGCTGCTGACAGCTTTAGAAAATGCGCTGGCTAATGTGGAGGAGAATGACGCCCGGAGCAGGATTTTTCTCTTCTTCCGGGAGTACACGGATCCTGATCTTCTCAGGTTCATCTGGGATAAGGGAAGTGACAGTTCGCGGGAACTACTGCAGCGCATAAAATACGGTCAGGAGCTTCCCCTGGCAGCCAGATTCGACCACAGGTCTCTCGCTCCGGACATCAGGATGGCTCTCTCCACGATCTCCCGCCATGGACGTATGAGAAAGCTCTTCGAGGACTCTCTTGGCAAGAAATACGGGGCTCTCGTAAATATCACTGTAGGCAGCGGAGTGCCGCGCTCCATGAGAACCGGGGCAAACGGTTTTCTCTACGATGAGTCCGCTCTGGCCGCGGGCCTTGTCAAGTCCCTGACCCGCCAGATCGCCATATCCTTCTTTTCGGATGGTCTGCCCGAGATTTCGATGCAGGAGATGAGGGAGCAGGCGGCAAAACTCCTGAGCTTTATCAGAGCCGAGAGCTATCTCCCCATCGACGGTCTCTTGCTGCTTTTTTATACCCTGCATCATATGCTTTCCGAGACGTACGGGCAGAAGATCCTCGTTCCCAGGATCAGAAATATAACCTGGCTCTACAGGACCGTGGCCAGGCTTAAGGATCTGGGTCCGGCCAGCATTTCCGGCCTTTTCGACTACTCCATTCACTCTCTGTATGGCTTTCCCTATAGCGAGCGGCTCTTTGAAGACATTCAGATCCTTGTGGCCATGGGCATGATCTATCAGGACCAAAGGCATTATGAGCTGAATGGCCAGTGGCGGCAAAGATACGAATACATGCTTACGGCAGAGGGAATTAGGTATGCCCATGAGATAGCCGGCTCTTACAGCAAAGAGGTGGATATGCTTCAAGCTCGTCTGCTGCAGGAGAGACACACCATACCGTATGACGTTGTCAGTCTCTATCTCAAGAGGTACACGGGAGCAAAGCCGTAGTGGCAATGATCGACCTGGTAATTGAGACCCACTTCTCCAAAAATCATTCTCTTGCAGGTAGATGATTCTACATTTCCGTTTGTAGAACTTCAGATAACTGGTCCGGGATTATGCAGAAATTAGTAATAAATTTCTTCGGACGGACGAACCATACAAGTCGCCCGTCGTCAGCTACAAATTTGAGATTAGCTCATCTTACCCTTGGTATAGACGCCCTGGTTGTATATCGCAATTGGAGTGGAAGGCGTCCAGCTATCATCCAGGAACTGGTAGATGCTCTCGCCGGTCCAGGCTACCTTATTATCCTTTCCTGCGGCTGATGCAGTGAAGATCGGAGACTCGGCTGCGGGTGGGGCATAGCTGTTATTCAGGAAATCGTAAATGGCATAGGTAGAGTTTTCTGTGGTGTTATTGCCAAGTTTGCCGGACCCAAACTTGTCCGTGGCTACTTCAACCGGAGCTACAAACGCGCTCGGCGTCCAGCTATCGTTGAGGAAAGCGGCCATGGAAGGAGTGGTGTCCAGAACGGTTTGGGCTTCAAAGGGTGCAGGAGGTAGGCTCATGACTGCAGGCAATAGCCCGCCCAGAGCCACCAGAGCAATTAGCACAAGTATGATATGTCTCATGAAGTCTGCATTTCCATCAGGTACCCATAAAGCTTTCCGTCGGTGCAGTTGCCCGCTACGGCAAAGGATAGTCATTCTGGAGCCGTCTTAAGTCATTAACGGTTTTGCATGGCTTTCAACTCGGATGTGGTCGTCTCCGGATGTTGTGCCAGATATTCTGCAACACGGGGTGAGTGTACGAGTCTGCAGTCGATGCAAGTCCAAAACCTCTTTCCCCTCTTTGTTCTCACGTACTTGCCGAGGTCCAAATCCTTGCAGGGATAGAGGGGGCAGAAACAGTTGGTGCAATCCTGACCTGGGAAGTGATGACAGGGATAGTATTCGCAATTCGATCTCCCTGTGTCCTGCACAGGCTGGCTTGCCGCTTCTCTTATCAGGCACGGATCGTCGGTTACGAGACCGTCAGCACCGAGCCTGAGAAGCCAGCAGGCCAATTCTTTTGTATTGACGGTCCTGGGAAAGACCAGGAGATCCTTATGGTGCGCCTCCTTGAAGAGCCGGGGGTTGATTCGCTCCGGAAAAATGGCATCTGCTCTTGCCCAGAGGGCCAGCTCTACAGGCTTTATGGGGAGCGATGCGATAACAATCCCTGTTCTGAGGTCAGAAATGTCCTTCATTTCGTAGAGACTGTTGTGATAGTAGGATGTCACGATACTATTGCTGCCTTTCAAAGCCCCGGCCACCAGTTCTTCCAGGCCCTCTTCCTTCATCTCTGCAACCAGGCCCAGACCCAGCTCTTTTGCGAGAGCCAGAGCCTCCGCCAGGGTGGGGATTTCCTGGCCGCGGACACGCAGAGCTTTCAGGTCTCGAAGATCCAGCTCCTCCACCAAACCCTTGCCATTGGTGGTTCTATCCACACTTCCATCATGCATCAAGACAAGTTCGCCGTCGCGGGAAAGCCGGACATCCAGCTCGACGTAATCGGCTTTGCATAATGCTGCGGCCTTGATGCCCTCCAGCGTGTTTTCCGGGGCCAGTGCTCCAGCTCCGCGATGACCTATCACTAAAGCCATTGCAGTGAGAGATGTCTGGAAAATATATCACTTTTTGCTTAACGCTGGCAAAGGGTTATACTTCAAGAGAGATATCTGAAAGGTTTAATGCTTGATAATCTTGAGAAGTTCACCAAACTGAAGAGGGATGTCGCAAAGATTAACATAGATCCCCTGCAGCGAGGTGGGATCCTGACGCCGGAGGCGCGAGCCGCTCTGATGGAATGGGGAGACGGCTATTCAGTCTGCGACTTTTGCACAGGGATGCTGGATCGCATCAAGACCCCGCCCATAGAGGAGTTCGTGCACGGCATTCTCCCGGAGTTTCTGGGCACGGATGAGGTCAGAATCACCCACGGCGCACGCGAGGGAAAGTTTGCCGCGATGCACTCACTTTGCGAGAAGGGCGACTTTGTGGTAATTGATGGCAATGCCCATTATACGACAGTGCTGGCAGCGGAGAGGGCGGGTCTGAAGATAGAGTATGTGCCCTCCAGCGGAGAGCCGGATTATGCCATTGACGGAGAAGGCTACGCTCTGGCCATCGAGCGCGCTTACGAGCATAAGGGCAACGTGAGCCTGGCTGTCCTGACCTATCCGGACGGAAACTACGGAAACCTGGCTGATGCGCGAGCGGTAGCAGACACCTGCCATGACTACAGCGTGCCTCTGCTCCTGAACGGCGCCTACGCCGTAGGCCGGATGCCTGTAAATGCTCGCGAGCTCGGTGCCGATATAATCGTAGGCAGCGGCCACAAGTCCATGGCCGCATCCGGGCCCGTGGGCGTCTTGGGTGCAACAGAAGAATTTGCAAAAACCATGTTCCGGCTCTCTTCCACCAAGAAGAATAAAGAGGTCGAGCTCCTGGGTTGCACCGTGCGCGGGGCGCCGCTCTTGACAATGATGGCGTCATTCCCTGCGGTCGTCGAGCGAGTGGCGCACTGGCAGGAGGAAGTGGAGAAGGCCCGCTGGTTCTCGGCCGAGATGGAGAAGATGGGATTGATGCAGCAGGGAGACCGGCCGCATAACCATGATCTTATGTTCTTCCTCGCGGAAAACCTCTATAAGATTTCACAAACTGCGAAGAAAGGCCGATACTTCCTTTATCGCGACCTCAAGGATCGCGGCATATGCGGCATCAAGCCCGGACTCACCCGCCAGTTCAAGCTGAGCACATTTGGGCTCCCTCGACAGGATCTGGAGATGGTCTTGAGGGCATTCTCTGAGATCATTGTGTCTTATGCGGGATCCGAAAAAAATGAAAAATGATTGTCTAATCGGAATTTGGCGAGGGATTAGGGCACCATTGGTCTTGTGGGAGGGTGCACCTGTTTATCTCGCTGGGTCAAGGGGTAGAGAAGACCGCATCCTTTAGGGCGGGGTAGTTGACGCAGAACCTTTATAATCGGCTCAGTTAATGAAAGAGCAAAGGAGGAAAGAATAACGAATCTCAAGTCTGTTCAGGTCTCCTTGGCGCTGGTTACCCTGGCGCTGATTTTGACATTGATGGCCCCTGCCTGTGCTAGTGCAAATGAGACCGCTATCAGTTGGTTCATGAAAGGCTATAACCTTTATAACCAGGAAAAATTCAGCGAATCCCTTGATGCCTACAATAAGGCTCTTGAATTGGACCCAAGGGATTCTGAGGCCTGGAATAACAAAGGAATTGATCTTGGTCTCCTGGGCAAGTATGACGATGCTCTTACGTCTTTCAGCAAGGCCATCAGCCTGAATGAGTCTTATGCTGAAGCCTGGTTCAATATGGGCGTGATTTATGATATCAAAGGTGATTACCCAACGGCAGTCCAGGCATACAAGAGAGCCACTCAGATCGATCCATCTTATCAAAAGGCATTCGTTCGTAGAAATGTCGACACGGACCTTTTAATGAGGCGTTCGTTATCTTGCGCTTGCAAGGATCAGCTGGCTCTGGTCTAAACGTCTTGGGGCTTCAAGGTATGCAAGTCCGATAAAAGGGATCGATAAGGGATCAATTGAGCGAAGAGGTCAGAGACAAGCCTCAGCTCAAAAGAGCCCGATTTTGGTGATTTCAGTCACCCAAATTTTTCGTTCCGCTTGAATTTCGGATCTTCCCCCTCGTAAGTATTTTCATGCCGGGAAGGTCCAGGCAAAGGCCGGAGATCTTTAAGATCAGATCTTTAAGATCTATTCCTTTGTTGGGTGTCTCTAAAATTTACATATTCATCCAGTCTAGGGTAAGCCGCTTCCGCCCATTCCAATGGGTATTTGGCTGATGTCCCCGACGCCTGTCAAAATCCTATCTGCATCCTGTCGTACGTCATGGTAATAGGATTTCTTGGGAGTTGTGGTTGGAAGTGTATTCTCTGTTGTGATCTGTGGAGTGGTATTCTGGGCCCCCGGGCTGGAGACGGCTGTCGCGACTTTTTGAATTGGGATAACAGCCGGAGTGTAGCTGGATATGTCCGGGTTGATCCATACGGCCTCGAACCTGGATCGCTCCGTGATCTGCCCGTTGCTGACCCTTATGATATCGCCTTTCATTGACTGGCTGGTTTCGTTGAAATTACCTAGCATTCGGGTAGCAGTCTCTTCCATGCCATTCTGGGAGTTCAGGACCAGGTCTACGCTGTCTCCTTTTACTGAACCGACGACAACTCCGTTCCAGGATTGGCCGCTATCTGGCTCGTACTTCGCCTGGCCGAAGAGATCAGTACCATCCTGGTCCAGGACCATTATCACCTGGCCTGGTTCGATCCCTGTCACCGACCAGATGTAGCTCAGGTTAGGGACGGCTACCTCCTCGCTTTCATTGAAAGACGCCGCAGATACATCCTGCAAGGTCCCAGTTGACCCCGAAGATTCATTTCCAACGGATCCTGATTCCTGGGGTGAGAATACATCGCGAATATTTGTTTCATTGGTCGAGTTATTCAGAGACTGCGCCAGAGACGGACCTGCGGCCAGGATAAATAGGAGCACCAGCGGAATGATTATGAGTTTCTTTATCAACTTTAGACCTCCATATTTTTTCCATCGAATTCTATCGTACGATCATCTTTTGACGATGAAATTACTATAAAGCCTACGTCATTTGACTATAAACATCTTTCTTTCTTCTCCATATTTAAATAAGAAATAAGACCAAAAAAAGAGAAAAAAAATGCTTGCGGCCGAATTTCCGGCGCCAGATAGTCTTATAGATCTATAGTCCGCTTCCGCCCATTCCGGGTGGAACGCCGCTCAAGTCGCCGCCCACGCCCTGCTTATCTGCATACTGATGGACGTCAACGAACCTCGATTTAGAGTTGTCCGTTACAATGATCTTTCCGGTCATGCCTGAGTGGTTTTTGAGTAGTAATCAAAGGTTCCTGCCTTCGAGAAAGTATATTGATACTGTCCACCTGGTGCAATATTCCCGGAATCAAACGCCGCATTTGAGGCGGCAACTTCTTGATTCATTGAACCGCGATTTACCCAAGTTACAGTTGTTCCTAATTCAACCGTCATAGGACTTGGCTGGAAGGATGACTCTGTTATTTCGATGGAATTTGGGATTGCAGTGGTAGGTGTTGTGCTTGCAGTTTGTTGTGCAGCTGCCGCTGCTTTGGGCTGCTCAATAGTAACGGGAGTGTAGCTGGAGGTATCCGGGCTGATCTGTACGGCTGTGAAGCTGCCTTTGTTTACGATCTTGCCCTGGCTCACCTGTGTGAAATTACCATTGATGGTTCCGTTCTGGTTATCGAGGTATCCGGAAAGCTTTGAGCTTACCAGCTCCTCGTTATCCTTCTGGGCGGTGATGGTCAGGTCCACATTATCGCCTGAACTCGATCCTGTAACTTCTGCATTCCAGGGATTGCCGGCCTGGGAGTCGTACTTGGCCTGGCCGAAGAGATCCGTGCCATCCTGGTCCAGGACCATGATGATCTGATCCGCTTCGATACCGGTAACCGACCAGATGAATTTCAGGCCGGTTGCCGTGGCTGCCGCAGTCTCATTTTCATCACTGGTTACATTCTCCGGTTGGGTCGCATTCTGCAAAATGGTCTCATTCGCAACTTCGCTCTCAATCATCGTAATGGTTCCATTTTCCGGTGATGCGATGTTCACTGACGCCGTCGAATTATTCTCTGCAATACTCGTATTGTTGGCGGACTGCCCCAGGGACAGGCCTGCCGTGAAGAGGAATACGAGCAGTAGAGGAAGAATCATGTATTTCTTATGCAAATTATATGCCTCCAATATTTCCCACTATTCGGCGATAGGCTTTTCGTCATTTGCCTACAACGTGCTCCCCAGTCACACCTTCTCCTTTATAAGCCTTTGTCGAGCGCTCCTCCCGCCGCATCCCGGGTCTGGATCTTGGCAGGATTATATGTTGGTGGCCGGTGCTCGGATGGCTGAATTCCTGGGTTTCGGTTTGGCATGAGTATGTCTGCAGAGGTCGGCGGGGCATTTGTCTCGCGTTCCGGTCGAGCAGGATATCCCGGAAGACGC
Source organism: uncultured Methanosarcinales archaeon (assembly GCA_963782455.1). Lineage (GTDB taxonomy): Archaea > Halobacteriota > Methanosarcinia > Methanotrichales > Methanotrichaceae > Methanothrix. The sequence goes on from CAWAJP010000015.1 coordinate 41,223, forward strand.
CGCCACGCCTGGGATGATTGGCCTTTCGGGCGGCTGCGCTCGCGGTCTAGGGGGGTCGTGGGTGGCGCTCACATGAGAGATGCATGATGAGTGGGAGAGGCGATATTCGGCAGAGAATCAGTTTTCATCGTTCATGCCTTTCTGCAGGGCTTCCTGGAAGCTCATTATCTCACAGCTTTCGAATTGTGTATCTCGTTTTTCCTGCCTTCCCGCTAAGATTTCCCGCCATTAGTTGTTTTTTCTGGACCATTCTTTAGCGGTCTTGGTCTAATTTTACCGTGCATTCAGGTCTTGCTGTCGGGCCTAGCGGCTAAAAGCAATACGTCTCATCTCGGCTGATCCATGGGTCCCTCCAGCTTGTTGGCTTGCGGTGGGCTTCGGCTTGGGCTCTGATTGTCTTCATAAATATTGAATTTTATATTCGTATAGTTAATCACACTTTAATACTTTGATACCAATAGCTTTTTATTCAATGACATCCTATTAGAACTGGGACCGCAAACTGAGGATTAAAGAAAATGATAGATGATAATGTAGAAAAGATGTCTGACGCCAAGAAGACGACGTCTGATGTAGGGAAAAAGACGGAACATGCAAAAACTGGACAGCAAAAGGTGAAAGCTTCACCCAGGAAATAAGATGGCCTGGCCCTTAATAAACAATAAAACAAAAAATATAGCTAATTTCAGGCAAATCCGGGACGGGATTCAAGATTTTGACATTCTTTCCATCTGCCTGTTCCTCTCCTTAAAACTTGAGGTTGTTTAGAAATCTGAGAAATCGGCTTAAGCAAAAGTCAGGTGTTAATATGAAATATAGCAAAATTCTGCTTGTTATAATGGTGCTCGTCTGCCTTGCGTTTCAGGCATGCGCTGCATCGGTAAGTCCTAATAACAATTCAAATATCACAATGGAATCTAACGCATCAAACAAGACAATGGTGTCCAGCGGATCCAACCTCACAATGGGATCTAATGGATCTAACGAGACCATGGTGTCCAGCGGATCCAACCTCACAATGGGATCTAATGGATCTAACGAGACCATGGTGTCCAGCGGATCCAACCTCACAATGGGATCTAATGGATCTAACGAGACCATGGTGTCCAGCGGATCCAACATCACAATGGGATCTAATGGATCTAACGAGACCATGGTGTCCAGCGGATCCAACCTCACAATGGGATCTAATGGATCTAACGAGACCATGGTGTCCAGCGGATCAAACACTACAATGGAATCCAGCGGATTGAACAATACGATGGGATCCCGTGGAGATTATCTTAATCCCAATATGATCCAGGTGGTCAGCTTCCCCTGGTACACTACAGGTGGCTCCTTCTACAGCCAACCGTATAGTGACACAATGTTCTCGCCTTTCAGAGAATATTATGTAACTTCAGGTATACCCGTAGTGGGCGGGATAATCAGCACTCCTGTTAAGTTCGATATAATGCAAAGAACGCCTTCCATGGTGTACTACGGCACAGGCCAAGCGTTGCCATACACGCAATATGCGTCCACAGTACCGTCCAGTACCAACGACCTATGGGTCCAGGGAGCAACAAACTGGGCACAGTATGTGGTAACCCCAGTCGGAACCTGGATACAGCTGATCGCCAATGCGCCAGTGGAAGGGGCTGCGGGCTTCTACGAGATTGTTCAGACCGATACCAGCACTGTAAAGTACAGCACATATCAGTTTAACCAGGGTTATAACACCATGGACTTCAATGCAGACCAGGTAGGAAGACACATGCTATACTTTGTGGTGAATAACCAGCCCAGCAACGTAGTCGTTGTGGATGTGTTTGCCCAGGCACCGCCAGGATGAACGAATCCAGTACACACGAATCACAGTGGTATTGAATCACTGAAACAAAAATTATGGGATTGATAGCAGGTATATTCGGCAATTGAGGCTCACTGCATCAATCCCCCATTTCTTTTAGGCAATATCATATCCTGTGAAAGATTCCTTCTTAATATGCTCATCTGGGATGTTAATTTCCTTGAGCAGAATTTGCATGGAGTCCACCATTCCTATGGGACCGCTGATATAAAAAACTCGATTCGAGTAGTCCGGCACATGCTTCTTGATCATATCAGCGGTAATCCGGCCGGTCAAACCTGTCCAGGAAGGTCCCGGCTTAGTCACGGTATTTAAGACATCGAATTTAGGAGATTCTTTCGTCATATCTTCGAATTCTTTCTCGAAGGCGATATCGTCTTCCCTGCTATTGGAGTAAAATAGGACTACATCCGTATCCAGCATTTTATCAAATATATATTTGATGATGCTGCGAAGAGGGGTTACGCCTATTCCTCCGGAAAGCATGCCAATCTTTTTATGCCCTCCTGCGAAAGTAAATTTTCCAAAAGGTCCTTTGAGCTTTACTTTATCTCCTTCTTTAAGAGCTGCCAAAGCATTCGAGAAAGGATGGCCCGTAAGCCTCTTTGTGACCTCCAGAAAGTCTTCAGTCGGGCTGCTGGATAGTGATAAGTGTTTCGTCACCTCGTCGTTTCCACTTCCAACTGTAACAAAAATAAACTGTCCGGGACTGTAGTCAAATCCTGCAGGCTTGGTGAATCTAACGGAGATAATATCTCTGGTTCGCTGAATTGACTCCTTCACATACGCTTCGAACATCATAATTTGATTACCTTCTATTCTATGTAATATAATTATAGTATTGATCATTCTTGAATTTTTCGTTGATTTGATGAGAAATCCTGTTTACTTCATTTGAGTTTGATTCAATAGGTCTTTTGAGGAATTCTGCTACCTTTTCATCTAGCTCCTTGGCTATTCGGGATACTGTAGAGGCAGAAAGACGCTCAACGCCTAAGTGAGCTACTACTTCTCGGGTTCGTCGTGTTGAAACGCCTTGTAGGTACGACTCTGCTATTGCATTTGTTAAAGCCAACTCCACACGAGAATATTTATCAAAAACACAGGATTTAAATGAACGATCTCTAAATTGCGGTTTTTTTAAAAATCAGTTCACCAACGCGTGTCTTGAGAGACCGCTCCCTATAGCCATTACGTTGAGCTGTTCGTGTCTCGATTCGCTCGTAAGGCTCCGCGCCGGACTGTTGTATTGCTTCCAGCCGCATGACCAGGTTAAAGAACCATGTCAATAGCTTCTTCAGACCGTCATCTTGATCGATAAGATAATCTTCTAGCAGTTCAAATATCTCCATGGCTTTGTATCTTCCTTCTTTCCAAAGACGTATTGGATACAGGGCCTTAATATCATTTTACAGAAAAGAAACTACGCTACCTGATTGAGTTCAAAAGTATGAAACTATATTTTAAAACATTAATGTGATTTTGATAAATCTCAACAGCTTACGCTGCTGTTTATGATCTAATCTAGCTGAGCAGGGCTGCATTAGCCTGCACCCAAGAACGGAAGCGATACCTCTTCTTGCTTCACCAAATTAAGGATCTCTTCAACCAAGGTTACCAACAACTACGCGATATGCTACTTTTTGCCAGCTTCACTTAGATCCGCGGCGATCTCGATGAACTTCTTCTTGGCCTCGTTGGCGTCCGATGTTATTTCGGTGAAATTAAATGATAATTTAAGTAGCCAGTTTGAAATCGATCGATACCTAGATTAAGTTACAGTCTCACATGTATCATCTGAATGACAAAATTAGAATGAGGATATGTATCGTGTCAAGAAATTGGATCCACCCTGTGATACTCATATTAATCGCCGGATTGTTATTGCTGGTTAATTATTGGTATAATAATGTTTATTTGGCAAGAATAGCTGTTACAATTATAGTATTAGTAAGCATCTATGTAGGTTTTAGACTGGTTTTAGAGAATAAATATATAAATAATATAATTGATTCTCAAAGAAGGTATTACACATCCAAAAGCTTCTACTTTATTTATATTTTTGTTAATTTTTTAGCTATTTGGATCATCTGGGTAGAAGATCTCCAGACCATTGTCTTGAGTTTTGGACTTGTAGCCGCTGCCTTCACCCTATCAATGCAGGATGTCGCAAAGAATTTCGCAGGCGGTTTGAGCATATTATTCAACCGAGTCTACCGTGTAGGGGATCGAATAGAGATTGGCTCCAAAAAAGGAGATGTGATCGACATCGATATTTTTTATACCACAATTATGGAGATAAATGAGTGGGTCTCTGGTGAACAGCCCACGGGAAGACTCTCCATAATCCCCAATAGCTATGTTTTATCTAATGTTACTAATAATTATACAAAAGATTTCGATTTTCTCTGGGATGAGATCTCTCTTCCAATAACCTATAGCAGTGACTGGAAAGCCGCAAAAACGCTAATAATTGATGCTATAATCCAGGAAACGGGGGCGGTCAAAGAGCTCGCCAAGAAGGAGATCTCTGATATGGAGCGCAAGTACTTTTTATCCAGAGGCTCGATGAATGCAGAGATGTATGTCAGTTTGACAGACAACTGGATAGAGCTGAGGGCTAGATACGTAACTCCCGTCAGACAAAGGCGAATAATCCGCAACCGAATAAGCCAGAAAATTCTTGAAGATATTGAGAAGTCAGAAAACATAAAGATCGCTTCACAGACTGTGGATATAGTGGGCTTTCCGGAAGCAAGCCTGGGTGGACCCCCAAAAGTCGCTTAATTCAATGGAGTAATATATGGCGCTTCGTTCGATTGAGATTATCCTTCCGGAGGGGGAAAAAGAGGCTATAGAAGGGCTGCTTAGCGAAAGAAAAGATGTGCTTGATGTGAGGATGCAGCCGATTACCGGAATCTGGAAGCATCCGGTAAGAGGCGTCAGTTACGGTAGCTTGTCAGAAGACCAAATCCTTGTAAAGATCCTCACATTTGCAGAAGAGAGTCAATCTTTGCTTGATATTTTGCAGGAGAGATTCTCAAATGGGGAAGGTTTCCGGATAAACATAATTCCCGTAGAAGCCTCTCTTCCAAAAAAAGATGTGGCAGAAGATTCGTCAATTGAGGCCGACGAGAAGATTGAGGGCCAGGAAACGGAAAGCACCAGACTCAGCTGGGAAGAACTCTATTCAGACATTATAGTCGCATCAAAGTTGAATAAAGTCTATGTGGTCTTGGTGGCGCTTTCATCAATTCTCGCTGCCATAGGCATATTGGACAATAACGTCGCAGTCATAATAGGAGCTATGGTTATCGCTCCCTTACTGGGCCCTAACCTCGCGCTATCTCTGGCCACGATTATAGGAGACCTTTCCCTGGCACGAAACGCCTTGAGAACAAACTTTGTTGGGATCATCATTGCAGTAGCATTTTCCATTGTCATTGGGTTCACTTTACATGTTGATCCACATATTCATGAACTCGAGTCCAGAACAAGTGTGGGTCTCGGGGATGTTGTCCTCGCACTGGTATCCGGGTCCGCAGGGGCGTTGGCTTTTACTTCAGGAGCCCCTGCAACCCTCATTGGAGTCGCGGTAGCAGTAGCCCTTCTCCCGCCGCTGGTAAGCTTCGGTCTGCTGCTGGGTGCAGGATATACTTCATTAGCTCTTGGGTCCCTGCTTCTTTTTCTCGTAAATATTATAAGCATCAACCTGGCTGGAGTCATAACTTTTTTGGCTCAGGGAATATTTCCCAAAACATGGTTTGAGGCAAAAGCTGCCAGAAGGTATATTACCGTCTCGGTGGTCGTTTTGGTTTCACTCTTGGCGATCATCCTAATCGCGATTCTTATCCGGTAGAGATGATAGCGATATCGATTCTTGCTCGACAAGAGATATTGTTATATCGATAACACACCTGCAACAGGCCATGGGAGTCGGTTATTGGATTCCAAATCTTTTGGACTCGCTAGGTCGTTATTTCATATCTGGGCTATCTCGCTTGTTATCACCCCTCCTTCTTGCGAATAATCCAATGGGATTTTGCTGATGGTTTCGATAGATGAGTGATAAAGTCAGATGAGTTCAAGGCACCCTCCAGGGCCATTTATCTCCATGACCGCAGTTTTCAATAAGGAATACTATCTCATCCAATCGCCCTGGGGCCACTGGATCTCCAGAGACATTGCAGGATTTGGGGCAGATTTCCGATTCGATCTTCGTATTTAGAGAGCTGGGCTCGAAGAGACTATCTTCCATCTTTGCCACGTTCTTCCTGCCAAGTGACCAGATATCTTCTTTTTCCAGCTTCGGATTGTTCAGGACATCCCTTGCTTCCTCCAGATAATCGTCTTCGTAATCCTGTTCTCGCGTGACGCCAGTCCAGTACTCCGGACTCTTCCTTGCCTCAGCCGGGTTGGCTGGCAGCCTGGGCGGCCTTATATCTACCTCGGCCCTGGTTTTGCCATCGGCAATAATGGGCTTTATCTGCTTATCGGCATTCCACCAGGGATCCGGTATTAAGTACGAATTTTGAGCTTTAGCGGCAGTCTCAAAAGCATCGAAGAATTGCATTCCCCATCCACTATTCGAGTCGCTGAATTTGATCTGCCCCGGCCAGGCAGTGTCCGGAAAGAGGACACGCCAAAGCCTGCGATAATGCTTTAAGACCAAGTCCTCATCCAAAACAGCACAATTAAGTTCGGTGTCACAGGTGAAGGATCTGCGGTTCAGGTTTGCAGAACCGCATACCAATAAGCTCCGATCATACAGCTGAACCTTCGCATGTGCGTAAATGCCACCCGGGTTTCGGGAAGGATGCCAGAGGTTATACACGCCCACGCGCTCGAATTTGCCGGGACCCTGCATCAAGCCAGCGGTTAAATCGTTGAGGGCAAGCTTCCTCGCATGGTGCTCTTCGTGTTGATGACCATCGGCATAAGGGGGAAGCACTAATATGACGCAAAGCTTTTTTTCCCGATCGTTCCTGATCAGATGGTTGAGCAACCTGGCGAGGGGCCTGCTGAAGAAGTATTGATCGAAGATCCAGATCAATTCTCCCGCTGCCTGACATGCATTAGCTATTCCCGCCATGACCGTAAACTCCCCTCTTATAAAGGGAGGTTTCTTGCGCTCAAGACGTATGGGAATAGTTCGCCACATCTGCACCAGAGATGATCCACCGGGTTTGAGATCGACATCCTTCGGCTCGTCCAATCTCAAGATATCGCCGTCTTTTATGGCATTCTTCGAGCTGAAGATAACCTGATTATTCTTATGGTGCAGGCTGCCCCAGAATCCAGACTCATAAACGTTTCCCGCGTCCTGCCATCTTTCACAGAACTGCTCCTCCAGAGTCTTTACGATTGGTCCCTGCAGCCCGAGGTGCTGATCGTGCCAGATCTGATAATCATCTCCATAGACTTCTTTCGGCAGATCGGAGTCCGGGAGCAAAGGCTTGGATACATCTTTTAATGCATCATAAATCGTGTCAGGGCTTTTCGGCCAGCGGTGGGTCCTATCCTGGGCATCGATTGCCTCCGGGATGTTTTTTCCTGATTGCCAGTCTCCTCCTAAGAATTGAGGCGGATTGGATTTCATAAGAACGAGCAGATCGTCTAACGTAGCACTCGGATCATACACGTAGGGGTGTGTTGCGTCCGGCGCGTCTCTTCTGGTGAAGGCCAGATCCACCCCGCCGCAATAAGCTACATTTACATCTCCCACACGAATTACCATCATCTTTTGGTGGTGAGAAGACGTGATGGGAGACGCCACCCTCATATCCAGAGCTACTATGCCACGATCTATTGCACCGGGATCGTTCTTGCTCAGCCGCTTGCATTCCTCGTCTACAACGTCGGCAATGTAGACGTGATCGCTCATATGCGGGCCAAGCCCCGCAAATACAGACGCCTGTATCGGCAACCACAATAGTATCCTGACGCGGATCCCGGCCTGCATCAGACGCAGGATTAACCCCAAGACCGTCTGATCCCTTTTAGCAGAATCGAATTCATTCCAGGGGCGGTTTTGGATGCTCCAGGGGTTGTCTTCTGACAGGTCTCTCAAGGGATTGAGCCGCCAGTCTGCGATATACACGTGCCCTTTCTTGCCCTTTTCGGCCTGATCTATTGCCGCTTCCAGGGATTCCCTCATAGCGGACATGGCCTCATACCCGCCGATCAGAGGGACGACATGGCAATTTTCATCCCAGGGCCTGCAATTTGCCATCCTCCTGGCCATGTAAGTTTCATCTCCCCAGGGACGCCCATCTCCGTTTGGTAAAAACTTCAGGAACCATTTTGCTGGATCTGCTGCCATAACTTACCATAGCCTCCTTCGCTCGGATGTAGTGTAAATGTTAATTAGATTCGATAGGTATATTAATCCAGAATACAGGTATTTACATTATAAGTTATGATTCAAATCGTTAAGTTTTTTTCTATTTTACATAAAACCGGTTATTGCATTTATTGGCAATGGTTAGAAGGTGAGGGCAAATGACAGATAGTTCGCTGATAGCAGGGCTGAAAGGAAGATCGATAGATGTAGTATATACAGTTCCCGTTATTGATCGCCTCTTAGAAAAAGGAGAGCCGGGCGTAACTGGCGGCATACTAAGGGACGAAGACCGAGACTGCATATTGTTAGAAAAGGAAAACGGCACGACCGAGTATGTGATGAAGACGGCCATAATAAGAATCGTCCCCAGGGTCCGAAAATAGGAATGGTTTGGCCTTGGGCCTATCAAAGAGAGGAAGGCTGGTGATGAGAAAAATGACCTTCGAAGGGTATATCTAACTTTACTTATTACTTCCTCGTGGACGGTAAACGGATACCAGATGAATTTGTAGGGCTACTTCCTGAGAAAGAAGTAACCGCACACTTTCGTATGGAACTTGACCTCATCTATGGGAGCCTTTTCCGGGTTTTTTTCCTCAACACTTTAATCATCGGGATCATAGGAGCAATAGTGTTCCTCGTGCTCGGCATACCCTATCCTTTGCTTTTGGGCATGATGACAGCTGTAGTCGCCCTGGTTCCAATGATAGGACCGGAAATGATCTTCGGGCCGATTGCCCTTTACTATCTGCTGACTCAAGACTTTGCCAGAGGCCTGGCCCTGTTGGCCCTAGGGATAATCTTCCTCACGATAATCCCTAATAACTTTATTCTCCCTCGCCTGGCATCAGCGAGTGCATCAATTCATCCCCTCGTCACCCTCATGGCATTTACTGCGCCGGTCTTTGTCATTGGGTTAATGGCGCGATAGTTGGGCCGGCTGTCTTCGGATTTATACTGGCGGCTTATAGGACAATGGTATACTTGCGAAGAGCGACCTTTGAAGCTGAATCGTATGATGGCGCATAAAGCAATACAGATATATAGATCCTCTCACTTATAGAATAAAATGTTGGTAAAATATTGGTACAAGAATGGAAGTTTAGATGCCTTCCGCCAGTTTTGCATCCAGAATCGAGATAAACCAGTTTCGGTCAAGTTGACAAACAGATCGGAGCCGGTCATTGGGGCTTTATGCAACTATCGCCTCAACTCCACAAATGAGCCTGGTCTTTTTCTTCTCTTAACTGACAGAGTTTTCCATCCTGCATACTATGGACTCGAGGGTATCGAGAGCATGCATATTGGACTTAATGAAACATCGTCGCCCATGGCAGATAGTGCGTATCCCATGGATATATTTCCCTCTGAGATAATGGCCTTAAGGCACTTTGCCCAGCTATCCGCAGAGTAGATGGTAGGATAAAAATGGAACGAATCAATCTCTTAGAGGATCTAAAGAAGACCTGGCCAGAGAAGTTCGCAACAGAAGAAGAAATTTTCAGCCATATACATGCAGGCGATAAGATCTTCATAGGCACGGGCTGCGGCGAGCCCCAATACCTGGTACAGGCTCTGGTGAACTTCGTCAGCGGCAACCCCAAAGCCTTTTTCGGCATCGAGCTCATACACGTATGGACCCTGGGCACGGCTCCCTACGCTGAAGAAAAATTTCGCGACAACTTCCGTGTCGATTCGTTCTTCATAAGCGAAGGCACGAGAAACGCGATCAATAGAGGTGCAGCGGACTACACGCCCATATCCCTTTCGGCGGTTCCAGGCCTCTTTCGAAGGGAGATAATACAAATAGATGTGGCATTAATTCAGACATCTCCACCAGATAAGCACGGCTACATGAGCCTGGGAATAAGCGTAGACATTGTAAAGGCTGCAACCCAGAAGGCGACTCTGATCGTGGCCCAGATAAACTCCCATATGCCTCGCACTCAGGGTGATGGATTCATAAATATAAAAGATATAGATTTCATTATTCATAAGGATGAACCATTGCTGGAGTACACGGTAGAGGACCCGGGAGACATCATCAAATCGATAGGCAAGTATGTCGCCCGGATCATCGAGGACGGGTCCACACTGCAAGTTGGATATGGCATCATACCCAACGCCGTGGTTTCATACCTGGGTGAGAAAAAGCATCTTGGAGTACATACCGAGCTCTTGAGCGACGGCATCATTGATTTGATGCAAAAGGGCGTGGTTGATAACACCAAGAAGTCCATCGATACAGGAAAGACGGTAGCCTCCTATTGTATGGGCAAGAGAGAGAGTTACGAGTTCCTGGACGAGAATCCAACCGTCCTTTTTCGAACCATTGATTATGTCAACAATCCATTGATTATTGCCAGGAATAAATTGATGACCGCCATCAACAGCGCCATGGAGATTGATTTAACGGGTCAGGCAACGGCTGAGTCTCTGGCCGGGACATTCTACTTCGGCATCGGCGGCCAGGCGGATTTCATGAGAGGTGCCGTGCTTGCTCCGGACGGCAAGAGCATCCTGGCCCTTCCCTCGACAGCCGTCAACGACACCATTTCGAGGATAGTCCCATCCCTCCGGGAGGGAACGGGAGTGACTTTTACCAGAGGGGATATCCACTATGTAGTAACCGAGTACGGCATAGCATATCTCCACGGCAAAAATATCAGGGAACGCGCTATGGATCTTATTGCCATTGCCCATCCTAAGTTCAGGCCGTGGCTGATCGAAGAGGCCAGGAAGCTCTCGCTCATCTACAAAGATCAGGCGTTTGTGCCCGGGGAGAATGGCGTGTACCCGGTGGCTTTAGAGACATTCAGGACAACCAGGAGCGGGCTCAATATTCTTCTCAGGCCGGTTAAGATCGGTGATGAGCCCTTGATGAAGGACTTTTTCTATGCTCTTTCTAGTGTTAGCATGTATCGCAGGTTCATGTCTGTCAGAATGGATATGCCCCATAAGAGACTGCAGGAGTTCGGTTTGGTGGACTATGCCAGCAGAATGATGATTCTGGCAATTGTTGAGGGAGACAGTAAAGAAACCATTGCCGCAATTGGACAATACGAGATAAATGAGAAAATTCACACGGCTGAGGTTGCGCTGGTTGTAAAGGATGTCTATCAAAAGATGGGAGTAGGCCATGATATGCTCACCTACCTCACCCGCCTGGCCAGGAGGCGAGGCTTGCTGGGATTCACGGCCGAGGTCCTGGCCGAGAATAAGCCGATGCTTGATCTCTTTAAAGATATGGGATTCGATACGGAAGAGAAAAATGAGGAAGGAGTCTACGAACTGAGAATGACTTTCAGAGATAAAGAGGATTAGCCCACCGGTATCGAGATAAAATCGGCTCGGTTCGAGTGGTCAATTCTCTCTTTGCAGCAGATCGCCGGTGCCTGTGAAATTGATCACAGGATTAGAGTCGATGGGATCGGGAAATATGGAAATCAGGAGCCTTCCACTGTAGACCTCTTTGCCCTTACGAAACTCTGCTAAGATCGGCTCATTTATCGGAATGGGCGTGAATTTTGCACGCTCTTCCATCATGGCACATAGGTCAGTATGAGAGAGAATCGCTTTTCCGCGCCAGCTCCCATTTCCATCGTCCGATTTATCCCACTCTATCTTCCAGTATTTCAGGGCCACTGGAAAATCGTCCCATACCAGACGACCGTCCCGGCCGATTATCGATAACAATGACATATGGATCTATTGCATCTGCATGATTATAAAGTTGATAGTATTTCCGAGATGGGTGAGGGTCATAATGACCTCCCCCAGAGGGGGAAGTGTGGCTGCTCTTGAGGCCGTGGCCTAAGCGCGGCAACCCACCGTGTTCCAATTTAAAGGCTCTTCAAGACGAGTTATACACGAGCTACATATCCAATTATCAGGGACGACAAACCGTCCCGCAGCAATCAAGCTGCCGCAAAAAATGCATTCTACCATTTAACCTCTAACACATTCATCTCTGAAGGTATAAGACACTGCCGGGGACGGCTCCGTCCTGCAAAATCACAGCACGAGGAAGAGGATAAAATAAACTATTTAAAATTAAAGGAGCCGTATCAATGAGCTGGTGAGAATAAGGGATAGAAATACCTCCTAGCAGGGCTTAAAGGAAATCCATCGATGTGATCTACACGGCCCCCATTATCAATCGCATGATCGAATCCAGGAGAACTGGGCGCAACCAGCGGGGATGCTACAGGATGAGGACGTAGTTGCAGAGAAAACGTGAGCTCATTCAATGTCTTTTCTACTTGAAAATGAGATGAGGGTGACAATTTGGCACCAATAGGCTTACGAAATCTTGAATTCCGGTTTGCCCGTGCTCTTGTCTGATATATCACCTTTATATTCTATCCCGGCCTGGCCCCCACTCATCCCCCACCTGAAAGCCTTCAAGAACGGCTTTGAGCCTAATGATCACGAAATCAATGATCGCCCGGCCACGCAGGTCTGTACCTGATTCCTCATTGAGCAGTTCCTCATAGAGCTCTTTGGTCACTTCCTCATAGTCGTAGTATGAATATTCCAGGTTATTGCTATCCTGTATCTGCTTTTGTAGCTTAAAGATGGCTTTTTTCATGAGGGCGTAGTTTTCCTCCACAGGAGTGTCAAAACCCAGCTCAATAAATTTCCTGTCGAGTGCCTGCATACATCCGTAAGGGTTGCCGCCCAGGGCATCAATAATGCCTTTCTTTACCGATGCTATTTCACTCTCATCCGCTGTTTTCTCATTTTCTTGCATCCTTATCACTTCTTTTCTTCTTGTACAAAGTGGCGATGAAAACCATCATGATGCCGATATCAATAGCGATATCAAACCGACGGCTGATCTCCATAGAATTAGATACACTCAAAGAGGGATTTAGCTTTTCTCTCTAAATCGCCTAAAAGAAGTATACGAGATTGATAGTATTAAGGCTCGATGAACCGAAATGACCTGCCATCAATCCCATATTTTTGTTCTAGTTGTGCCTACTCTAAGACATTGTATGTACTGGACTCGTTGACCCTGCTGGAGCCTGGGCAAACACATCCACAACAACCACGTTGCTGGGCTGGTTGTCCACCACAAAGTACAGCATGTGTCTTCCCACCTGGTCGGCATTGAAGTTCATAGTGTTGTAACCCTGGTTGAACTGATAAGTCCTGTACTTCGAGCTGGTGGTGTCGGTCTGGATCATCTCATAGAAGCCCGCGGGCCCTCCAACTGGCGCATTGGCGACCAGCTGCAGGCCGGTGCCGACCGGGGTTACCACATATTGTGTCCAGTTCGTCGCTCCCTGGATCCAGAGGTCATTGGTCTTGGATGGCACTATGGATGCATACTGGGAGTATGGCAAGCCTATACCGGCACCATAGTACACGCTGGAAGGTGTCCTTTGTGTTATATCGAACTTGGCAGGATTGCTTATTATCCCACCCACTACAGACGTACCGGTAGTTGTGTAATACTCTCTGTAGCGAGAGAACGTGTTGTCGGGAACTGCCTGGTTATAAAAGGCTCCACCCGTGCTGTACCAGGGGAAATTGGGGACAGGCGTATTGAGCCAATTCAACATGCCAGCCAGCCCCGGATCACTTGTGCCTTGCATTTGGCCCATGTTGGGGCTGATATAATCTCCGCTGGATCCCATTGTGTTGCCACTGGAACCTGCGCCCAGATAGTCCGACTGTGCACATGCCTGAGATGCAAGGCATAAGAGCACTGCCATAAACAGCAAAATTTTGCTAAATTTCATTTTAACACCTATTATTACTGATTTTTTTTTGATTTCCGATTGAACTCAATTTTTAAGGGAGGGGAGAGCAAACAACAAAAGAACGTCAAAAATCTTTGAAATCCTATCTCGGATCTGCCTGAATTATAATATGCTGTTCACTTCATCTCCCCTGCCATCATATTTCCTAAGTGAAGCTTTCTACACTTCCTCATCATCTTTTGCGCTTCCTGCCTTTTTCCTGCATATGCCTTCTTCTCTACAATATCATCTATCATTTTTGAATACTCCTTTTTCAGGCTGCTGATTCACTTATTGGTTGGGTTTGGGTGGCAGCCGATAGTCTTATTTTATGCATTTGTTTGGAACGATTTTCATGGGTCTTGTTCGCATAACTCGCGAGTTAGAATCGATAAACCAAAAATTCCAACCAATTTCCGTATTACGTTACTCATCTGATCCTAAGTCTAATAGGACGCCATTGAATAAAAAGCTTCTGGTATTAAGACATTAAAGTAACATAAACTATCCACGTACAGGGCCCAATAAATTTAAGTGCGGATCTAAATCACTCCACACTATAAAAATAAGAAATATAAATTTTTAAAATTTGATAGGATCAGATTATCCTTCGACCCACTCAAATTCCGGATCTTTAATCTTGTTGAAATTCTTGATGATGGTGGCCGCGTCTTTGCGGCTCAGCTTGGTGCCCATCATTTTCTTGCAAAGACATCGCAAAGCCTCTTTCTCCTGTTTCAGAGCATCATTGTCTCCGGGTTTGGAGACCAATCCTGCACTTTCAAAGAGGTGCTCCTCGTCGTTCATATGTGTGGACATACCCCATTTGCCGAACATCTCAGATGCATTATCAAGGAGATTTTGGTCAAAGATCTTGGGAAGTTTGCAACCCTCGATCTGCTGCATAAATTCTTCTTTCTTCAAAGTAATCGCCTCATTTCTATCAATTACACCGTACTTGCCATCTTATTCGCATCGTGGCCGATATCTAAAGATGAATCTATTTCCTCTAGTTCGGTGGTTAATCCTTCTCTAAAGGCTAAGAGGGGGCTAATACCCCCAAGCTCGAACAACATTTCTGTGAGTTTTCTATTATCCAAGCCCTAAGTCCTTAGTGCCTTCTCCTCAGAGCTATGAAGGTCACTCCCAGGAGGCCAGCAACGGCAAAGGTTGCTTCGAAGCCGGGAGTCGTAGTAGTCGTAGTCGTCGATTGAGATGTGGTTGTGGGCTCGGTGGCAGGAGTTGCACTGCTCGTAGTTGTGGTCGATTTGGTAGCATCAGGCCCCGGACTTACGCTGGTCGAAGTTGTGGTCGATTCGGTCGCATCGGAACCGGGAGTGGTGCTAGTCGCAGTTGTAGTTGATTCGGTTACTTCCGCGGCTGTACCCAGAGCCAGCAGCATCATCGTCGCTATTAACACGACTACTAATATCTTTTTCATATCAAAACCTCTTTTTCTCTTGTGATCTCTACGAATAACGTCTGTTGCCTCTCAGCATTATCTATGAATTTAGAGACAAGCGGGTATTCACATAAATGCAAGCGGAAGTACCAGCATGTTATATGAGGTCCCCAATATGAGCGATAATATTGCCAGAATGATGAACACAATTATCAGCCATTTGGCGATTTCCATAGATATGCCTGCACCACGTACTCCCAATATACCAAGTATCAACGCTATTACAAAGAACACAATTCCCAAATAAAGTAAGCTAGCCATTTTTATTCACTCCTAAATATCTATTACCATTCACTTCTCTCTTGTCGATTTTGATTTTCAGCCCAGATCTACCCGAATTAGTCACGTATTTTATCTAATTCAGCGCTACCTGACATACTATTTCCTGTTTTCAGCTTTCCCTTTCTCCAGATCAGCTTTTGCATGCGCCATCTTATTCTCAACATCAGCCTTCCCTTTATCAACCGCGGCGCCAATGTCGGCCTTTGCATAAGCTACCTTCTTCTCCACATCACTTTTTCCGAAACTAGCCTTAACCTTCTCTACACCAGCCTTTGCATCAGCCTTAACATAAGCCCCTGCCTTCTCCGCGTCAGCTATTCCTTTCTTTGCATCAGCCTTCGCCTTCTCCACTTTTTCATTTGTCATTTTTTGAATCCTCCATTTGCAATTCTAAATCCAATAGGATGCCATTGAATAAAAAGCTTTTTGTATCAAAGTATTAAAGCCTCATGAGCTATGCGCTTATAGAGAAATGTATTGAATTTAACGATCATAAATTTTAAATATCGTTAACCATCATGCTACCATAAGAATTAGAAAATGTGATAAGGCGAGCACTTACTCAAAACTGGTGCCCGTCTGCAGATACTGGCCTGATGTTTGCCTTGATTTTCTTTTCAGATCAGGCGATATCTTTTTCACGCCGTGAGCTATTTCCTGATGTACACGTGCAAGCTCAATGACCTCATCATCGGTCTTCGCACGTACCGCAAATCGCTCCCAGGATATACAAGCTTACACATAAATTCCCTATAATTTTCCTCAGCATACATATAATTTTACACATGAAAGGTTAAATATATTACAGAAAAATGTTACGATAAATACTATTGTTGGCGACATGCAATCCCTTTGGATTGACGTTAAGAGCCGGGCAATTCGAATACTGCAGCTACAAGCGAGCGAAAAAATTTGCTGGGCGAAACAGAACAAGTTCGCCATTTTTCTTCATGCTCATGTTAATTATTCTGTTATAAATGGATGAAAATCCATTCAATGGGAGCCTGTCGTTGTCTGAGTGGTCCCATCGGAGCTCGTCGTAGTTTGGAAAGTTCCATCCGAGGTTGTCGTTGTCTGACCCGCGGGTGTAACGGTGGTCTGACCGTTGGAAGTAGTGGTGGTTACGCCGTTGGATGTAGTTGTAGTAGTAAAGCCGTTTGAAGTCTGTGATGAGCTCGTGCTCGTTGCCAAGTCCGAAGGGTTTGCGACGTTGCCAAGTACTGTTACCGGCGTCTGGCTTGCTGTTGGATAAATGCTTACCCCTGCGCTTCCTGGTGAAGCCTGGCCAAATACATCCACAACGACCACGTTGCTGGGCTGGTTGTCCACCACGAAGTAGAGCATGTGTCTTCCTACCTGGTTGGCATTGAAGTTCATGGTATTATAGCCCTGGTTGAACTGGTAAGTGCTATACTTCGTGCTGGTTGTGTCGGTCTGGATTATCTCATAGAAGCCCGCTGGCCCTCCAACTGGCGCATTGGCAACCAGTTGCAGCCAGGTTCCGACCGGGGTTACCACATACTGGGTCCAATTGGTTGCTCCCTGGATCCAGAGGTCGTTGGTCTTGGATGGCACTGTGGATGCATACTGAGAGTATGGCAACGCTTGGCCGGTCCCATAGTATACACTGGATGGAGTTTTCTGCGTTATATCGAACTTGACAGGATTGCTGATTATTCCACCCACTACTGGCATGCCAGTTGATGTATAATACTGTGTGAAGGGCGAGAACGTTGTGTCACTATAAGGTTGGCTGTAGAAGGAACCACCCGTAGTGTACCAGGGGAAGTTGGGGTAATATCCGCCAATGCCAAAATTGGGGCTGAGATAATCTCCGCTGGATCCCATTGTGTTGATTTGACCATCCGATAAGGGTTGTGCGCATGCCTGAAACGCGAGGCATAAGAGTGCTGTCATAAACAGCAAAATCTTGCTATATTTCATACTATCACCTACTATTCTTAAACCAGGGATTCTAAAGATTCTAAATCCAACTCAAATTTTCAAGGGTAGATACAGGCAAACACGAAGGTACCAAAGACGTTTGAAATCCCTCCCGAATCTGCCTGAATTATTATATCTCGTTCTTTAATGGCTCAAGTTGCCGAAAAGTGACGAGATCCTTTTGAATCATTTTTGACCATTATCTTAAATACGCACGAATTATTTTGTATCGTTTATTTTAACACATCTGATATCTTTTTTCCTATGTCAGCCTTTGCTTTCTCGGCATCAACTTTTGCATGTGACCACTTATTCTCAACATCAGACTTCGCCTTCCCGGCAACAGCCTTCAGGTCGGCTCTTGCGTAAGCTACATTCTTCTCGGCCCCACCATGCCCGAAATTGGCCTTGATCTTCTCCACATCGGCATTTATATCAGCTCTTGCATGTGCCATCTTGTTCCCAATATCGGACATTGCTTTCTTAGTATCGGCCTTCGCCTTCCCTATCTGATTAATCGTCATTTTTTTTATTCCTCATTTTATTTAGATCTAAATCTAATAAGGTATTATTGAAATAAAAAGGTTTTGGTACCTAGACATCAGATAGAGCAGTCCAGCTTAATCTCGAGCTCCAATATATCCAATTTTCCGGAATCTTTATGATGAACCTTATCAAAAAATGTTAGATTTTTTAGTATATGGACAAGGACAACCATGCAACAAAAGGGTAGCGTGTCAGTTTTGATGTAAATTTCACAGTAATATCCAGTAGCAAGAACCGACTTGCTGTTCACCAGATAGCAGCAAGTTATTTCTTCACGAGATATTATAATTTAGCCCTGTATCCCCAAGTCGCTAAACTTTAGGAGGAAACAGAGCCATGAACATATCTGACTTAGCAGAAGATTATCTTATCGATGTCTCGATCGAGATCGAGGCTCTTTCACCGCAGGTGACAAGGCACGCTACCACAAAAGAGAGTATTCTCTTTTTTTGATATATAGTCTCTTCTCGAAATATAAGTTCTCTTTCTTATGCAGCTTTGTCTTAATAATTTTCGGCAAGAGCTTTCGTCATCGTTGACTTTTGCTGTTTAATCATCGAAGAGAGAACAAAACTTTATATTTATAATTTATATCAAAGAATATCTATTTTAAACGGTTTCAGGAGGCTAAAACTAATGGATATATTGTTATATGAAGAAAGTCCAAAGCGTAAATAAGCTTGAAAGTCGATATTGAAGGAAGAACAAGAGTCGTTCCATGAATATGAGCCAAGGTTTTAAGAAGATGGAGTTTCAAAGAATGCCCCGGGGGACGGTCCAAACATACAGAAGGATGTACTCGGGTTCGATTCAGGGTACAACAGGTTACCAAAAGGGATAGGATCTAATGTAGAATTGTTCCACGGATGATGAAGATGCAACCAATCTCCAAAGCAAGAAGAAACGCGGCAGATTTGCCGGCCCAAAACGCCGGACTATTGGTTGCAGCGGCCCGAAATCTTGCATCAAAGCGGGTCTTGCCTTTTTCCTATGCACTGGCAGCTGGAGTCTTGATCATCATCTCTATTGCCCTGGTTATGATGGCCTTAAGGAACGATCAAAGCGCAGAAACTTACTTTACCGACATTGCCACTTTTTTAGTCAACGGCCTTGTTACCATCGCTCTATTTTATGGGGCTTTGCTTTCCTATTTTTATAGGAAAAGGGTCTACTCGGCCTGGCTGATTCTTGCCATAGCCACTTTAAGCTTCACTATCGGTGATGTCATTTATGCCTATATCGAAATCGTTCTTGGCGAGGATCCTTTCCTGTCTATTTCGAACTACTTCTTTCTAGCATATTACCCGCTATTTCTACTGGGAATATTTTCTCTCCCCGCTATAAAATTCGCCTACAGCGAGCGGTTCAAGATGATGCTGGATACCGGAATCGTCATGGTTGCAGCAATTCTTGTATTCTGGAGCCTGATCATCGGCCCTGCCATCCAGGAACCCTTGAATGGCGACCTTCCCACACTATTTCTCACCATTGTCTATCCTGTAGCGGATTTGATTTTGCTTTTCTCTGTTCTGGAGCTGCTATTCAAGAGGATCTATCAGAACGAACGAACTCCTTTGTTGTTTCTTGCCAGTGGAATGATAGCTCTTATCATAACAGATAGCATATACCTTCGCCTGGAATGGGAGGGCGCATACATAGCAGGAGGGTTGCTGGATGTGGGCTGGCCTCTTGCTTATATCCTGATCGGGCTGGCGGGTATGTCTCAGGCAGAGACCGTAGTGAAAGGCTCTTTCCTGCCAGTTGAGAACGAGAATATGCAACCTCGATACGGACAGCTTACCTGGCCGCTTTACCTCCCATATATTTGTGCTGCAGGAGCATTTGCTTTGCTCATCTGGAGTCATGATAACCCCATTGGCCTGTCGTTTCCCGTCCTATCCTGGGCCGTAGCGATTATTGTAGGGCTGGTTGTGGTGCGCCAGATCCTGGTCTTGAATGAAAACGTCAAGCTCTATCATGAGGCACAACTGGATATAATGGAGCGCAAACGTGCTCAGCAGGAGATTATCCGCCTCAATGGAGAGCTGGAAGGACGTGTAGCACAGCGCACCGAGGAGCTTGAGACTGCTAATAGAGAGCTGCAATGCGAGGTGCAGGAAAGAACGCAGGCAGAGGCTGCCATGAAGGACTCCGAGCACAGACTGGCGGATATTATCAATTTCCTGCCCGATGCCACCTTCGTCATCAATGAAGAGGGCATGGTAATTGCCTGGAACCGAGCTATAGAGAAGATGACAGGCATCAAGGCCAAGGATATCCTCGGAAAGGATGGATACGAGTACTCGCTTCCATTTTACGGAGAAAGAAGGCCCATATTGATCGACCTTGTCTTGAAACCCTGTCTGGATTTTGAAAAAGCTTATGAGAGCCTCAAAAGGCCCGAAAGCAACTCAATAATTGGTGAATCTTTCATCCCTGACCTTAACGGGAGAGCGATCTATCTCCTGGGAAGTGCCGCGGTCCTATACGACTCTGAGGGGAAGATCTATGGAGCTATCGAGTCCATCCGCGACATAACAGAGAGAAAAATGGCCGAAGAGGATCTGAAGAGCGCAAGAGATAAGGCTGAATCGGCCACCAAGTCCAAATCGAAATTCCTGGCCAATATGAGCCATGAGATCAGAACGCCCATGAATGCCGTCATAGGCATGACCGGCCTGCTCCTGGAGACGGAACTGAAGCCAGAGCAGCGTGACTACCTGGAGACCATCCAAAACAGCGGAAGCGCATTACTTGCGGTCATCAACGACATTCTGGATTACTCCAAGATCGATGGAGATAAACTGGAACTGGAGGTTCTGCCATTTGATCTAATCGGCTGCATTGAGATCTCTATGGACCTTGTGGCTGCCAGGGCTGCAGAAAAGGGTCTGGAATTGACCTACTTCCAGAAGGACGACGTTCCCGCGATGCTCAGAGGCGACGAGATCCGTCTGCGCCAGATTCTGATCAACCTCCTGGGAAATGCTGTAAAGTTTACGGAAAAGGGCGAGGTAATGCTGTCCGTGAACTCATGTCCCGCTGAGGATGGAAAGGAAGAGCTTCATTTCAAAGTCAAGGATACGGGAATCGGTATATCTCAAGAAAACCTGGGCAAGCTCTTCCAGTTTTTCACTCAAGTAGACTCTTCGACCACAAGGCATTACGGTGGAACCGGCCTGGGTCTGGCCATAAGCCGCAGACTTGTGGAGATGATGGGAGGCAAAATCTGGGCTGAGAGCGAAAGAGGAGTGGGAAGTACATTCCATTTCACCATCCTCTGTGCTGCAAGCGGCCAGGGATCGGACTTAATGTCTCCGGATTCGAACCTCGCGGGCAAGAGGGTGCTGATCGTAGAAGGCAACCAGTCTGTCCGAAATATGCTCGCCAAAATCGTTCAATCCTGGGGAATGGAGACGACGGTTTCGGCTAAAGGCGAGGAAGCGCTGGAAAATCTGAAGAGAGAGATCTATGATTTTGTGATTCTAGATGCAATCCTGCCGGATATAGACGGCCCTCTACTGGCCAGGCAGATCAGGGAAAAGGATCTGAATAATCGATTTATCGTGATGATAAGCCACATGGGAAGCAAGGTTGAACGAGATGAATCGGTCTCAGGTTGGCTGAGCAAGCCCGTCAAGCCGCGCCAGCTCAAGAGTCTTCTGCTCAACCTGATCACGCCGAAAATCAATGAAGTAAAGGACGCTGAAGGCCTGCCCTCTTCTGAGCCGGAAAAAAACATCGATCTCAATATCCTTCTGGCAGAAGACAATCCCATAAACCAGAAAGTGGCCCTGAGCATGCTAAAACATCTGGGATATAGAGCTGATGTAGCAGTCAACGGCCTGGATGTCCTGGAGGCTCTGGAAAGAAAGCAGTACGATGTCGTTCTAATGGATATACAAATGCCGGATATGGATGGTCTGGACGCAACACGCTGCATCCGGGAGCAGAAGAAACTGGAAAAGCAGCCTTGCATCATAGCCATGACGGCTTACGCTTTGGAGGGAGATCGAGAAGAATTCTTGGATGCAGGAATGAATGACTATCTCAGCAAACCAATCCAAATAGAGGAGCTAAAGCGGGCTCTGGAAAGATGTATAGATCTCTCTCGAACAAATGCGGAATAACCAGAATCCATTTGACAAGGATGATCGCTAATATTGTATAATCTTTTAAGATTTATCAGATCATCCTATCCGCTTCTTTCTCTTCTTTATAGTTCTCTGGCAACGCGTTCATGTATTCCCTAATCATTATTGGGAAAGATCTGGACTCCATGAAGCGAAGGCCGAGCTGTTCAGCCCAGCGCTGGATGCCCAGGTCTTGAGAGATGACGGCTGCATCAAGTTCTTTCGCTAACAGCAAAACGTCGATATCCGGGGCGCTGTCCAGGATTCCGTAACGAAGTGCTGCTCTATATTTCTCACGAAATTTGCGTATGATGCTGCCAACTATATCCCGTTCGATCTCGTCCTTCATCTCCTTCAGTCCGGTGCCGTTTTCACTAAGAGAGATGCATCTGGAGACCGATTCCCATATGGCCTCTTCGGAGATATTCATCCCTTTGTTTATGCGGCTGCGCATATAATCCACGTATTCATAAAAGATCTTTGACGGCACCTTGACTTTGTACCTGTCCGGACTCTTTTTTACCAGCCATGTATCGACCTTGCTCATAACCCGGGGATCGCAATTATTATGCCTGGCGAAATCCTTGATCTCGTTGTAGACGGAAGGATACGGGATGTAGCAGCTGATTCCCAGGTGAAGCCTCCCTTCGGCCACTCGATCCAAAATGGCATTCATCCCCTCGCAGATATCGGTGGCGCCCTCGCTCTCCCAGGCCAGAGAGTCCGTGAGGGCTGTCGTATCCAGCACGAACCTTTGGCGCAACATTGCCAATAGCATGGATGAAGTGATATAAAATAGCTTCTAATGAGGGTCAATTGGGGCCTTCATAAGAGCATGCCCTGCAGGAGAGGAACCGTAGCGACTTTAATGCAGCCTGCAATTCCCGAGCAGATGAAAAGCTAATAAATCCCTTTGCAGATTAGAACGCGTGAAAACTTCCAAGCCGCTGATCTTCACTCTGGCCAGGATTGAGAACCTTATGCATCAGGTGAGTTTTGATCCTGTCGAGATGAAAGGCAAGATCATTACCAATACATCCCTTGTCAAAAAGGAACGACTCGATGAGACTCTGTCGGTCTTCTACGATGCCATCCATAGCGGCCTCGCGGTCTCGCCCATGATCAAGATCCTGGAAGAAGAAAGATCAATAAAAATCAAGACCGCTTGCAGCCTTACCATTTGCGGCGTTCTCCTCAAGCATGGCATACCGGTGCATCCTAAGGGAGGCGGCCTGATCGAGGTGGTGGATCGTGAGCCCACCAGATTCACAGACATGCTCATGTACTGGGCCACGACCATCGATCCCATTGATATTCTCACGGCCCAGGGCCTGATGGACATTACTGGAATGATGCGCACCGGAAATGGACGGATCCTGGGGAACCTTCATGAGGCTCCCATGCTCGCCAGGGACAGAATCGAGTCGGTGCTCGAACTTCTGGCATCGGGAGGGTTTACCGGTGTCCTTGAGCTGGGGGAGCCGAATATGAACGTTCTCGGCGTCTTTGTGGAGAGAGATCATGTAGGAATATCCCTCGTGGGCGGAACGAACCTGGTGGCGGCAGCCAGGGAATGCAACATCGACATGGAACATGAATCGATCAGCGACCTGACAGACATTTCAGAGATGAAGCACATAGAGGAGCTGATTTGAGAGCATAAGGCGTCAGGAAAAGCGATATTCTTATACAACAAGGACCATTTTCTTTTTGTGACCAATTCCGTCAAGAATCGCGAGATTGCCGCCATTCTATATGAGATGGCGGAATTGCTGGAGCTGCATGCCGAGAACCGCTTCAAGATCATAGCCTACAGCAAAGCTGCAAGGGCCATTGAATCTTTAAAGGAGGACATAGTCCAGGTCTGCCGGGAAAAGAGACTGCAGTCCATTCCCGGTGTGGGAAAAGCCATCGCCCAGAAGGTTGAAGAGTATCTGCGCACCGGCCGGATTCAATCCCATCAGGAGCTATTAGCGCAGACTCCACAAGGCCTGGCCGAGCTCCTGAAGATCTCGGGCCTGGGACCCAAAACCATCTTCATGCTGCACGAAAAGCTTAATGTGGCAAACCTTGATGAACTCGAAAAGGCTGCAATGGAGCACCGTATCCGCAGGCTTCCCAGGATGGGAGAGACTCGCGAGAAGAACATCATAAGGTCAATTGAGAGATACAAAAAAAGAAGCCAGCGCATTCTCTACAGCAAGGCTGAACCCATTGTCAATGAGATCCTGGACCATCTGCGAGGGATGGCGGGTCTCGAGAACATCACTGCAGCGGGAAGCTTCCGCCGGGGTAAGGAGACAGTGGGCGACATAGATATCCTTGCCACAGCTACGAGTCCCGAGGAGGTCGTCTCAAGGTTCGTGCGCATGCCCATGGTCGAGGAGGTTCTGGCCAAAGGCCCCACCAAAGCCAGCGTCATAGTGCAAGAGACGGTTCAGGTTGACCTGAGAATCGTAGAGCACAGATCCTATGGCACAGTGCTGCAATATTTTACAGGCTCAAAGGATCATAATGTGAAGATGCGCCAGTTAGCTCTCAGTCGCGGCTATTCCCTGAATGAATACTCTCTGACCCGCCTGGCTGACAATCAGGATCTGTTCTATGAGAAGGAGGAGGAAGTTTATGCGGCTCTGGGTCTGCAGTACATTCCTCCCGAGATGAGGGAAGACAGCGGCGAGATCGAGGCCGCAATGCAAGGACGGCTTCCGAGCATCATCGAACTGAAGGACCTGCGAGGCGATCTGCACGTCCATAGCAGCTGGTCGGACGGCCGGGCATCCATTCAGGAGATGGCAAAGGCAGCTAAGGCATCTGGGCTACGAGTACATCGCTCTATGTGATCATTCGCCATCAATTGGCATCGCCGGTGGCCTGGCACCGGAAAAATTAGAGCAGAAGATCGAGGCGATAGCTGCTGTGAACGAAGCCCTGGATGGGATCACAGTCCTCATGGGAACTGAGGTGGATATAAAAGCCGATGGAGAGCTGGACTATCCAGATGATATCCTGGCCAGATGCGACGTCGTTGTAGCCTCGGTGCACATGGGCCAGCAGCAGACAGAGCGGGCCATAACAGGGAGGCTGATCTCAGCCATAGAGAATAGGAATGTCGACATCATCGGGCACCCCACAGGAAGGATCATCAACGAACGCGAGCCGTACAGCCTAGATCTTCAGGCAGTCCTGGAAGCCGCCGCAAGAACCGGGACGGCTTTAGAGATCAATGCCTATCCCGGCCGCCTGGACCTGAATGATGTCAATGCCAGGGAGGCTAAGGACATGGGCGTAAGGATGAGCATCAATACCGATGCACACGATCCCAAGATGCTCTCGAACATGAAGTACGGGGTGAACGTTGCCAGACGAGCATGGCTTGAGAAGAAGGATCTGCTCAATGCATTGAGTCTGCAGGATCTGTTGGATGCACTCAAAAGCCGGTGAAAGACGGCCGAAACGCCAGAAAAACCTCAAGCGATATTATGCATTCAGTAATAAAAGCAACAATGAAGCCTCGATGATAAGAGATCAGGCCGGAAAAGGGAGGAATTGGTTATGCAAAACGCGGCAGAGAAGAGGCACGAGCATAAAGGCATGTCGAGCAGGGGCATGCTGGATGCCATGAAGATCTTGAAGGATATCGGTCTCAAGAATGGCGACAGATTTCTCGATGCAGGATGCGGTGACGGATATTTCTCCATTGCGGCCGCAGAGATTGTAGGCGATGGAGGCCTGGTTTATGCCTTTGACGCGGATCGTGACGCCATCGGCCGGCTGGAAGAGAAGATTGCCGAGAAAAGATTGGCCAACATTGAGGCAAAAGTCGCAGATATATCTATGGCGATTCCTCTGGCGGATGAAAGCGTGGACATGGTCTTCATATCCAATGTGCTCCATGGCCTGGTGGCCAATGGCGAATCGGAAAGAGCATTGAAAGAGTCTGCCAGGGTGACGCGCCATCTGGGATTGCTGGCTGTGGTGGAATTCAAGAAAAATGAGACCCCCATGGGACCGCCCCTCTCCATAAGGCTCAGCCCGGAAGAAGTGGAACTGCTGGCGAAAAGCTATGGCTTCTCAAGAGCTGCCGTCAAGGAAGCTGGGCCGTACCATTACAGCATAGTCCTCCGGAAAGAGTAGACTATGCATCTACGAAGAGAATTTCCCCAGATTTGAGATATTTGTTCCCGGGCTCATTGTTCTCTTGCTGCAGCCTCGGGTTCTGAAAGGCTTATTAATCAGAGCTGAGAAGCATAAGCCATGAGAATTAACAACCAAGCCAAGGTCGGCCTGGTAACCATTGCCTGCCTGCTACTTCAGGGGTATGTCTTCTCCTATTTTTTAAGAGTTGAGCCCAATCCGCTATTGTCCTTCGTGCCGCTCCTTCCCTACCTGGCTTACGTCTATGCTCGTAACGGGAGAACGTGGTACTTCAATAAGCCGCTCTACTGGATGGGGCTGACTGTAGCTCTGACGGCACTGGATATATTGCCTTTCATGATCGGTAGCGCATAGTTTGAGGAGTCTTTTGGAAAAGGTCTGAAATCCGGGCCGTGGTCAGACACGGAAAGGTGAGTGGATGAGAGGGCAATTTATGCATCCCTGATCCACCATTTCCACCGTTTTTCTCAAAGTTGCCAAAATGTTCGCCATTCATTTCGAAGCATCGCTTTGATATTCCATAATGGCATATAATGGCAAGCTGATAATGATGGATAGACACGATTGGATCCGGGTCCAGGAAGAGCTGAATCAGCTCTATGAACTGCACGAAAAAGGAGCTTCAGATCCCGGGAAATGCCGTGAGTTCAACTCGCGCTCCTCGCTCTTTTTGCAGAGGCTGGAAGAGCTGGAGGCTTTTGATATAGCGGACAGAGTGATGGATCTCCTGGGAGGCTGCAGCCCCAAGGATTTTTCTCCCTGCGACAATCGCCTGAGCACCAAAGGTTCCCTGGAACGGCTGCAGGATAGGATTCGAGACAGAGTGGAAAACGCTGATGAATAGTGGATAAATAAGGATAAAATAGAGGTTAGATAACTACGATGTTAGAATTTGGAGGAAGTTTAGTATATTTTGTATACAAGTAGAAAGTGTAGTAATGATAAGATAATGAATAGAAGTATCTTTTAGTTGAGCAGTGGTATAGGATATTATAAAAAATAAATAGAGAAGAAATGATATAAAAGATAGATAGTAGGTAGAATAAAATAAGAGATAAAAGAAAAAAGTGAAAGAGTATTAGAAAAAGTAGTTAATTTTGAAGAAGAATTAATGAAATTAATAAATAGAGTAATATAAAAAGATATAGAGAATAAGAGATAATAGAGATAAATAATATAGAGTTTTTTGATTTATGGTGAGATAGTTTTATAGAGCTTAGATTAGTATATAATAAAGTTCTTTGAGAGAGTTATAAAGAGGAATAGATTATTAGAATTTTTAAGAAATGAATTTAGATTATAGAAGTAGATGTGTTTAACATTGATGCATAGAAAAGAGAAAATGGAAAAAGGAAAAAAAAAGAAGAAAAAAAAAAAAAAAAAGAAAATAAGAGAAAAAAATAAGAAAAGGAATAAAGAGAATAGAATATTAAGAAAAAAGAAAAAGGTAAAAGAAGGAGAGGAAAAAGAAGAGATATAAAGATTTTATAAATGGAAAAGGATTATAGTTTAAAATACATACAGAATCGGAGCATCTCGAATCTAATAAGATAGCATCGAAATCAAGAACTGCTACGACGACTAGGAGAGTTAAATCTAATATCGGAGAGACTTAATACAGTCCATGCATTCTGTACAGCGCTCTTTGTATTTTCCTGTGAGCAGAATATCTACAAATATAAGCAGCGACGCCGTGAAAGTGTAGTATACGAATATGCTTACAAGTGGGCAACTAGCAAGTTCGCACACTACCTACCGGCAAAATGGACATATGTAGTGAGCGATTTTATATAAAGTAACCAAGACCGGCTGAGGTATGGGAATTTCCTCGACAATCTACGACTCAACGCGAAAAGGAATGCCAAGCTCTGCTCCGCATCGGACATCGATCCGCTGAACCTCTAATTGACTATCAGGAGATGCATAAGGTCTAGTTACGACTTTATGACAGATTTTTTGACCTGGTTTTCTCTTGTCGTCCTTTTCCTTCTTGAGATAGAGGCCACGTCTTAGGCTTGGTGTAGTAGGTGCATTCTCATATAGAGCCAGGGGGGCTACAAGCTCTCTTATTTTTGCCTTAAGCAGCTCATTCTTAAGTCTTAATTGCTCATTCTGTTCACGAAGCTGCTTGATTATCTATCTGTAGTCCATAATCTCAATTGAAGCATATTGCTGTTATATTACTTGATTTTTTGGTCTAAATGAATCTGATGAATATAGGAGAGAAGAGAGGTAATAATAGAGTGTCTTCCAGTTTTTCCTATTGCTTATTAACTCGTCCGTTTCTGTACTTCATATACAATCCTACAGCACATACCAGAGTCAAAAAGGAGATTGCATTGGAGGCGATGAGAATATCATCCTGAATGTGCAGACCGTAGAGCAGCCAGAGGAAGATGCCCAAAGAGAACTGCAGGAGCATAAGGAGACTTACATCTGCTACCGACTCGTTTCGGTAGATCTTGAGGATCTGGGGCACGAAGCCGAACATGGTCAGGATGGCAGCTCCCCAGCCGACTAATTCCCATTGCATCAATTCTCCACGAAGACTAATGGTATATTATATTAGCCTAACTGACCTGCCCGGCTCTCCAGTCCATCAGCCGCCGATCCGCTCTCGATGAAGAGGAAAGCACCTGGAGATGAAACGCCCTAGTCCAGCAGTATCAGCCCGAAGAGTTCTGCCGATTCTTTGCAGTCTACAAGAACTCTGGGCTTGTATCCGGCGTTTTGCACGGTCTTGAAGACATCGATGCCGCAGGCCTCCATGGAGGGGCGCATGATCTCCTTATTTTTGCATTTCACGCTGTCAAGTTCGTAGATCGGCAGATCCTTTTTCTGCATATCCTCGATAATGCAGGTCTCGCAAAAGACGCAGGGCATGGCGTTCATTCCAAAGGCTTTGTAGAAACCCGCCAGGAAGGCACATCTCTCCAGCTCCGTTACCGTCTTGTGCATCTTGGCCACGGAATTGCCGAGAGCACGAACAGCAGTTTTAGGCGGAAGCTTCGGATCCGGTTTGGCCTCGAAGCGGGCCAGGACCGCGTGTCTGTACCCGGAGAGGACATTCCTTGTCTCCTTTGGAGTGGGAGTGTAAGGAGGGCAGCAAAGATGCTTTCCGTAGTTGCTGCAGCCATATCTGCATTTCAGCCGCACCCAATCGGCTACAACTATTATCTCTGTGGAAATGAGCCGCAAGTCGGCATGGACTGTCTTCAACTCTGAGAGGAGGGTATCAAGGTCTTTTGACATCATGACCATCTTCCATAAACGTTAATTAACAAATGCGTTTCGAAAATATATATCTTTGTAACTTTGGCCACAGGAGACGGATCAATCTTCTAGGAGCCTGCGCCCTTTGCCGCATCGATGTCTTCCACCCATAGCATTCGATGGCTCAGCGAGCCGTTTTGAATCGTCTGGAAGAACTTCTTATCGGCTGTG
Source organism: uncultured Methanosarcinales archaeon (assembly GCA_963782455.1). GTDB lineage: Archaea > Halobacteriota > Methanosarcinia > Methanotrichales > Methanotrichaceae > Methanothrix. The sequence continues at coordinate 71,137 of CAWAJP010000015.1, forward strand.
ACCATGGAAACCCCAAGCGATTCGGCAAGAGCAAGGTAGAGGCAGTCATAGATGCTGCATTTTGCCTCCAGTGCGATCTCAAAAGCCTTCTCCCGCAATGCTGCTGACGGATAGGATTGAATCGGTATGGATATGATCTCATCATCCATAACGAGGGCTTCTGAGATGGATAGCTCTCGACGTCTCGTTCTCTTACGTAGAAGGCTGTTCATCTCCAGAAAAAAGAAATCAGGGACGTTAAGCTCAAAATGATTGTCCAGGAGATCAAAGCCGCCACAGAGTGTTCTTCCTGGAAAAACCACTTTGCAGCTACGCTGGCATCTATCACGATTATCATCTATCTCTGTCCTCGTGGATCAGCTCAATGCTGTCAACAAACTCCCTTCCCTGCAGCTTTTTACGCCTCTCCATTACCATCTGGCGAGCTTGAGCCATATCCACTCTGGCCGATTGCTCCGGGATTTGCCCGACCTCCGCCTCCAGGGAACGTTCATTGGTTCTGGCGCGGACTTTCAGCCGGTCAACGACGGCATCGTCTAGGTTTCGCACAATGATCTGAGCCAATAATGATAGCATAATGATAGCATAATGTGCACATATATACACTTTTGGCCCTGGAGGATGACGTCATCTTTCCATTGACAATCAACCTTCAAACAGTCGTTTGCGCAGGCCTCTCATATTTCTTCAGAACGGCTTCCAGAGCCTTCTTCTGTACCGGCTTGCTGATGTAGTCGTCCATGCCGGCTTCAAGACACTTCTCGCGATCGCCCTTTAGAGCGAAGGCCGTGATGGCAACGATCTTGGGACCGTTCTCGGGCCAGATTTTTCTTATCTCCCGGGTGGCAGTAATCCCGTCCATCTCGGGCATCCTGATATCCATCAGCACCAGATCATAATCCTGCCGTTCGAGCGCCTGGAGAACTTCACCACCATCGGCTGCAACGTCCGGTTTGTAGCCCATTCTTTTAAGCATCTCCACGAGCACCTTTTGGTTCGACGGATTGTCTTCGGCCACGAGCAGCCGTAAAGATTTCCGTTTGGGACTTTTCTCAATAGATGCGTCCTTCTTTGTCACTCCAAGATCCGCTCGTTTGGCAGGAATTGCAGCCGTCTGGATTGTGAAGCTGAATGTTGAACCCTGACCCGGAACGCTCTCTGCCCAGATCTTCCCGCCCATCATTTTCACAAGCTGCCTGGATATAGCCAGGCCAAGGCCCACACCATCACGCTTGTGGCTGATGGTGCTTTCGACCTGATTGAAAGGCTCAAAGATCTCTTTGATCTTGTCCTGGAGTATACCGATGCCGGTGTCTTTAACCTCGAACAGGATCTGGCGACCTTTATCGTTGGGAGTCGAGGAGACCGTCAAAGATACGTCTCCCGCGTCCGTGAACTTTATGGCATTGACAAGCAGGTTGACCAGGATCTGTCTGAGCCTGCCATGGTCCCCGATGATGGTGTCCGGGGTGCCGTACTTGATGGTGCTGGACAAATTCAGGCATTTATCGCTGGCCTGGACCGCCACCAGATCCAGGGACTCATTGATGCATTGCTTGAGGCTGAACGGTTGCAGTTCCAGTTCCATCTCCTTTTCCATCCTGGAGAAATCCAGGATATCATTGATTACGGCCAGGAGAGCTTCGCCTCCCTCCCTGATGCCCTCAACGAAATCCTTCTGCTCGGAGTTCATGGGTTCATCCAGGAGGAGGCTGGTGAAACCGATAACCGCGTTCATGGGCGTGCGCAGCTCGTGGCTCATGTTAGCCAGGAAGGCGGCCTTGGCATTGGTTGCGGCTTCAGCCGCATCTTTCGCCAATAACCAGCTCTTCCGTCCTCTTCTTAAGCTCTTCTTCCATACGCTTGCGCTCGGTGATATCGATTACCGCCATCCTGAAGCCATGACGGATGCCATCCTGAATCGCCCGGGCCTCCGTCAGCACCCAGAGTTGAACTTCCCCTTTCCGTCCCGTGCCATTCAGCCGGAACTCTTGCGTCTGCTTTGCCTCCGACTCCATCACCCGGCGGCAGAAGGCATCGAAATCCTGGAGGCTGCCCCGGTCGAGATATGCCTGGAACCGGTTGTTCATCAGGTTCGCCCTTTCGGTTCCTAGCAGCGAGGCAGCGGTGAGATTTGCCTCCAGAATCTCTCCATTCGATTCAATGGTGAGGTAGCCGATGGGCGCGAACTCATAGAGGTCTCGGTACTTCTCTTCCGATTCGACAAGCTTTGCCTGCACCCTTAAAAGCTCCTCGTTTTGCAGCTCCAGCTCGATCTGGTGGACCTCGAGTTCGTGGCAGAGGGCTCTCACATCCACATCCGAAAGCGAGTTCGATCGACCCTTCTTTTTCACCACATCCTCAGCGTGCTGCCTCAGGTCAGAGGCGGCCGTCTCATCGTTTTGCATTCTTATGCTCCTCCTGAGTCAGTCTCTCGCTTCTCACCTGGCCTGCCCGCAGGTACCCTGTGAGTGATATCTTCGATGGCAAGGAGGATCAAATCGGGCTGGAAATCGGACTTAATCTTCCTGGCGTTCAGCAACATTATGCGGTGCCCGATACCGGGAAAATCCTGCTCCAGTTCGTAGCCTTCAAACTCTTTATTCTTTTCGAGAACATCTGCAAGAAGCACATGAAGCTCTGGTAGATCCCACTGGCCGTTTCCTATGGTATAGAGCAGCCTTCCTTCTGTCTCCTCAGGAGCTACGTGGAAGTCTTTATAGAACGACCGGTTTGCGGAGACGACCCGAAAATCCGCATTCAGCACCAACAGAGGTTCCAGAACGGTCGAAACGATGCTTTCAGCATAGTTACGCGCATCCTGTATGGAAAGCTCAAGCTGCTTGATCGCGGTGATGTCGCTAAATGTGACGACAAGTCCATCGATTCTGTTCTCGAAGGTTCTATAGGGTAAAATTCGCATCTGAAACCATTTCCCTTCCGTTGTCTTCACCTGTTTCTCCTTGGATTGCAGGGTATCGAGCACTTCATGCAGATCCCCGGTGAAGGACTCGTCCAGGAGTTTCATCTTGAGATCGGTGATAGGTCTGCCGATATCATTACTGATCAGCCGGACGATCGGTTCTACCTCATCTGTGAACCGCCGCACCCGCAGGTCTTTGTCCAGGAAGAGGACCGGTATTCTGGTGCTCTTCAAAAGATTGCGCATATCGTCCTGGTTATTGGTCAGCTCCTCTATCTTGGCCTGGAGCTCGGCGTTCACGGTGAGCATCTCCTCGTTCATCGATTGGAGCTCCTCTTTGCTCGTGGTCAGCTCCTCGTTTGTGCTCTGAAGCTCCTCATTCGCAGATTGAAGCTCCTCATTCATGCTTGTCAGCTCTTCCTGGGAGGACTGCATCTCTTCGGCCTGGTGCTGTAGCAGTGCTTTGGAATCGATGAGCTCACGCTCCAGCTCTGCATTGCGGATCTCAGGCTGAGTGACTTGGGCGCCAGGCCGGGTTTGGCGAGGGATCTCCTCCGGGATTTCAACAAACGTCACCATGAAAAGTTCAGTCATCCTGGGACGCTTTGGAATCGGCTGCACTGTCAATTTGACTCTTCTCAGATCCCATGCCGGTATCCACTGACACCTCCTCCGTAACCTCACGACTATCTTTGGATGCCTTGCGCAGGGACGATAAGTATGGAGAACCTGAGTCCTTCCCGCGCCATGGCAAAGACATTCAGGTTTGCCTTTCCGGGAGATGGCTCCAGATACCTTCCAGTGCGGCCGTGGAAATACACAATATCGCCGTTTGCAGTAACTATGACGGCTGGTGGGGCATACCTCTCCAGTAGCTGTTCCTGAGCAATCTCATGATGGATGCTCTCCTGGCCAAAGCGAGCAGAGGAGCCTGAGGCTCATGGGAAGACGAATGGTACTCCAAATACAGCAGGTAGCTCTTTGGCTCCGTCCGTCATAGCTGGGAGCTTCGCTCTTCTGGAAGATCTTACATTTTGCCGTCCAGAGTGGCTGAAGAGCTCTTTATGTCCCGAGGATCGACTCAGCCGTTCCTAGGAAGAGGATTCCGCCCGGGTTCAATGCGTAATGGAAGAGGGGGATGAGCTTTTTTTGCAGCTCTGTGGAGAGGTAGATCAGAAGGTTCCGGCAGGAGAGAACATCCAGACGGGTGAACGGCGGGTCACGGATGATGTTATGTGCGGCAAAGATCACATTCTCTCTCATGCGCGGGCTGATCTGATAGGTCCTCTCGTCTTTGGCGAAATACCGTTCCAATCGCGTCGGGAGAGACATCTACCTCGATGTTCGACGGATACTTTCCCACCCTCGCTATATCGATGGCCTCATCGATCAGTATCGGTCGCAAAGATCTGGAACTGGATCTCACCAACCTTGCCGAGGGCTTCGAGGCTCTCCTGGAGCACGATGGCCATTGTATAAGCCTCCTCACCGGTCGAGCAGCCTGCCACCCAGATTCTCAGAATGCCGTCGTTGCGTTTGGACTGGATCAACCCCATCAGCGCAGGCTTAAGATGCTCCCAGGCTGCAGGGTCCCGGAAGAACTGGGTCACGCCGATGAGCATCTCCTTGGCCAGAATCTCGATCTCCGGCGGGTTATCCTGGAGGTACCGGACATAGTCGTCCATTCTGATGAGCTGGTGGAGACCCATCCTGCGCTCGATTCTTCGCGAGACTGTGCTTCGTTTGTACTGGGAGAAGTCCTGGCCGGTCCTGGAGCGGATGAGCGCGAAAATCTTGGCGAGGGTATTTTCCGGAAGCAGTGTCTCCGTCTTTAGGGTCTGCTCCTTACTCAAAAGCGATCTGGTCTTGATATAATCCATGAGGCGCAGCGGGATATCCTCGGCAGGGGCAATGTAATCCACAAGCCCCGTCGCAATTGCACTTTGAGGCATGGAACCGAACCTGGCGGTTGACGGTTCCTGGGCCATGGCCATGCCCGTGTGCTCCTTCAGGGCCCGGATACCCAGAGTTCCATCATTCCCCATACCGGATAGGATGATGCCCACGGCCTTTCCATCCTGGTCCTCGGCGAGATGGCGGAAGAAGATATCGATAGTCGTTTCCGCCGCGCCAGGCCTCACGGGTTTCAGGAGAATCAATCTGCCCTGGAGGATGGCGAGGTCGAAGTCTGAAGGTTTGGTGTAGACGGTGTTTTGCCGGGCTTCCACTCCGTCCTACTCGACTTCCACCACAGGCATCTCGGTGTACCTCTGGAGGATCTCAGGCAGAAGGCTTGTCTGTGACGGATCCTGGTGAGAGATGACGACGAACGCCATCCTGCTGTCGGCAGGCATGTGCGTGAAGAATTGTTTGAGCGCCTCCAGACCTCCGGCCGAGGCTCCTATGCCGACGACTGCAATGGGCAATTCATCCACGGCTTCCACGAGACTTTTTCCTTGTTTCTCTTCTTCTTTCTTTGGTTCCTGATCCTGCTCGGGCAGGGTCTCTTTTTCAGCCACTGAATCGCTCAAGCCGCTCATTTTAGCTTCCGTCTGGTGATGTCTCAACCGATTTGTTCAATCATTTCTTCAAGAACTGCATCCTTGACCGATGCACACTATCGTCTTATACTATATCTTTATGTCCTTACTCGTTGTCTATAGGCGTTATGGAGTCATAAACTATACTATAACCTTTCTCCACGCGCTCATGAAGTGCCCACTGAATTATATGAACTATTATGAACTATTAGGAGTATGTCATCAGGAGATAAAATAAGGAAGCTCTTGCGCAAAAAAAGAGTGGATGTTTGAGGTTTATACGGCGCCCAAGATCTGCGTCGTAATAGCTATTGGAACCGGTTTCCGTTTGCATCAGTTCCTTCACATAGGCAGACAGTTGCGTATTTGCCAGCTGCTCCAACCCAGGTATAATAAGACGATGCGGGCATGTCATAGATTCTCGGTGCCCTCATCCGGGTCTCCCAGGACTCTGGTGGTATTATTCCAGCTTCCATCAATGGAGTGAACGGGCTTGCCAACATAGGCTGTTGCTGCTGCTGTGGCCGTTCCGTAGGGTTTCAGCCAGAACTTGTCGATAACCGTCTGGTTGCCTGCAAATATTGCTGACAGCCCCTGGTTGAATGCGTCCACCTGATTATTGTACTGCTGCGCCATGCTGGGATCGAAGGGAGCCGCTCCCAGGAGCTTTGCAATCGTCATGCCTGCCTGCAGGCCTGCCTGCACGCCTTTCTGGTAGTCCGTCAGCTCTCCCATGGCAGGAACAACCGCCAAAGATAATAAAGCTATCATAGCAAACATTTTAGCGAATTTCATGAAGTCACTCTCCGTTTTTAAAATTTGATTTGACGATTTTCACGGGCCCTGAGCCTCTATAAGCTCCAGGGCGTGTTCGAGTTAAATACCGGCGGCAGCGAATAGCTTCCCCACCAGTCGTTGGACGAATAGAAGGGAGACACGCTTCCATACAGCGGTGTATCGCTGCTGGCACCTCTTTCGACATAGACCGGCCTTCCTGTGTAGGGGTCCACGTAGAACGTCTTTGTCATTCCTGTGTTGGAATCTATGTAAGAGTAGAGTGGATATCCTGTGTAGGGATCCACCATGGTCTCTCCCAGCCAGCCGTTTGTCAGGTTCAGAGATTCCCAGTAGTAATATGGATCGGCTACGAGTTTTCCATCCTGGACCATGCTTCCCTTGGGCGCGGTTCCCCAATTCCACAGGCTGTTATGTTACCCGCCGCAGTTGATTGAGATGCCGCAGGTTGAGAATTGGAAGCATTCAGGCTACTGAGCACGCCTCTCCCGTAATCTCCGCCTACGCTCTGGAAACGGCTCAAGCTCGAGCTTTGGGCAAAAGCGCCCGCCGCCAAGAGACATGCTATTAGTAATGCAACTACTGCCAATGCAGTCTTCATACTGACCCCACCGAAAGCTACATCATAGCTTTGCAATAAAAGGCTTTCGTTTGCCAGTTTGCCAGGGAACCGTTCTTCTCCGGCTCCCGGTAATTTTTTCCAAATTCCTTTCCAGATTCGTACTCTAATCCAAAATCACAGGCTCTGGGACCAGGGATCGTTTGAACCATAGACGGGCGACGTTGCGCCGCCTGTATTGGCATTTGTTCCATAATTCGTTCCGGTGTTCGAGGGCAAGCTCGCTCCTGCCGGTGGCGTAAAGCTGGCATCGAATGGGATACCGGTTTCAGGATTGAAATAGACGTAAACCGTCTTTTTGCTGGTAGAATCCACGTATGTATAGTAGTACTGACCGGTAATGGAGTCCACAAAAACTCTAACCGGTGCGCCTGTAACCGAATCTGTGAAAGCGTATTCCGGAGCGCCGTAAGGGTCCACCAACGAATCACCCAGCCAGTTGTTGACGACGTTAAGCTTTTTCATGGCGTATTTGGGATCGCCTACAAGGCTGCCGTCAAGAATCGAGGTTCCCTTGGGCGAGCTCCCCCAGCTCCAGAGGCTGCTATTATTGCTGTCCGAAGCCGGTACCGGATTCGTGTTTCTGAGTGTCCCTATCAGGGCCTTTCCATAGTCTTCACCCACGCTCTGGAAACGGCTCGAACTCGAGCTCGAGCTTTGGGCAAGAGCGCCCGCGGCCATAAGGCATGCTAGAAGCAATGCCATAACTGCAAATGCAATCTTCATTCTGACCCCACTGGGGACAAAACTGAAGCAAGGGCGATAAAAGACTTTCGCGCGGAACCTGTCCTGTCGCTTCCGTCTGCATTTCGGCTGCAAGAGACACAAATTATCCGAGCCCGTCTGCAAGACCGGTCAAGAGCCTTCATTCCACAATCTACAGCTTTGCAGCTGTGCAGCTGTGCAGCTCTACAATCTGGTCCAGGGACCATTCGGGTTTGTATCCAACGGCTGTGCCAAACCGTTCATTATCTCGCTTATGATCTCGATAGGAATGCTGCCGGAACTGATCACATAACCCGTCATGGGATCTGTGTAAGCGTAGACGGTCTCTCCAGTCCTGGCATCTCGATAAGAGTAGTACGAAAAGACGGGCTCTCCTGTATTGGGATCAAGATAAGCATAGGTCGTCTTTCCAGTCAGAGGGTCCAGGTAGATTTGAACCGGCAGGCCGGTATTGGGATCGGTATAGGAATCACCCAGCCAGTTGCTGGATAGATTCAACTGCGGCCGGAGGTAGTAGGGATCCGTGAGCAATTCGCCATTGTCTATCTTACTTCCCTTGGGAGCTTTGCCCCAGTTCCATAAGTCGCTGCCGTTACCTCTTGCTCTCCTGCACTGGCTCTGGGTTCTGGGCTTTGTTGCTGGTTATCCAGTTCCTGGCGAATTCGCCGCTCACGCTCTGGAAGCTGGGAGCACTCTCGGCGCTGCAGGCGGTTATGATAATGCACAGTAAGCATAAAGCCGTCAATAGCACAATTGTGGCAGAAGCTGCAGAAATGGATCTCAATTTCATCCTCCAGAGCTAAATGGACGATAACGCACAGGGTTAAAAGCCTTTTGAGACTGTTGGCTCATCGCTGTATCGAGTTCGTATTCGAATAATAGAATCTTCTGTGAGTTCTCAGTGCGCTCTGTGCCTATGTGGAAAAAGTTGGTCATGTAAGCACTTCATTGAATTGGTTTCCTGAATGCTATTATATAGTCCCTTGATAGTCCAGATATGATCTATCAGTTCTTCTGCCAGCACCAAGATTTCGATAAATCGAGATTGGACTGCATCGCTACCCAGCTTAATGGTTTGATGAGGTAGTATAAAAATTATTCAGTTAAGTAAGTACACGACCCGCCATGCAATCGTAAATTAACGACTGACAGCTTAAAGATTTTCCCGCACGGGGTAGAAGGGCCCGTCTGGCGGAATAATCCCGGCCTGCAAACGATATCGCAACTCACAGTCCCTACTTATTCAATTCAATCATTGATAGCTTCTTCCGATTCACAGGTGTACTATTGTACTATCAATACATTTGCAGAGCTCTGCCTGGCCAGCCTTAAAGCATTTGATCCTATCAGTGATTCCGGCTCATGATGCATTCCCGATCGTCCCAAAACCAGAAGGCCCGCATCATGCCCGGAAGCATATTCCTGAATTTGAGGCGCTGTCTTGCCTGCCAGGACTTCTGCCTGGACCTCAACGCCCTGCGATTCAGCCAGATTGATCCCTTTTTCTAGACCATTCCGGTAGAGCCTTTCCAGGCCCTCATCGATGATCTCATTATGAAGCCTCTCTTGCATAGACAGGTCAAAGCGTTCCTTTGCTCTCTCCGGCAGCGATGCAGCGATGTGCTTGAAGACCTCAATGTGAAAGAATGGATCATAAACGGATACTGCCAGAACCTTCGAACGACCTATCCTGGCCACCTCCACAGCTTGCTTCAGAGCGGCATAACTGTTCGCACTTCCATCTACTCCCACGACGATCGGCTTTCCATCCAGGCACCAGGGATTTCGCATAAGAAGCACATCGGCCGGCATCGGGTGGAGCAAGACTCGCTCTGCCGTGCTCCCCAGATCCTTTTCCTGGCCCTGCCCACAGGCTCCAAGGATCAGAAGATCGGCTTTCACCTGCGACGCCGTCTTAAGGATCTGGACAAAATTTCTTCCCTCCGGCGTGAGGGCTCTGAATTTGATTCCATTTTCTTGAGCCTTAACAGCCAGAGGCTGCAAGTAGGAGTCGGAGATCAACTGCAGCCCGTCCGTTATAAGTGTCTCGTGAGTGCTGCGCAGGCGGTTCAATTCTTTGCCTTTGAAGTCCTTGGGCAGGTCCGCCTCCATGTCACCAAACCTGCCCCGATGCAGACGGGCCGCATACACATGGCAGCCTATGAGCTCAGAACTCTCCTTTTTTTCGGTCAGGGAAAGGGCTGCATTCATGGCCATGATGGAGATTTCCGAACCATCCAGTGCCGCTAAAATTTTTTTGTATGGCATTGCTCTTCCTACCTGTTATATGACGAATTCATGTTACTTAGAGCTCTTTCTACAGTTACGAGACGGGAAAAAATGAATATCGATACCAGCTTATACTTGCTCAGCCTCTTCAGGGTGCTCGGCAGTTACTTTCGATGTAAACCAGAAGATGGCTAGAGTCATAGCTAGAATAATAATCCATACTATGAATATATTCCAAATTGATACTGGTGTGGGATAATCCTGTCCGCCTGGAACGGGTATTATATTGAAGATCGTCCAGGGAGAGCGGGCAGATTCGCGGACGAATCCCATAGTCACCACTATCCACATTCCGAGGATGGCAGTCAATATTCCTGCTATTCTGGCGGACCTGCTTATCTTGCCCCACTCGCCATGATGTATGTCTGCAATTACGAAAACAGATATGGTCAGCATTGTCGATCCTATAACCGATAAGAAAATTAGGGCCGCATACTTATAAGTCATAAGCCCTAGAGGATTTGTCCATGCATCGGGGCTATATCGATATGTGGCTCCTAACCAGGCAGGGTTGATCAGGACTAACGCTGATACTATTGCACCGAATAAAAATATCTTGAGCAAAGCGTATATTGTTCTGCTTTCATAAAGTGTGAGAATCTGTTCTCTTCTATCTATATAGTAGATGATTGTCGTAATGATTAGAGTAGAAAACAGTCCCACCATGAGAAGCATCTCCCAGGCACGTGGCCCTTGCATGATCATAGTGAAAGCTTCCCCCTGACTTGCTCTGATCCCCCTCATGTACATGATTCCGAATGCCGGTTGCAAAACCAGCCCCAACAGTCCCCAGGATATGCCGTAAGATCCTACCCAATCCCAGTATTTCTTGGACGATTCGTCCTTTCTATCCATAAAATGGAACATGGCCAGGGCTGCCAGAAGAAATCCGAAGTAGGAAATTGCGGCCGCAAGCCGATGAAACTGCAGGAACCATAATGTGGCATTGTTCCACCAATCCATCAACACACTTGACGACATGGTAAGAAGGCCAGTTTCACCCCACGTAATTTCATTTGCACCCGGAGTGAGCATGCCCGCAGCAATAGTATTGATTAACAGAACCTGAAAAAATACAGAGATAGCATATCCGTAAGCCAGGATCAGATGCAATTTGGGATTTATTTTATCCCAGGTAAACCAAAATGTATAAAGGAAGAATATTTCTAGCGCGAAGGTTATGGCTTCGAAGAATAGCGGCCACCAATAAATGTGAAAAGCATCTGCTGCAAATTGCGGAAAAAGCGATATGAAAAATAGAACCCCTGCAATGGCAAATGTGGCACCTGCACTGAAGAGAATAACATTGAAGAGGGTAATAGAGCGGGCAAGTCTCCTCAGATGAGGCTCACGGTTCCTCAAAAATATGGTCATGGTAATAGCGACAACCCATGCACCACCCAGGTGCAAATTGGCATATAGGACATGAGATAGCATTACAAATGCGATAAAAATCGATCGCCCTTGTTTCCGATATCCACCAGCTGGATGGGCAGGCCTTTCTGATAAGCTGGATTTGCACTTTGAAGCTCGTTGGCTTTTATTTCTGTAGATGATTGCAGGCCGCCCTGCTGAGGCACTATGTAAAAGACGAGCACGAAAAGGAATATCAATAGCGCAAGTATAAGCGTAGATATCTTCTTGATCTTTGTCCCTCCTGCAATCGTAATTGTTTGGACCTCTTTGGTTATTAAGCTTGCTGCCGATCTTTATAAATCTCTTATTGAGAAACTTGGTCTATCATATATGATCGATCTGAGTTTAAAATATTATCTCAAAAGCTTTCATGAATTATCAAAGCATAATACTTATATCTTATAAGATTCATATTCCTTGATGTGGGTTGATAACGAAAAATTAAAATCGCACCAGTAGTCCGGCATCAATAGTCGAATTGTCAAGCCACATTACTAGTTAAAGGAGGTTCATATGAAGAAACTGATGTTTTTTGCATCGGTTCTGCTGATCCTATCTGTGGCATCAGCTCAGGACTGGCAAGCAACCAATCGCGATACTATGATGAGTCGAAATAGTCCGCAGATGGATATCGGAAAGGACAATGTCGACCAGCTTCAGGTCAAATGGGTTCTGAACACAGGCTATCCAATTGAAAATTCTCCCCTAATAGCTGGCGACAGCGGCTTTGCTCAAAATAATGCCATGCAGGTTATAGCCTTTGACCTGAAGACCGGCCTCAGCAAATGGAAATACGACCCAGGATACGCGGATGTTGGAACCATTCCCAGGGCGACCAATGCCCACGGCATGATCTATGAAAATGGCATACTCTACGCAGATACAGGTCCGAATGCTACGGTAATCGCCTTCAATGCCAGCGACGGCAGCAAGATATGGGAAACGATGCCCCTGCTAACCGATAGAGAGCTGCAAGCAGGCTCCTATAGAATACAATCGCCGGTGACGATCTGGAAAGATTCAATCATAGTCGGAAACTCCCTGGGCGATTCACCACCCTTCGGATTCCCTGCCAGAGGATTCTTATCTGCCGTTGATAAAAAGACTGGCAAAGAACTGTGGAGAACGTACACCGCAGTAGGCGCGTGGGTCGAAGGCAATAATACCTCAATGAATGGTGGAGCAACTCCCTGGACGCTTGGCGCCATAGATAATGAGACGGGAGTAATCTACGTTCCCTGTGGAAATGCTGCACCGGACTTTGATGCATCGACGAGGCCGTTGCCAAACCTTTATGCCTATCACATGCTTGCCGTGAACCTGACCGATGGCAAGATTCTATGGACAACTCCCTTCATCGCACCGAACTCCACATTCGTCGAGGCCCTAAATCTCACCATTCCCGACACCCACGACTGGGATCCTGATTTCGGCTCCAATCTGGTAACAGTAAACATAAACGGAACTTTGCAGAAGGTCGTAATAGGCCATGACAAGCATGGTGACGTAATGGCCATGAACGCCTCTACTGGAGAGCCTGTATGGTGGAATGCTCTTGGCGTCATGTACAGAGGGTGGGCACAGCCTTCGGTTAACGGAAGCGGCGTCGTATGGCCTGGGACTCAAAACGGAATCGAATCTTTCTCTGCCGTTGATGAGAACAACGTCTACTTGGCTGTAGCCAACACTGGAGTCATTTACTACATGAATCCAGACAGCACTGCTCCTGCGTTCGATTCTATGCCCAATGGCATAGGAAACGGTTCTGTGACGGCTCTCGATCTCAAGACCGGCAAGATCAAGTGGGAGTATATGACCGATTTCCCGACGTGGGTCTCCCCGATAGTTACCAATGGCCTGGTATTCGCCGGGCATATTACCGACCCTGGCAAACCCTACAAATACAGTGAATTTTCACAGGCAGAAATTACGCCACAAATACCTTCCGGAATAATCATAGCTCTGGACAAGGATACCGGCGATAAGCTGTGGCAGTTCAACGTCGGTGCGCCTATAGGCATTGGAGGACCTTCGATCGGAAACGGTTATTTGCTGGTGCCCACCGGCAGTCCTGCGGAGATTGCAGCCAATAAAGGAGGATATATAATGGCCTTCGGGCTTCCGGGGAAATAAACTAAAAATGCTCTTGGTTATGTCTCTGAGTGAAATGGCCATGAACGCACTCAGAACACTTTATTTTTCAATTTTTTAAACTAAGAAATGATGGCTTATAGGAATCTAAATTGGTCCCCAATTTGGGCCCTCTGGAGTTTTTCTGCCCATGACTTTGTATTATCTCCTTAGCGACAATCTGAACGAAGCGGTAATAATATTTGCATTCGGCGAGATATTTCTAGTAATTCTTCCTGAATATATTATACGCCCCAGGATTGTGCTGATTGGCGCTTCGATTCATCCAGTTATAACTATACTGGCTTTTAAGGGACCTAACTTTCTTGATCGGACCCGCAGGATTGATTATTGGTCCGACGATTTACGGCATTGCCCTGGCAGGTTACAGGACAATGGTGCGGTTACAACGCATTTATAGTATTTAACCCAAAATTTGAAACTAATGATCGTGACACCCTACTTGATTCAAATGCACGATAAGAGCAATCCTTGGGTTAAGTACTATAATTGACTACGATGCTATCACTACGGATAAGCGATACTCTTAATTGTCAGTAAGATAAGCTTAGATAGGTGGATTTTATATGAAAAAGGGTCAAATGGTTCTAATCCTCGAAATTTTGATTTCAATAATTCTTCTATCAGGATGCATAACCCAAGAACCTCCACCTTATACGATAGAGATAAAAAATGATGCATTTCAACCCATTTCGATGACTGTAACGGTTAATACTACCGTCATATGGAATAATCACAATGGCAAAGCAGAGACCGTAACCAGTAAAGATGGATCATTCGATTCTGGAGATATTCCAGACGGTTACGAGTTCAGGCATACGTTTCTGCAGTCAGGAACCTATGAGTATTATTCTGATAAGAATAAGTCAATGACCGGAGAAATTGTGGTAGGCACAGGGACGACTCCGCCTGCTCAGGCACAGCAACAAGTGACGTCTGCTCAACAGCCGAGTTCGACTCAAGCGGAATCCGTTATTGTGTGGCTCTCTGTCAAAAATATAGCTTATAACAAGAGTGAGATCAAAGTTCCTGCTGGAGCGCACGTAACTGTAAATTTCGACAATCAGGACAACGGCATACCGCATAATTTCGCTGTTTATGATACATCGGCTGCTAAAATCAATATCTTTAGGGGAGCGATCGTGACCGGCCCAAAGAAGACTACGTACAATTTTACTGCGCCCGACACGCCTGGGACGTATTTCTTCAGATGTGACGTGCACCCTACTCAGATGACAGGGCAGTTCATAGTTACGCAGGCTGTGACAGCCGCGCCGGTGTCACAGGAGAATAAAACGGTAGCCGCATCTTCCAAGACAAATGCTACGGCATCAACACCTACCGAAACGCAATCGTCAACCACACAGGCAACGTCAACGGGAGGCCAGTCACAAGGCGCATCATCCCAGACATCTGCCGGCAAGGGAACGCCACCCGTTATGGTGAAAATATCCAATTTCCGTTATAATCCAAACGCTTTAAGCGTATTCGTGGGAACAACGATTAACTGGACTAACTATGATTCCGTTCAGCATACAGTAACTTCCACCGAGGGCCACTTTGATTCTGGACCGTTAAATCAGGGTGAAACTTTCAGCCATAAATTTGATAAGCTTGGAACATTCGGTTACTTCGATGCTCTAAATCCGTATATGAATGGGAGCGTTACTGTGGAATACAATGTTTCAAGTAACATTTTAAGTTCTCAGTCGAGTAGTCAAACTACGGTTACCAATGAATCGGCTGGATTGAAGCCAACCGTTCCAAATACCACTGCCAAAAGCCCTCAAAAGATAGTAATCGGACTGATTGCCAAGAATATCGCATATAATACCAGCACCATCACTGTTCCCGCCGGTGCTAATGTCACAGTGAACTTCGACAATCAGGACAGTGGAGTCCCGCATAACTTCGCCGTTTACGATACATCTGCCGCTAAAAATCTCATATTCAGAGGAGCAATCATAACTGGCCCTAAGAAGATCGCTTACAATTTCACAGCACCGGATAAGCCAGGAACCTACTTCTTCCGCTGCGATGTGCACCCGACCATCATGAAGGGGCAGTTCATAGTGAAATAATTTGAGGGGCTAATTGCTCAGCCCCATTCGAAATTTGGTCGTGTACATACTTCATTGAATTGGTGTCCTGAATGCCATTAGCTCCTTGATAGTCCAGATATGATCTGTCAGTCCTTCTGCCAGCACCAAAATTTCGATAGATCAAGATTGGACTGCATCGCTACCCCAGCTTAATGGTTTGATGAGGTAATATAAGATTATTCTGTCAAGTAAGTACACGACCTGAAAGTTTCAAATGGTTATAACCAGCGTGCTCGCGACGTTTTGACCACAGAGCCGAGAGAGTTCACCGATTTATTCGATCTTCCTGGCTGCGACCTCAATGGCCCGGATGACGCTGTCCTTGGGAATGATGGTCGCCACTGGAATGGAGAGCAGCTTTTCCACAGTGGGGCTGACGATGGGAGCGCAGACCAGGGCCGAGGCTCCATCCCTTTCCGCCCTTATGGCGGCGATGATCGCCTCCTCTATGGTGGTCGCCGAATACTCTCTGAGAGTCAGCATCTTATCCCCGATCTTCATCTTCTTCTCGCTGATCTTGTCCAGGACCGGCCGGGCGGCTATGATGGCGATGAAGTTTCCCTCTGAGCCTTCCAGCTGGCGGATGGTCTTCACAATCAAACGAAGAGTGGTGATATTCGGCTCCCTGTGGCCGGAGAGGATCTTGTAGAGAGTGCTTTGCGGAATTTCCGAGACCTTGGAAAACTCCCGGGCAGAAAGCCCCAGCTCCCCGAAAACTTCCTTCAAAGCCTCACGAAGGCTCTCGTCCGACTGGAAGGCAGCCCTCATCACTCGCTCTACATTTGGCATACTATTGGAGAATGAAAGGGCGAATATTTCTACTTTTGGCTACGGGCCGCACGGGGTGAGGATCGAAAGACGGTTTGCCGCCCTGACGAACTTCTTTCAGAGTACTATTGGAGACTATTCGGCAAATGTTTTCCCTTTTGGAGACGGCGAGATTCTCTGGAGCGAAGAATTAATATCGATCATAGCTCTAATTAGACCTGAACGTACTCCGGGAGCAGCTATTTTGTACAATAAGGACAAGATTCGTCCGCAAATAGAAAACATTATATTCTCCATTCGGAGAAGTTTCCTGTATGGGCGAATATCTGGTCAGATGTGTGAACGATGGAACAGTCCAGCCTCCCTACTCATTGAGCTGCCCCCATGACAATTCGCTTTTGCGTGCCGAATACAAAGCCCGTCAGCTGAGGCTGTTGGATCTGCCCGGCATCTGGCGGTTCATGGACTGGCTTCCCGTAAACGGAATCATATCCAAAGCGGACGGCAAATCCGTGACCTACAAGAGCCGCGGCCTCGCCCATGAATTGAACCTGGAAAACCTCTACATCAGCTTCAACGGCTACTGGCCTGAGAAGGGTGCCAGTTTGCCCACCTGCAGCTTCAAGGATCTGGAGGCTGCGCCAACCATGCAGAGGCATCAAGAGCAGGACAGCTCATCCACACTGGTCGTGGCCTCAGCCGGAAACACCGCCCGCGCTTTTGCCCATATCGCGTCGCTCACCGGCCAGCCACTGGCCCTGTTTGTTCCTGAAAGAGCCCTGGAAAGAATGTGGACGGTCGTGCCTCCAGGGCACCTGACACTTATTGCCGTGCAGGGCGACTACTACAATGCCATCCAGGTGGCGGAAAAGGTGCAAACAAGACCCGGATTCACGCCGGAGGGCGGAGCGAGGAACATCGCCCGGAGGGACGGTATGGGCACGGTTATGCTCGACGCTGCCACAACACTGGGGAGAACTCCCGAGCATTACTTCCAGGCAGTAGGAAGCGGCACAGGAGGCATATCCGCCTGGGAGGCGAGCCTCCGGCTCAAAGCGGACGGCCGATTTGGGTCGAATCTCCCCAGACTTCACCTGGCACAGAATGTCCCCAATGCGCCCATCTTCTATGCCTGGAAAGGGCAGAAGCCAGAGCCGTTTGAAGAAAGTATGTTTGACGACGTGCTCTTCAACCGCAAACCGCCCTTCAGCATTCCAGGAGGCGTAAAGGATGCCCTGGAGGCCACCAACGGCGAGGTCTACGGTATCACAGACAGCGAGGCGGCCGCTGCCAAACGGCTCTTTGAGCAGTCTGAGGAGATCGATATCCTCAATGCACCAGGCGTTGCGGTAGCTGCTCTAATCCAGGCAATAGACACAGGCACAGTTTCGCCCGGAGATATCATACAACTCAATATAACCGGAGGCGGCGTCGAGAGGATCAAAGAGGATCATCCCCGGTATACGCTGCAGCCGGACGTTACAGTCTCCCGCTGGGAGGAAGCAGTACAATTTCTGGAGGACAGATCATGAGCCAGACGATGATTGATATAGCGAGCCAGACCGTCAAACAACCAAATATCCGTACAGTTGATGAAGCGGAGTGCCAGACAATTGATTATGCAGTCTCTGCAGCCAGACAATCCGATAATCAGACCTCCATAAGTGCCGCTGAGCCTCTGACATTGACGATTCAGGGCGGTGTGGACAAGAACGGCCACAGTGATGCAGTCTCCGAAATCGAGATCTCCCGGGGAGAGATAATAGGAATAGTAGGGCCGACGGGCTCAGGCAAGAGCACTCTTATCGCCGACATTGAGCAGTTCGCTCTCGGAGACACGCCTTCAGGCCGCAGGATACTGATAAACAACATAGTTCCGGCGGCAGAGCTTAGATACGACCCGAGAAAGAAGCTGGTAGCGCAGCTCTCACAGAATATGCACTTTCTGGCAGACATGTACGTGGGCGAGTTTTTGAGGATGCATGCCAAATCCCGGGGAAAGGACCCGGGATTGGCTGAGAAGGTGATAGAGCTTGCCAACACCCTGACCGGCGAGCCAATCAGTCCTGACTATCAGCTCACCATACTGAGCGGCGGCCAGTCGAGGGCTCTTATGGTGGCGGACATTGCCGTCATAAGCGACTCACCAATCGTTCTCATCGACGAGATCGAGAACGCCGGAATAAAGAAACAAGAGGCACTGCGCCTCTTATCCGGAGAGGGCAAGATCGTGGTGGTAGTAACTCATGATCCCATGCTGGCACTGATGGCCACGCGCCGCATTGTGATGAAGAACGGGGGCATGACCAAGGTCATCAGCACCAGCCCCGAGGAGAATCGAATCTTCAAGGATATAGAAAGGGTGGACGGCTGGCTCACGGGCCTGCGGGAGACCATTCGCCAGGGAGAGGTAGTAGCTTGAAGATGGTGGTCGTGGCCGGGACTCCGGGGTCAGGCAAGACCTCGGTGCTCATGCATGCCGTAAAGGATCTGATCCGGGCAGGAGCCAAGCCGGCGCTGGTAAAGATCGATTGCATGTGGACTGAGGACGACGTCCGGTTCAAGAGGCTGGGGCTCCCGGTAGCGGTCGGACTCTCCAAAGACATGTGTCCCGATCACTATGCCATCTACAATGTGGACGAGATGCTCGCATGGGCAAAAGCCCAGGGGGCAGACATTCTGCTCAACGAGACTGCCGGGCTGTGCCTGCGCTGTGCCCCTTATCCGGACAAGGCTCTGGCCATCTGCGTGATAGATGTGACCACCGGCCCCAACAGCCCGTTGAAAGTCGGGCCGCTGCTCACCACTGCTGACGCTGCGGTCATGACCAAGGGAGACCTCGTCTCTCAGGCGGAGAGAGAGGTCTTTCGGGAGCGCATCCTGGAGGCCAACCCCGGATGCCGCATAATCGAGGCCAACGGCCTTACCGGCAAGGGCTCGGCGGAGCTGGCGGAGCTGATGATGGGCTGGCCCGACATCTCAGGCGAGATGGTGCTGCGGCATAATCCGCCACTGGCTATCTGCACCTTATGCACCGGGGAGCTGAGGGTCGCCAAGGAGCACCACCGGGGCATGCTGCGCCATCTGGACGGCTTCATGGAGTACACCGGCGAGTGAGGATGAAATCTATGGTTACGGAATATAACCACAGAGGCGCAGAGCGCACAGAGGACGAACGGACGGAGGACTACGATTATCTCGGAAACAGGTTTGAACGTCTCTGTGAGAGCCCAGGAATAGAGCTGGAGCAAAGTTGAGGAGATAGAAAAAAACATGTTGCCGATTGAGAAGCTCCTGCCGGGATACAATTGCGGGGAGTGCGGTCTTTCTAGCTGCCGGGAGTTCGCCGCTGCCCTGGTGGACGTGGCAGGCCTGGACAGGTGCACCATTCTGAAACAGGAAAGGTTCAAGGGCCGGGCGGAGCAGATTGCAGAGCTGCTGGCCTGCCCGGAAAGCCATGAGGAGATCATCGGAGTTCTGGATGGCCTGCACGCTGGCTTCGCCCTGGCCCCGCTGCCGGGCGAGCCCTCCTGCCGGGAGGACCTGCATCCCTTCAACCCGGAGGCGCGACTGAAAGAGGGCGACGTCTTCCGCTACCGGCCTCTGGGCTGCCCCATCACTCATTTTGCCAGAGTTCTCAAATCAGACCGTGGAGTCGTCACCGTTCATCTGGTGGGGCCGGTGCATCTGCTAAAGGGGCTTCCTGCGCCGGAGGACATCGGCCTCGCAATGGTCCTGGCCTTTGAGGGCACGAGTAAGCCGGGGCAAGAGGCCAGAAGTGGGCGAGACGGTGCGATTCCTGCCCGAGCACTGCATGATGCAGAAGGTTCACTCGGGAGTGGTGGTGCACTCGGAGGGGGCAATGGTGAGGATCGAGGGGATTGACTTGAAGGTGTGGTAGGAGCTTGGAAAATGAGCGTTTACTTCTTGATTACATGAGGATTTGAAAAACTTTTGTCGATGCATCGAAATTCAGGGCTAAATATATAAACGTGCAAGGCTATTTGATATCGGTGAGGGGATGATTGTGAAGGCGAGATATGAAAACAATGTCTTGAAGCCCCTTGATAAGTTGGATCTGATTGAAGGAGAAGAGGTGGACATTGAATTGAAGAAAAGGAGCCTCTTCGGGCTCTTAAAAAAATGGAAGATCGACCCTCAATCTCTAAAGGATGAGCAAAGAGAGACCAATGGTTAGACTATTTGCGGATACTTACACCCTCATCGAGCTTCTCAAGGGAAATCCCAACTAAAAGAGCTATTCTGACGTGGAATTGGTCTCTACAGAATTTAATATTCTTGAGTTGGCATACGCTCTTTTCAGGGATTTTGGACCCGATGAGGCAGCGATGGGTCATGTTGTCCGTAAGAGCGAGCTAAGATCGATGTCATGCTTACAAATGACACTGATTACATAAATGCGTCCAGGTTCAGATTGTCTGAAAATAGGACCGGAAAGAAGCTTTCCCTGGTGGATGCCCTTGGTTATTCTTATTCCAGAAAGCTGGGAATAAAATTTTTGACGGGAGATAGAGAATTCAGCGGAATGGAAAACGTAGAGTATGCTAAATAGCGTTATTGAATCTCAGCAGGGTCTGCCTGCGCCTGAGGACATAGGTCTGGCAATGGTTCTGGCCTTTGAGGGCTCGATCTTTCAGGGCAAGAGGCCGGATGTGGGCGAGACGGTGCGCTTCCTGCCCGAGCACCGCATGATGCAGAAGGTGCACTCGGGAGTGGTGGTGCACTCCGAGGGGGAGCGGGCGAGGATCGAGGGAATGCGCTGATCATACCGCGATCCATCAGGTCTAATGTTGCTCAAGATTCATCAAAAAATTTCTCATCGTATTTAGCCACAAAATCCGGATAGCTGGTTTTAGTCGCATCTATAGCCTCAATCAGAATTTCTTTTTTTGTCTTATGCGTTGTGGCCTTTTTGCCGAGACTATGCATTCGAAGTGGCCAGTATAGCATCCTCAGCTCATTTTGGGCGACGTTTCCCCTGGGTATATGGCTTATTTCTTCTTTTACGATATCCCTGATAGTTTTACCTTTTCGTACATTTGTTAATACCATCATATTCACCAATATACCATTTTACAATTGGGATGATTATCCATTTCACCATCATATATAGTTAGCCCGAAAGGTAAAATTCCTATAGAAACTCTATTGGTTAGGCTTCTCCTAGCAAAGTTGTTCTGAGATTGGCCAAGTGATATAATTTGTATCTGATTCTATTAAAATCTATTTTAAAAAAATTAAGATTTTTGTCCTACTATCTCACTCCTGAACGGGTATCGGACCATTTATTCAGTCCCCATGGTAACAGAACAACCAGTGCCCCGAATATTATAACTGCAAAGATCTGGGTCATTATGTCCATTTTTTCACCTCCTTTTCATTCTGCACTACCTATTGTCCATGATACAATCCATCCTACCTTGGGATTCAGGGAAAATAAAGCCACCTAAATCTCAATGTATGCTAAAATTTCATTATGGGTTTAATGATGGTTAAAACGGCCATTGATACCAACGCGATTGAAACCGCGGCAACAACCATTTCCATTACCGCTATGAATAAACCCGCCATATCTACCATATCAGGTCACCTTTTAAGCAGCAACATTGCAGCCTGTGCGATCACCCGACAAAAATTACCGTGCAAATTCGTGCAGGTAGGGGTCTTATGTCTATCCGATTGCTTCCTTTTTCTTTGAAGCGTCTCAAGCTTTATTATTTCCTTATCGTCGGACGTAAATTAGCCGTATGCGACAACCTGGATCGTTGACTAATTTTGGTTCATCACCTCTTATTGGGCCATAAGTCTAATCGTGTATGGTACTATCCATCCCATACATGGTCCTACAATGAGTCTAGCCACATATCTAATAGGATATTAATAGCCTTTGGTTGGTAGATTATCTTCAGTTGAAGGTGACTCCCTCGCCAGCTTACAGATGGGACCAAGCCATCGTACATCGATACGCAATACCTGAGAAAGCGTTAATAGCCGGATAAACGCTTTCTTGCATCGAGCGGATCTCCACCGTCCCCTCCATACCGATATAATTTCCATCGAGGAATACCTGAAAGCCTCGCATGCCTTGCGATACTATTGTGGCAATAGAATCATCCATGGTTGCAGCGGGAGACTGCGTGGCTGCAGCAGTAGGAATTGGCACGACTGGATATGTCGAGTTTTGTCTTGAAAGGACTCTAAAGGACGATTTTGACTGTGCACAGTCCACGATTTTTGCCCAGTTCTTTTGGAATGGCTCCCAGTTCATTCCAGCTAGCAATGCTATATAATTAGCAAGCATAAGGCGAATACAGTTATATGTGGCAAAATTTTTGTGTATGTCATATGATCTCACAAAATACCATTAGTACTAATGAAATCTAACACTACCTATTATTGAGGATTCTCGGCACGAAAGATCCGAAGCATTTTCAATCTGTTATATGGCATAGTTATCTTATTATATCCCAAAGGAAGTATGTGCATAACAGAGGCGTATACATAGATGACCGAACCAACGGTAGAAGCGGTATTTGGCGTAGATGCTGGAATCGTCTGGGAAGCACTCAATGAGGATGGTCCCAGCATAATAGGTGATATCGTGAAAGCAACAGGCTTAAGGCGAGAATTAGTCTATGGTGCACTGGGCTGGTTGGCTCGCGAGGACAAGATTTCTGTGGAAAGGCGTGGAAGGGCAATGGTCTTCTCGTTGCGACCATAGAACCGATCCCGGTGATCGCCTGGAGGGATTCATTCATCTTCCAGAAGGTAGGTTTAAGGCCAACCTCTGGGTCTGAATATCAATAGCGGTCCCCATCGGCCCACTTGCAGATTGTTACCCTTAATCGTTATAGTTTCTTGCGATTTCTCTGTCGAAACGATTTTATTGCAAGATGACATATATGAGACATGGCAAACGATAGCAGTATTAAGAACCTGCTTCTGCTGGTTCAGGCGATCATAATCGTCATTGCCGGTTGGAGAACCTGTGGTACCTTGCTGGAGTGGCGATATTCATATTTGTGGTCTATATCGTTTACCAGTTGCTCAAGGGCAAACTCTGATTTTCCCGCGGTGACAGGCAGATTCTAGGATTTATGCTGAGAATGCCATAAGGATAATGATCAGAGGGCTTTCGAATGTATGGTGATAGAATAGTAATCGATCCGGCGGTGAGGCATGGAAAGCCGATAATAAAGGTACCCGTGTCCTACTGGAGACAATTCTCGGTTCACTCGCAGGCGGCATGGCAATCGAGGAGATCGTCAAGGAATACGACCTGCAGAGGGATCCATTATACCGTCCAATCTAGCCCAAAAAATTGATAGGGCCGTCCAGAAGATTATCGGTCTTGGCGGCGACAAGGTCAGATTTATCATCCTCTACGGCTCAGCTTGCGAAGGCCGTATGAAAGAGGATTCAGACATCGATATCAGCGTGTACTACGATGATGCTGACACCTCCGAATTCCGCCTCAAAGTCTTATCAGATCTATTTGATGATATCTATGACATCAAGATCTTCCAGCAGCTTCCTCTTCCGATACGCATGCAGGTCTTGAAGAGCAAGGTCCTGTACGAGGATGATACCGCCTTTATGTACGACAAAGCTTATGAGACGATTAAAGAGTTTGAATCCTTCAAGCGTGGGTATTACGATTACCAGGGAATAGAACCATCATCTGAAGCAGAGGCATAGAATGGCGAGAAATAGAAACCTCAGGGCGGAACTGATAAGATCAAAAATGGCTGACATCGAGGAGAGCGCTAATCTTGTGGTGGAGAACCTTCCTCAAAGCTTCGAGGAATTAATGATGGCCACCCCACCAACTGCAAATTGCCGACAAAGGCTACTATTGTTTTCCTGTCTTTAGCGGGCCTCTTTTCGCATATCGAAAGATGATCGAAAACGATCGATATACCAAAATGCGGTTCCTAACGCTTTTAGATTTCCAATTCCCTGGCAAATTGGATCTTCCTTATCATAATACCCAGTGGAATTAATTGGCGAGAACTATCATAGAGTTACATGATTCATAATTCTGGTGTTAAATGGAGATATTTCCATTTTTATTATATGATCAATGATTCGACATCATCGATTGTAAACATTGATCCGCATCTTCACGATCGATAAAGTTAGAATTGATCCGCTCGAAATCATCCTGCAAACTTATTCCTTTATCAGTTGTTTTATATAATATACTCTTTCCTTGCGTGACCTCTAATAGGCCGTTTTTTATCAGCAAATCAAGATAAGGAAGTACAGTTCTGAAGTTTAGATTTGCCTGATACACAATTCTCGTTTTGTTGGCCCCGCCTTCGCATATTTTCAATATTTGTGAAATAATCACATATTTACTTCTCTTCATCATCTTCGATCTCTCCTTGATAACGAGGTATCCGTATAAGCTCGATAGGAATTTGTAACATGTAAGCAATATTGCCAATATCGAGCAACAATTAAATACTTAACTGATCTATTGCCAGCAATCATATTATTACCTAAAAAATATTAATTTTATATTCGAATGTTTTAAAATGGACGTACACCATTTTTTCTCATGTATTATTGGTTTCGAAGGCTAACAAAAATCGAAAAAATTCTTAAACCCAGTTTAAAGTTTATAAATTCTTTAAAACATATATTTATTTTTTAAAAATTAATTATCAATACAATATATATTTCAAGTTAGATCTGGCGCAGATAGTCGCGATGAAACGAATTAGTGCAGAATTGAGATCCTGGGTGCTGTGCCAGCATGCCGCGCCACCTGCCCGCATGCGCACGAAAACCCTTTCCCTCTATCCTGTTAGGCCCAACTCCTATCAGCCGTCTGTTAGACCATTAATTGAGACAATGAACTCAGATGAAAACGAGTGAGAAAGTTCGAGATTGCTGCTCACAAAACCACTAGCTGATGGGTGCATATATGATGGTGAGGATCTCCTCCGGAGAGACTTCTCTGGGGTCGTTCAGGTAAGCCTCTCTTATGGGCCCGGCGAGCTTATGGCCATTCTCTTCAAGCCAGGCAAAGAGCCTCTCGTAAACCGGCCCGCTTGCCTCGTACGGGCCCTTATGAATGATCTTGCCCATCTTTCCGCCGGATAGCTCATAGCACTTAACCTCATCCGTCTCTTGAATCTTTTCGGCAATGGGAACGCAGACCTCAATGTCGGCATTGCCCTCCTCATCGGCTTTCATAGCATCTTCAACGCTCTTCTCATGCCAGAGATAGAGGGGCGGCCCGGCAATTACGGCTCCCTGGCTCATGACGTATTCAAACAGAGCGGGCAGCATCTTTGCGATCTCTTTGTAATGCCCTCTCCGTCTCATCCCAGCCACGAGCTGGGGCTTTTCTTCCACAATTGTTATTTCAAACATGCTTCACACCAATCCAGTCCAAATTTCTTCACGGCTAAACTTATTATAAGATCCGGTCCTGATTAACAGCAGTTATTTCCCGTTGTCAAAAGAGTGCTCTTTGCATGCTGCATAAGGATATGAAATCAATTAACACAAAGTCTTCGCCTTTCTGGTCCGCTAAAATTAGAGCGTTTGCGGCAGTGATGCTAATTGTCATACTGGCATTGCCTGCCACTGCACATTCCCCTGCGAAGGTGAGTCTCGATTACGACAGCCAGAATCAGACCCTAAATGTAACAACGACCCACATGGTGTCCAATCCAAGCGGCCACTATGTCATGAAGATTGCCGTCGAGAAGAACGGTACGCAAATCTTGACCAAAGAATACAAGAGCCAGCCCGCTTCGCCCACATTCAGCTACGACTATCCCATCAACGCCACCAAGGGAGATGTCCTCAAAGCGACTGCCTACTGCAGCATTACTGGCAGCAGATCCGGCGAGATCACAGTTGCGGAGGATGCAAAGCCGGCCATAAGTGAAGGCAGCAACTGAGAATGCAATCGGAGGGAATGCATCGCTACCTCTGGAGAAGGCCGGTTGATGTGCAAAAAGACGGTTCAATGCTTGTGCTGTATCTGATGATCTGAACGAGGTCATATTCTTTCTCAAAAGAGATAGGTGAGGGCCTATGACCCTCTTCTCCACCTTATCATAACCAGCGCTGCTTATGGGCTCAGCAAAATTTCGTATGTATCTTTGTGCGGATTGATGAGCAACTTTTCCGCTATCTCTCTCGCATTCATCTCGGCTTCCGGACGGAGGAGGCTGAAGTAAAGTTTCCAGACAGTCGCTTTCCTCACATCCACCACATTCTTGAATCCCAGGCGATTTCGCAAACGCTCCCGGGTGGAGATGGCCTCGCCGTCCTCGATATGCAGGGCGACCTTCACCGGCACATAGCCCTCCTCGAACTCCAGACAGTTAATTAGAACCTTGTGGCTCTCCTTGTTCTCATTGACCAGCTCTCTGGCAAAGTTCCTGGCCAGTTCCTCAGGGTCACCGGAATCGACCTCTATGCTGAAAAGACGCTCTTTCTTCACATCTTCCAGAACATTGCCATAGCCCAGACGCCGGACCAGAGTGTTCTTCACAGTGGCCGCTTCTGCATCCGGGATCTTCAACCAGACCCGCAGATTGATCGTCTGATTCGTGCAGCCTGAAACAGCATCACCGGCATCAAAGCCAGCACCCGCATCTGTACCCGCAGCGACACCAGCATCGACTTCCGCTTCTGCACTTGCGTCGACATCCCCGTCCTGACACTCGCAATCCGATTCCATTAACATGGATTCACCTCAATGTAGCGCTTCATAGACTCGAAGACCCGTCTTCCCGGTCCAGGCTCATCAGGCCTTTGCTTTCTCGGATCGAAGGAGGGAAGCTGCCAGGCGAAGAACGACCTCTCAGGATGAGGCATCATTCCGAGAACATTTCCTTCTGGATTGCAGATGGCGGCGATGCTCTCAGTGCTGCCGTTCACATTCACCGGGAACTCATTTATGGCCCTGCCGTTCTTATCGCAGTAGCGGAAGACAACCTGTTCCTGATCGTTCAGCTCTTTCAAAAGACAGGGAGACTTTGTCACCAGATTTCCCTCGCCGTGGGCGATGGGGATCTTTAGGAGAGCACCCATCTCGATCAAGAAGGAGCCGCTGCACCTCCTGGAAGAGGCATCGTGCCTCAGGTAGACCCAGTCGCAGTAGTAACCCCGTCGAACGATATTTCCCTTGGAGACCATCACATTCTGGGCCAGAGCCATATCCACGTTTCCAGAACCGGGCAGGAGACCGGCCTCCACCAGGATCTGGAATCCGTTGCAGATGCCGATGATGGGCTTGCCCTTTACAGCCTCCTCCTTGAGAGCATTCATGACCGGCTCTTTGGAGGCAATCACGCCTGCCCGCACCCGGTCTTGATAGGAGAAGCCACCAGGAATGACGAAACCGTCAAAGCTGGATAGTTCACCAGCAGGCCGGTTCCAGCGGAAGAGCTCTCCCTCCATTCCGACAGACTTCACAGCCACCAGAGTCTCAAACTCGCAGTTCGTACCCGGGAACTGCAAAACCGCGATCTTCATCTCATCGCCTCCACAAGACCTGTGGTCCAAGCTGCTCTTGCCTCATCCAGGTCCAGGTCGGCCACAGTCTCGCCTGATCTTGACATTTTAATCCGTCTCTTATTTGTTACCTGGCCGATCTGCATCGGCTCCAGGCCATAGTTCCTCAGAAGTTCCTCGAGCCTTGGCTCCTTTCCGGATTTCGCCTCCAGGACAAAACCAGAGGACTCAGTGAAGAGCAATTTGTCGGTTCTCATACCGAGGTCTCCGGACGGGAGACAGTCCAGATCCAGATCGAATCCGAACCTTGCGGGTCTCGTCAGTGCCATCTCCATCAATGTTGCCGCCAGTCCTCCATTGGAGATGTCGTGCGCGGCTGCGAGAAGGCCCTCGTCTATGGCGTCGATTACGGCATATATCATGCTCCTCTCCAGATCGAACCTGACGATAGGAACATTTGCTCCATTGACACCACAAATGGTTTTGTAGTACTCGGACCCGCCCAGCTCGTCAAACCTCGGCCCGATCAGGTAAAGCTTGTCGCCGGGAGCCTTCAGCTCCATGGTGATAGCTTTGCTGAAGTCCTTCATGATGCCCACACAGGCGACCACGGGTGATGGGTCCACCGAGCCCTGGGGCGATTCATTGTAGAAGCTCACATTGCCAGAGACGATTGGCACGGGCAGCTGCTGGTCTCCATAGCCTTTCAGATAAATATTCTTGCAGGATTCGGCAAGGCCCTTCACACCCTCCCGGAACTCCCAGAAGGCTTCGGGCTTCTCCGGGTTGCCATAGTTCAGACAATCGGTCAGAGTCGACGGCGTTGCGCCGATGGCGGCCACGTTTCGCATGGCTTCTGCCACGGCTGTAGCCCCTCCCCAGTAGGGACTGATTCTGCCGTAGAAGGGATTGGAGTCCACTGCCAATGCCACGCCGAACTTCTCTCCCCGGACAGGAGCGATCAGTCCGGCGTCTGCCTCTCCAGGCCGGATCACGGCGCTTCCCATGACCTCTGTATCGTAGTATCTGTAGACGTGCTCCCGGGAGGCGATGTTGGGGGAGTGCAGAATCTTGAGGAGGACCTCGTTGTAGTCTGCCGGCTCATCGAATTCCGGCTCGGCCTCGCTATAGATGCGCTCCTGTTCAGAACGCTGGTAGCGGATGCCTGCAGTCAAGTGCTGAATGGGCACGTCGCAGACGACCTCGCCCTTATGCCGGACTGTGAATCTGTCACCGGTGTTTATCTTGCCCACAACGCTGGCTCTTGCGCCCTCGTAGACGTTGGGCAGGTCCCAGTCCTCGTTGTAGATCTTGAGTATCTTCTCGCGTAGCTCTGGCGGCGAGACGATCAGGAAACGCTCCTGGGTCTCGGCTATGCTCAGCACCTCGGGAGGGAAGTCGCCGGCTTTGTGCATGTCGTCCAGGTTGATCTCCATGCCAAAGCCGCCTGCAGCGCCCATCTCGGATGTGGCGCAGGTGAAGCCGCCGCCGCCCAGGTCCTTGAAGCCGATCTCGATGCCCGACTCGCGGACCAATTGGAAGAGATCGTCGTTGGCCTTGAAGAGAACATTCTTGAGGAAGGGGTCGGGGATCTGCACAGCGCCGCGGTTGGTCTCCTCGTCTTCTTCTCGCAGGGCTTCAGAGGCGAAGGTGACGCCCCCCAGACCCGATGAGTCGGTCGGCTTGCCGATGAGGATCACATCGTATCCTCCCTCCCCCGCCAGTGGAGGCGCACGCGAGCGGATGATCTGGTCGCGGCGGACAATGCCCAGGGAGACGACGTTCACCAGGCAGTTGTCGTCGAAGCTCCCGTTGAAGACGATGTCGCCGCCCAGGTTGGGCACGCCCAGAGCGTTGCCGTACTGCCAGATTCCGTCCACCACGCCCTCCGCCACCCAGCGCACCTTGCTGGCTTTAGGGCCGTAGGGGTCGCCAAAGCGGAGCGGATCGGCTGTTGCCACAACCGTCGCGCCCATGCAGTTCACGTCGCGGACGATTCCACCGATGCCTGTCGCTGCTCCTTCGTTGGGCAGGATCTGGCTGGGGTGGTTGTGGCTCTCGTGGGATATTACGACGCACCAGTTGTCATCGATAGCAACTATCCCGGAGTCCTCGACCGGGCCCATGACCACGTTGGGGCCGTCGGTAGGAAGGAATTCTTTCAGTGTGGCGCGGGAGCTCTTGTAGGAGCAGTGCTCCGACCACATGGCATCATAGCAGTATAACTCGGTGAGGCTGGGGTCGCGGCCCAGAACCTCGGCAATGGAACGCGCTTCTGCGACGGACATGCCAATACCGGCATCGCGCAGACTGGATTCTACTTCAGGATCGGCAAGACCGATTATCTTCAATTCAGGTACACCTCTGCAATTATGGGCATTCATTCGAGGAGCATTATGAATTTATCGATCCGAGAGGAAAGAGATGGGGTTATGAAAAGATATGAAATCCAACTTTTGATTTTGGCGTTCTTTCTGTGAATCCTTTGTCTTTGTGTCTTTGTTATGAGCTTCATGAGGTCCCGAACAATCGTGTCCATTACGGCTCACAGAACAAGAAAATCGTGCTTAAAGAGCTCGTGACAGAATACGAGATTTGAAATAATAAGGTTGAGTTCAGGTGTAACTGATGGCAATTCCAGGCTTCCAAAGCATGATGCTACCCCTTCTGAAGATAGCAAGTGATGAGTCCGAGCATAATCATGCCGGGATTAAAGACTCGCTTGCAATTCAATTCAAAATTTCTGATAGTGAGAAAGAAGAGATGCTTCCTAGCGGAAAGCAGGCCCGATTTAGTAATCGTGTAGCCTGGGCTATTGTTCACTTGAGGAGAGCAGGACTTATTGGAAATTCAAGTCGAGGCATTTTTCACATAACCGAGCAGGGACTGGATCTCTTAAAGACCAATCCGGATAAAATCGATATTAAGCTTCTTAAGCAATTGAATCCGGAAATCAAAAATTGGAGCAAGCATTCGGATCAATCAATTGATAATGAAAAAGAAACCATTATTACGACCGAAAAACGAAACGAATTGTTGAGCTTATTTCAGGATTTTGTCAAATCCTATTTACTAACATCTGAAGGAGAGAAGCATTCAGCTTATTATGAGAAGGCTCATGAAGAATCAAGAAAGAACATTGAAAACATAAAAATCAAATTCAATCAAGGAGAAAATGTTACAAATGAGATCCTTGCAAAGCTTCTACCCTATTCAGATACTCCATCAAATAGAGAAAACGGCTATTGGATATCGATAGCTCCTGCTTTTTCTAGCGACGTGAAGATAAAATTTGAAGCCGCCGGATGGAGAAAGGATGGATGGGCAGAGGTCGCCGATGCTATTCTAGGTTTCGTTCATCGTTGTGATGAACATCCCGATCAACTTTATGAGGCTTGTAAAGAGTTCTCAGATTCTCCATATTCAAAAGGATTCCAAACTGGTACTCTGACGCCTATTCTAAATGCACTAAATCCGGATAAATTTATTCTGATAAACAACAAGTCTCGGCAAGTTCTCAATTACTTCACAAATAAGTCCTACCAACAAAGCCTTAGCGAGTACCCACGGGCCAATAAAACTGCGCTTTCCTTTATGGTAGATGTAGCAGAAGACTTCCAGTCTCTAGCAAAAAAGAGTATGCTCACAGTAGATCTCTTTGATGAGTTCTCACATTGGTTAGTGGCCATCAAAAATCATTCCCTATCCGATGCAAAATATTGGAAGATTGCTCCTGGAGAAAATGCATGGAATTGGGATGCCTGTCGTGAAGGAGGATTCATAGCTATCGGATGGGACGAGATTGGAGATGTATCCATGCTTAGCAGATCTCAATTTACGGTTAAGCGTGATGATCTCCTTAAAGAACACCCTGATTGGAATAAGGTAGGGGTCGAGCAGGTTTGGAAATTTGCTCATATAAAGGAAGGAGATAGGATAATAGCCAATAAGGGCACCACGGAAGTGCTCGGAATTGGCACTGTCACAGGACCTTACTATTTTGTAGGTGGCGTTCGGCATGGGCATAGAATTCCGGTTGAATGGGAGGATTGTGCACCAAGGAGAATAAATAAACCAGGCTGGAGGAAGACCCTAATCGAACTAGCCAAAGAAAATGTCGATGAAATTTATGCACTTTCTGATACAATTGATATCTATAAAATTTTCAGAGACAGTGACGAAGCTAAATGGGCATTTGATCTATTGAGAGAGACACTTGATCGTCTTGGAATCAAAGAGCCTAATGATGAACGTTTTGCAGTTACTTATCCATCAGGCGGAAAATCCCTCCATCTTAATTTTGGGCATTGGTTGGTATTGGGATTTAGCAGTGCAAATGTAGAGATGGCTCTTCTTTCAGATCAAGCCACCTTGTATAATAGATTTGAGTCATTCGATTTTGCCAAAGGCGAAGATAAATTTAATATAAAAATATATAAATTACCGATTGAGCTGGCAAAACCGTTGGGTGGTGATTTGCGGATATCATACGAAAAGTCTCTTGAAAAAATTGCTGATAAATTCGGCGACTGGAAGTCTACTCCGTGGCGGAAAAATCATCACATAAATGAAATAGCCGAAGCACTTTTTGACGACAAAAAGCTTGGAGATCTTCTAATTCTAAATCCAGGTTTTCAAAGAAATATTTGGTGGGTTAATCAAGGAGACTCGATCAAGAACGAGCGCAAAGATGGTGTCCTTTGTGCACCTGCAAAAGCTGATAGCAATCGACTCATTCCTCATTGGGAGAGACTCACCGAAATAAAGCCCAAGGATATTATACTTCACTACGCAAACGGCGAATTGCTTTACGCAAGTATCTCCACAGCTGCTGCAGTTACCGAAAATCGTCCATATGGCAG